>CAIVVT010000032.1 GCA_903909435.1 uncultured Acidobacteriia bacterium | reverse complement strand
TTCGTCCATCCGGCCACGGAGTTCAGCAGGGACCGAATTGCGTCGAGAACTCTTTACGTCCTCAATGCCTATTATCGCGAGCGCGGGACACGGGTAGATGCGTCGCAAATTCGGCCAGATCCGGTTTCCGGACCATACGGGAGCTTGATTCTGGCTTGCCTACCAACTCTGTGGTTCAAGTTTGAGCTTGGAGTCCCGGCCGGAGCGATTGCAATGCTCGCACACCGGCCCTCGAAGATCCCGAGTCGCTGCGGTGACTTGCGTGAACCGGCTCGCGACTCAGTGCGAGAATTGACCAGCGTTCTCCCTGGTCACGAGTTTCACAGGAACGCGGACTTCTTTCTCCACGGACTTGCCCGCAAGCAGGCCATATGCATTTTCCACTGCCACGCGCCCGATCTCAAGCGGCATTTGCGCGCACGAAGAATGCATTCTGCCCGCCTCGATCGCTGCAACGCCCTCGCGCGATCCAGCCACACCGAGCACGGTGAATCTTCCTCCGCGACCTGCGGCATCGATTCCATCGAGCGCCTCGATAGCACTGACATCGTTGATGGCAAAGATGGCATCCATTTCGGGATGGCCGCTGAGGAATTCCCGAATCACGCCGCGCACCCCCTCCTTGTTCGCGTGGCCTTCCTTGGTATCGACGATCGTCATTCCGGGGTACTTCGCCATCTCT
The DNA here is from genome assembly GCA_903909435.1 of uncultured Acidobacteriia bacterium. Classification (GTDB taxonomy): domain Bacteria; phylum Acidobacteriota; class Terriglobia; order Bryobacterales; family Bryobacteraceae; genus CAIVVT01. The sequence goes on along the minus strand of CAIVVT010000032.1, from coordinate 29,264 downwards.
TCAATGAAGCCCTTTACCCGATCGACGCACACCTTAGAAAGCGAGAAGGTCAGGACTCCGATCTTCGCGTTGGGGTTCGCTCGCGCGAGTTCGTCGCACGCCATTCGTCCCGCGCCCAGGTTGTCGGTCAGAACCTTGCACGCGACTAAGCCGGCGGGGGCATCAATATCCGTGTCCACGAGAATGACTGGAACGCCCTTCGCTTTCGCAGCGGCCAAAATCCCGTCTATGCTGCCCAGGTCTGTGGCAGGGACGAGGAGGATCGCCGCAGGATTCTGCTGCAACGCATCGATTACGCCTTGCTCCTGCTTTTCCCGGCTGTGTTGCCCGTCCACAAAGAGCAACTTGTCGCCGTGTGCTTCAACAGTTCGCTTGATGCCTTCGCTCAACTCCACAAAGAAGGGATCGTGCATCGTCATGAATGAAGAGACGAAGAGCCTGCTGCCGGAACCGCCAACGAGAGCTTTGGATTCGTTCACCACCTCGACCACGTTCGAATAGTCTGTCTCCCCTTCGATGTTGACGCCCTTCATCCTATAAAAGTACGTCTTGCCTGCGTCCCGGCTTTCGTCGTAGTAGAGCACCAAGGCATCGGAGGCTTCCGGGCTCGGCTCGAACTTCGCCACATCGTTAATCACCGAATCCTCGAGCCCGCCGGCGATCACGGCCCAGGGGCCCGAAACCAGTTCGGCCCTTTCCAGCGTATAGGACTCTGCGCCGGTCGATCCTCGCCAGCTGAACCCTTCGCCCTTGCGCATCAATACCGGAGCCGGGGTTGGCTTCTGGTTCAGCGATGACGCTAACCCACGGATGGCGTAAGCTTCCTTCTTCAGAAGGTCCAGCAGGCGAGTTTCCTCGTAGACGAAGCCCGCCGAGAAACCGGGCACGTGAAATGAGTTGACCGGTGTGCCGCCTTCGTTGTGGTAGTACCATCCTCCATCCCGGCGGTGGGAGCGGATGCTCCACAGCAGTCCTCCGGAGATTCCCTCTTCCCGGATCGTCGCCATGAGCGAACGGATGTTGTTCGTGGCCGCCAGCCCGAATTCATCAATCAGCAGCGGCTTCCGCCCTTTGCATTCCGCGCGCGATTGACGCGCGAGCAGCGCAAGATCGGTCGGTTGGCCGCTGAGTCTGTTCCAGTATTCGTAGAGGTGATCGCTGATCAGGTCGATATTCGGATCGGACAGCAAGGCGCTCCGATCGGCGCCACCCGCCTCGAGGAGGAGGTGCTTCGGGTCAATCTGCTTGAGGTATGCCGCCATTTCGCGGCTCCAGGCAAGGATGCGCGGACTCCACTCGTCGTACTTCAATCCCCGGTCGCCCGCGTAGCTTCCAAACTCATTGCCCAATTGCCAGCAGAGGATCGCGGGGTCGTCCTTGTACAGGAGACCGTTCACCGTGTTCTTACGATTGATTACGAAATCCAGGAAATGACGGAAGTCGGACTTGACGACGTCGTCGGTCCAGAACGAGCCTCGCGGCCTGCCAGACAGTGCCGAGAACTCATCAACCCCGCGAATGCCGTTGAATGACTGGGATGCAATGAAAGGGATGATCAACCGAATATCGTACTCATGGGCCAGCGCAATGATCCGGTCAAGGCATTGGAACGCGTCTTCGTTGTACACGCGGCGAGCGGAAATGTAGACGGGCATCCCCTTGTCTTCGGGCGATGAAATGGAAAGCGTGAAGGTCCGGGTGACTAGCCCGCCCGTCCGCTCTATGCCGCCGAAAATGTCGCGGATCTCATACTCGTCAGGGAAGCGATTTGCTCGATCCGCGCGGATCTGCGACTCATTCTGCTGGATGTTTGGCGCGGCCAAGCCAAGGAATCTGAATTCCTTGCCACCAAGCATAAGTTTGTCGTCTCTCCGGGTGACAAACGTCTTGATGCGGTCGTGGCTTGGGACCTGTCCCGCTTGAGCGGGCGAGCAAAATAGGAAGCCGAAAAGACTTAGCGTGATCCGGGTGACCGTGAGATGGTTTGCCATGTTCGTTTTGTGAAACCAAGGGTTCGAGTAAATAACGCTTCCGGCCTTTCACCACGGAGCGTGGGGCGGTAGAGACCTCGACCGCATTCGTTAGCGCGCTTGATCACCAACCCAACGCCTTGCGGAAAACCGGTTCCAACTCGTCTGTGACCGCCCTATGCGCCGTTCCGCTCGGATGCCCGTCGCCGGGCACGCCCGGATAGTTGGAGATCGCTACAGCGGTTACATGAGCATCGTTCAACCGCCGGACGATCTCGTCCAGGTAGGCGCGCTGCACAGTGCGCTTCGGTACGCCGCCGGGCGGGTCGGTGAGGCTCGGGGACGCGATCAGGAAGATCCGGGCCGCCGGGGCATCGCGCCGCAACTTGCGGATGAACTCGGCGTACGACGCCACGTATGCCGCCTCGTCGGGCACTCCCGCGTCGAAGTCGTTGTTGCCGAGGCAGACTCCTATCGCGTCGGGCACGTAGTTCCGGGGGTTCCACTGCGTTGCGGGTTCGTCCGGCAGGGCGTACTCGTAGTATTCCGGAGCGCAACGCACGGCGGTCACGCCCTTCCAGTCGCGAACGACTCCGCGCCCGGCGTAGGCAAGAATGTGGGCTTGGGCGTGCAGTCGGTCGGCCAGCAGACGTCCGTAGCACAGCCGCGCATTCTGCCGCATGGCTTTGCTGCGGTCCATCGATCCCCCATCCTCAACGGTGGTAGCCTGGCCAGCGGTGAAGGAGTCGCCGAGGAACATCAGGCGTCGCTCCGGTAAAGGCGCAGGCGCCAGGAAATCGCCGTTCACAGTAAACGACACAACGCTCAGTGCGCCGACAGCGCTTTCCACCCTTTTGAATATCGCGACTTGGTGTTCGCCCTCCGCCAGGCCGCGCGCCAGTTCTACGTCGCCGTCGCCTTTGGGCGCCTTGACGAAAACCGGCGTCGCATCGTCCACGCCGACATCGAGATAGACTTCGTCGCTGGTCGTGCGGGTATGCATCCGCAGCACCGAACCGCGGAAGTGCAGGCGCGTGACAATGCCCGGATATCCAAGCCACACCGAACCGTCCGCGGTCACAACACTTCGGCCTTCGTAGGAGACTTCCTGTGCGCTGGCGGGAATCGTCTTCGGCGGCCCGTTGTCTTCCGGCGAACGCCCGTGATTACCGGCCGGGGCGTCAACCAGATTAAACAACTGCGCACTGGCGACGTCACTCGGGGACACGATGTCGAAGTAAGCCAGGTTGTTGCCCTTCTTGTAGTGCATGGTCAGCACGTGCAGCCCGGCGGAGGGCAGGGCAAGCTCGCCGCAGTCGGCCTTATTCCAAATGTGCCAGTGGCCTGTGTCCATGGGCAGCTTGCATGCCGCCGCGGGCCGTCCGTCCAGGTCAAATGTCAGAGTATTCGGCTCTTTGGAATATAAGGCCACCATGCGGTACCGGCCCGGCGTCTTCACATCCACGGTGAAGTTGACCCACTCGCCGTCTTCTTCCCAACCGATGTATAGCTGTTGCGCGTCGGGCGTGTGGAAGTTGGGGTGGTTCAGGTCGGCCATCTTCTTCACGTACGAGATGTCCACGCCTTCTTTCTCGCGGAAGTAACAGATCTCGGGTGGCACGCCGGCCTCGCAGTGGATTGCCTGGTGGTTCAGTTCTCCGCTGCCGTGGTTGATCGCGTCGGTGTCATGGTAGGCAACGCCTTCACCGCCTATGTCGAACCGCGCGCACTCCAACCTTCCGGGAAGGACTTGCCGCCTGCCCTCATACGGCTTACCCGCGTAGTCGGCGGGCGCACCGGCGCAGGTTGCGGCCAAAAACGCCAGCATGGTGATCATCGACCGGTATAACATCGCTTGAGTCCTTAAAACTCCGAGTCGGATTTCAGATCATCCAGGAGATCTTCAGCCTGGGAGAATGCGAGCGCCGTGTGCGAATCCGCCGCACCATAGTAGACCGGAATCCGGCCGGTTGCGGCATCCGCCAGAGCAGCGCACGGAAACGTTACATTGGACACGCATCCGACAGTCTCGGATTGCACCTCGTCAGTGGACGCATGCATACCATTCATGAGAGTCCCTCGCGGGGATCAGCCGGCCGAAGCGCCGCGGCGTTCGGTCAGTTCCACCGCAATGCGGCGTTCCAACTTAAAATCCAGGTTATAGAGCAGGCAGGCCACTGCCGTCACGCCGCAGGCCAGCGCGGGGAGAATGCTCACCATGTCGCGTATACCCGTCAGCGTGCGCGCGTTCTGCGCCAGGTTGGCCTGGAAGCCGTAGAGCGCCAATAGCCATCCGGCGACGGCTGCTCCAATTGTCCAGCCCATTTTCTGCGAGAACGTGCCCGCGGAAAAGACCAGTCCCGTGGTCCGATGGCCGAACTTCCACTCGGCGTAATCGGCCGTATCGGCATACATCGCCCAGATCAGCGGGAAGAGCGGGCCGGTCAGGAACGAGCCGGCAATCTGCGATGCGAACATCAGCGCGAAGTCCTTAGGCCCGGCGAAGTACATCGCCACCATCGTCAGGGCATTCATCGCACTCAGGCTGATGTAGGCGCGCTTCTTGCCTCCGAACATCCTGGTGATCGGGGCGGTCAGCGACACGCCGGCCAGGGTTGCCACCGTGCCCACCACCAGGAACGTGGAAGTCAGTTCCTCGTGCCCGACATAGTACTTGAAGTAGTAGACCAGGCAGGCGTTGCGAATGGAGATCCAGATCAGGCACAGGATGCTGACGCCACCCAGCACAAGCCACGGCCGGTTGCTTAACAGTTGGCGGAGATCGCGCAGCACAGTGGAGGGTTCATCGCCCGGAGTGCTCTGCACGCGCTCCTTCGTGGACGCGAAGGTGCACAGGAACAGGCACATCGCGGCGAAACCGAGGACGCCCACCGCCAGCGGCCAACCCGTGCGCTCATTGCCACGGCCCAGCGTTTTGACGAGCCAGAGCAGCGTGCACTGGACAATCAGGTTGCCTCCAAACGCGCCCAGAAATCGGTAGGAAGAGAATTTCGTGCGCTCCTCAGTGTCCGGTGTCAGCACGCCGAGCAGAGCGCCGTAAGGAATGTTGATCGCCGTGTAGACCAGCATCGCCAGGGCATAAGTGGCATAAGCCCAGATCAGCTTGCCGGTCGGGTTGAGGTCGGGCGTAATGAACATCAGCACGCCCGAGATCCAGAAGGGCAGGCACATCCAGAGCAGCCACGGCCGGAACTTGCCCCAGCGCGTACGCGTACGATCCGAAACCATACCCATCACTGGGTCGATGAAGTTGTCCCAGGTTCGAGTGATCAGCAACATGGTGCCCGCGGCGGCCGGGCCGATCCCAAAGACGTCGGTATAGAAATAGATCAGAAAGAGGCTGAAGGTGTTGTAGTACAGGCAGGATGCAACGTCGCCAGCCGCATAGCCGACCTTCTCAGTAACGGCAATCCGGTCCACACGGTCAGCGGGCAGCACTGTTGTCGGCATAGGAGGAACCTGTTGCAGAGCCGGACAATTCAGCTGAAGGAAGTGGCTGGAGACCGCGCCGGCGGCCTCCAGCCTGATTGTGGAAGGTCCGGTGTCGACGTCAGAAGATGAACTTCACCGCCATCTGGATCACGCGGGAGGAGTTGTTCCCGCTGGTTCCAGTGATCTGGCCGAAGTTCCCGCCGCCGAAGCCGGTGCCCGGCATGCCGAATTGAGGATGGTTGAACGCGTTGAACCACTCCGTGCGGAATTGGGCATTGAGCTTGCCTTCCGGACCGAAGTAGTTGTTCTTGAACAGCGACAGGTCCGCCGTCGAAACGCCCGGGCCCGTGACGCCAGGCAGCGTACGGGCCAGATTGCCCAGCGTGTACGCTGCGGGAACGGTGAACACGGAAGTATCGAACCACTCGCTCAGGGAAGGGCTGGATAGCTTGGCGCTGTGACCCGTGCTGTTGAGACGAGTGCCAGCCCCGATGCCGTTGGTCAGGCAGGCATTGCAGCCAATGATGATCGGCAGGCCTTGGGAGGCGGTCACGATGCCGTTCACCTGCCAGCCGGAGACCATCAGATTCACGCCCTTGGGCGCGTTGCCCAGGAGTGTCTTGTTCTTGCCGAAGGGCAGTTCGTAGGCAAAGCTTGTGACCAGCGATTGGCCGACGTTCTGGGCATCCACGGCCCATTCGTTGCGCAGATTGTACGAGTCCAGAGGACCGCCTGAGAGTTGTCCGAGGAAGCCCACCGCCGAGTCGCTGTCCGAGAGTGTCTTTTGGAACGAATATGCCATCAGCAGGGTCAGGCCGTGCGAGAAGCGCTTGTTCAGTTTCACGTTCAGCCCGTGGTACTGCGAGTTGCCCATCGGCTTGCGGAAGGAACTGACCCCCTGGTATTGCGGCCAGGCGCTGAGCAGGCTGGCGTAGCTGATCGTTTGCGTCGACCCCACCGCGCCGCTGTTGGGCAAGTTGTAGAACGGGTTCGGCACTTGGCTGTTGAGCTTCGCGCCGAGGGCCAGGTCGGAGAGGGGCAACTGACTGAGGTTGACCCCGTTGCCGAGGGGCAGGTGCAGTCCGCGGTTGCCCAGGTAGCCGGCCTCCACCGTGATATTGCCGGGCAGTTCGTGCTGCACGTTGAAGTTCCACTGTTCGGAGTAAGTGGGCTTCACGGCGTTGAATAGCGAAGCGCTGATCCCGTAGCCGAGGTTCGTGGCCGCTCCGCCTTTAGCGCCCAGCGGGTAGTTGATGCCGTTCGCGCCGCCGGTGAAGGCGGTCGACAGCGTCTCAAATGGTGTGTGGCCGCCGTCGATCGACGAGGTCCAGTTGGTTTGGGAGAGGAAGCCGTCCATGCCGGCGCCGCCGGAACTGCCCGCCGCCTGGAATGCGCTGGGCGCATAGGCGATGCCGTAGCCCGCGCGGATGACCCACTTAGGCGCCAGGTTCCACGCCAAACCGATGCGCGGGCCGAAGTCATGCCACTGAGTGGGAACCTGGCTGCGGCCGTACTTGGAACCGGCCGCGCCGACGAACACCATCTGGCCCTTCAGGCTACCGCACGCCGGGCATGCACTAGCCGGAACCAGGCCCGCCAGCGGGGAGGCGAGTCCGGCGTCGAAATACGTGAGCTCGTTGTACCGCTCAGTGCGTGGGAGGTCAACGTCCCAGCGTAAGCCGAGGTTCAAAGTGAGCTTGCTCGTAACCTTGAAGTCGTCCTGCACATAGGCGGCCCAATAGCCGCTCGCGGTAGCAGGAGTGGGATCGATCTCCTGTCCGCCCCACGAGGGGGCGCCCACGAGGAATGAAGCGACGCCGCCGCCGCCGCTGCCCGATTGAGGGTTCTGCTGAGTCCACGTGTTGTCGAAGCCCCAGCGGCCGGTCGGGTAGGCGTACTGGGCGAAGTTCATGAACAGCTTGCGGAACTCGACGCCGGCCTTGATCGTGTGGCGGCCCATGAGCTTGGTGACGTTTGCAGTTACATCCTGCACCTGGGGCACCATATAAAGACGCGACCAGCCTTCGTTGCCGAGGTTCTCGTTACCGCCTGTGCCGTTGCCGTATAGTTCGAAGCGTGGGAATTCCTTCGTCTGCGCGGCTGCCGCCAGCGCACTGGGCATGCCCAGCGAGGTGATGTCGAAACCGTCCGAATACGGAGTACGGTAGGAGCTGGACCGGCCGAAGCCCCAGCGAACATCCGCGATCAGCGTCGGGCTGATGCTGATCGTGTTGTCCAGCGCGGCATTCCATTGCTTCCCCGTGCTCGGACCACCGCCGTTCCAGTTGCTCCACTCCGCGGCTATCAGCTTCGGATCGCCGAAGTTGTTGGGCGGGCTGTTTTGGCTGGTGTTATGCGACAGACGCGCGAACATGCGCCAACTCTCACTGAAGTTGTGGTCAATTTTGGCATCGAAGGAGTAGTTGGTATTCGGCGTGACGCCCGCATTGGCGAAGTTGTAGCCCTGGCCGGTGACATTGGGAGCCGGGAAGTATTTGATGGCGGCAGCGGCCACCGGGTTGATCTGAGCTGCTGCGACCGTGTTGTTCGGAAATGGGCTGCGGGTCCAGCCGTCCGGGCAGCTGGAACTGACCGCGCAGGCTTGTCCCGTCGACGGATCGAAGATGGTGTAGCCGGCGCCTGAGAAGTTGCCCGATCGCATGCTATCGGTCGGGACAGTCATCGTATAGGTCCCATTCGGGGAGACCGCGCGCTCGCCTTGGTAATCGAAGAAGAAGAACGTCTTGTTCTTGCCGTTGTAGAGATGCGGGATTCGCACGGGGCCGCCGATGCTGCCTCCGTACTGGTAGTCGTGCGTGTCCGGCTTAGTGCCGCCGGAAAAGAAGTCGCTCGCGTTGAGCGCTGAATTGCGGAAAAAGCTGTATCCGGTGCCGTGGAACGCATTACTTCCGGACTTGATCACCATGTTGATCACGCCGCCGCCGAAGCGGCCATACTCAGCCGATAGGTTGTTGATTTGTACTGTGAATTCCTGAACCGCGTCAATCGGCGGCGTATAAACGCGCACGTTGATACCCACGTTGTTCTCGGGCGCGATGATGCTCCCGCCGTCCAACTGCACTTCGCTCACGGCATTGCGCGAACCGCCCATGTGCGGCGTCGCCTCGCCGCCGTTGCTGGAGACCACCGAAGGCGTGAGACTGGCCAGCGCGAAGACGTTTCGCCCATTCAATGGCAGGTCCACGACACTCCTGTTTTCGATGGCAGTGCCCACCGTGGACGTACTCACTTCGAGAGCTGGCGGAGCGCCCGTCACCTCGACGATCTCGTTAGCGGTGGCTCCCACCATCAGGGTGATGTCGACCGTGCGCGTCGTAGCCACGTCGATCTTAACGCTCCCCTGACGGGTCGTTTTGAATCCCTGGGCCTCCACCGTAACGGTGTAAGTGCCAGGAGAGAGAAATGGTTGAACGTAATGGCCGGCAGAGTCGGCTTTCAGTACTTTGACTTCGTTCGTAGCATCGTTAACAACACGCACGGTGGCGGCAGGCACCACGGCTTGTGATTGATCGTAGACTGTTCCTTCCAGGATTCCGGTGGGGGTCTGTGCGTATGCTCCCGCGACCACAAGAACCAGTGCAAGGATCAGTATCGAGACTCTATCCCGCATATTTAGTTGACCTCCTGAGCAATCGGCTGCGCGTGACGGTGCGATTCCAGCCGACCTCACGTATGTTCCGCCCGCGTGTTGCAGGATTCTACGTGTGACACCGTATCTCACAGGTTTAAGTGGTTGAAAATAAACGATCTTTGCGAGGGTCCGGCTCCCGCGTGAGCAGGCTGAGTTATACAGGATGCCATCGCCGGGGAGGGGCGGGGCGCCCGGGCAGCCGGGCTGAATCGGGATGGGTTTGCCGCAAGAGAGGCAAGCCGCGACGCTAACCTCCCCGGCCGGGACGGCGTGGCATCTCTGTCCTGGGAGTCTGGCCGGCTAGCGCTTCGCGCCTGGCTCGCGCACGAGCCGCAGGCGATCCTTCAAGGCGTCGGTGAGTGGGCCGATCTGGCTGGCCCGGACGTAGCAGCGCTCGGCGTCCTCCGGGCGTCCGAGTGCCAGAAATGCGTCCCCGAGCGTGATTTGAGCCCCGGGAGTTTCTCGAATCTTGAGAAACGCCTGCATAGTCTCGACAACTTTGTCGGGTCGTCCGGCGGCTTTGAAGCGCTCTGCCTGGGAGTTCAATTCGCGCAGGCGGACGACGTCGGCGCCCAGGTCGGTTTGAATCCGCGTCAGGCGTTGCTCCGCAGCCTGGGCGTCCGCGTCCCGGCCTAGTTCGCGGTAGATTCGGCTTAGCAGCCACTCCGCGCCGCTCATGTCTTCGAAGGCGAGTGCCCCGCGGCGCGCGGCTTCGGCCGGCGCCTGCGCCGCTTTCGCCTCCCCCTTGTCATAGAGCGCCCTGGCCTGTCCCACCAACGCCGGCACCAGCCCTGGTTCCTGCTTCAGAACGGTGTCGAAGTGTGCCAGCGCCGCGTCGAGTTCGCCGTCGGCGAGGAGGGTCTGCGCCAGGCCCAGCCGTGTGGGCAGGTCGTTGTGATCCAATTCGTAGGCGCGTTCGAAGCATTCGCGGGCCTGGTCCGTGTTGCCCCAACCCTGGTGATACTTGCCCAGCCAGTAATGCGCGCGGGCGTCCTTCGGGTCTAAGCGCAGCGCCGCTTCCAGCGCGTTCCGCGCATCCTCGGAGTGCGCTCCGCTCTGGACCCGGAACATCCCGAACGCCCGAAACGCCGGTTCGAAGCTGGGGTCGAGTTGCATGGCGTTGCGCAACTCCTGGATCGCTTCCGCGAAGTTGCCTCCCAATCCCAGAGCGGAACCGAGGAAGAACCGCACTTCCGCCGACTTCGGAGTTTCGTTGGCGACCTTGCGCAGGATGGAGACCGCGTTGGGGAAATCCTCCACTTCGAAGTAGCAGCGTCCCAGTCCGTACCGCAGCGTCGGGGATTGAGGGTGGCGGGCGACCAGCGCCTTCAGGGCCGGTATCGCTTCTGCGTAGCGCCCGCTGTCCATCAGTTGCTGCGCCGTCTTCAATCGCTCGGCATCCGGGACCGGGTTCACCTGCGCCAGCAGCAGCGCAATCAGCGGGACGATCATTGAGTTTGCCGCTCCTCGATGCTGACTACCCGGTCCGCAGCGACGTCCCGGACAATTTGCCGGATGCCGCCGGGCCAGCGAATCTCTATTTCGGCGATTCGCGAAGCCGCCCCCAGTCCGAAGTGCACCCGGCTGTCGCTCGATCCGGCGTAGCCCACGCTGGTGGTGGCGTGGTTGTACTGCGAGGCGCCGTCCGGGGTCGTGATCTTAATCTGCGCTCCAAGCCCCATGCGGTTGCTCTTGGAGCCTACCAGTCGCAGCAGGATCCAGTGATTCGAACTCTGAGAGACATTACGCAGCACTTTCGCCGGCCCGTTCAGCACGGTCAGCACGACGTCGATGCGCCCGTCGTTGTCCAGATCGCCGAAGGCCGCCCCGCGGTGCAGCGCAGCCAGTTGGAGGCTCTCGCCCGCCCGGGCGCTGACGTCCTCGAACCGGCCGTTAGCCAGATTCCGGAACACGGAATTCGGTTCCGGGCATAGCCGGTCCGTGCCGGTAGCGGAGACGTTGTCCTGAACATTGCCGCGCGCGACGAACAGATCTTTCCAGCCGTCGTTGTCGAAGTCCATGATGCCGTTGCTCCACCCCGACATCCCCCTGCTCTGCCGGCCGAGGCCGCTGCGCACGGTGGCGTCAATGAACCTTCCGCGCCCGCGGTTCAGAAACAATGGGAAGGTCTGCAACTCGACCGCAGTGTGCCAGATGTCGGGCAGGCCGTCGTTGTTCACATCTCGAAAATCCGACCCCATGCCGGAAAGAGGGATGCCGTCCTCGGCGTATGCCACGCCGGCACTCAGGCCGATCTCCTCGAACGCTTTTCCTCCCAGGTTATGGAACAGGAAGTTCGGCGTCGTGTCGTTGGCCACGAACACGTCCATGAATCCGTCACCGTCGAAATCCGCGAATGAGACGCCCATGCCCTTGCCGAAGGACTTCGCGATGCCCGTCTCCTCCGACACATCCGTAAATGTGCCGTCCCCGTTGTTGCGGTACAGCGAGTTGTGCAGCGATCCGTACAAGCGTGGATGGCAATATGTCCGGTTCCCGGCGGCGCCGCAGAATGGATCCTGGTTGACCTGCCAGGTGCAGTAGTTGGAGACGAACAGGTCGAGGTTTCCATCGTTGTTGTAGTCGAACCAGCCCGCCGCGGCCGACCACATCTTCTTCCCGTCAAGCAATCCACCCGCAAGCCCGGCCTTCGCGGTGAAATCGGTGAACGTCCCGTCGCCGTTGTTGTGGAGCAGTTGATTGGATCCGACGTTGGCCAGGAAGATATCCGGCCGTCCGTCATTGTCGTAGTCGCCGACAGCGACGCCCATCCCGTAGCCCGAACCCGCTGCTCCGGCGTGCTCGGTCACATCGGTGAAAGTTCCATTGCCGTTGTTGTGGTACAGCCGGTTGTAGTACTTCGTGTCGCTCTTGTGGAGCGACGGAATAGCCGCGCCGTTTACAAAGTAGAGGTCCAGCAGACCGTCGCCGTCGTAATCGAGCACAGCCACGCCGGCCAGCATGGTCTCTATCTGGTTCCGAGTCGGTGTGGCGGAATTGTCGGCAGTGAACTTGACGCCGGCCCGCGGTGCAATGTCTTCAAACCGGATTGTGCTGGGCGCGGTGGTTTCGAACAGGGCGATCAGAGGCAGAGCAATCAGCGGACTGATCAGAATGACGGCCTTGCGCAGGTTCATGGCATTCGACCTGACCAGTATGCCACGCATATCAGGCGGGTCCGGTCGCTTTCGAGAGGCCAATCAGCCGGACTGAAACCCCGCAGTTGAAGACCGCGGCGGTGCGGGGGTATAAACGGAAGGCGCTATGATCGCTCTCCTACTCCTGGCGCTGGCCGGTCCGCAGACGAGCACGGCTGCGAGGTTCCAGCACGCGCAGGCGCTCGCAGCTACAGGCAGGTACGAGTTGGCTGCGGCTGAGTTTCGCCAGGCCGCGGAAGCCCAACCCGCGAATCCTCGCGCGTGGTACGCCCTTGGCCGGGCTTGGGTGGGGGCGGCGAGCGAATCCTACGTGGAACTGCTCGGGAAAGCTCCGCCGGATTCCCCCTACGTGCGGGCGGTGCAAGCCGACGGGCTGATGCGCCGCATGCAGTATCCCGCCGCCATCGCCGGGTTCCGGGCAGCCCTCGCGCAGCAGCCGGACCTGGTCAGCGCCCACACCGCGCTGGCCGCCATGTACGCGCAGCTGGGGCGCCAGGATTGGGCCGCGAAAGAACGGGCTGCCAACGCCGGGCTCGGTTGCGCAAGCCACCCGGTCGAATGCGATTTCCTGGCAGGTAAGTACGATGCCGTGTTGCGCGCAACCGCCGCCGGAGCGACTGATGCAGCGCTGTACTGGCACGGCCAGGCAGCAACCGGGTTGGGGCGACGCGCCTTCAACAAGCTGGAACAATTGCCGCCTTCGGTTGAACTGCACAAGTACCGGGCGGGCGTGCACTGGGAAGCGGATCGCCGATTGGACGTAGTTCAGGATCTGCGCGCGGCCTTGAAGCTGGCTCCTGCGGATCGCGATTTGCGGCAGCAACTTGCCTCGGCGCTTGGCGCGGCCGGTTTCTTTGAGGAGGCCTATGCGATTGTCCACGCATTGCTACGGGACGCGCCGGATTCGGCGCAGCTGAACGCTCTGGCGGGTACGGCGCTGCTTAGCATGAAGAATGCGGAAGAGGCGATTCCGTTTCTCAAAAAGTCGGTGGCGCTGGAGCCGCGGAATCTGGAGGCACAGTCTTCGCTCGGCCGCGCGTACATGGACACTGGCGATGCCAGGCTCGCCCTGCCGTTCCTTGAGGCCGCCACGCGCGTCGACTCCGACGGAAGCCTGCATCACCTGCTGGCGACCGCCTATCGCCGCACCGGCCAGCCTCGGCTGGCCGAGGAAGCGATGGCGAAGTCCCGGGAATTAGCGGCCCGTTCCGCGAAGCCGCCGGCGCAGTTGGATATCCCCCCGCCTTAGCGCCGCCGCGTATCCCCGTATCGGCAATCAGGAAACGCGCACTAGGGTTCCGTCACTACCTGGACGCTGTTCAATTTCGAAATCGGGAGACGCTGCAGCTTGCCGCTTGGCCAGCGGACCTCGATCTCGCTGTCCCGCCCGACCCCTCCGAAGTGGACGGGCCCCAGGCTGGAGGAGGCATACCCGATAGCCGAGGTTTGCAACTGAACCTGTCTGCCGATGCGCACTTGGGAGCCTATTCCATCGCGGTTGGACTTTGTGCCGCGCAGCAGCACGTCCACCCAGCCTGCCCGCGCGGGAGTCGTGTTGCGCCAGAGTTCGGTGGGTTCGCTCAGCGCGGTGACCACCACATCCATGCGGCCGTCGCCGTCGAAGTCCGCGACAGCGCAGCCGCGATGTGCTCGCGCGGTCGTCGAGAAAGCCCTGCCTGCAGTATTCGAGACATCGCGAAAGCGGCCCTCGCTGGTGTTGAGGAAGACCATGTTCGGCTCTTTGTAGCGGCTCGGCTCGGTCTCGGCGATGAGGTCGTTCACGTGTCCGCCGGAAACGAACAGGTCCTTGTAACCGTCGTTGTTGAAATCCGCAAACGCGGGGCAGTAGCCGCTGTGCCGCGCGCTGGCGCGGGCCAGTCCGCTCGTGTAGGTTACGTCTCGAAACGTTCCATCGCCTTCGTTGTGAAACAGGGGAAAAGTCTCATTCGCCAGAGCGACGATCGAAATGTCAGGCCGCCCGTCATTGTCGTAATCACGGAAATCCACGCCCATGTTCGAGATCGGCTGGCCGTTGTCCAGCAGTGCGGCTCCGGCCGCCAGGCCCACCTCTTCGAACCGCTTGCCCTGGATGTTGTGGAACAGGAAGTTCGGCAGCTTGTCGTTGGTGACGATCACATCGAGGAAGCCATCCCCGTCGTAGTCGTTGAAGGCGACACTCATGCCCCGTCCGATGTGCTTATCGATCCCGGTGCGGGCCGAGACATCCTCGAATGTGCCATCCCCCCGGTTGCGGTAGAGGGTATTGGAGAGGCCTTCGAAGACGTCCGGATGGCAGTATAACCGCAGGTTGCGCGAGTAGTCCCCGCAGTACAACGTAAATCCCGGCGTCCATTTCATGTAGTTGACAACGAACAGGTCCAGCCGCCCATCGTTGTCGAAGTCGAACCAGCCGGCGGCAACCGCCCACTGATCGCTGCGGATGCCGGCGCGTGCAGTGACATCTTCGAAAGTGCCATCGCCGCGGTTCCGGTATAGGATGTTGCGGTATACCCCGGCGACAAATAGATCGGCGTGGCCGTCGTTGTCGAAGTCCGCGACTGCGGCGCCCATCGAGTAGCCCGCACCGGCCAGTCCGGCCTTGGCGGTGACATCGGTGAAGTGCAGGTTGCCGTCGTTCCTGAACAGCCGGTTGGAGTCTGCGGGCAGCTGCTTGCTGAGGGAAAGCGCCGAGGCGCCGTTGGTGAAAAACACGTCGGGGCGGCCATCGCCGTCGTAATCGAACACAGCCACGCCGCCGGCCATGGTCTCGATAATGTGCTTTTCCGGGGTGGGGTGGTTCTGGAGTGTGAAGCGCAGTCCGGCGGAACCGGCGATCTCTTCGAATTGGATACTGGCTGGAGTTTGGGAAGGACCGCCGGCGGTAGCGAGTAGCAGCGCTGCGCCGAGGGCGAGCGGCCTGATCATGCGCTTGTCCGGGAGAGATCCATCATCGACAGGCTAGGCGGCAAATAGGACGAGGAAATGATAGCACAGGCTCTATCCGATTTCCCTCGTATTAACGCAATGATAAGCTCATCTTGGGTCCAGAATGCTGCCGCAAAAAGAGGGGTCTAAAGTGTCCACACGGGAACCCGAGCGCGCCGAAGTTATGGCCGCCCTGGAGAGCGTGCTGAACAGCGCGGCTTTTCGCGGCAGCAAGCGTTGTCACGATTTCTTACAGTACGTTGTGACCAAGTCGCTGGAGGGCAATCACGAGTATCTGAAGGAGCGGACGATAGCGGCTGAGGTGTTCGGGCGCAAACTCGCCGCCGACCTCACGGAAGATACGATCGTGCGGGTGGGTGCCCGCGAGGTTCGGAAGAGGCTGGCGCAGTATTACATGCTGGACGGGTTGAAAGACCCGGTCAGAATCGATTTGCCCGTTGGCTCATATGCCCCCCTGTTTCACTACCAGGAAGAGGCGCCTGCCATTGAGCCGAAGGGATCGGAGGAGGAGCCTGCCGCCGCGGTGGCGCCCACGACGACAAAGTCCAGGAAATGGTGGCGGTTTGCCGTTGCCGCGATAGCCCTGGTGGCTGCCGCCACGGCCATAGTGATGCAGGCTCAGCGGCAGGTCCAGAAGGAGTTTGAACTCTTCTGGAAGCCCGCGATTGCAGGGCGGGGTCCGGTCCTGATCGTCGTGCCCCATCCAATCGTGTACTTCCCCACTGCGCGGGCTTACCGCCTGCATGACCAGAAGCATCCGGGCAGGGACCAGGCTCTTCAGGTGCCTCTGGATGTACCGGGCAAGGATCTTACCGGCGACGATTTCGTGCCCGTTTTTCAGCAATACGTCGGCTTCGGCGACTTGGTGGCCACTGCGAAATTGACCCAGATGTTCGGCCTTCGGGAAAAGGATACTCGCGTGAGAATGGCGAGCCGGACTGAGTTCGCGGACATGCGCGATTCGACGGTGGTGTTGTTGGGAGCGTTCACGAATCGTTGGACCATCGAACTGACAAAGGAGTTCAGATACCGGTTCCGGCTGGACGTCGGCAACAAGCCGTCGCTTGTGGATATGCAGACGGGAACGCGGCAGTGGGCACCGGAGAAATCCGACAATGGCCACGCGACAGAGGACTATATCCTGGTATGCCGCCTGCCGAAGTCGAAGACCGGCGGGTTTGTCTATCTGGGCGCGGGGCTGACTAATTACGGGACGGAGGAACTCGGCCGCATTTTGGCCGACCCCCAGGCGCTGGTGCCGCTGCTGTGGCGGCTCCCCGCAGGGTGGGAGACGAAGAACGTAGAACTCGTCCTGCATTCACAAATAGTGGGCGAGACGTCCACAGCCCCGGAATTGACAGCCTTTCAGGTCTGGTAACCCGTGGTGATTCTCGGGCCGAAGCGCCGGTGGATCGGCTGCGCGCAAGGCTGCCCCGCCCGTATGGCGATGCCCGACCCACAGCGCCAGAGCGGACGGAGATTACCCTACGCCTATCTGAGTCCTACGGGCAGCTGGGCTGCGCGCCGCGTCTCCCCTCCCGCCCCAATCACTAGCGACGCAGAGCGTCGAGCTTCAGGTAGCCCAGGTAGGTCATGAGTCGCAGTTGTTGAAGGTCGCTTGCTTCCCGCAGCGTGCTTTGCAGATCCTCAAACTCCTGTATACTGGCGCGCAAGTGCTCGTCTGCCAGCGCGAGGCTGCGCTCGGCGCCGGTCCGCGTGTCGGCCGGTGCTTGCGGCCCGGGGGCGCACACCGCCGGCACCTCAGCCGCAACCTCTACCGCGACCTCCACCGGAGCATCAGCCGGTAAGGCCCGCGCATCGTTCCGCAACTCCTGGATGGCCGCCGACAGGCGCGCGCCGTTCTCCGCCTCGATCGGAATCTCCTCTCCGGCGTGCAGCAGCGCGTTGCCGCGCATGGCCAGGCCCAGCCTCCGGTACTCTTCCGCCGTGACATGCGTCAACTGCGCCAGCGTGAAGAACTCGGGGCCGAACTCCTCCAACTGGCGGACGATCTTGTCCGCCGTTACGCGGCTGATGCCCAGGCGCTTTGCACAGAATTCGTCCCACGTCATCCGCAGGATTCGGTAGCCTTTGCTGCGCCGAACCTCCCGGATGCACACCGCGTCCGCCGTTGAGCAACGGCCCGCTATCAGCGCAAACGCCTGTCTGCGTCCGAGGAATACCCCAAGGTCGACGCCTTGCCCGATCTGCCCTTCCCGCTCCGTTTGAAGTTCCACCGGCTGCACTACTTCTATGGCTGTCATACTTTCCTTTGTTCTGCTCCGCGAGCGCTTCCACCCAGTTGAAAAGCAAAACCGTAACAACTTACGGTTTTCAAAATTAACCCAAGTGAATTCAACGGCTTAGAAACGCAAACCGTAACAACTTACGGTTTCTCTTGTCGCACCCGGATTGTAATCCCGCCGTCCACGCGAAAATCGACCGAGGGTTCGCCACGAACCGCTAACTGCCTGAGCGGATTCAATCGAACAAATTTCGCCGGCTTGTGACCGGCAGGCGGAGGCAGCGCCAACGGCGCGGCATGGGTTTACTCCGGCGCCGAATCGCCTGGCGCCGATTGGCGCTCGGCGGAACAGCGCCACGCGCAGTCGAGATGGCAGAGCAGTTCAATCGACTGGGCGCGGAGCGGGAACGGCGTCCACCCTGGCGTCTGGCGTTACGGTGCCGGGCCGCCTAGTTCTTCTTCGGGGACGGCGCCGCGACGTACGACGTGTCGGCCGGTTGCTTGTCGGCGTACTGGTCGTCGTCCTTCAGTTCCTTCTTCAAACGCAGCAGTTCGGCCTTCAACGCGGCCACGACGGGTTGTGCCGCCGCATCGTTGTAGATGTTGCGCATCTCGGCCGGATCGCTGCGCAGGTCGTAGCACTCCCATTGATTCTTCTTCCAGAAGTAGATCAGTTTGTGCGTCTCGGTGCGGATGCCGTAGTGGGCCCGCGTGTTGTGATCGCCGGGGTCGTGATAGTAGCGGTAGTACATCGCGTGGCGCCAATCCGCCGGCTTGTGCCCGGTCCATAGGGGAACGAAGCTTCGACCCTGCATGTCACCCGGGGTTGGTAGGCCCGCCAGATCGAGGAACGTCGGAGCAAAGTCGCAGTTGATTCCAATTGCCGGCGACGTGGAACCCGGCCGGATATGGCCCGGCCAGCGCGCGACGAACGGCATGCGCAGGGACTCCTCGTACATGAACCGCTTGTCGAACAGACCGTGCTCACCGAGGAAGAAGCCCTGATCGCTGGTGTAGATGACCACGGTATTCTCGCGCAGGCCGCTGGCGTCGAGCCAGTCGAGCAGTCGCCCGGTGTTGTCGTCTACGCTCTGCACACAGGCCAGGTAGTCCTGCATGTAGCGCTGGTACTTCCAGTCATCCAGCGCTTTACCAGTGAGCGTCTGCCTGACGCCGTCGACCTCGATCTCGACTTCGCTGGGTTTGGCGTTCCACCAGCGCGCCAACTCAATGCCCGTCAATCCAGGCGGCGGAGCGATCTTGAGATCCCGGCGCGTCAGATCTCGAAACACCGATTGCTGCTGCTCGTGCAGCGCATCGGTGCGGCCCGCGTAGTCGTCGCGCAGATTCGCGGGCTCGGGGATGTGCTTCCCCTCGAACTGCTTGCGGTGCTTCTCGTCCGGGGTCCACTCGCGATGCGGCGCTTTGTGATGCGACATCACGAAGAATGGCTTGTCTTTGGGACGGTTCTTCAACACCTCGATCGTCAGGTCCGTGACGATGTCGGTAGCGTAGCCCTTGTACTGGGTGGACCCGTCTTTGTCGTACAGTACCGGATCGTTGTAGACGCCCTGGCCCGGGAAGATGTTCCAGTCGTCGAAGCCCGTCGGGTTGCTGCCCAGGTGCCACTTGCCGATCATCGCCGTGTAGTAGCCGGCTTGCTGCAGCAGCTTCTGCACCGTAGGTTGCGAGCCGTCAAAACGGTTGAACACAGGCACGCCGTTCATGTGGCTGTACTTGCCGGTGAGGATCGTCGCGCGGCTGGGTGTGCAAATGGAATTCGTCACAAACACCCGGTCCATGCGGATGCCTTCGTGCGCGATGCGATCCAGGTTAGGCGTCTGGTTCACTCGGCTGCCGTAACAGCTCATCGCCTGAGAGGCGTGATCGTCGGTCATGATGAACAGGATGTTCGGCCTGAGCGTGGACGAGGAGCCGGCCAGAGGCCTCCAGGCGAAGAGCGGCAGCGCCAATATTCCTCTTCGGGAAATCGAGGCCATAGCCCTCGTTTTAGCACATCAAGGAAGGTGGGCGAGGGGCCGGAAGAACCCGCATCAGACACGGAGGGATGGCGCGGTGCCGCCAGCGCACAGTCGCGATCCCTACCAGAAGTAAAGGAATGAATGCGTTGGTTGCGGACAACCGTTGAAAGTCAGTCTGGTCTGTGGACTGCTGGCTGCGCAAGGATAAGAATGTCAGGGGGAAGCCGTTCTTCCTGCCGGCGCCCCTGATCAGGCTTCGCTGCCGACTGCCGTTGTTGGAGGACTCATGGACCGTGAGAACGAAAATGGATCGGGCCTGCACTTAAGCCGGCGGCGCCTGTTGGGACAGGTTGTTGGCGCGACCGGGATTGCGGCGGCGTTGGCGTCGGGCGATCAGGCCATGGCGCGGGCGCAGCCAGCCGATGAGCACAAATTGGGGCGCACCAGGGACAGCTTTGACTTCAACTGGCGGTTCCTGAAGGGAGATGCGCCGGGCGCTCAGCAGCCGGAGTTCGAGGACACGGGTTGGAGCAGCCTGGACCTGCCGCACGATTGGAGTATAGAAGGACCCTTCCGCGAGCAGCCGGGATCGGATACCTTCGCCCACCTGCCAACCGGCATCGGCTGGTATCGCAAGCGGTTCCGCGTTCCGCAGTCATTCCTGGGCCAGCGCGTGACAGTCGAGTTCGACGGTGTTTACCAGAACAGCGAAGTTTGGATCAATGGTCAATACCTTGGGAGGCGGCCCTATGGATACATCAGCTTCAGTTACGACCTGACTCCGCACTTAAAGTTCGATAGCCCGGACAACGTGATCGCGGTGAAGGTGGACAACTCGCATCAACCCAATTCCCGCTGGTATTCGGGCTCGGGGATATACAGACACACGTGGCTGGCCGCAACCAGTCCGCTCCACGTCGCTCAACACGGCACCTTTGTCACGACGCCCCAAGTGACGCAGGACAGGGCCATCGTACAGGTCAGGACAACGATCCAAAACGAAGGCGGCCGCGCGGCGCTTTGCATTCTGCGGACCAGCATCGTCGATCGGGATGGGAAGGTGATCCAAACTGCCGAGGCGAGCCAGACAGTCGCCGCTAGCGGCGAATACGGCTTTGTGCAGCAGTTGCGGGTGGACCAGCCAGGGCTGTGGTCTCCAGACACCCCGTATCTCTACAACGTGCGAAGCGTGGTGACCGACGGGAGTCATGAGACCGACCAGTTCGAGACGGTGCTGGGCATCCGGTCCATCGATTTCGATGCGGATAAGGGCTTCCTGTTGAACGGAAAGCCGGTGAAGTTGAACGGTGTTTGCCTCCACCACGAGGCCGGCGCCGTGGGTGCGGCAGTTCCCGAGCGTGTGTGGGAGCGACGCCTGGAGAAGCTGAAGGCGATGGGCTGCAACTCCATTCGGACTTCGCACAATCCTTATGCGCCTGAGTTCCTGGACCTGTGCGACCGCATGGGGTTCCTGGTCATGAACGAGGCGTTTGACGAATGGCGGGCCGCCAAGCAGCAGACTCCGGACTTCGGCTATCACCTGTACTTCGACGAGTGGGCGGAGCGGGACGCCACGAGTTTCATTCACCGCGACCGGAATCATCCTTCCGTCGTGCTGTGGAGCGCGGGCAATGAGGTTGTCGATCAGGTCGTCCCCGCAGGAGTGGACACCCTTCGCAAGCTGCTGGCGATCTTCCACCGCGAAGATCCTACGCGCCTGGTGACTGTGGGCTGCGACCGTATCGCCGCAGAGCCCGAAGCCGCGTCCAACGAATTCCTCGAGCTTCTGGATGTGGTCGGCTACAACTACGCGGACCGCTGGCGCGACCGCGCTCAGAAGTACCACAGCATCGACCGGCAAGCGTTCCGCGGCCGGCGGTTCATCGGTACGGAAAGTCCGTCGATGGGGGGCATTCGGGGCGACTACGCCTGGCTTGTTCCGCAAGGCGTCGACGACCCGTTCCGCGGAATCGGGCGGGCGCGCGGAGTCGACGTGGAGCAGTTATGGGAATTCACCAGGACCTATGACTACGTCTCCGGCGACTATATGTGGACCGGGATTGACTATCTCGGCGAAGCCCAATGGCCAGCCAGGAGTTCGTCGGCTGGTGTCCTCGACACTTGCTGCTTCGAGAAGGATGGTTACTACTTCTATCAAAGCCAATGGACCGACAAGCCGATGCTGCACTTGCTGCCGCACTGGAACTGGAACGGCAAAGAAGGAGAGATCGTCCCGGTCATCTGCTACACCAACTGCGACACGGTGGAACTGTTCCTGAATGGCAAGTCCTTCGGCGCGCAAGGTTACTGGTTTCCGCGTTCCGGCATGTTGGAGACCTATGGCCGATTCCCGGCGCGGGCTAGGGCTCCGCGTACGACGTCGGACCTTCACCTGACCTGGACCGTACCGTATCAGGCGGGAACACTCCTGGCCGTCGGCACGAAGGACGGGAGGGTCGTCGTCAAGGCCGAAGTCATAACGACGGGCGCTCCGGCCGCAATCGGTCTCTCGGTTGATCGCGAGACCCTCAGCGCGGACCGGAGGGATGTCGCGCACGTTGAGGTGAGAATCCTCGACGCCCAAGGCAGGCTAGTCCCAACCGCCGACAATGAGGTGAGCTTCGAAGTTCAGGGAGAAGGCCGCCTGATTGGATTGGATAACGGCAATCCCATCAGTCACGAGGACTTCAAAGGCGCTCGCAGAAGGGCGTTCAACGGGCTCTGCCTGGCAATCGTGCAATCGACTGCTAAAGCCGGCCGCATCCGGTTGAGCGCAAGTGCGCCCGGGGTCCGGTCGGCAAATGCGATGCTCGGCACGAAGAACTGAGGCAGAGGCAGTGTCCTCGCCGGAGTGCTGGCGCCGTGCGCCGCGCCGGGCGAGCCCGTCATGGTTGAACCTGCAGCTTTCGATGCCGGGCGCACGCAGGGTGAGCGCCGGGGGAGACGTGGAGCGGAATCGGCGGCTCGCACCGCCCATTCCGCTCGCGTCCAGAGGGAGACGGACTCAGAAGGTAATGCGCATGGCCAACTGAAGCTCGCGCGCACTGGATGACACGTCGAGGATCTGCCCGAAGGTCTGATTGCCGTAGGTGGTATCCGGATCGGCAAGCGTGGCCCGGTTGAACGCGTTAAAAGCGTCCGCCCGTACTTCGAGGAACCGGCCCTCCCCGAAGCCGAAGCGTTTGAAGATACCGAAGTTCTCCGACGGTTGGAATGGACCCTTGAGATTGCCGAAGTAACGCGGGGCCGTGCCCATCCGCAAAGCTACCGCGCCGCTTTCGGTCGTGGGCGGCGAGGCGAAGGCGTTGGGATTCAGGTATTGCACGCCGGAACCGGAGGCGACGTCCGGGCGGCCGACCAGGGGAACGGTCATCTTCTGGCCGGAAACGACGTCGCCGCGGATGGCGCCGTTAAACAGGTAGGAGGAGGTGTCGATGCTCGTGCCGATCGAGAGAGGATCGCCCGACTGGTACTGCATGTTCCCGGTGAGCGTCCAGCCGCCCAGAAGTGAATTTGCCACCCCGCCCCGGTTGAGCCACGCTTTGCCTTTGCCGAACGGCAACTCGTAGATCCAGGTGAGACGCAGATTCTGGGTGTGGTCGAACGCCGCGACGGACTTCTCCAGTTTGCGGTTGTAGACGTCCTGCGAGGTGCCGCCGTAGTACAAGTTGGCGCTATCGGTGTTGGTCAAGGTCTTCTGGAACGAGTAGCTGACCAGGAAGGCCAGCCCCTTGGCCAGGCGGCGGGTGGCCGTCACCTGCAGCGCGTTGTAGTTGGACGAGCCGAAGTAGGGGTAAAGGTAGTAGACGCCTCCGCCGGCGTACTGCGGATAGGGCAGCAGCGCCTGGGCCACGGTCCCGCTGAAGCTGGGGTAGGGCAGCTTGATCTCCGGGTGTGCGCTGACGTCTTCGAGCAACGCGTCGCCGAGCGACAGGTGCTTGGGGTTGAGCTGGTTCATGTTGGCGAACTGGCCCGCGTTCAGACGCTGTCCACGGGTGCCGACGAAGTTGCCTTGGATGACCGTCTTATCCCCGAGCAAGTACTGCAGGCCGAACGTGAAGTTTTGCGCGTATGCCTGCTTGGACGAGTTGCGGGTCATGTAATAGATGGAACTCCCGTTGTCCAGCGCCGGGTCCTTGTTCGGGAGCGTGTAGGGGTAGGCCGGATAGCCGCCGTCCCAGTTGTAGGCCGGCACCATGCCCTTGTTGGCGATGCTGTTGCTGCTGGAGTAGCCATCGATCACCGCCTCGCCGAAGGCGTTGGCGATTGGCGGCGAGTACATCAACCCGTAGCCGCCGCGCAGCACCAGGTTGTTCCTGAGTTGGTAGGCGAAGCCGGCCCGCGGGCCGAACTCCCCGTAATAGGCATCCTGGAAAGAACCGCGATGCGTGTTCGACAGGAACGAAAGGGCTCCGGGGTAGCCGTCGGCGCCCGGGTTGGCCATGGCGGGATCCAGCGTGGAAGAGATGCCGTGGGTCTCGGACTGTGCCCCGGCCACCTCCCAGCGCAGCCCCAGGTTGAGCGTCAGGCGCGACGACACCTTCCAGTCGTCGCTGACGTAGAACGCCGGATTCCAGGTGTTGGTTGTGGTCTTCTTGACGTATTGCACCGGCACACTGGAGCTGTACACGTCGCCGAGCAGGAAGCTGGCGAAAGCGTACCCGGTCGAGCCGAGTGCGTTCGGGTCGGCAGTGGTCTTGTTGTTGAAGGTGTAGCTGCCCGAAGCGCCCCAGTTCCAGACCTGCGTGTAGTAGTACTTGCGCACTTCCACGCCAAAGCGGAAGTTGTGCCTGCCGTGGACCCAGGTGGTGTCGTTCAGGAAAATGTAGCTGCCGCGCGGCTCGGCGCCCTCCAGGTTGTTCCCGATCCCCGTCATCCCGCTGCCGGTGGCGGTGGTGCCGGAGAAGGCGATGTAGGGGAACGTGTCGCCCTCCACGCCGGTCAGTCCCAGCTTGGCGGGCCAACCGCCGCCCGCGGAGAACGATGCGTGGGCGCTTTGGAAGCGGTTGTAGCCGAAGCCGAAGTGGTTCAGCAAGGTGGGCGTGATGGTGTAGTCGTATCCGACCCGGATCATCCTGCCGTTGGTGGTCTGCAGGTCGTAGGAAGAACTGGCGTTGCCCGGAATCGGCAGGTAGCCTCTGCCGCTGCCGTTGTAGCGGACACGCTGGTTGTCGGCCCAGTAGAGTGAGACCTTCTGCTTGTCGGTGACGTTCTGATCGAATTTGCCCATGTAATCCTGCAGATCGAGACGGGGCTGGCCGGGGACGCCATGTTTGTTGCGGTAGAAGCCGGGAATATCCGGCTCCGCCGTCGGCGCCAGCTTTACGACGTTGGCCGCGACTTTGCTGAAGGCCGAGGCCGGAATGTGATTACCCGGGAAAGCGCTGCGCGTGTAAGTGCCGTCCGGATTCTGCAGGGTGCTTGCAGGGTCGAAGATGCCCTGCGGCAGCGCGGAGAAATCGCCCTGCTTAAAGGCGTCCGTGGGCACGGTGCGCCAGCCGCTCAGAAAGCCGGTGCGCAGGTAGGAAGCTTCGTAATTAAAGAACCAGAAGCTCTTGTTCCTGCCGTCGTAAACCTTGGGAAGCAGCAGCGGCCCGCCGACGGCGGTGCCGAAGTTGTTCTGCTTGTGCGGCCCCTTGCCGGCCCCGGCGGCGTTGTTGTCGAAGCTGTTGGCGTTGAGGGCCTCGTTGATGAAGTACTCGTAGGCCGTGCCGTGCAATTCGTTGGTACCGGATTTGGCGTTGTAGTTCGCCACCGCCGTGAGCCCGCCGCCGTAGGATGCGCCGAGCGCGCCGGTCTGCAGGCGGAACTCGCTCACCGCATCGACGCTGGGCTGGAACTCGGAGGTGCTGCCGCCCACGTCGGGGCGTCCGATGGAAATGCCCTCGATGTAGACGTCGTGCGATCCCGTCGGCGAGCCGTTGATGCTCCCCAGGTAGCTATCGCCGGTGGTTCCGGGCAGGGCGTTGAAGATGAAGCTGCCGATCTTGCGCTGGCCGCCGTTGTCGCTGAGGATCGGCCAGTCGTGGTACTCCATCGAGGACGCAGTGTAGCCTAGATCGGAACTGGAGGACTCCAGCTTGGTGGCGTCGGCGCTTACCGTCACGCTCTCGGCACTGGAGCCCAACTCCAACTTGAGGTCGGCGGTCACCGTGGTCGCAACCGCGACGACGACCGGCGAGATCACGGCTGTCTTGAACCCCTTCACGCTGGAGCTGACCTTGTAGCTCCCCGGCGGGAGGTACGGGACGCGATAGACTCCCGACGACGTGCTGGTGGCTTTGTAGCCCGTGTTGGTGTCAAGCTGCGTGACGGTCACCTCTACGTTGGGCACCACGGCGCCGCTGGCGTCCGTGATGATTCCCGTAATTGCGCCGCGCTCGCCCTGCGCCAGGAGCGGTTGCCCGAGGCAGAACAGAGCGATGCAAATTGCTGCAAGTACGAACAGTCGTGTTCTCATAGACTCCCCTTTTCCGAAGCATCCATACCGTGTGCCGGGGGTTGTGCCTGGCGCGGCGTGCGCGGCCCCCTCCGGCGAAGACAACCCCGATGACCGTCGAGGGTCACCCGGAACAGAAACGAAAGCTCCAAGTCCGGCTGCCGGGCCCTGGCGTCGCTGCGCGTGTTGGCGTGCCGATACGTCATCACAGCCTGACCAGGTCGTCGATCTTCACCGGCGCGCCGCCGCGCTCGATACTGCGGTAGGCTGCGATGCCGGTGAGGCTGCTGAGCGCGCCGGCGGCAACATCGGCGCGCATGTGAAGCGGATCCGGACCGCTCTGCGGCCCGAAGACCAGTTCCTGGGTGGATAGGTCCGCATCGACGTGCTCGCCAGCGGCGCGCCCGGTGCGCTCCGGCAGAACTTGCGAACTGCCTCCGCGCGTCAGCCGGAGTTCCTGGTTGCGATAGCCCGCAGCGCCAAAGTCGTGCATATCCAGCCGCCCGGCGGTGCCGTTGAAGGAAAACGATAGCCCCTCGTACGGCAGGTAAGTATCGACCGTAAACGTAAGGATGACGCCGTTCGCGTAGCGCACGCGCACCGACATGGTGTCGTAGATATTGGTATCCTCGCGCCAGACGCAGCCGTCGCGCAGGTACCCGTCTTCGCTTTCGCATTCGACGTAAAGTTTCCGGTACGCGTCGTTCTTATTGATATCCCAGGCAAAGGCGCATTTCCCTTTGTGCGGGCAGGAGCGGCAGTGCGTGCCGCGAAATGGGTTGTTACGCCCGTAGAAACTCAACTCGCCCCAGGCACTTACTTCCACCGGCCTCGATTCGAGCCACCAGTTGACGAGGTCAAAGTGATGGCTGGCCTTGTGGCACAACAGCGTACCGGAGTTTTCCTTCAGATGATGCCAGCGGCGGAAGTAGTCGGCTCCGTGGGTCGTATTGAGGTACTCGTGGGCTTCGATGGAAACGATGCCGCCGACCGCCTGCTCCGTCAGCAACTGCTTCACCCGGCTCGCGCCGGCTTCATGGCGGGCATTGAAGGCCACCGTGATGCGGCGCCCGGACTTCTTCTGCGCCTCCAGAATCCGCTGGCACTGTTGCTCGTCGGTGCAGAGCGGCTTCTCGACAATCACGTCGACGCCCAGCTCCAGCGCGCGCACGACGTAGCGCCAGTGCGTCGCGTCGATGGTGGTAATCAGAACCGACTCGGGCTTCGTCTGCGCGACCATCGCGTCGAACTCCGTGAAGGTGGGGGCATCGATCCCGAGCAGTTCCCGGGCGGCCTTCGCCCGCAGGCCGTTGATGTCGCACAGGCCGACCAGGCGCACCCTGCCCTGGAAGGACTGGACGATGCTGGAACCCCAGTCCAGAATGCCCCGGTCGCCGGTGCCGACGATGGCCAGCCGCAGGCCGCCCGGCGTCATCGCGGAGGCCTGCTGGAGCGCGATGGCCGCGGCAACCCCGCCGGTGGCCCCAACGAACCTGCGCCTGGTCATTCCGCATCCTCCCCGCATTGCGCCGCAAAATCCGGCTGCGCCGGTACGCCGGCTGGAGCAGTCGAATCGGCGCCGCCGGCATTCTACCCGGCCCGGTGCTCCTCAACTGCAGGTGCTCGAGCAGACTCATTTTGGATCATTCCCTTGAGACTACCTGCGCGCCCTACTCCAGCAGGAGGAGTGGGTAAACAGTAACACCTTCCCGGCGAAGCCTCTCCTGCGAGCCGGTCCGGATGCGGTTGACAACCGGTTACTAACCTTCTAAGATTCTGAAAACAATGGATGTTTCGGAAAGTGACGTAAAGGCGCTGGTGGAGCGTATGGGCCGCAGCGAGCCTTTCCGCCTCTCGGAGATCCAGCGCCGGTTACTGGTCTACCTGGCCGCGCAATCCCTGCTTCCCGAATCCGACCAGTTAAAGGAGTACACCATCGGGGTTGAAGCCCTGGGTAAGCCCGAGTCGTACGACCCCCGCCACGATGCCACCGTCCGGGTACAGACGGCGAAGTTGCGGCAGAAGATCCAGGACTATTACCTTACCGAGGGGCAATCCGAACGCGTCCTCGCCGAGTTTCCCAAGGGCCACTTCAAGCTCGTATTCAGCTACCGCGAAGCCGCACCGGCCGCGCGGGCGGGACGGTGGGTCGGTTGGCGCAAACCTGCCCTGATCCTGTGGGCGGCACTGAGTCTTGGCCTGGTCGCAGCCTGCATCTACCTGCGCACGGAATCGAGCAGGCTGGAGCGCGAATCCGCCTCATTCGGGCAGCATTCGCCAGCCTTGGACGAATTCTGGAAGACGTTCCAGCGTCGCGACCATACGCTGGTCTGCATCGGAGTGCCGTTGTTTGTGCGGCTGAACGAGTCCGGCACATTCAGGAATTCGTTCCTCAACGACTGGGAAGCCGCGGCCACCTCGGGCTTCGTGAAGTCATTGCGGCGCGCTTTCCCGGGCCACGAACCGCAACCCTGGTACAACTTCACCGGCATCGGGGAAGCCAACGCCGCGTTCGTCCTGGCGGAGTTGTTCAGCGCGCGCGGGCTCAGTCCGCGCCTGATCGACAGTTCCCAGCTGACGTGGAGCGAGGTGGGGGACAACGACGTCGTGTTCATCGGACCGCCCAAGTTCATTCCCCAACTCAAGGATCTGCCCGTGGCCTGCGACTTCGTCCAGGAGGACGAGGGTGTGCGGAACCTCCACCCCCGCCCCGGGGAGCCGGCGTACTTTCGAGACCAATCCGGCAATACGGTGGACTCGAAGGGCCGGGCCTATGCGCTCATCAGCCGCCTCCCGGGATTGCACGCGAAAGGGCAGATCCTGATTCTGGGAGGCACGTGGACGGAAGGCACTCACGCCGCGGCACAGTATGTGACCCTGGAAACCCACGTGCGGGAATTGCTGGATCGCCTGCGGTTGCGCAATGGCACGATCCCGGACTACTTCCAGGTAGTGATTGTGGCGAACATCCAGCGTTCAACACCGGTCGAGGTCTCCTACGTTCTGCATCACACCCTGACGTCGCCGCCGCTCCCCAATGCCGCCGGCAGTGCAAAGTGAGGCCCGCGATTGGTCCTACGTCGCAATGGCTGCAATGGTGAATCCCACCAGCTTTCGCGCACCCAAGTGGATTCCATGGAGCCTCAGCACCGATAAGCAGCAATAGCCTGCACGATCCGACCGGAACGGCCGAAGAGAGAAGTTGATGTGGGTTCAGCGACCCTCGCTACGCAGCCGAAGCGGAGCGCGACGAATGGCGGACGCCGTTCTTCCCGGGAGTCTACAAGGTTCGCGGGCGGGTGCTCACGGTCCTCGACGCCAGCTCGATTCTGTCCGAGGGAGGGCAGTGACCCAGCCGGGGCCGCGGATAAGCCAATGGGAATAAGGGTCCTGGTGGTAGATGATACGGTTGTCTTCCG
>CAIVVT010000031.1 GCA_903909435.1 uncultured Acidobacteriia bacterium | reverse complement strand
GCTACTTCGTAATGGCGTAGACCCGAGCCTGATCTCCTTCCCGGCGCGTGCTTGTGATCACGTGGCCGTGCTTGCTGGCGAGCGTCGAGATGAAGCCTCTGACGGAGTGCTTTTGCCACTGCGTTTCGGCCATAATCTCTTCCAAAGTGGCTCCACCCTCGCGTTCGAGCAGGGCGAGCACCGGGGCCTTGCGCGTGCCTTCGCGCTGCTTGGGCGCAGGCGCGCCGTCCGCGCCGGTAGTGGCCTTGGTTGCCTTGGGCGCGGCCGTACGCGCGGCCTTGGCCGGCTTCAACGCGCTCGCCGTCTCCTGCTGCGCCCGCAGCATGTCCTGCTCCGCGAACCTCATCTCCTCTTCGAGCGTTTCGCCCAGGCGCTGGGCTGCGTTCCAGATTCGCGCCACGGCGCTCTTGCGATCCGTGAAGCGTTTGACCTCCTTCAGTTCCGCAAAGGGCGGTGCGCCGGCGAAGCCGTTCCAAACGTCTACCAGGCGGCTGGCGGGCCAGTCCGCTACGGCTTGGGTGAAGTCGGTCTCCGTCTCAAACGCTGCGCCAGTGGCGTCTGCCTCTTTGGTGGCGGCATCCGCGTCGGGGTGCACTGCGAGGTTGTTGTCGCTGTCGATGCTGTATATGGGCATGTGTTGTTCCTTCGTGCGTTCAGGTTCGTTCCTGCGCACCACGATTCATCACTCTTCAGCCAGCGTGGATCAAGGGCATTGTGCTCAACCTCTGCAAGAAGAAATCCGGAGTCGGCCGGGCATGCCGGAAGTTGGGGATCAGTGGTCCGGGGTGGTCGCGCACTCCCGGTTTACGCCACGACCACGATCGTCCGAATTGCTGGCCGGAACCACATGTGCGGTTAGCGCGTTATACGCCCAGATGAACCACGTCTGGTTTGCCACTGCGCCTCAACCCCCAAACCCACTCAATTCAGTGATGTTTTACTAGACCTCATTCTGTCAGTTATTTAGCGACGGGACGGATCAGTCTAACCCTTCCTCTTAGCGACGAGACTGATCAGGCTGAACCTTCCTCTACCCCTGCTCTTCATGCTCATCTTGTTTGTGTTGGAATCAACCCCCGCTTCAGGCTCGTGTTGGACAAGTCACTTGCGGCTTGCATAGACGTGAGGTGTGCTACGATTCAAAACAGAGTAAAACCAGCAATGAAGCGACTCTTCCTGTGTTCCTTGGTCGCCTACTTTATTGGCACGGGCGGAACTCTACTCGAGGCGCGGGCACGACCTTCACCGCCAGCACTCAGTAGTGATGAAGCTGTACAGATCCTCACACGCCACTCGGGTGGTGTGGGTGATGTAATGCGTGCCAGTGAGGGGTACGAGAACATTCAGGCAATCGACCACGGTGTTGAGGCATTTGACACGGCAGTTTGTGGATTTCACGTTGACAACCTAGATAAACTGGGCTTCCGATATAGTTTTGAGATTGTTAGGCGTGTAATCGATCAGGTTGAATTTAGTGGAACTGATGCGAGACGAGTTATGACTGGGCGGTTTCACACCGTCTTCGGTAACTCCAATGGTAGCGTTGCATTCGCTGACGTATCCAAGATTGTTGTTGTATTTGGGCACGTAGAGCTAGAATCACGTATTGATACTTGGAGAGTGTGCCGCGCTACCGCCAGCGACCCTGCTTTCCAATGTTCTAGGATTCCCCTGCCATGGGATGGGGGCTGGCAGGTGAACCTATATGATACGCACGGCACGAAAGTTCTGTATTACTACAGGCGGGCTGTTGATAAATATGGTCAACTTGATAAATGGGGTAAAAATGCTGAGGCGGCTAAAAAGGACGCGCACGAGGTTACACTAGCTTTTCACGCGCTGTGCACAAATGCGAAAGTCTCAAGCTTCCCAAACCCAAAAAAGCGCAACATAACCTTCTAACCTTCTTCCCTTCTTCCACTCCCTTCTTCCTTTGTCGCCGACGCCGCTCCGCTGCGCCGAGCGGGGCACGCGCCAAGCGTCGCCCGGCAAACAAAAGGCGAATATGGTACTCTCCGGATGTGGCGCTGAAGACATGTTCGGTTTCATGTGACGACCTGCAGGACGTCCAGCACACCGTCGAGGTGACCGCAGAAACTCTGTACGATGCAGTGGCGAAGGCCCTGATCCTCTTCCGCCAGAACGACTGGGTGGCGCAGATTGGAACTGGCATGACGCCAGTGACGGTCGTCGTGAAAGAGCCGACGGTCATGCACCAAGTGCTCATGAAGGACTTCGAGCGTTGGCTGAAGCGCAACGGGAGGTCGCCGGCGGAAACGGCCAACAGAAGTGTGCTGCGGAAGCAGCTTGGCGTTTGATCTTGGCGCGGGCGCCGGGCGTAGGATGAAGAGTAAGTGATCCATAACCACGCCTCGCAGGACGAGTTGGAACGGATGTGCCTCGGAACGATCGACTCGGAAGAGCTGGCGCGGCTGACAGATCACCTTTTGAATTGCGCGGAGTGTGAGACGCGATTCGGGCAAACTCGCGACTACCTCCGCGCGATGCAGCGGGCCCTGGTCACGCTGACTCCGGATTGGCCTGAGCCGGAAGTAGTGAACTGAGGGCGTGAACACCAAGTCACTTGCTCCGCTGCTCGCAACTACTTCGCCCGCGAGACAGTCGCCATCTCCCGCGCGCAGCCCGGCACACCGGTCGATGTGCGCCCGCAAATGCGGACTGTGAGCAGCTGCCCGATGAAGGTGCTGGCGTTCGCGAATGCATCGCGGCGTTCGCCGGCCGGCCAGGCTGTTCCCCGTCCCCCGTTCACCGCACCGTTCCCCGTTCCGCACTTCCGCGGCTGGCATTGCTTGGGCTGATTCACTCACCCAGCGTCACCCGCGACTCAGGTCGAGCGGACAGATCATGTGTGAATTGGAGCGGACAGATCACATACTAGCGACAGTGATGGCTTCGGCACTTGCGTTGGCGGCCCGGTTGGAGTATCGTCAGCCCGTATGCAACGGAAAGTGATAACCGTTTCAGCCCTCTTTCCCCTGTTTTGCGCATGCTTGCTCGCGCAATCGGCACTTACCAACGAATCTGTCATGAAGATGGTGCAGGCCGGCCTCTCCGCCGACCGTTAGCACGCGGAGGCACCGCTGTGAAGAGTGTTTTCAGAACACCTCTCATTCTGTTCTTGAGCGTTTGTCCGGCGGGCGTTTTGGCCGCACAATCGATCGCGCCCAGGACCTTCCGGGCAGTAGCCGGTGAGTCCCGCACCGCGGTCTTGAGCGATGGCGTCCCAGCGATGGCGATAATCACCGCCTCCCGGACAACTCCGCCGCTGGAATTCCCCATCCGGGTATTGACGACGTCTCCACCGGAGCCCGCGGGGTTGAAGCTCTTGATACCGCCCGCTACGCCGCCCGGGGACTATTCCGTTGAAGTTGTGGGGCGCGGGCCGGTTGGCCCGTTCGCCTCGACGAAGCTTCAAGTGAGGGTGGACGCAGTGACCGTTGCGCCAGCGGCCGCGGCCGCACGTCCCCCGGTGATCCTGCTGAATGGGCTTCAGCTCGCCTGTGGGATCAACCCCACCAGCACTCTCGCGGATTCGGTCCGCACCTTCGGCCAACTCGCTTCACTCCTGCAGAATCAAGACCACGTCGGCGTCGCTTTCTTCAATAACTGCATCTATGACAACGTTTCCATCGAGCAATTGGCCGGTCAACTCAACAACTACCTCGTCGGACTCAAGTACACGGATGGCACACCCATCGACGAGGTCGATCTGGTTGTGCACAGCATGGGCGGCTTGATAGCCCGCGCATACCTGTCGGGGAAGGGGCAAACTTCCGGGGTCTTCTCCCCGCCCGCTAATCACAAGGTCCGCAAGCTGATCACGATTGCGACGCCTCACTTTGGTTCATTCCAGGCGGTCAACCTCGGCACGCAAGTATCACAGATGGAACTCGGTAGTCAATTCCTCTGGGATCTCGGGAAGTGGAATCAGTCGACCGACGACCTGCGCGGTGTCGACGCGTTGGCGATCATCGGCAACGCCGGGAATTACGGAAGCACTAGCAACGCCTCCGATGGAGTCGTCTCCCTCACCAGTGG
The DNA here is from genome assembly GCA_903909435.1 of uncultured Acidobacteriia bacterium. Lineage (GTDB taxonomy): Bacteria > Acidobacteriota > Terriglobia > Bryobacterales > Bryobacteraceae > CAIVVT01. Next base: position 8,667 of record CAIVVT010000031.1, on the reverse strand, counting down.
TTCTCTAGGATTCGCGCGGCCGGACGAGCGCACCAGGGTTGTCCCCTATTGTCATATCACTCCGTTCTTTGGTTCGGACCTCTTCATGACTTGCGACAACAATCATGGCATCGCTGAAATCGACAGCGAAGATCACTCGACGGCTCGAATTGTCCGGTCTTTTCTCGCCGACACTACGGAGTGGCAGTCGATCGGGAAACCGCCCAGCGAGGATCCGTTTCTTGCCAACTACGCCGGAGCTTTGGTCGCGCTGAAAGACGCAAACGACAACTATTTCACGGACCTGACCTCCGTAACATACGGCAACGGCGCGTGGTCGCTTTCCTCTGGCCCCAGCAATGCGGTCGCCAGCATCTACTATGGGGAGTTCATTCCCGCGGGAGTGCAGGATTATTTATTTACGCTGTCCACTGGGCAAAAGTCGACCTCCAACCCATATCTGTTCGCCGCAGGCTCGACCACCGCCATCTGGGTCAAGCCGGGGCCCATCATCGTCAACGTCCAATCGACCATAATGGGTCTTTCCGGCCTCACGGTCGCCTCGGGTGCAAACATAATCGTCAACGGCATTGGCTTTTCGGGAGGCGGGACGCAGTTGCGGGCCGACGGCACCGCTCTATCGATTTCAAGTCTCTCCGACGGGCTAATCACGGCGTTTCTGCCCAGCATGAAAGGTGGACTCGTCCCGTTGGAGGTGTCCAACTCCAATGGCCAGAATACGGTCAACATCATGACGGCTCCCGCGCCGGAGGCTTCCATCGCTATGTCCGCTCAGGCGGCCTCGCTGAGTGCCGCCGCCGGTGGCGGCAGCGTTTCCGTCGCGGCTTCCGCCGGACTCGCCTGGACCGCTCAGAGCAACTCCTCCTGGATTACGCTAACGGCGGGCGCATCCGGTACTGGCCCCGGCACGGTCACGTTCTCGCTTCAATCCAACACCGGTTCAGAGCGTACGGGCACGATCACCATCGCGGGCCAGACGTTCACAGTCAACCAGGAGTCCGCAACGCTGCCCGCGGGCATGGCCTTCGCGGGGTCGCTGGCGCAGATCGCTTCGGCTGGCGGCTGGGACACGACGCTCACGCTGGTCAATCTCGATAGCACCAGCAATGCCGTGCGCTTAAGCACTTACGCCGGCGACGGCTCGATGCCGCTGCTGCCCTACACCTTCCCGCAACAGCCCGCGCAGGGTACGACGCTCGGCGCGACCTTCGACGAGACGCTGGCCGCCAACGCATCGCTGGTCTTCAACACCACCGGCCTCTCGACGCAGGGCTCCGTGGTTGGCTCGGCGCAGTTCCTGGCCACCGGCAACGTCGGCGGCTTCGGCATCTTCCAAATTCAAGCCACCGGCCAACAGGCTGTCGTGCCTCTCGAAACGCGCAACGCACCGTCCTACTTATTGCCGTTTGACTACACGAACAGCCTCCAGACGGGCCTCGCGCTCGCAAGTGCAAGCGCCACGGCGGGCAAAGTCAGGGTGATCGTCCGCGACGATACGGGAGCGGTGATCCCGACGCGGGTCACGTCGATCCCGCTCGGTGCTAATGGCCATGTCTCGTTCATGCTCAGCGACTCGACGCAGGGCTTCCCCGAGGTCGCTGGCAAGCGCGGGACTGTCGAGTTCGACACAACCGCTGGCGGCCGCATCAGCGTGCTCGGCATCCGCGCGAATGGCAAGGCGATCACGACGCTGCCGGTGCTCGCGCAGGTCGGCACTAGCGGCGGGTCGCTGGCGCACGTGGCGACCGGCGGAGGCTGGGAGACGCTGTTCACGCTGGTCAACGCCGGCACGACGACGGCTCAATTCACGCTCAGCTTCTACAACGAGAAGACGGGCATGCCGCTGCCACTCGGCCTGACCTTCCCGCAGGGTGGAGCGGCGCAGAGCACAGCTAACCTGACGCACACGCTCGCGCCCGGCGCCGCGCTGCTGGTCCAAACGAACGGCGGCAGCGCGGCCGTCACGTGCTCGGCGCGGTTGACGACGACCGGTCAGGTGAGCGGCTTCGCCATCTTCAACTACGGTCCGTGGGGGCAGGAGGCGGTAGTGCCGCTGGAGACGCGCTCGCCCGGCGCCTTCGTGCTGGCCTTCGACAATACCGGCCAGCTCGCGACGGGCCTGGCGCTCGCCAACCTCGGCAACGCGCTGGTGAACGTCCCGGTTGTCGTGCGCGACGATACCGGCGCAACGCTCGCGAGCAGCCAGATCCAGGTCGCCGCCAACGGCCACACGTCGTTCATGCTGACGGACGCTTCGCTCGGCTACCCGGCCACCGCCGGCAAGCGCGGCACCATCGAGTTCGACGTGCCCGCGGGCGCCAAGATCAATGCCCTCGGCATCCGCGCCGTCAGCGGAGCGAACGTCATTACGACGATCCCAGTGTTGGCAAAGTAGCAGTGGCGTCCTCGTTTGCGTTTCGACCGACGCCATCTTCGAATACTAGGAGATCGGTACTCGTGTGACTCAGACAACTGGCAGGTGAGGACGTTGCTGATGCTCGGGCCGAGTTTCAAGCTCCGGTAGCAGTTGATATCTGCCCCGCGCGCACGATCGCATTCTGAAAGTGTCCCGCACCATCGCCGACCCGGGCGGAGGCGAAAAGATCCAGGCCAAACACATCACGGAGGCCGTGCAGTACCGGTCGCTGGACCGCGGGTATCGGAAGTGAGGCCAGCTCCGCGTGCGAAATCGGCGATGCGGGCAGGTCGAGAGGCACCCGAAAACCGAAGGGCGTCCTGAACTCGGACACTCCGCCGACTTGGGAGCTGAGTATGCAATCCCCAGTCTGCCAGATCCAGAATGGCTCCTGGTGATACCCGAGTTCGCTAACAAATCGCTGAACTGGGCTATTCCCTGTACAGTATTCAATAGAAAAGGCGGGCGCTAATGATGTTACTGAAGCGGACATGGAGCGGAGGCGGGGCGATCATGGGCGCCACGCTTTGTGCAGTGTTGGGAGTCGCGCAGTCTGATCCCGCGCTGATCCGGCCCCTGAGGACGGCTCCCGCAGAAAAGCTCACCGTCAATCCCGGCTTCAGAGACTGGGGCCCTGCGGCGGTCGTGGGTACAACGATTCTGTCGGGCAACCAGACGGGCAGCGGCGGTCTGTTCGCCATCGACACTCTGAGTGGAAAGGTGAAGTGGACGCATCGACCGGTCTTCAGCACTGGAACTGCGGGCGTATCGACTCCCCCTGCGGTCTCCGGCGACATCGTCATCGCACCCTACGCCGCGGCTTATCCGGGTGCCGTGGTGGGCATATCGCTCGCGACGGGGAAGGAAGTGTGGCGCGGTCGAGACCCCTTCCGGGGCGCGGCTGTCGCGATCAACGCGGGGCTGGCCTATATTCTGGACAAGAACGGCAGCTTCTATGCGCTGGAGGCGGCCACCGGCCGCGAGAAGTGGAAGGTGGCATTAGCCCATCGAGCCGAGTGCGCATCACGGCCGATCGTGCGCGATGACATCATCTACCTGACGGCCGGCGCCGATGCGATTCCGGGTGATGCGACGAAGCCGGCGGGCAACTATCTCTTCGCCCTCGACGCAAGTACCGGACAGGAACGCTGGCGGTATCGTGCCGAAGCGCCCTACGTGCACGCTGGCGTCTGCCTGCGCCAGCCCATCGTCACCGCCGACACGGTTTTTGCGGCGGGCGATTCATATCTCTACGCGGTGCAGCGGGCCACTGGACGCGACCGCTGGAAGCCCGTCGAGATTCGGCGGCCGGTGGAAGGACAAGTCCGGGCAGTCGAAGTATACGGTTTGGTAGATGCGGGCCCGGTTGTGGTCGGCATGACCTCCGGGTTTCTTATCGCCTTCGACAAGAACTCGGGCCGGACTGCATGGGAGCTCGCCGGTCAATACCGGGAGAGCGCGCCGGCCATGGCGGTTGCAGGCAACGTCCTCTATTTCCAGGGCAGCCCGGGCAGCAAACCGGCGGTCGCTGCGAGCGGAACGCTGCACGCTCTCGACCTCAGCTCCCACAGCATACTGTGGTCATTCTCACGCCCAACCCGCGAACCCAACTGGCCTTTCGGACATGTGACGCCTGTCGATGATGGACTGTGGGTGGATTCCTATCAGGCGCTCGTGAAGTTGCAGTAGGCCTGGGAGACAGAACGATCAGGAGCTCGGAAACCGGTACACGCAGACTCCTCTTCGCAGCCAACGGCTCTCCTCGACCGGAAGTCTCCTCCAGACTTTGCGTTCGCCATGCTGGTGCCCGGCATTACGAGTTCATGCTAGAGAAGCAGTTGATATCTGCCCGCGCCCACGACTCGATCATGAAGGCCGCCCACACCATCGCAGACTTGGGCAGGAGCGAGCAGATCCAGACCAAACACATCGCGCGGGCGGTGCAATACCGGTCGCTGGACCGGGAGGATTGGAAGTGAGGTCAGCGCCGGCGTGCACGCCGGCGCTGCGGCCGCATGGAGATGAGTCCCGAACAATCGACGATACTCCCGGATTCGTAACGCTTAGGGATCCGGATTTGCTTATGCTGTCGCCTGATTCAGAACGACGTCTTCTTTTCCTTCTTCCAAGGACGGCGCGAGTTCGTCGCGCCGTCGATGGAAGTGTGCGGCGGGAATCGCGTAGCAGCACCGCAGGCCTTTACTTGCCCTGGTCATGCGGTACAGTCACTTGGACCTCCCGCGACGACGAGTTTCCGGTGTAATCAGTGGCCACGACAGTGATCGTGTAGATACGACCGTTGTCGCTACCCAAGCGGTCGGCGCGCAACTGGACGTGGTGCGCATCGATTACACGCCAGTCATCGCCGGCCGACTCGTTACACTTGATCTTGATCGACACTGCCGGGTTGGAATCGACAACATCGGTGACCGTATAGTTCAGTGTTACGCTCACCATCTTGTGGTTAGGGGGCCAGATCGTGTATGGGTCGGCGGTGACTGCGGAAATTGCCGCAGGCGTGGCGTCAAACGTCCAAACCTGACTCTTGTAGCTCGGCGGTGCGCCCGAATCGTAGCCCGGCTCCACCAAAGAGAAGAAGTAGACGTTGCCCTTCGCGTCGCTCTGAGCACCCAAGAAGAATTCTCCCATCCGGGTAGCCCGGCCCAGGTCCTGGAATGTTCTCTTGTCCGGATCGAATTGAATCAGCTCGCCCGAGTCCAGTCCGAAATAGGCGTATGCGGAATTCCATAGGTAGATTTTAGAATCATGTCCAACCCAAGCCAGCGTCGTATGGTCGAACGCAAGTTGCTGCGGGTTCGACAGCGGCGAGACCATCTCGGTTTGGGTGTCAAGAACGTCCATGTACGTGGTATTCCACCCCCAGTTGCCCCCGAACAGATAAACCTTCCCATTCGGATGGACCACCTTAGCACCAACCACCCTGCCTACAGACAATTGGCCGATGCTGCGGAACGTGTTCGAATCGGGGTTGTAGTGCTGCACTGAAGCGACCCCTCCGCCGTTCCATCCACCGACGACATACACGCCGCCGCGTGACGCAGGCGCCTGCACGATCGCGGCGCCCCAGATATTGCCGCCACCGGTGACGGACGCCCGCTCCTGCGCCACGCCTGAAACAGGATCGACTTCGATGATCGCCTCGTGGGAGCCCCACCCCCCCGCGCCATTTCCCGGACTGAGATACATTTTGCCGTTTGAAGCAAAAGCAGTGCCGTGGCGCTCATTGTTGTAGTACGGGTAAGGCAGCGCGACCGGCAACGTTGTCCACACCTTAGTGCTGGGGTCAAAGGCTTGAATCGTAGTAAAGAGGTTCCCATAGATGTCGCCTCCTCCGGTGAGATAGAGCTTGCCATCAGGCCCTGGGTTTGAAATTCCGAATCCCGCAAAGTCAGACTGAATGCCCATGTTGCAGTAGAACTGCAGTGAGTCGACTCCGTCGGCGAGCAGGCACTGGCCGAGCAGCCAGAACGCGCATGTCGCAGGAAGTGTGTAGCGTGTAAGATTATTCATCATAAAAGTGTCCTTTTGCGGCCTAAGCCGCCGAACGTTCGCCTGCCCGATGCCCCCGGAGCTGTATCGGGCCGCGATGATGCCGCGGTCCTGTTGGCTCGGCCGCAGTTCAGGTCACCTAAACTTCTATCACGGAGCTGGAGTCTCAACTTCGGAGAAACTACGCAAATTGACGCAAAAGCGCGCAAGTCATCGAGTGAGGAATCTGAGGCGAGAACAACAGACGTCCGCGGTCGCAACTTGGGGATGAGAATCCAGAGTTAGAACCTGATTTTGTCGGCCAGTTCGACCGAGGACTTGTTCCTCGAAGGGCTATGTGCGACATGGTGCGGCGAGGTGCACAGAGGCAGTTAGCGAACCGTATGCTTCCCTCCGGAGCCTTTGAAAAGAACTCATTGCCCTCAAGTTCAGACCGCAAGAGTCCCTCAGCTACTCGAGAGCCCCTGAAACCGCGCGTTATTGCGAAGAACATCGCGGAGGCGCGATCGTTTCGACTACCAGGACAGAACGAATCACAGAGATACCATTGGGAATGCAAGAGGAGAGGGAGAACCAGGCAATTCGGCGAAACGTCCTCCAGCGCCTACCCTCAGGATGCGAAGGAGCACCGGTGTGATAGCCTGTCTTTTCCCGAATGCCTGACGAGTTGCAGCGCGGCGCGAGTGGCGAGCTTTGCTCGTGGAAACAGGTCGCAGCCTACCTTGGGGTGAGCGTTAGGACGGCGCAAGTCCTTGAGCGCCAGCGTGGTCTTCCGGTGCGTCGCCTCGCGGGGACACGAGGACGCATCAGCTGTAGTGTCGAGGAACTCCACAACTGGAAGAACGCCGCAATCAATCAGAAGTCCAACCTTGAGGAGAATCGACCCAGTCCACGCAAGCGATACTCGCGGCGACTTGTGATTGGCCTTGCGGGCGCCCTCCTCACGGGCAGCGTTATCGCGGTTGGGATCATGCGGTCGTTGCTTCTCCCTGGCAAACCCACGTCGTATAGCGTGGAGACGAACGCGCTCGTCGTCACGGACGCTCATGGCCGGGAGTGCTGGCGCCACGTGTTCCCGCAGGGCCTCAATCACGCCGTGTACGCGGGCGAGAATTCCACGCGCTACGCGTGGATCGGTGACCTCACGGGTAATGGCGAACAAGAGGTCCTCTTCGTACCCGCCGCAACAGCACCGGAGGAGCAAACGCACAATTCCCTCGTGTGTTTCGGACAACACGGCGAGGAGCGATGGCGATACACCAACAATCGGCGCGTACGCACCACGACCGAGGAGTTCACGCCAACGTTCGGCGTGGAGAGATTCCTAGTCGGCAAGATACGAAAGAACGGCCCAAACAGGATCGTCGTGGCAAGCGGTCACAATCCATACTGGCCGTGCCAGATAGCAACCCTTGACGCCGACGGCCGGTTAGTGCGCGAGTACTGGCACAGCGGGCACCTCAAGGACCTCCAACTCGCGGACCTCGACGGTGACGGAAACAACGAGGTTTACGCCGCAGGCATCAGCAACGCACACAAGACAACAACACTCCTCATCCTCGACCCAGAAACACTCACTGGCGCATCAATCGAACCACCCGAGTACCAGCTCCTTGGGTTCGGCCTGCCCGCAGAGCGAGCACGAGTGCTCCTGCCACGGTCCTGCCTGAACGAAGCGATCGACCCGTACAATAGCATCCGGAACCTCACCGTCGACAAGGACGGAGTGCGCGTGCAAACTCTCGAACTCGTCGGTGACGCAGCCGGCGTGATCCACCACTTTTCAAAGGACCTTCGCGAGTACCACGCAGTCCTTGCTGATTCCTACCGCATAGCGTATAAACGACTCCACAACAACAGAACACTTCCCGCGTCCTGCACGCTAGACCAAGTGCTCAAACCCACCGATCTCGCAACAACACGAACCAACAACCAGGAACGAGTCAAGACGAACTCCAGCGTAACCGTCCACCAGTGAAGAGCTTCGCTCTGGGGGAGCGTCCTTCCTATGGGCCTGAGTCTGTGGCCGCACGATGTCAAGTCCTCCCTTTTCCGTCGGGAGCGGTGTTTTCGGTCGAGGAACTCTTGGACGCAGTCCCAGGGTTCGCGTATGACGCTGGGCTAGTGTTGCCCGATGTTCCGAGCCGTCAAGAATGGGTCCTCTTGGATTAGGGCTTGGGCTTTGGGTACACTGAACCTGGATTCTTGGATGCAGTCAATGCCCATCCAACTATCAGGTGCAGGATGCATTTTGCATCCGAAACGAGCAACCGATATTTCCATTCTTGAAACGAATCCAGGGACTGCACCCGCAAACACAGTTTCGCCGTCGGTCGAAATCGAGCGTCGGACAGATCTATACGAACCATATGTCCCCTGAGCGCAGCTCCGTCCCGAACTCATGCTCCAGTAGCAGTAGATGTCTGCACGGGTGTCCGTGCAGATATCAACTGAACACAACCTAAACTGAGAAGGCCGAGCGTCGGCACCGTACTCACTTTGCAGCACGAATGGTCTCGGCGCTGAGGCACCCGGCGGGTCTTTCCATCAGCCGTCAGTCTGGGTTCGAGTGTAATGATGTGAGCCACTTGAAGGCGAAACAATTGCTGAGCGCGTAGAATCAATCACTTACAGGGCAGAGAGGTAGTTGGAAACCATGGTTTTTGGGGAGCCATCCTTTTTCTACCCCAACTTCAAGCCCCGATTTCGTTGACTACAGGCCGTTTTTCGGCCGCCCGTAT
>CAIVVT010000030.1 GCA_903909435.1 uncultured Acidobacteriia bacterium | reverse complement strand
CATCCTTGGCCCGCTTCAACCAGTCCAATTCGTCTCGTTCCGCTTGGCTCATCGAAATTCGTTCCATCCTTCAGCCTTAAGGCTGTCAAGAGGAACTTTCTACTTGGCTGGATTAGGAACTTCTCACTTGGCCGCGACAGCGGCGACGTCTCCACACCAGGAAGGCCGGTCCCCTGATAGGCTTTATCGAGGAGCCTCGGCTTCGCTGCTGAGTCCTGGGATTCAGTGCAGCAGGGTGTCGCGGCTCATCCGCTATGCTCGCGCGCAAAATCTGTCATAATCGTTCAAAGTCATTCAAAACGAAATAGGGAATGGCAAGGCTCATGGGATCAATGCCCCTCATAAACCGAGCAACCGTCGAGGATATCGTCCGCCAGATAGTCTCTAAGCGCTTGGGTCAATCCGGGAAGCCGGAAGCGCCCAAACTGGTCGTGGATGCTTCGGCGCGGCACATGCATCTGTGCCGCGAGGACATCGACCGTCTCTTCGGCCCGGGCTACGAGCTCACGGTGTACCGTCCCCTGTACCAGGAGGGGCACTTTGCGGCGAACGAGATGGTCACCATTATCGGCCCCCGCAGTAGACTGATTTCGAACCTCAGGATCCTGGGGCCGCTGCGCGACAAATCGCAGGTGGAGCTGGCCTTTACGGACGCCATCAGCCTGGGGCTTTCAAACATCCCGATTAGGCTCTCCGGCGACATCGCGAGCACTCCGGGAGCCTTCATCATGGGCCCGAAGGGCATGGTCGAGTTGAAGGAAGGCGTAATTCGCGCTGCTATCCACGTCCATATGAACCCCGCCGAGGCCGACTACTACGGCGTCAAACACAAGGACATCATGAAATTGCGCGTCGGCGGAGATGCGGGCGTGACGTTCGATCGGGTGCACGTTCGCGTGGACCCGAAGGTTAGGTTGAACGTGCACATGGATACGGACGAGGCGAACGCCTGCGGGCTGCACCTCGCGAAACAGATCGAGTTGATCAAGTAGGGAGAATCCGAGAGATGAATCAAGCGCTAGGAATGATCGAAACCAAGGGCATGGTCGCGCTCTTCGAAGCGACGGATGCAATGCTGAAGGCCGCCAACGTCACCTTCACCGGCTGGGAGAAGGTGGGCAGCGGCTTGGTGACCTCTTTCGTCGAGGGCGATGTCGCCGCCGTGAAAGCGGCCACCGACGTCGGAGCCGCAGCCGCGCGCCGCGTGGGCGAACTCTCCTGCGTGCAGGTGATCCCACGTCCGCACGACGACATCGCGCTGTTCTTCAAGAAGAACGCGAAGAAAGAAGCCGCCGTGGAGGCCGATCCCGGCACTGCGGTCGGACTGATTGAAACACGCGGACTTACCGGGCTGGTGGAGGCGAGCGACGCAATGTGCAAGGCGGCCAGCGTGACGCTGGTGCGCACGATCCAGATCGGCGGAGGCTATGTGACCGCTATTGTGCGCGGCGACGTCGGCAGCGTTCGCGCAGCCGTCGATGCTGGCGCCAGCGCGGCCCGTCGCGTGGGCGAACTCGTCTCGTCGCACGTCATCCCGCGCCCGCATGAAGGTCTGGTCGAAGGCATGTTGCGCTAGTTGGCTGCAAGGAGACTCACTATGGAACTCACGAGCATCGGAATCATCGAAACGAAGGGCCTTGCCGCTCTGGTGTGCGCCACCGACGCCATGCTGAAGGCGGCCAAGGTCGAATTCAAGGGTTACAGGAATGTCGGCAGCGCCTACTGCTCCGCCTTCGTCACCGGCGACGTGGCGTCGGTGAAGGCGGCGGTGGAAGCGGGAGCGGCTACGGCTCGCACCGTCGGCGAGTTGATCAGCGTGCACGTCATCGCCCGTCCGCACGACGAACTGAAGACCGTGCTGCCCAAGTAGCACTCATGTTCTTGGCGAAGGTCATTGGCAACGTCGTCGCAACCCAGAAGAGCCCTGAGTTTCAGGGGATGAAGCTGCTGCTGCTGCAGCCCTACATCAACCGCGAAAACGAGTTGGTGGCCTCGGGCAGTTCGATTGTGGCGGTGGACAGCGTGGGCGCGGGGCTGGGCGAATGCGTGTTGTTCACCCAGGGCAGTTCGGCCCGGCTCACGCACAACACGAAGGGCGCGCCGGTAGACGCCGTGATCATCGGCATCGTGGACAGCGTGGAAGTGAACGGACAGACGGTGGCTAAGCCATAACGGGATGTTATAAACCATGACGGGCAACAGGGAACAACTGATCGCCGAAATTGCGCGCGAAGTAGTTGCGCGCCTGCAAGGGCAAACCCAGGCTGCGGCGCCCGCGAAGGCAGCGGCCGCCACGGGAGACGGCGTGTTCGCGACCGTGGACGAGGCAGTCAAGGCCGCAGCCGAGGCGCAGAAACGCATCGCCGCGCTGAGCCTCGCCGACCGGGGCCGCATCGTCACTATCATCAAGCGCATGTGTGCGGAGAACTCTCCCGAGTGGGCCCGCATCGAACTCGAGGAGACCGGCCTGGGACGGCTCGATCACAAGATCGAGAAGCTCAAAAACGTGCGCAACGTGTTGGGCGTCGAAGCGCTCCGGAGCGACGTACGGAGTGATACCACGGGTCTGCTGGTGATTGAGCGTGCGCCGTGGGGCGTCATCGGCATGGTTCTGCCAGCGACGCACTCTGTGCCCACGTTGGCCAGCAACGCGATCAATGTGATCTCGGCAGGCAACACGGCTGTCTTCAGTCCACATCCCGCCGGGGCGAAAGTCGCGGCGGTGGCGCTGCGCGCGTTCAATCGCGAGATCCAGCGTGAGCTCGGCATTCCGAACTCCATGACTACGGTCGCCAACGCGAGCATCCGCTCGGCGGAGGAAGTGTTCCACCATCCCGGCGTGGCGTTGATCTGCGTGACGGGCGGTCCGGCGGTGGTGCGCGCCGCGGCAAAGTCCGGCAAGCGTGTGATCGCGGCGGGACCGGGCAATCCACCGGTGGTTGTGGACGAGACCGCCGATCTGGACAACGCGGCCAAGTCGATCATGATCGGAGCGGCGTTCGACAACAATCTGCTCTGCATCGCAGAGAAGGAGGTGTTCGTCGTCGCTTCGGTCTTCGATGCCTTCATCTCCGCGATGAAGCGCGCCGGGGCGTACGAGTTGAACGTCGCCGCCATCGACCGGCTGACGCAGGCCGCTTTTACTTTCGAAGGCGAGGGCAAGGGCTGCGGCCAGGCGCATGTGCGCAAGGAACTGATTGGGAAGGACGTCTCCGTGCTGACGGCGGCAGCAGGCGTGCGGGCGCCAGCGGGGACGGAGCTGCTGTTCGGCCAGACCGCCGAGGATCATCCGTTCGTGCAGGAAGAGCAGATGATGCCCTTCGTGCCCATCGTGCGGGTGCCCGATGTTGACGCGGGCATTGCCGCCGCGCTGCGGGCCGAGCACAACTACCGCCACACGGCGCTGATGCACACACGCAACGTCCGAAACATGACCAAGATGGCCAAGGCCATGAACACTACGCTGTTCGTGATCAACGCGCCATGCGGAGCCGCGCTGGGCGCAGAAGCGCCGAGCTACCTGAGTTTCTCTATTGCCACTCCAACAGGAGAGGGCGTGACCACGCCGTTGACCTTTACGCGCGAGCGGCAGATCACGATTGGCGGCGGGGACCTGCGATTCATCTGATAGGCGAGGCTATGTTTCTGGCACGCATCGACGGCACGCTCACCTCGACGGTCAAGCACGAGACTCTGGAAAGCTGCCGTTTTCTGATCGGCCAGAGACTGGATGCCGACGGCTCCAGCGTCGGCGACCCGCTGGTCCTGATCGACACGTTAGGCGCCGGCCGAGGCGCAACGGTAATGGTGACGACGGACAACGAGACGCTGCGGAACAGGGTGGGCAAGACCACGCCAGCCAGATTGGTGGTAGCGGGACTGGTGGACGAGAGCGTTCGAGAAGAGTTTAGTCCACAGGTACCGCTCCCTGACGGTCGCGGCTCCGTTT
>CAIVVT010000029.1 GCA_903909435.1 uncultured Acidobacteriia bacterium | reverse complement strand
TGCAGATGGCGGCGATCGTGGACGGCGTGGTGGTGGTGACGCTGGCCGGCCAGACGAACCGGAATGCGGTGCGAAGCGTGCTGACCAGTTTGAAGCGGGTCAAGGCGAAGGTGATCGGGATCGCGTTGAACGAAGTCCGAAAGGACATGAGCGACCGGTATTACTACTACGGGTATTACGGGAAGTACTACAGCAAGTATTACAAGCCGGTGAACGGGTAGGCGGCCCCGGGGTGAAGCTGCGGATGGTTGGCGAGTCCTCTTCGGACTTGGGTCATAGAGTGAGACTGAGTGGTGGATGTCATCCAGTGCGCCGGTTGTTTAGAGGCACTTGATTGTTTATAGCTGCTTTGGGCGGGTTGCCAACCCGCCGCAGGTTACCAACCTGCCCCACATAGTCAGCCCCACATCAGCAGTTCCACATAAGCTGCCCACCCTGAAGGCACCCAAACAAAGAATGAGCCCCACCATTCGTGCGGCCCCGCCAGGAGTGCGCCTCACCAACTCCCGACGGCTAGGGGGCGGCGAGGTTGAGGCGGCGGGTGGCGCGCCAGCAGGCGAGGGCGGTGGCCATTACGAGGTCGTCGTGGTGGGAGCCGCTGCGGTCCTGGAGTTGGACGAACTCTTTAAGCAGGGCCTGGCGGTCGTGAATGCGGGCGGAGATTTTGAGCAGGCGTTTCTCCAACAGAATGCGCAGGTTGGTGATGAGGTCGCGGCGGGAGACCCACTCGTCGCCAGTGGCGTCGCAGTGGGGTTCGCCGGAAGCGGTGATGGTGACCGGGACGATGGACACCCGCCTCGCATTGAGTTGCGACGGGGCGCCACCGAGGCCGAATTTGCGAATGAGTTCGACCACGGGGCGGCCGACCCCCGAGGCGTCCACGACCAGGGTCCGCAGGGGAGGGGTCCCCGCATAGGAATGAATCCCGGGGAGCGGGGCCGAGAGCCGGTCCAAGAGATGGCGGATGCGCGAAACGATCTCGATGTAGGGTGTGCCGAGAGCGAGGCGCTCGGTGTGGCACAGGCGGTAGTGGAGTTCGCGGTCGTGATCCCAAGTGACATGGTTGAAATGGCCGGTGGGTTCTACGGTTCGCTGCAGGATGGCGATGGCGGCCGGGTCATGGCGCTGGCCGAGATCGAGTCCGAGGAAGAGATGCGGCGGTAAGTGTTTCATCAGCGGCTTTCTGGTTCGGCGGACGGGTTGTAGCGGAATGGCCCGGGCGGGTGGGAGATGCACCCGGAAATGGTTTGTTCCGGAGTCACTGCCGATGCGGATGGAGACGGTGACCGGCGGTGGCGGAGCCTGGCGGACTTGAGGGATCACGACAGACGAGGCAAGGCGATCGTCTGTCCCACTGCGGCTCACGACAGACGACGCAAGGCGATCGTCTGTCCCACAGGGCGGAGTTCACAACTGAGACTGCGTTGGGCGGCAGGTCATTTGCGCCAGATGGGAGCGCCGTTGTTGAAGGGCGAGAGGCCGGGGTCGAGGGCGGAGTCGAGCAGATCGCGATCGATGATCTGGGTTCCGGCGGCGACGAATTCGCACATGTATTCGCGGCGGAAGACCGAGTCTCCCAACAGGATGCGCTGCTCGGCCAGGAAGTCCGGGGAGATGCGCGGGCACTGTTCGGCAGTGACCCGGAAGCGGTGCCAGGCGACCCCGTCTTTGGGCGGGCCCTGCAGTTCCCCGTGCTGTGCAGCGAGGCGCGGGGTGCCGGGCGGCGAATGTTCGCTGCCGGGCCATTCGAGGAGCGAGGGTTCGGTGGGCGTGGGCCTGCGAGTTGCGGAGCGATCCGAATTTGGAAGCGGCAGTTGGTTGCGGCAGGAGGATGCGCTGCCGGGGGCGGCGACGGGCCACGGGAAGCGGGCCGCGGATGGGTGCGCGACGGAACCTGACGGCGGTTGATGGCCGCAGGGCGATTTGTGGAGCGAAGGCTCGGCGGGCGTGGGCAAGCGATCTGCGGAGTTTTCTGGAATTGGATTAGCCGGCGGCGCAGGGAGCGGCGCCCAGAGTTCGTCGCGGGACCACTCGTCGTAGAAGAAGCCGAGCTGGGCGGCGGGCGTCGAGATCAACCAGAGGCCGCCCCGCGAGACGGCGAGCATGGGATTGAGCGCCTGGTAGAGTTCGTCGGGAACGAAACCTGCCTCGTCGATGATGATCAAGCCGGCTTTGGAGAAACCCCGCACATTGTCTGGCATGCCGGGCAGGCCGATCAGCCGCGAACCGTTGGACAGCACGAGCGAAAGCCGGTTGTGGCCATCGGAACGGCTGCGGACGCCGAGTACGTTCAGGAAGCAGCGGGTCTTTTCCAACCACTCGCCGGACTGGCGGGCGGTGGGGGCGGCGGCCAGGACCAACGAGCCGGGGTGGGTCCAGGCGTAATGGAGCGCTTTGATGGCGGTAATGGTGGACTTGCCGAACTGGCGAGTGCAACACAGCATCAGGCGCGCGGCCGGGGAGCGCAGGATCTCGGCCTGGACGGGATCGGGATGGAAGCCGAGATGCGATTGCGCCCAACGCACGGGATCGGGGTCGATGGCCTCCGGGTAGGCAGGCAGTCTGGCGAGTTGGTCCGAGCCGGCCGGGGCCAGGGCGTGCCGCTGGTCGGAGTCCCATAAGGCCTGGTACTCGGCGGATTCGCGGGAGATTCGAGTCGCGGGATGCGGACCGGGCTTCCCGGGGTCAGCGACGGGAGCATGGAGATGACGCCAGGTGGTGGGCATGGGTCAAGCGGCCTTCGGGAGGTTGGGAGTGGGAGCCTCCGATGGGGCTTGGTTGGATGCGGCAGAGGATGAGCCGGTCAGGGTTGTGAGGATTGGAGGACCGGGGGAGGTTTTAGGGGAATCGGCGCCTGAGCGGGGGATTGGTTTAGTGGCGGGAGTTGGAGGTGCCAGGCGGCGCTGGAGCGCCACCCCACCAATAGGCGGCACCCCACCTACGGAGTTGGAGGGACGGGCGGAGTCAGGCGCACATTCGGAAGGCGAAGGCAGTAGTTTACTGGCGGGGCCTGGACGCCCCACGCGGCGCTGGAGCGCCGCCCCACCACGGCGGGCGGAACCTGAGGAGAGTGTTTTACTTGCGGAGCCGGGGGGCTCGGCGCAAACCTGGGGGTCCGCCCTACCGCAGAGCGGGTTCGAATCGGGTTTGATCGGGAGGGGCGATTCGGCGGTAAGTGGTTCCGGGGGAACGATTTCCGAGGAAGGTTCGGCCATTTGGAAATTTTTGCGGAGGTCCTTCAGGAAGGCGAGAGTGGACTGGCGGGCGCGGATCAGCTGGGTGGCGCGGCGCGCGAGGTAGTTCGGGTAATTCGAGCGGTCCACGATGGAACGGCCGGTGACGGTGAGGCGGGTGAGGTCATCCGGTGTGAGCCCGGCGGAATCGAGAGCCGGCGCCTGGACGTCCATCTCGTGGTCGAGCAGGCGGGTGTCGAGCGCGTAGACGCGCGTGATGAGCCAGCTAGTGGCGGCCAGTTCGTGCGTGAGATGATGCTCCACCGTGTTGGAGGGCTGGATGATCTCGACATAGTTGGCGACTAGTTCTTCAAAGGCTTCCAAGTCTTCATTCTTGAGAACGATGGCGTTGGTGGCGTAGCGGCCGTGTTTGATGGCGTTTTGGGACGAGCGAGCCTTACCCTGCGGGGTTTTGGGGCCATGAGATTTCGCGCCATTGACACGGGCCTGCTCGGATCTGGATAAGGGCATGGTAATTGGTTCCGCCTTCGGGTGAAATTGCAGCAGCGCGGCCGGAAGGGTTCCCCAGGCTGAGCGGCGCAACCCAAAGTTAGTGGCCGTCCGGGCGGTTTCTGGCGATGGATCACGCAAGTGGCTGAGATTAAACGGAAGATTTCTTCAGAAAGCGTGTGACCGGCAAACGAGGGGGCGAGAAATGGCCCGGAAGACAGGGGTCCCTAGATTCAGGATTCGGCAAGGGTTTGGTACGGGACCTCGCGTATAATGGTATTTTCTGATGGTTCAACCCACAGGACGGTGCCAAAATGAATACCCAACTGATTATCGACAAGGCAGGCCGGATCGTGATTCCTAAGGCGCTGCGGGAACGGTTGCACCTGGAGCCCGGGGACAGCCTGGAATGTGAGAGCGCCGGGGAGCAAATCACGCTTCGTCCGGTCCGTGGCACGGGGCCGCTGACGCAGGAGTGCGGCGTGTGGGTATTTCGAACCGGGCAACAGTTGCCAGCCTTTGCCACGGATGATATGTTGCAGCAGATTCGCAAGGAACGGGATTTGACTAACCTCGGGGATAAAGCGGTTAGGCTAGGGGACCCCGGCTGTGGGAACTCGGGCATCCTCGAATGAAGGCGTTTTTCGATACGTCGGTACTAGTCCCGGTGTTCTACGGGGATCATGTCCAGCACCGGTCCAGTCTGGAATTGTTCATCCAATTCGAACCTTCGACGGGCTGCTGTGGAGCCCACAGTCTGGCAGAGGTGTACTCGACGCTAACCCGGATGCCGGGCAAGCATCGTATCAGCGCTGCGCAGGCGATGCTGTTCATCGGCAGCATTCGGGAGCGGTTTTCGATCATTGCGCTGGAGGGCGATGAATACGCCGATGCGCTCACGACTTCGGCCGCCCTGGGCATGGTGGGCGGCGGTATTTACGACGCCATGCTGGCGCAGTGTGCAATGAAGGCCCAAGCGGCCGCGATCTACACCTGGAATATTCGCCATTACGAGCTTTGCGGACAGGAAGTAGCGCGGCGCCTGCGGACACCCTGATCTTTGCGTCTGCGCAAATCCAGGGGTTTGACTGCGCCCGGATGAATGGGGTTTTGAGTACTCCCCCCGGATTGGATTTGGTTTTTGCTAGACGGGGTAGGATTGTTGTAGGAGGCTCTGGCATGGTAACGATCTCGGCCAAAGGACGCGTGAAGCTCGATGGCACGCTTGATCTACATGTAACCACCGGGCTAAGCGAGACCGACGTGGATGTCCTGCTGGTCTTGGAGCCGCTGGTCGTAAAGCACGAGCAAGAGTCGATGAAGGCGGGTGGTTGGCCGGACGGCTACTTCGAAATGACCTTCGGCAGCCTGCGCGACAATCCGGTCGCCTACGAGCCGCCACCTGAATTCGAGCAGCGCCAGGAGTTGCGTTGACCTATCTGCTGGATACCAACGCCTGCGTGGAATACCTGAACGGTCGTTCACTCAAGATGATGGACGCGTTTCGGCGCCATGTACCAGGGGAGATTGCGGTGTGTTCGATCGTGAAGGCTGAGCTTCACTATGGCGTCCAGCGGAGCAGGAGTCCGCAGGATGCGCTGGCGAAACTCGGGACCTTCCTTGCTCCATACAAGTCATTGCCCTTTGACGACCGGTGCGCCGAGGCGTACGGTCGCATTCGGGCGCGTCTGGCAGAGGTGGGTTCAATCATCGGGCCCAACGACTTGCTGATCGCCTCTATAGCAGTAGTACACGGCGCGACATTAGTCACGCACAATGTGCGCGAATTCAGCCGCGTTGAAGGACTTGCGTACGAGGATTGGGAAGCCTGACCGGAATCCTGGAGGTCAGTCCCCCAGCTGGGGGCTCGAGATTCAGCCTTCCATTTGGAAGAGCATCTGCTCATGTCCGCATGTATCCGCCATTGCAGCTTCTCTTCCGGGCCGGCCAGGCGGTCGAGGTTGCAGCCGCCGTCCACTGGATTCTTCCAAGAAGTGTATGAACGATTTACTACCGAGGGGTCTGCCGCGCAGGGTTGCCTGACGGATTCGCTCAGCCAAGGCCTCCTCGTCGATGGAAGTTCTCAGCACCTCAATCCACCGGCTAGCATCGTACTGCGACTCCCAGGCTTGCAGATCGAGCACTGGCCGGGCGCGAGAATCGGCGGCGGGCCTGGCCAGATCAAGCCGGGCGAGATCGGGCCGGCAATGTTGGGAAGCACTGGACCAACGATAGTCCGCGGCGTCGGCAACCAATCCGGCCCGCACGGGATTGCGTTCGACGTATGCCATCGCTTGCCAGGTGTGGGGACCGTCCAGAGGACAGGAAAAGAAGCGCGCTTGCCAGACGTGCCCGCAGGATCTTCCAACGATATTGAAGTGTTTGGCGAAATCGGCGTGGGTCCGGCCGAGGGCGGTGGCTAGGGACCGCTGGTGCTCTGGCACGCAGACCAGGTGGATGTGGTTTGGCATGAGGCAGTAGGCCCACAGCGCCAAGCCGGAGCGCTGGGCGTAGCGCTGCAAGAGATCCTCATACAGGGCATAGTCCTCGGGACGGCGAAAGACTTGTTGGCGGGCGTTGCCGCGCTGAGTGACGTGGTGCGGAACGCCATCCGCGACGAATCTGGCGACTCTGGGCATCGAAGAGTGGGTGGCCGCCCGGGGCGATTCGTCTCGGGGAAGAATGGGATTTGCGGATGCTGTCCCGGGATTTGCGGAGTAACGGATAATGGATCCAGAGGGCGATGCCATGACTATCGGAGCCGACATCGAGTTGCCGGAGACCGAGATCGTCGAGATTTGCCGCCGCCACCAGGTGAGGGAGTTATCTCTATTCGGTTCGGCGGCGCGGGGTGAGATGCGCCCGGACAGCGATATCGACCTCCTGGTCGACTTCCTGCCTGGAGCACGCCCCGGGCTGCTCGGGGTTTCGGCCATGATGCGTGAGTTCACTGCGCTGCTGGGCCGGCGAGTGGATCTGGCCGTCAAGCCGGCACTGAAACCACTCATCCGTGCCGGCGTGCTCGCCGAGGCCCGATTGATCTATGCGGCGTGACCGGCAGCGTCTTAGCGATATCCTCGAAGCCTTGGACTGGATTGCGAGAGCGATCTCCGGTCGAACCGAGACCGAATTCCTGGCCGACGAAACTCTTTGCTATGCCGTCTCCCAGAAGATGACGATCATCGGTGAGGCGGTTTCCCGGCTGAGCCCGGAACTCACCACACGGCATAAATCGGTACCGTGGCCTGACATAGTGGCACTGCGGAATATTCTAGTCCACGAGTATTTCGGCATCTACTGGCCGCTCGTGTGGCAAACGGCGGCCGATCACGCGCCAGCCCTGCGTGTCGAAGTCGCAGAGATCTTAAGAACCGAGCCCATCGAGTAGACCCGTCCCAGGATTTCGGGATTGAGATGTTTAGCGAAGCCGGCATGGGTTCGGCCGAGGGCTAGACCAGTTTCGCTTTTTCTGTAGCCCGATAATCCTGCGCCCGGAGCGACTAGGAACAAGAGCGGACTGGCCGCGGTTCATAGGAAAGGTGAAACTGGGCTAGCCCGCCGAAGCGTGCCTCCGGCACGCGAAGGTTGGCGACCGTGGCCGCGCTGAGTGTCGTGGTGCGGAACGCCATCCGCGACGAATCTGGCGACTCTGGGCATCGAAGAGTGAGTGGCCGCCGGGGGCGATTCGTCTCGGGGAAGAATGGGATTTGCGGATGCTGTCCCGGGATTCGGGATTCCGGGATTCGCTTGGACGCAGGATAATATATGCAGGAGGCGACGCCGATGACCATTCAAATCACCAAGCCCGAGTTGGAGGCGCTGATCAATCAGCGTCTGCAGAGCGGTGCGTTCAAGGATGCGGAAGATGTCATCCTGACGGCCCTTCAGTCTCTGCCTCCCAAGCCGCCCGGCGCGCCGCTTTCCGGCCGAAGCCTGCGGGAGGTCTTCGAATCCGTCAGGGGCCTGGCGGATGACGTGGAATTCAGCCGCAACCCGTCCAAGGCACGTCCGGTGGATCTGGTGTGAGCGGCTTCCTGGGTTACCTGCTTGATACGAACATCCCGTCGGAACTGATCCGCACGCGTCCTGCCCCAGGTGTCGTCAAGTGGGTCTACGCACAGGCCGAGCAATCGCTCTACCTGAGCGCCGTATCCATCGGCGAGTTGCGGCGCGGGTTTGTCATTCTTGCGGCGGGCAAACGACGGGCCGAGTTGGAGCGGTGGTTTGAAAACGACCTTTTGCCGCGATTTGAGGGGCGGATTCTGGCCGTTACCCATCCCGTCGCGGATCGCTGGGGAGTGTTGGACGGTCAATGCCAGTTGAAAGGAACGCCTCTCAACACAGCGGACGGCATGATTGCCGCAACCGCAATGGAGCATGACCTCACGCTCTAGTCAAGCCGAATGGAAAGGATTTCGCCGGGCTCGGCGTCGCGATCTTCAACCCCTGGGACTCAGAATAAGGCGGCAGTCAACGCCGCGCGCCACCGGAGAGCCGCCGGACGAGGGGATTCGCGCGTCGTTGGAAATAGGTAATTGAGTGTACTGTCCCCGGATACAAACTGATGGACGGATTCCGGCGCCGCCAGCCAGTGGCATAACGCATGCCAATGAAATATCGCGAGGTGCTCGCGCTGTTGCGCCGGGATGGTTGGATGAAAGCCCGGCAGAAGGGCAGCCATGTCCAGTTCGTGCATCCGGTGAAGGCTGGCACAATCACGGTGGCGGGCAAAGCCAACCAGGAGGTTCCGCCGGGAACCCTTAACGTTATACTCAAGCAGGCAGGTTTGAAATGAGTGCTAAACGCTTCGTCATTATCATCGAGCACGGAACCACAGGCTACGGCGCCTACTCCCCGGATGTGCCTGGATGTGCGGTGATCGGAGACTCCGAGCAAGAGGTGCGCGAACTCCTGGCTGAGGCCATCGCATTTCACCAGGAGGGCCTGCGTTTGCGCGGCGAGTCGCTTCCCGAGCCGCGTTCGTCAGCCGACTACATCGAAGTCGCGGCCTGAGGCGCCAAGGCCGGCCGGTACGGTGGTACCTACGCCCACCGCGACATTGCCGCGCAGGGGGACTGTCTAGTGTGTCCCTCCGTGGACACACCGGACTGTCCCCGGATTGATTTGCGCCTACCGGGATTCGGGATTCGAATGGCTGCGGAAGGCCACCATGCGCGTGCTTTCCCCAAGGTCCAGATTAGCGCAGGGCTTGTCGTGAATCTGCAAGTTCGATAGAGTGGGAGACGGGTAGATTATCCGTATACCAAGGTAGATGCAAGATGAGCCTCAATATCAAAGACCCGGAAGCCCACCGGTTAGCCCAAGCGATTGCTCAAGCCACTGGAGAGACGATGACCCGTGTCGTCACCGAAGCCCTAAGGGAGCGGTATGAACGCACGCGGAAGGGCGATGCGGAAGCGCTCGCAGCCGACATCCGGGCTATCGCGAAGCGCGCTGCCGCGCATGTCAAGCGTCCCTATCCCGACCACTCCGAGTTGCTTTACGACGAACACGGCCTGCCCAAATGATCCTCGATTC
>CAIVVT010000028.1 GCA_903909435.1 uncultured Acidobacteriia bacterium | reverse complement strand
GTCGCCTGCGTCAGCCCCCGGATCTGGTCGAGCGGCAGCAGAATCGTATCGCTTCGGTCTGGAAGAGCCACTGTGGCGCACGCTTCAGCGTGCAGTGCCGGCACTCCTGCCGGCATGGGCTGAACGTCGACAAGAGTGTCGACGCTGCACGCTAAAGCGTGCGCCACAGCGGGTGACGAACCTTGACGGCTTTGCGGGTCCGTGTCGGGACGGAGTCGCGGTCGTGAGGGAGAGGTGGTATCGGCGTCTTCCTGTTCTCCAAGCACAGCACCCTCCTCCGGGATACCCCATCCCCCCGCCGGTTGCGACTCCGAAACCAGGAACCGCCGGGCATCCGACGCATGCAGGTCAGGCAAACGGAATCGCGCTCCCTGCCGCAGCGCTTCCAGCACGTACAGCATCGGCGAGTAGAAGCCGCGCCGCGACGTCATCACCGCGGCCAGGAACTCAGCCGGATAACGCGACTTCAACCACGCCCCGCTGAACGCCTCCACGGCATACGCCGCCGAGTGCGCCTTGTTGAACATGTAGCCGGCAAACTCGTGCAGCACGCCCCAGACTTGCTCGATCTCTTCGTCCGTGCGATTGAGCAGCCGCGCGCATTGCTTAAACTCGCGGCCGAGTTCGTCGATCAACTCGCGGTTCTTGTTCTTCACCAGCGCGCGCCGGAGCTGGTCCGCGCGGCCCCAGGGCATGCCCGCAAAGCCGTTGGCGACCAGCAGGATATGCTCCTCGTAGGCCATCAACCCATACGTGTCGGCCAGCAGCGGTTCGAGCGACGGGTGCGCATACGTGACCGGCTCCAGGCCCTGATGGCGGCGGGCAAACGCACGCTTGCGGCCCTCATTCGCAGCGCCGGGGCGGATGATCGATTCCACCGCCGTGAGGCAATCGATGTCGCGGCAATCGGTCATCACCAGCAGGTTGGTCATGGCCGGCGACTCGACGTGAAAGACGCCGCGCGCGTTGCCGCTGGCGATGGATTCCCAGGTCGTTTCGTCCTTCCAGTCGATGCGCTCGAGATCGACGCGCAGCCCGCGGCTCTCTTCCAGATTCTGCAGCGTGTCGCGCAGCACGCTGAGCCCCGCCTGCCCCAGCAGATCCATCTTCAGCAGGCCAAGTTCCTCGACGTCGTCCATGGTGTAGTGCGTCGTGTACAGGCCCTTCGCGCTCTCGAACAAGGGCATGCGGTCGGCGATCGGCTCGCCGCTGATCACCACGCCGCACGGGTGCATGGCGAAGTGGCGCGGGATACCGTCAAACTCGCCGGCCATGGCGAGCACGGTCTTATACGGCTCCTCCTTGTAAGGCAGATGGCTGCACTCGGGCGTCCGGCGGACGGCCTCGGCGGCATCGCCCACCATCCACGGAATGTGCTCGGTGAAGCGGCGCGCTTCGCGCTCGGGGATGCCATAAACCTTGGCGATGTCGGCGACGGCGGAGCGCCCTTGAAAGGTGTGTACCGCGCCGATCATGGCGACGTGCTCTTTGCCGTATTGCTCGAAGACGTGTTTGATCACCTCGTCGCGGCGGTCCCACGGCAGGTCCAGATCGATGTCGGCGAGCTTGGCAAACTGCATCCGCTCCCGGTTCAGAAACCGCTCGAAGGTCAGGCCGAAGCGGAAGGGGCAGACGTTGCTGATGCCGAGTGCGTAACAGACCAGGCTGCCCGCCGCGCTGCCGCGCGCGAGCGTCCAGATGTTCTTCGACGCGCACCACTCGACCAGGTCGGCGAAGACCAGGAAATACTCGGCGTAGCCGACCTCCTCGATGACGCCCAACTCGCGCTCGATGCGTTCGCGAACGCGCGTTTCAGGATCAGGCCCATAGCGGCGGACGATGCCCGCTTCGACCTTCGAGCGCAGCAGTGCGGCGGGATTCTCACAAGGGAATTTCGGAAAGCGGATGTCGCCCAGTTCGAAGTCGAAGCGGCAGCGCTCGGCGACGCGCAGGGTGTTCTCCATTGCCTGCGGCATGCCGCCGAAATAGCGCGCCATGTCTTCTTCGGTATGCCAGCGGTGGCGGCCCGGCGGGAGCTTTTCCGCATGACGCTGATTGAGCAGCGTGAGCGTGCGCATCGAGGCCAGGATGTCGTAGCGCAGGCGGTCGCCGGGTGCGAGATAGTGCGTGTCGCAGGTCGTCACAAGCGCTACGCGGTGGCGCCGCGAGAGGGTGGCGAAGATGCGCGCCAGGTGCAGATCCTCGTCGTTGTGCGGCGTCATCTCAAGCACGAGATTCGTGCCATAGACGTCGCGCAGAAATTTCAGCGCACCCGCCGGGTCTTCATTGCGTTTGATGGCCGCTGCGACCTCGCTGCGCGGGCCGGCCATGCAGATCAACCCTTCGGGGAATTGCTTCAAGTCGTTGTGCGTGAGCCCGTCCGGATGATCGATGCGAGCGGTCAACAGGCGGCAAAGATTGCGGTAGCCGCGCGCGTTTTCAACCAGCAGGACGAGCGTCGCTCCGCCGTTGAGCGTGACCTCGCTGCCGATCACCGGATGGATGCCCGCGGCGCGCGCCTTCTTGTAAAAAGTAACCGCGCCGGCGAGCGTGTCGCGGTCGACTAGGCCCACCGCTTGCATGCCGCTGGCCTTGGCAGCCTCGACAATCTGGACCGGCGGCATCGTGCTGTCGAGCATGGAGTAATAGCTGTGGTTGTGCAGTGCGGCGTAGCTCATAGTCGGGAATCCAATTTCAAGCAGCGTCGCGCGCAACCTGTTCAGCGCTGCACGGGCTCGCTTCGAGTTCGTAGCCGCGCAAGACCGCCGCAGGCCCGTGCAGGCGGCGCAGCAGGTCGATGGTGGAGGCCAGCTTCACGTTGTACTCGCGCCTCGGCGAGACCGGCGCGAAGAGATCGAGCTGCGCCGAAGGGCGGTAAACGCGGCCCGCTTTGAGTGTCAGCGCCCGCAGGCGTACACGGCGCGACCAGGCCGCTTCCAGCAGTTGCGGCAGCACGGGGAAGGCGTCGGTGTCGAGCGCGACCGGCTCGGGAAAATCGTAATTACGGCGCGACTCGTCACGGTCGGTGTAGACCAGTTCCAGCGTTAGCCGCCGGATCTCGTTGCCCGACGCGCGGACCTGCGCCATCAGCTTTTCCGCCATGCGGCGCAGCGTCAGCAGCAGGAGCGGTTCGTCCCACACGTCGTCGGCAAAATCGACGCGCTCGACCCAGCCCGGGTCGGCGGCTTTTTTCTTGCCGACGGGTTCTTCCGAAACGCCCTGGGCGCGGCGCTGCAGCGGCTGCGCGTTGCGCCCAAGAATAGTGGAGAGCGCGTCGATGGGCGCCGAGGCGAACTGCGAGAAACTGCGGATACCGGCCAGTTCCAGCGATTGCAATGCCGGGCGCTCCATGCCGGGCATCCAGGCGAGCGGCAGCGGCGCGAGAAACGCGCGTTCCTGACCCGGCGCCACGGTCCACTGCGCGGCTGGTTTGTGGACCCGCGCGGCGATGCGGGCGACCAGTTTGTTGGTCGCCAGTCCCGCCGAGATCGACAGCCGGAGCCACTCGTGCACGGTGGAGCGGAGTTGAGCCACCACTTGCTCCGGCGACTGGTTCAGGATGCGTCCGGTGCCGGTCAGGTCGAGCCACGCCGAGCCCACCGACGAAGGTTCGACCAGCGGGGTCGTCTCGCGGCAAAGGCCTAAAATCTGCTCAAAAAAACGTTCGTAAAGGTCAAAATGAGCGGGTAAAACGATCAAGGCGGGCACCGCTCGCCGGGCCCGCGAGGTCGGCCAACCGGGCCGGATGCCGAGCCGGCGCGCGTCCGCGCTAGCCGAGAGCACGACGCCGCGCCGTTCGCCGCCAACGACGACGGGCCGGCCGCGCAGGCGGCGGTCGGACGCCTGTTCGATGGAGGCGAAAAATCGGTCGCCGTCCCAATGGACTACGGTGCGCATAGGTGCTCTATAGTGTAAATATTTACACTATTTGGCGCCGATGACAAGGAGGCAATTGTGTGGCCAATGCGAGACGCGCTGGTGAGTCGAGAGGTCTGCGAGCCGCCTGGGACGGACTCAGCGCGTCGTCTAGATCAGAACACTTCGAAGGTCGATTCCTGCTGCTGCCCGCTGAGCAGATCCTTCACGCGGACGGTCCAGCGTCCCGGTGCGTCGCTGACTGCCAGCGGCACGGCGTGCTCGCCCGAAGCGCCCGCAAGCACGACGTTTGCGCAGTACTGAGATGCGGCTTGCCCCGACGGGTCGAGCACTTCCACATGCAGCACGGGTTTCTCCGCAAGTGTGCCGCCATCATAGGCGAGACCGATGTGCGCGATCTCGCCGCGGCCGACGCGGCTGGGCACGGAGACGCGCAAGGCCGGCAGTGGCGACAGGCTGAACGCATAGATGGCAGGCTCGTACGGGTCGAGCGTGACGGCCAGTTCGCGCTTGCGCCCGAGCGCCTTCGCGGCACGCACATCGTAAACCGAATACTCGCCCGGCAGGACCAGCCGGAAGCTGACGGGCTTGGCGAAGCGCGCATTCGATTTGAACTCCGGCGGCCCCAGTTCATCCACCCGCTGCTGCGGATTGCTCAGCAGGCCGACGATGGTCACTGCGCCGTTCTGGAAACGATGGGTCTCGACGCCGACGACGGAGTGTCCTTGCGCATCCAGAACCGCAAACGGCGGTTGAATGCCATGCGTGCGGAACAGCCTCTCCGCAATCGCATGCAACGGGCCCTCTTTGTTCGAGAGCCGCTGCTGGTGATAGTTCAAGCTGTCCATGCGAGCCGCCGGCTGCGTGCCTTGAGGCGCATCGAAGAGGTCGGCCAGAGAACTCTTCTCGCGATGCCGGCTATGCTCGTCGAACACACCCGGCTCGCCATCGGCGATGACAAGCCCGCCGCGCGCCGCGAACTCGTGGATGGCATGGGACTCGGCATCGGAAAGCGAACTGGATCGCGGCAGGATCAATGCGCGGTATCCGCCGCGCAGCAGTTCGCCCGCCTCCACCTGTGCGTAAGCCACGAATTTGTATTGCAGTCCCAAGTCCTCAAGCAGCCGGCAGTATGACTCGCGCAGGCCCAGGAACTCGCTGTCCAATCGTTCGCTGGAGGACGTGCGGTTGATCCAGGCATCGCCCTTCGGCTGCTGCGCCAGCATCCATTCGGTTCTCATACTGGCCTGCGAGTAGTGGATCGCCACCGGGTCGGATTGCCGCACGCTGTTGATCAGCAGCGCCGCGACGCCGCTGCGCAGTTCGCGGTAGTAGGGCGCAACTTCGCGGCCCCTGTCACCGACGCTGCCATCTTGAGCGACGTGCTCGGGTGTGTCTTCCCAGATGATGTTGCCCCGCGCGCCGTGCAGCAGTTCGAACCAGATGCGGTGCTTCTCCCAGGCCCCGTGCGCGAACGCGGTCGTCACGAAAGCCAGCGACGGTTTGAACGAACGGATCATCTCGATGTTGCTGCCGATGTCGTAGGGTTCGATCGCGTCCAGCACCTGCGTCAAACGGTAGTAATCGTACCCGCCCCAACCCGGTATCTGCCCGCCCGCGATGGCCACATAGGCATCCGGGTCCACCGAGTGAACCGCATCGACGCCCACCTTCAGCGCGCGAGCGTAGGCGACGTCCATCCATGCCTTGTGGTCGGCCCACGACGAGAAGTTGCGGTCAGTCCGCCGCATCGCTTCGCGCGTGGTCTGCGGCGTGACCAGATCCCACGACTCATAGCGCGTGCCCCACTGCCGGTTCAACGCGGCCAGAGTTCCATACTGCTCCCGCAGCCAGACGCGCATCTCGCCGAGCGAATAATCGGAAAAATCGAAGTCCCAAAATGAGGCCAGGTCGGCGATGCCGGATTCGTCGGCCAGGTCGTAGAATACCGGACGATACGGCGACAGACGGCGCGTGGCTTCCACCAACCGGTCGTGAATCTTCGCGAGCCAGGCGGGGTCCGACAAACTCGGATGGCGCTTGAATGGCTCCTTCGAGTCGAGGTCTTTTTTTAGCAGTTCTTTGGCTTGCAGCCACGACCACTGCTGGATGCGGTCCGTCCGGTAGCGGTGGTATTCCGAATAGAAATCGGTCGTCAGGTTCTCCGCATACCAGCGCATGTTGTTCTTGAGCAGGAACTCCGGTGGCTCGGCATTGCGGCCGTTGTATTGCCCGGCGTTGATCCCCAGGGTCTGCAATTTGGCGGACTGCGCGGCAGTATGCGGCTGCCACATGATGATCTCGTAGTCGGTCCAGCGGTGCACCGCTGGCTTAGCCACGAAGCGGATCGAGGCGTCTTCCTGGCGCTGGTCTTGCTCGCCCTTCTTATTGACGCCTTCGAAGGATAGATGCGCCTTGAGTTCGTTCTCCATCGCCACGGCGCGGCGCAGATCCAGCGGGAAGCGGATCTCCGTCTCGTCGGTCCACTCGACGGGGATCTTCCTGCGCTGAACGATGCGTCCCAGCACGTCGGTCCATTCGAGGGCCAGTTCACCTTTGCCGGTCGCTTGCTGGCCGGTCCGATACACGACGACGACGGGCCGGTCGCGCTCCAGTGCGGAGGCAGGCAGAATCAGCTCTGCTCCGCCGCAAAGCCCTGCCGCGGCCAGGATCAAACAGCAACTCGCGAATCGCATAGTGAGACGGCCTTTCTGTTTTAGTGCGGGTATTCCGGCACAAGCGGGTCAAGCGCCTCGCCGCGATATTCCAGACGCGCGGGGAGCAGGTCGGGCTGCGCATCGAGGGCTTCGCGCATCGACTTCACCGCCTCCGGATAATGCCCGTCGTGCTTGTTCACCAGCCCCAGCAGGTAGCGCGCCTCGGCTCTGCGCTGCACCTGCTTGTCGTTCGCCTCGCCGTGCGCGAAGTCGGAAAAGTGCTTCTGCAATTTCGTCGCTTCCGCGCCCCGGCCCAGCCTCTCAAGCGAGAGCACCATGAAGTAATTCTCGCTGCTCCAACTGTCGCGGTCACCCGAAAGCTGCGCGACGCCAGCAATGGCCTTTTCGAACGAGGCTCGTGCTTCCGCACGCTTGCCGAGCGCTTCGCATGCGCGTCCCAGGTAATACTGCTGGCGAGGCGAAGACTGCGATTGGAAATCGTCTACGCCGAGCGATACTGGCGGCTGCATCGACGACTCGAATAGTTGCAGCGCCGCGGCATATTCCCCGCGATTGAATGCGTACGCGCCTTGGGCGTAGCGCAGGATGCGGTACTTGTCGCGCAGCCCGTAGCTGCGATGGCGCGGGCTGAACGGATGCGTTTGAATCAGGCGTTCCGCCTCGTCGTAATGACCCATCATCAGGTTCGCCGTCAGCACGCCTTCGGCGAGATCGTCGTCCTTGGGAGCGCGCGCCAGCGCGGCGCTCAGTAGAGACAACTGCTCACCGAAACGCCCGGCGCGAGCGTACAGATTACTCAGGTCGTTAAGCGTGCGAACGTGCGCGGGATTTAACTCCACGGCGCGTTTCAATTCCGCCGCGGCCAGATCGACTCCCAGGCCTTGCTCGGAGTACGCGAGTCCCAACGCGCGGCGCGACGAGAAGTCGGACGGGTTGGCCGCGAGTGCCGCTTTCCAGTGTTCGATAGCCTCTGCGGGACGCTCCAGGAAGTAGAGCAGGCAGGCCAGGGAATAGTGTGCAACGCCATCGCCGGGAGCGAGTTTGACGGCCTCCGCGAGCGGAGCTTCGCTTTCCGGACGGAAGGGGAAACGGTCGATCTTGCCGGCGGCCGCGCGGGCCTTGCCGAGTGAAGCATTGACTGCGGCAGCATCTCCGGCACGTCGCTGGCAATAGGCCAGCGAATAGTAAAACTCAGCAGGCGTGCCGAACGGGTCGGCGTTGTCGGCGTCTACCAACTGCAACAGGCGCGCCGCGTCGCCCCAACGCCCCAGGTCCCGATAGAACAGAGAAGTCGAAAGCGCCTCCTGGCTTTGCCTGCCCAGCAGGCGCAGCAGTTCGGTCTTGGCGGCCGGATTCGCGTCGAGGAAATAACGCTCCGACTGCACCACACGGCCAGCCTGCTGCAAGCTCTCAGCCGCGGCCAGCTCCTTCAAAGCGCGAACCTTGTCGCCCCGCTCACGGCAGACCAGCGCCAGCGTCAGGCGCGCCACGAGATCCGTCGAATTCGCGGAGAGCGCCCGTTCGAGATGGTTCGCCGCGCCGTCGAAATCTTTGCGCAGCAGCGCCAGTCGCCCGAGGTTGTATTCGCGCTCACTGAAGAAGCCGCTCTCAGGCACCAGGAAATAGAGGTTCCTCTCGGCCTTGGCATCCTGGCCCAGAGCGAGCTGGCTCATCGCCAGATAGTAGTAGCTCGCGTAGGAATAGGAATCCCGTTCGAGCGATTTCTCAAGCCTTTCGACGGCCTTCTCGAAGTGGGCGTTTTTGAACTCCCGGATGCCGAGCATCAGGTGGGCGCGCGAGTAGCCCGGGTCGAGGGCCAGCGCCTTCTCGAGCAGAACCGTCGCGCCCGCGCCATCGAGTTCCTTCATGCGGTACTCGGCGGCGATCGCGAGTTCCTCGGCGCTCATCTCATCCACCTGCTTGCGCGGCCGCTCAAGGGGCTTGGTGAAAGGCGTGTATTCCTTGCGTCCCGGGTCAGCGTCCGGGCGGTGGTATTCGAGCAGCTTCGCGCCGTCTTTGGCGGTCACCTTAACGACAATTCCAGTGGCGTCGCCCCGCGGTTGGAAAGCAGCCTTGTAGGGCTGGGCCGGGCTCAGATCCGCCTTGGCGCGCAGCAGTTCGCCGGAGCGCGCCGTCACCTCAATTACAGCGCCAGCGAGCGGGCGCGTCACGGCCAGCACCAGGCTGCCATTTCCGTCGCCGCTCTGCGGCGCCTCCAAATTCAGCGCCACGTCGCGCGTCAATGTAGTCAAGCCTCCCGTGCCCGCCACGGGAATCCACCACTCGTTCCAACTCTCGGTATGATGCGGCGCGACCCATTCGTAGTGACCGTCCCAGACGTAGCGGCCGCTCTGCAGTTCCACGTAGGGGCCGGCTTTGTCGGTGTAGCCGTGCTCGTATTCCTTTGAACTCTCGCCGTAGCCGAAGGTCCACAGCTTCATACCTTGCACGATGCGGCGGTCTGCATAGCGGAAGATGCCGTAGTCGCGGTCGAACTGATAGGCGCCTTGAAAATCGTCGTAGTTGTCGATGCCGAACACGCCCAGCATGTGCGTGTTGTTGCGGTCCCAACTGTAGTCGATGCCGTTGTAAAGCGGCCAGTCGGCGATGTCCGCCGTGGTGTGGCCGACCGTGCGCGTCATCGGATAAATGAAACGCGTTTTGGGTGTCGCATTGATGGCCGTATTGATCCACAGCATCTGCGGCATTGGCACCGGGCGGGGATTGTAGCAGCGCACGCCAATTTGCAGCGCCGCCACGCCCGGATGCAGCGTCGCGATCAGGTTCACTTCCATGCCGTACACCGGATCGGTCTCGCCCAGCACGAGCGATACGCTACCGTCGCCATTGTGGACAACGCGGTTAGCCCAGAACGGTTCGCTGTTCAGTGTGAGGGTGTGCAAGTCATGCGGGCCGGTGAGTTCGAGGCCCGACTGCGGCCAACTGTTGCGCGGGTTGTAGGGCGCGGGTTTGATCACGTCGTTGCGATAGAACACCTCGCGCTGCCGCAGTTTGTCGTAGACCGAGAAGATGTGCCCGCCATGCTCCGGGATGTAGGTGAGCTTCAGGTATTCGTTTTCGAGTACGACCGTGGCGTAGGTCCTGGGCTTCGGCCCGTCGGCTTTGAACGGCATCAGGTAGGTGGTAAACGGGTACATGCCCGTGACGGTCGAACTGGCAAATAGCGGCGGCTGCAACTCGCGGCCGGAGTGCTCGTAGGTGGACACAGTGATGGCGCCCGCGTAGCTCTTGACGGCGCTCTTGTCCGTTTGGCCGATGGCAGTCAGCAGGCAACCGACCGCCAGGACGAAGACCCAAGCCACGCGCCTCACTTCACGTTCTCCTGCAGATCGCGCCGTTCCTGGCTCACTACCTCCACCAGCGCAACAATGTTGCCGAGGCTGTCGTAGACCGGCGCGAGCACGGAGATCATGCCGCGTTTGCCGCGGAACGTGACACGCTCGCCGGTGGTCAGCACGCGCTTCATCTCATCGGGCATCGGCTGATGCAAGTTGCCCCAGTTCCAGAACGAACTCATCTCATAAACGTTGCGGATGAGTACCTGGACGGGCTCGGGGTTGCCCTCCAGGGGCATCCACAGATTCGCGTCGCAGGCTTCCGGACACAAACGCGCCAGCCGCATCAGCGTCTTCTTAGTTTGGATGAAAGCCGGGTGGTCCACGTCGAAGTTGTCGCTCGCGATCCAGGGGTCGCGCGGATCTTTCTTTTGCAGGAATTCGATGGAGCGTTTGGTCTGGATGTGCAGGCAGACGTCGCCGTCCACCATCGCCGTCGCCGCCTTGGCCACCCGGTCCAACTCCTGCGCGCGGGCTTCGGCGGACAACTGGGTCTGCCCCACCAATAGCGGGGATGCTGCGACCAGGAATGCGATTATGCCTCTCATTTGACCTCCCGTGCCAAGTCGAAGACGTAGGTCCGAACTCGCTGCCACGCACCGGCATCCAGCGCTTCGTGGAACTTAGGGCCCTCCGGCACGCCTTCGTCGGCGTTTGTCCGGTCCAGCGGGTCCTTGTCGGCGTACGCTGGCCGGGGGCTCCACCAGTCTTTCAACTCCGTGCCGTTGAATCGCCGGGCCGCCTCCGCGCGCAATTGCTCCACCGGATGCGTCTTGCGGAATTCGTTCAGCAGCGCGATGTCCTGCACCGCGTTGCGTTGAAGCTTCAATCGCACGGAAGGTATCGGAGCACCGACGCCGAACCGGTCGCCCGAGTAAACCAGCGCCTCGGCGCCGCCCGCGAAATTGAACCAGGGGTCCGGCCCAGCGTCGGTCGCCATCCAGTGGACGAAGCCGTCGATGCCCCAAATCCACGGTCGAAGCGCCTGCAGCGCGATGTGCGAAGCCGGCTCTGTGACAAGCGGCGAAGCCCCGTAAGTCCAGACGGTGTCGCCGCGCTCCTTCAGCGCGCGAGCGACTTCCGGCTGGTAGGCCAGCTCGCCCTGCCCGCAAACCCAGAAATTCACCACACCCGCCAAGTCTTTGGCCTGGCGGTCCAGAGTCCAACTGGAGTCCGTGCGGAACACGAACTTCACCGGTGAATCCGGCGGCACGGCCAGTTGCAGCAGCCGTTTGTACTCCAACATGTACGCGGTGTCGTTCGGGAAGCGGGCCTCGTCACCGTCCCACGGGAAGGCTTTGTAACGCTTCTTATGGTTGAAGAACATCTCGAAGCGCGTGTTCGTCCAACCCTTCTCGCGGAAATGTCGTTCCATCTCGCCGACGACGTTCAGAAACTCCTTTTCGTAGCCCGGTTCGCCCCACCAGAGAAAAGAAGCTGGCCATTCTGGATTGATAGGAAGGTAAACTAACTTAGTCGGCCGAGGCCCAAGATGCGTTTTGGCGAAGGCAGTTCCGTCGAACAGGGGACCGAAATGCCGGTCGTACATGCTCCAATCCGCGACGTGACGGCTCTTGCCAGTGCCTTCGAGCCGGGGAGCGAACTCCGGTCCGACCTTGCCACCGTGACCGTATCCAAGCTGGTGGAAGACCCCGCGATTCTCGTAAAGGACCTTGTGGTACGCCTGAATCAGCTCGAAATAGCGGTCGCTCGCAAAGAAGGCATCGCCGGCAGGCTTGCTCAGCGACGGGTAGTCCGTGACCAGCCAGGACGTCCCGTAGGTGTT
Organism: uncultured Acidobacteriia bacterium; assembly: GCA_903909435.1. Lineage (GTDB taxonomy): Bacteria > Acidobacteriota > Terriglobia > Bryobacterales > Bryobacteraceae > CAIVVT01. Next base: position 15,450 of record CAIVVT010000028.1, on the reverse strand, counting down.
GTGATCCATGGCCACGGCGTCTTCCGCCGGGACCAGCGCCGCCAGCACCTTCACTTCGATCGGGACCGTCGAGAGCTTGCCGTCCGCGTTCAATGCCGCCTTCAGCCGGTAGGTGCCCGGAGCGGTGCCGGACGGGATCCAGACGTCCAACCAAAACGCCTGGGCGGTCTGATTTGCGACCCGGTTGTCGGGGTCCGGGAGCTTCGAACGGTACTGCGCCGCGATGGGGACCAGGGCGTCAGGGTAGTAGTTCTTAGTGGCGGGCAGATAGTGGAACCACTCGCGATAGAGATCCACCTGCAAGCCGCTGGCCGCTGGGAACGAGCCTACGTCCAGGCTATAGTCCCCCGGTTGAGTCATAATCGCAAGCAGGTGACAGGAAACGAAAGAAGCTCGTGCCCCCTCCATGACGATGGTCCGCGCCGGTGCGGCGCCAGGCGACCGGTCGGCCTCGACAATCCCTCCGAATGGGTCGGGACGGAAGTGCTCGGGCAGCGTCAGGAGATCCCCTGCGGAGCAGCCCAGCGCTGCCATCAGGGTGATCGCCAGGCGCGAAAGAAAAAGCAATCGAAGCTCACTGCGGCGTGGTTGCATGGAAACACCAGAATATACAATCTTTCGCAAGGCGGCCCACCGGCATTCGATGCTCCACTCTTGTCGCCGATGCTGGCACGGCTCCTGAGCGGGGCGGCTCCGCAGGTCCGTAGTGGGCTCCCCGGCCGGCCGATCTCCCGTACCGTCCAGGCAATGTTCGCCCAATTCAGCTTCAACCCGGAGGCCCGCTTATGGCAGTAAAGCCCTTGGTGCTCGCCCTGCTTCTCAGTCTGGGACTGCAGGCCCAGACGCTCTCCAAACTCGCGGCCGCCGGCTACGCGGTGGTCCCCGAACCGCAGGAAGTCGAACTGCAAACCGATACCGTGCTGAAATTTGGCCCCGAATGGTCGCTCCAGACCGGACCGGGAGTCCCTGCGGGCGATGCCGCGACGGACAGCCTGCGGGACTTGCTGAAGGAACGTTTCGGGCTGAACGCGCCGGTCAACTCCGGCACGCTTGTGCGGCTCGAGATCCGGCCCGGCAGCGTGCAGCCCGGCAAAGCTACCGGCGTCGACAAGGCCGCCATTGCCGACCAGGCATACCGGCTGGAAACCAGTCCGGCGGGCGTAACCATCACCGCCAACGCCTCGGAAGGGCTTTTCTACGGCGTGCAGACGCTGGTACAGTTGCTGCGGCCCCGCAACGGCGCGCTGACCCTGCCCCAGGGCAGCATCGTCGACTGGCCCGACCTCCCCTGGCGGCACATCTACTGGGACGACGCCCACCACCTTGACCGGCTGCCCGAGTTGAAGCGCGCCGTGCGGCAGGCGTCCTTCTTTAAAATCAACGGCTTCTCGATCAAGCTCGAAGGCCATTTCCAATTCAAGAGCGCGCCGGCGCTGGTCGAGCCGTACGCCATGACGCCCGCCGAATACCAGGAATTGACCGACTACGGGCTGCGCTACCACGTGCAGGTGATCCCGTACATTGATGGTCCCGGCCACATCGCCTTCATTCTGAAGCACCCCGAGTACGCGAAGTACCGCTCGTTTCCCGACAGCAACTACGAGCTGTGCGCAGTGAATCCCGGTGCGGTGCAACTGCTCTCGGGCATGTTCCAGGACCTGGTGGAGGCCAACAAGGGCGGCAAGTTCATTTACCTTTCCACCGACGAGGCGTACTACATTGGCATGGCCGACAACCCGCTGTGCCGCGAGAAGCCCGAGGCCGAGAAACTCGGGAGCGTGGGCAAGCTGCTGGCGCGGTTCGTTAATGAAGTCGCCAACCCGCTGCACGCGCAAGGACGCACTGTGATCTTCTGGGGTGAGTTTCCGCTCAAGCCCTCCGACATCGAGTCGCTTCCGCCGCATCTGATCAACGGCGAGGTGTACGGGCCGAACTTCGACCCACTGTTTCGCAAACACGGCATCCGCCAGATGATCTACACATCGACCCAGGGCGGGGAGGCGCGCTTCTTCCCCGACTATTTCAGCCTGCCCAACGCGCGCCGTCTGCACCCGGTAGCGTCGGAGATCGACCGGCTGGCCAGCGGCTTTCGCGAGATTTCCTACCACCCCGCGCGCAGCCAGGCCGAGCTGCAGGGCACAGTGGTGGCGGGCTGGGCCGACATGGGACTGCATACCGAGACGTTCTGGCTGGGCTATGCGACGATCACGGCCGCGGGCTGGCACCCCGGTTCACCGTCCATCCCGGAAGCCGCGTCGGCGTTTTACCGCCAGTTTTACGGCGACACGGCCGTGAACATGGACCGTGTGTACCAGTTGATGAGCCAACAGTCCTATTTCTGGCTGGATAGCTGGGAATGGGGTCCGTCGCCGCGCAAGCCGATCTTCGGCTACTCGGAAGGCATCTACAACCCGCGCAAGCCGCTGAAAGATCAAGTACTGGAATTGCCGGCCGCGCCCGGGCCCGACCTGCAATTCGACGCCTCCTGGACGCAAAAGAACGCGCAGCGGCTCGCGCTTGCTGCCACTTTCCTGGCGGAAAACGACGAGCTTCTCGGCTTGTTGCACGAGAATCTGGGCAGCGTGGACCTCAATCGTTACAACCTGGAGGTTTACGTCTCCATCGCCCAGTTGTATCGCCAGAATCTTGAAATGCTGCGTGACCTGGGGCGCATGAACCACTTGCTGGAGAGCGCGCAAAAAGCGGCTGGAGCAAAAGACCCCAGCCAGGCCATTGAGTCGCTCGACCGGGCCCTGCAACTGGCGCGTCTGATCCGCCAGCAGCGCAACACCGCTCTACGCGACGCCACCGCAACATGGGAAATAAGCTGGTTCCCCCGTGTGTTGACGGCCAACGGCCGCACGTTTCTGCACGAAGTAGACGACGTGAAGGACCACGTGCCGGACCGCACCGTGGACATGAGCTACCTCGTGCAGCGTGAACTCGCGCTACCATTCGGAACTTGGGTGGAAACGATTCGCGCGGCGCGCAACCAGTACGCCCGGGCGAATGGAATCGCCCTGGACGATCAGAAGTTCGACTGGCTCGATATGGGCGACCACCCCGTGATCGCGGGCATCCCCGAGGAGTAGAACCGTTTGAACGAAAACACCCCAGCCGCGCCCGCATTGAAGCGTATTCTGACGCGGCGGGACCTCATCCTTTACGGCCTCGTACTGCTCGGCCCCACGGCGCCCTACCCGGTCTACGGCATCGTGCAGCAGACCTCGCATGGGCACGCCGCGCTGGCCTATCTGGTAGCGATGGTGGCGATGCTGTTCACCGCCGCCAGCTACGGCAAGATGTCCGGGGCGTTTCCCTCGGCCGGTTCGACTTACACCTATGTGCAGAACGCGCTGAATCCGCACGTTGGATTTCTCGCCGGCTGGGCCATGATCCTGGACTACTTTCTGATCCCCTTGCTCAGCGTAGTGTATGGGGCGCTGACGGCGAACCGCATCATTCCGCAAGTTCCTTACGCCGTCTGGGCAGTGCTGCTGACGCTGCTGATTACCCTGATCAACGTGCGCGGAATCCGCGTCACTGCGCGTGCGGGCAACGTCATGATGGCGCTGATGAGCATCTGTGCGGCCCTGTTCATACTGCTCGCGGCGCGCTGGGTGGTGGTGAACCACGGCTGGGCCGGGCTGCTTGACTTGAGAGGCTTCTACCGCCCGGGCGAGTTTGGGGTGAAGCCGCTCCTGCTGGGCGCGGCCATCGCCAGCCTCTCCTATATCGGCTTCGACGCCATCTCAACCCTCGCGGAAGATACCATCCGGCCCGAGCGGGATATCAGTATCGCCACCGTGCTGGTATGCGTCATCCAGACGGTGCTGTGCGTGCTGACGGTCTACATGGCGGCCTTGGTGTGGCCGGATTTCCGCTCCTACAAGGACCCGGAAACCGTCATTCTCGACATCAGCCGGGTGGCCGCCGGGGCATGGATGATGGGCTTCATGACGTTCATCCTGTTCGTGGCTTGCCTGGGCAGCGCGCTCACCGGCCAGGCCGGCGCATCGAGGCTGCTGTATGGCATGGGCCGGGACGGGGTGATCTCGCGGCGTATCTTCGCGCACATCGACGCGAAGTACTCGACCCCGGTCCGCGGCATCTACGTGATGGGCGCGGTCTCGCTGGCGGGTTCGCTGCTGCTGCGCTTCCAACTGGTCGTGGAGTTGCTGAACTTCGGGGCCTTCGTGGGCTTTATCCTAGTCAACCTGAGCGTCATCCGCCATTTCTATTTGCGCCGCAGAGAGCGCCGCGGGTTCGGGCTGGTAACCAGCCTGATCTTCCCGCTGGCAGGCGCGGCCGTGTGCACATATATCTGGCTCAACCTCAGTTGGAAAGCCCAACTTGCCGGTTTCTGCTGGCTGGGCCTGGGGGTAGTCTATCTAGCCGTGCTAACCCGGGGGTTTCGCAACGCCCCGCAGTCCTTGAGCAGTCTTTCCGAGGCGAATTGACGGAAGCGAACCACTATGATTTCTGAATTTGAACAACGCCTGATCGACTACGTGGACGTCCACCGGGACCGGCTGATCGGCCTAATCGGCGATCTCGTCCGGCGCCGCTCGGAGAACATGCCGCCCCATGGCAGCGAGGCGATCTGCCAGAGCTATGCGGCCGAGGTGCTGCTCGAGGCCGGTTGGACACCGGAGATCTACGAACTGTCGGACGTGCCGGGGCTGTTCGCGCATCCCCTGTACGTGACGGGTCGCGAGTACGCTGGCAGGCCCAATCTGGCAGCGCGCCGCGCAGGGACCGGCGGCGGCCGGTCCCTGATTCTCTCCGGGCACATCGACACGGTGCCGCGCGGCACGCAGCCTTGGACGCGCGACGCCTTCGGCGGCGAAGTGGAGGGCAACCGGCTCTATGGCCGCGGCTCGAACGACATGAAGGCCGGCATAGCGACCAATCTGTTCATCGCTGAAGCACTGGCCAATCTCGGCATCTCCCTGCGCGGCGACCTCACGGTGGAAGCCGTGGTGGACGAGGAATTCGGCGGCGTGAACGGCACGGTGGCGGGGCGCTTGCGAGGCTATCTGGCGGACGCGGCCGTGATCGCCGAACCCTCGTTTCTGCGCATCTGCGCGGCGCAGCGCGGGGGCCGGACGGTGCACATCACGTTTCGCTCCTCGGGAGGCGTGCTCACCGAAGGCAAGTTCCCCGCCGGCGTGATCGATCAGCTGACCTACTTCCTGAACGGAGTGCGCGAGTTTTCCAAACAGCGGAACGAAACACCGACGCATCCTCTTTACGCGGAGTGCCCGGACCCGGTTCCTGTCTCGGTGCTCAAGGTCTTCACGGCTCCTTGGGGTAGTGGAGAACCGATGACCGTGCCCGAGGAATGCAAAGTCGAACTGTTTTGGCAGATGATGCCCGGCGAGCGGCAGGAAGTTGTGGAACGCGAGTTTCACGTGTGGTTTGACGGTCTGCTGGCCGGCGCTCCGCAGTTGTTTGAGCAGCTGCCCGTGGTCGAGTTTCCCATCCGCTGGCTGCCCGGCTCGGCCATCGAGGTGTCGGAAGCGCTGGTGAAGGAATTGCGCGCGTGCGCCACTCTGGTTCTGCCCGAGCCGCCGCCGGTTGCGGGCATCGAAGGACCGTGTGACATGTTCGTGTTCCACGAGTTCAAGATCCCGGCGGTGCTATGGGGGCCGTGCGGCGGCAACACGCACGCCGCTGATGAATACGTTGACCTCGATTCAGCCGTGGCCGCGGCGAAAGCGTTGCTGCTATTCGTGTGCAGCTGGTGCGGGGTCGCCGAGTAGCCAGGTGGGGGCTTCAGCCCCGCCCCGATTGTATGGGCAGGGACGGCTGAAGCCGTCCCGCAGACTGAAGTCTGCCCCACGATCCGAAAGGAAGATACATGCGTTCCATCATGCTCTCGTTATGTATGGTCGCCGCCCTGAGCGCGCAGGTTCACTCGCCGCAGGTGTTGCGCAAGGGCCAGCCCGACGCTTCCAGCCTGGCCCGGCTCACCCAGGGCATCTACGCCCAGGCTGGGGCCAACACTCCGCGCGAGCGCGCCGAAGCCATCTGGCGCTTCTTCCTGACCGACGGGCGCTTCGTCCCGCCCGGATTCTGGTATCACATTGCGGGCTGGGCCTATGAGGAGCCGATGGGCGAAGTTCTCGATCCGGTCAAACTGATGAACAGCTATGGCTTCGGGCTGTGCTATCAGATCGCTCCGGTTCTGGAGGCAGCCTGGCGGGCGGGCGGCTTTGAAGATGCGCGGGCGTGGTTCCTCACGGGCCACACCGTTGCGGAGGTCTATTACGACGGCGCGTATCATCACTACGATTCGGACATGATGGGCTACACCACCACCGGGCACGGCCCGGCGAAGCAGTCGCCGGTGGCCTCGGTCCATCAACTCGAAGCGGACGGCAGCATCATTCTGTCGAAGCTGAAGGGACCCCGCGACGCCAACGCTAAGCAGATCGATCAGCCCTGGTATCCAGCCGACGTGAACTCCGCCGCAATGGACGGTCTGGCGGAGTTGTTCACCACCCAAGCGGACAATCACCTCTTCCCGCTGGAGCGCGCACCGCAGGGGCATAGCGTGGACTTCGTCCTGCGTCCCGGGGAGCGGCTGATCCGCTACTTTCACCCGGAGGAGCCGGGCTTGTTCTATCTGCCCTACAAGTTCGATGGACGGGAGTGGAAGGAGTTTCCGCAGGAAATCGCCGAATACCAAATTCGCACGCCGGACGGTCCGCGCAGCCAGAAAGACGCGCGATTCTGGGGCACCGGCCGCATTGAATACCACGCTCCGGTAAGCGGAGCCGCCGTGCAGGTCTTCCACGTTCAAAGCCCCTACGTCATCATCAAGGCCGAGTTCCAACTCGGCGTGACGGTTGCGAAGAAAGGTCAGAGCATCACCGTTGAGACGTCGACGGATGAAGGCCGCACCTGGGTGTCCGCCAGCACTATGACCAATACCGTGGATGGTCAGCATTCGCAGGTGTGGAAGGCCGAGCCCGCCAGGCTGACGTCATCCGAACACGGGATCCGTTCCGCGGTAAGCGGAAAGTACGGCTACCTCGTCAGGTTCACCCAAAGCCCGGGGCTGACCTTGGGCAGTGCATTCTTGCGGACCTGGATACAACTCAATCCCCGTACGCTTCCGGAATTGACCGCCGGACGGAACGAACTCGACTTCGCCGCCGGTTCGCCTCTGGTGCGCACTCCCCTGACCGTGGCGGCCGTTGACGCCGCCAAAATCGCCAGCAGTTTCAAGAACGCGAGTTACGCCGAACAGGGAGGTCAGGGATACTGGATCCCTAGCGCCGATCAGACGGCCGAGTTCGTGTTCCGCCTCGCCTCACCGGACGGCAAGCCGCTGACCGGTTTCGACGCGGGCGGCCGGTTCCTCGATTTGAGCCACGGTCTCGCGCCCGACAAGTTTACGGCGGAAGTGCGTCAGGTGCCGCCGTTGGCGTCGGACCATGCCGAAGCGTCCATCGCGTGGAGTGAATCGCCTGACGGGCCGTTCCAGCCCATTTGGGAGTACAACCCCAAGTTGACATGGAAGGACGGCGTGGTAATCGACCGGACCCTGTTGTGGCCCGAAGTGGACCGGCACGTGGAGACCAGCGCCAAGGAAGTCTACGTGCGATACAGCGTGCGGGGTCTCGCGTTGGACGACTTCCGGATGGCCGGTGCAGTGGCAGGCGGACCGGGCTCGTCGTCGCTCGTGGTCACGCATCTCTGGAAAGAAAACGGAGTGGCCAAGTCCGCGGTGAGGCAGATCCCGCCGGGGACGAAACGCCTGTCTTATAGTGTCGCTGCGGCGCCTGGAGCGAAGATTCAAAACGAGGCGCTTGTGCTTGAGTGCAAGTAGCCTGAATAACCCTGGATCCATCGCGTTCCCGATAGGGCATTGATCGCGCGAATCATCGCGGCGTCACACCCGGTAGCAGCCCAGCACGCGCAGCATGTCCGCGAGTTCCTGCAAGTGGGACAGGGCGCGCTGCACCCGCTCCTCGTCGGTATTGCCAAGAAAATCGACGTAGAAAAGGTACTCCCACGGCTTGCCGCGCAATGGACGCGACTCGATCTTAATCATGCTCAACTCGCGCAGCGCGAAGGCGCTCAGAGCTTTGAACAACGATCCCGGCTGGTTGCGGATGGTGAACACGAGCGACGTCTTCCAGCCTTTTTTGCCCTGCATATTCAACACTAGAGGCGCTTGATCGACTCGCCGCAGCAGAAAGAAGCGCGTGAAGTTCTGGCGGTCGTCCTCAATTGAGCGCTTCAGGATCTTGGCGCCGTAAATCTCGGCGGAGACCGCGCTCGCAATCGCCGCCGCGTCTTTCAGCCCTTCACTCATCACCATTTTCACGCTGCCGGCCGTGTCGTAGAACGGCTCGCGCTGAATCTGCGGATTGGACTTGAAGAAATCGAGGCACTGGTTCAGTGCGACCGGGTGCGAAAAGGCGCGCTTCACGTCCTTGAATCGGACTCCGGGCGCTGCAATCAGATTGTGCACGATGCGCACATTGGTCTCGGCCACAATCCGAAAGTCGAACTGCAGCAGGTGGTCGTAGTTCTCGTGCACGGAACCGTGCAGGGTGTTCTCGATGGGAATCACCGCGGCATCGGCGTCGCCGTCCCGCAAGGCCTCGAAGACGTCTTCGAAGCGCTGCCGTGGTTCCACGACCACTTCCGGGCCCAGCAAATCCATGGCGGCTTTGTGGCTGAACGCACCGGGATCGCCCTGGAACGCCGCGCGGAACGCGGCATGCTTCTTTCTAGTAGCCATACTTCAACTTGCTCCGTCTCGCGGCCTTCGCCTGGGTGCCACGGGGCACACCACCTTCAGCCTATATTACGTGCACGGACCGCCTCCGCGACTAGGCAGACCAATAGTGCGAGTGGGCAGACGCACAAAGTCGCTTCAGCGCTTCTTTAGCCTCGGCCAACCCCTCAAAGAGCTTCTCTTCGTCCCGGAACGGTCGCGTGTGGACGCGCCGGCGCGCGGCCCGGTGGTCCACGGGGTGCTTCAGGTGCAGCATCTCATGGTAGAGCACGTACTCCACGGCGAGTCGGCTGACGGCCGGGTCGTCCAGCAGGCTGCTGAGGATGATGGCGTGGTGCGACGGGTCGTAGTGGCCTAGAGTGGTGCGCGAGGGGCGGCGGCTCCATCCCAGATCCGGGCGCGCCATCAAGTTCCCGAAGTACTTCCCGTTCAATTCCCCGAAGATCGTCTCGAGGTTCCAGGCTTTGCCCGCGGGTCCACTGACGTACTTGCGTCCACGCGTCTGCTTCACCAATTGCATGGTGTGGCGTACTTCCTTGCGGTTCAACCAGCGCCGGTAGGCGGTCGAGGCGTCGGCTGGAGGCGCCTTACGGAACATCTTGGCGATGAGAATGTGAGCGAGCGCCTCGACCACAGGCGCGGGTGCGCCCTGCCACAAATCCGAGAGCTTCACCGCCAGCCGGGAATCGCGCCAGGCGATGGCACTATTGGCGTTAGCATAGCGCTTGAAGGCCAGATCGACACCGGCGAGGGGCGTGCGAGGGCGGTATTCGCGGAAGATCCGCGCGAAGATCTCCTCGGCGGGCTCGATGAACAACGCCGTCTGAAGTTGCATCCGTCTCCTGACTTAGCATAACAATGAAGTTTTGCAGGCTAATCGGGCAGCTCGGTGGGGCCGCCTTATCGGATAAACACGTCCGTTTCGCTTCGAGTATCACGGAGCCCCGTAATACGGCCGCAGGGAGTTTGAGTTGCGTAACGTTAAAATCAGCGCGTTCGGTTGCTACGTCCCGCCCGGTGTCCTCACCAACCAGGATCTGGAGAAGATGGTGGACACTACGGATGAGTGGATTCTGACACGGACAGGCATCCACGAGCGCCACATTGCGGCTCCGGAAGTGGCCACTTCCGACCTGGCCGTCGAGGCCGCCAAACTTGCACTGGCGCAGCGCGGTATCGAGGCCAGCGAACTGGATGCGATCATCGTTTGCACCGTGACGCCGGACCACCTGTTCCCCTCCACCGCGTGCCTGGTGCAGGACCGTCTGGGCGCGAAGAACGTCTGGGGCTTCGACCTGATCTCGGCGTGCTGCAGTTTCCTCTACGGCATGACGACGGCAGCCGCGATGGTTGGCTCCGGCATGCACAATCGCGTGATGGTGATTGGCGCGGATACGATGTCGCGCATCATCGACTACACGGACCGGGCGACATGCGTCCTATTTGGGGATGGTGCGGGTGCGTTCATTTTCGAGCCCGCCGCCGAGGGCGAGGTCGGATACGTTGGCCACAAGCATATGATCGACGGCTCCGGGGCCTCGGTGCTGCGTATGCCGGCCGGGGGGAGCCGCCTGCCCCCTTCCCACGAGACCGTGGAACAGCGGCTGCATTTCGTCAAACAGGAAGGTCAGGCCGTCTTCAAGTTCGCCGTGAAGCACATGGGCGACATCAGCGCCCAATTGCTGGCCCAACATGGGCTCAAGACGGAAGACGTGGCCGTGATGGTCCCGCACCAAGCCAATTTGAGGATCATCAACGCGTGTGCCGACCGGCTCAAAATGCCACTTGAACACGTGATGATCAACATCCAACGCTACGGAAACACCACCTCCGGAACGCTGCCGCTGGCGACGCGGGATGCCGTGGATCAGGGCATGCTCAAGAAGGGCGACTACGTACTATTCGCGGCGGTCGGCGCCGGGTTTACCGTCGGTGCGAGCCTGTGGCGCTGGGAGATCTGACACGGTGCGCCCCGGTCAACCCGGGGATTTCGATTGAAGATGCAACGAGGGCGGGATGGAGTATCCCGCCCTCGTTGTTTGTTTCACCTTCTGAGATCCTAGTCTGAGCTCCTAGAAGGATAAGCGCAGTTGCAGGTCGACCCTGCGGTTGTAGACTGAAGCACCACCGCCAAACCCGCCGGCGAGCGCCAACGATTGACCGAAATTCGGGGAACTCAGGTTTGACTCTGGTGACGCAAGATTCTGGCGATTGAACAAATTACGCGCGGACACCGAGGCCGTCAGATTGAAGCGTTTGCCGGTGTTATCACCGCCGCCGAACATGCCGCCGGGGCCTCCGCCGGGTCCGCCGCGACCCCCGCCGCCACGCATGCCGCCCATCCCGCCGAATGTGCCGCCCGGCATACCGCCAGGCCCGCCGCTACCGGAGGCGGATTCCTTGGCCTTGCCGAAGCCCCAGGTGCGGGACACACGCAGATTCACATTGAATTGGGCGGGGCCGCGACCGTAGTTGCGGGGGATAATCCTATCGCCCGCCTGCGGCTTGGTGTTGAACAAGCCGAGTGAGGTTGCCACCACGTTGGGAGCGTTCGGATCAGTGGCGAATGCAGGCCGGGCGTTGTAGATCAGGTCGCCGTTGAAATCGCTGCCGGTAGTGATGTTGTAGGGCGCTCCCGAGGAACCGGTGATGAACGGATTAAAGGAGATCTTCAGCGGGGCAACCACCGAACCGCCGATGAAATAGCGGTGCCGGGTATCGAACCGCGTCGGGCCCCATTCGCTCCTCAGGTCGTACTGATTCATAGGCGAACCGCCGTCTGAGTTTCCGTTGGCAAACCCGAGCGTGTAGAAACCGAACAGCGAGACCTTTTTGTTAATGCGCGAATTGACGTTCACGATTGCCTGATTTTGCGTGAACAACCCAACCGATTCGTAAAGCGAGAGCGGATTCTTGTTCCCTAAGGGATACGTGCCGTCCGGGAGCGGCGCGTTGATGTCGCGAGTGAGCAGATAGTGCATGCCGCGCGAAAAGGCCCAGGTTACGGTGGCCGTAGTGTTCCTCGGCAACTGGCGTTCCACGCTCAGGCCCGTCTGCCCGATGCGTGGCGCAACCAGTCCGCTATAGAGCTTAGTGGTGGTTGCTGGCTGCAGATCCGCGGCTAGCGTCGAGAGCGTGGGTATGGTCCCATAAGACCCCGGGTTCGGTGCCAGATCCAGAATCTGATTCGGGTAGAAGTCCGGGTTTCGTACCAGATAGGACTGTTGCGTCAAGCCGTTGTAGCGTAGCGCTGTCATCGTCAGACCTGAACCCACGCGATCGTAGAAGAACCCAGCGCCGCCACGAATCACGGTCTTGGCTACCCGGTTCTTCCCGCCGCCGATGGCCCAGGCGAAGCCGATACGTGGCGCGAAGTTGCCCATATCGCTGATATTGGTCTGGTTCTCGTAGCGCAGGCCAAGGCTCAGCGTGAAGGTTGGCTTCAGCCGCCAGTCGTCCGTCAGGAAGACTCCGACGTCGGTCTGATCGACATTCGCCAGCGGGTTGCCGCCGGCCACGCTGAAAAGACTTGGCCCACCGCCCCTTGCTCTGATGTCGGCGGCGGAGAGGCTCATCTGCATCATGACCAGAGTCCGCCGGTAGCGCTCAAGAGAGGTTTCGGGCGCCATCAGCGGATTGCCGTCCGCGCCCAACTGGATCTGCAGCTGGTCGTTCAGCACGGGGGCCGGGCCGCCTACGAATGAGAACGAACCGTTGAAATTGGAGGGAGAAGTGTCTCGGATATTTTCGACATGGACTCGACCGCCCCACTTGAACGTGTGGACGCCGGCAGTGTACGTCGTTGTGTTCGAAAGCTCGTAGAACTTATCCAGGTTGGACGCGAGCCCCATCGGAGATCCACCCATGTTGAAAGCATCCGAGACGCTGATGGCCGGGTCGGTGCTCGCGACGGTGTTCGCTGTGCTCTCATGCCTGTACTGGAAGCGCGTCTCCGTCACGGCCTTAGTGCCGAGAACTGCGGTTTCAGTCACGAAGAAGTGATGCTCACGGCCCGCCGAGTTTGCGCCGCGGGAAGCTAGGGAGAACGAGCCAACACCCTGATTGTCCCGGGAGGTATCCTCCCACTGGTATCTCAAGGACAGCGTGTTCTTGTCGTTGAGAGCGATGTCGAGCTTAGGGGTGATCGACATGCGCATGTTGGGCGCAGGCACGGCCAGTTGCTCCGGTACGGGCAAGAAATTGCTATCCAGAAGCGTCGCATTGATCACACCGAATTCGTTGATGTCACGCCTCTCGAAATCGAGAGTGAACGAGACCTTCTTGACCACGGGGCCAGCCAGATTTCCGCTGAATTGCCTCGACTGGAACGCGGGCTTGGGCCCGGATCTCAGGAACGGGTTCCCAGCGTTGAAGGCGTTGTCGTTGAAGCTAGTGGAGACCTGACCGCGGAACTTGTCCATGCCCGGCTTGGTGAAGATCTCGATACGGCCATATCCCAGGTGGTCATATTCAGCTGAGAATGGATTTGAGTTGACGCGGATCTCGCGAATTGAGGCCTTGGGGGGCAGCGTGCTCCCGGTGAACCCGTCGATGTAGATCTGGCCGCCGTTGGGGCCGGCAGACGGGCCGGCCAGGGCCTGCAGGTCGTCCTGCAGTTCGTCGGGATCGTCGGATAGGACATCCAGGTCGGTGCCCTTGAGCACCAGAGCGCTTGCGTTCTGATCCTGGCTGACCTCGATGTGGCCGCGGTCATCATTGACCGTGACCTCCTGGACCTCCGTCGCCACGCTCAGTTGCACATCAATGTTGCCGTCGCCGCTCACGGGGAAGGCCTGCATCTGGTACACGGCGAAGCCCTGCTTCTTGACCATGATGTTGTAGGCTCCGGGCGTCAGGCCCACGATCGAGAAGCGGCCGACGCTATCGCTGGTGACACTTCTGGCTGCGGTGCCGGGAGCCTGTAGTATGACGGTCGCACCGGGCACCATCGACCCCGAAGGATCGAGCACCTGACCTTTCAGGCTAGCCTTGGTGGACTGCCCCATGCAGGCCGTCGCGAAAAACGCCGTCAATACTGCGGAGAGTAAAAGTCCCGATAAGGACAGTGAAGAAACACACTTCATGCGCATTGAACTCAATCCCTTGTCTGGTTCGTCAAATTCCGGCTGAATCGCCGGACGGCCGTCGATTCCTACTGCATTGGAACCATCGACATCACGTCGAGGTTCATTCCCATGCTGGGCCCGTTAGAAGCTGCCGAGCGTCCACTTTGCGAGGCCCTCATTTGCGCCATGGCGACGAGGCCTTCAGCTCCGGCCAAAACCGTAATGGCCGTCATCTCGCCTGGATTGGCGCTCTTGCTGCTGGCGACGACGATGGTATCGCCGGTCTTCAGCGTGTCCACCCCGATCTTCGGCATCATCTCGATGAAGCGGGAGAAATCTCCTCCGCGCCTCGCTCCGCCCACACCTGCGGCTCCACCCTGCCCGCCGGCCCAGCCGCCGCCAGCAGCGCCTGGTTCAGCTCCGGTTTTGGGCGCTCCACCCTGCGCTGCTACCGGGGCTCCCGCCGGTCGCTGGCCGCCTACCGCACCGCCAGGCATCCCGCCCCCGGGCATTCCACCGGCCATACCACCCATCTGGGGCATGCGCCGCAGGTTTGTCTCGGCCGTCAGCTTGATCGTGACCGGTTTGCCGGTCTCAATATTCTTAGCAACGATGACGCCGGCAGCAGGGTCCACACTGGTAACTGTCGCCGCAACATTGACGAACGAACCGCTAATGACCTGCTCTGCTTGAATGGCGCCGGTAGCCTCGTCTTTGTTACCCAGAACGCGAATCTGGTCGCCTTTTTCAATCTCCGCGAGCGTGGAGTTCTTGGCATCCGCGTACTTCACCGAATCGGGGGCATAGCGCTTCAAAACTGTCTTGGGCGTCAGGGCAACCTTAACCACCTCGCCGTCGCCGGCCATCGAAGGCAGCCGCAATGTAACCTGATTCGCCGCCTCGTCCTTCACCGTTACGACACCCGCCGTGCCACGCTTGCGCCAGTCCGCTTGCTCCTGTTGGTTCTTTTTGGCGATGTCCGCCACGCTCATGTCGATGATGCGCAGGGCCGCAAGCGTCTTCTCCGCGTCCTTTACCGGACCCTGGGCCAGGACTCGATCGCCCACAGCGATGTCCGTGAATTGAATCGGCTGGGCTTTGGAGAGATCGCGCTCCCCGGGGGCGAGACGCAGGAGCTTCGTTTCCGGGCTGGCCGAAACTGCGTAGATATCCCCCGCATCTGTTTTGATTGAAAGAAGATTCGCAGTGGCATCCACTGCTGAAACCGCGCCGATGACCCGGCTGCGAGGAGCGGGTGAGGTTTGCGCGCAGAGCGCGTTTGAGATCAGAACAACAGTCAGGCAAGACACCAGGAAGTGAGCGTATTTCTTCATTTGACTACCTCGTAAGACGAGCTACCCCTGTCTAAGGATACCCATCTCCTAAAAAAGTCTTGACGAATGAGCCGGGCGGCGGAGCGCCAAGTGAGGCCTCGGCGCATCGCGATTCGGCCGTGGTCGAATTCGGACGGAAACCGACCGGGCATGTCGGAGCCAAATAGAAAGTTCCTATTGCCAGCCAAGTAGAACGTTCCGGTTTTGAGGGTTGTCTGGCAACCCTCATGGTATGTTCGCACAGCCTTGCCGGGGTCGCGCCTGGTGAGGCTGCCCAAAGCCGAGGCGACGG
>CAIVVT010000027.1 GCA_903909435.1 uncultured Acidobacteriia bacterium | reverse complement strand
TTGTCGAGCTCGATGCGCCCGTCTTCAAGAAATCTCTGCAGCCCATCCCAGTGGTTCAACGCATAACGGATAGCCTCGGCCGTCGGGCCGCGGGCCGGCAATTTCAGAAGCTGCGCCTCGAACCAGACACGCAGTTCCGTAATCAGTGGTCTGCTCCCGGCTTGGCGAGCGTTGAGTCGTTCAGCGGCACTTTTACCGCGGACGCGCGCCTCGATCTCATAGAGTGCGGCAATCCGCTTCAGCGCCTCCATCGCGATCGGCGCCTTCGTCTTGGCTAGATCGTAGAAGCCGCGGCGCACATGGCTCCAGCAGAACGCCAGTGTGACGGCGGAATCGGCGGACTTGGACCCTGCGAACTTCTTGTAGGCCGAGTAGCCGTCGCACTGGAGAATGCCGCGGTAGCCGCCGAGCAGCGCAATGGCGTGGATATGTCCGCGGCCAGGCGCGTAGCTGTAAACCACGGCGGGCGGCTGATCCCCGGCCCAAGGCCGATCATCACGCGCGATTGCCCAGAAGTATCCCTGCTTCGTGCGTCCCCGGCCCGGATCGAGCACCGGCACCACGGTCTCGTCAGCGAAAATCCGTGTCGAGGCCAGCATCATCTCGCGCAGCCGGGCCACCACGGGAGCAACCTCGGCTGCCGCGTACCCCATCCAGAACGACAGCGTCGACCGCTCGACGATCACGCCCTGCCGCTCCAGGATCTGCGCCTGCCGATACAGCGGCAGATGGTCGGCATAACGGGCCACCAGCACGTGAGCGACCATTGCCTCGGTCGGAATGCCACCTTCGATCAACCGCGCCGGTGCGGGTGCCTGCGCCACCGTCCCCGGGCAGGCCCGGCAGGCGAGTTTCGGACGCCGCGTCACGATCACCCGAAACTGCGCCGGGATCACGTCGAGCCGCTCGGATGTGTCCTCGCCGATCACCGTCATCGTCGCCCGGCAGCACGGGCATGCGGTATCCTCGGGCGCTAGCGTCACCTCGACCCGCGGCAAATGCGCCGGCAGCGCGCCACGGCTCGCGCGCCGCTTGGCCGCATTGTCCTTGCGCAGATCGGGGTCCTGCTTCTCCGCCTCTGCCTCATCTTTGGCGATCGCCTGCTCGAGCGCCTCCAGGCCCAGTTGTAACTGCTCCTCCGGCAGGCGCTCGGAGCGGGCACCGAAATGCATCCGCGTCAGCTTCAACAACAGATGGCGCAACCGGTCATTCTGCGTCAGTAAAGTGTCCCGCTCGCTGACCAGGGCATCGCGTTCAGCGAATGTCGCCAGCACCAACGCACGCAGTGCCTCGATAGTCTCAGGCAGACTTTGCTTGTTGTCGGGGGGCGAATCGATCATGTGGGAATTCTATACTGCAACTGTTGGCTTGAGAATCCCCTTTACTGTCTGAATGCGCGTCCAATCGAGACCGTCAAACAGCGCGGTGAACTCAACCGGCGAAAGCTTTATCACCCCGTCCGTAATCGGCGGCCAACGGAACGATCCCTGCTGCAGTTGCTTCCAGATGAGCACAAGACCGCTGCCATCCCAGACCAATATCTTCACCCGGTCGCAGCGTTTGCTGCGATAGACGATGACCGCACCCGAAAACGGGTCTTCGGCCAACACTTCCTGCGCCAGCGCGGCAAGGCCATGGGCACCCTTTCGAAAATCGACCGGCCGCATGGCCAGCAGGACGCGTGTGCCAGCGGGAATGCTGATCATGTCGGCGACGCCGATGCCCGAACCGCGCGCAACACGGCGGTTAATTGCGCCGCATCATCCATGCCTGACACGATGCGCACCACCGCGCCGGCCAACTGCACCTCGATCGCCGGGGCTGCCGACGCAGCGCGTGCAACCGGCGCAGGCAGTGGGACATCGGTCATGATCGGAACGAAGTCCGGTGCTGCAATCTCTGTTGGCCGTGCCGCTACACTCGCCATGGTCCGACATGCCGCACGTCGCCAGCCGAATACCTGCTGCGAACAAACCTGCCAGCGCCGCGCCACCTCAGACACACGGGCTCCTGGAACGAGGCTCTCTTCGACGATCCGAGCCTTCTCCTCCGCTGACCAGCGGCGGCGGCGGCCAGGCCCCATCAGCACTTCAACCCGGCGGTATTCACCCTTCGCGTCGTCATTAAAGTCAAACATAACGATAGCTCGATGCCCTCTGCCTCGGGCAACTCAATCACCGCCAGGGCAGTGATTGAAGAAGGGCGTCAGAGCACCGCTTACGGTGTAGCGGCGAAGTTCGGTGTTCATCGGCGGGTGGTTCGCCGAGCGATTGCCAGTGCGCTGCCCCCGCCGCACCAGTATCCCGGCCGGAGCAAGCCAAAGCTGG
>CAIVVT010000026.1 GCA_903909435.1 uncultured Acidobacteriia bacterium | reverse complement strand
TGCCGGGCGCGCACTTCACGGTGCGGGTGCTCAACCGGCGTCAGGCGCTGGAGCTCGAGTTCGGGATCCTCGAGGCCCGCACGAAGATGGCGGAGATTCAGGAGCAGATGAGCCAACTCACCGGCGACGACCTCTCGCTCGTTGACGGCAAAGAGGTCCGCCGTTGGCGCATCAATCCCGGCAGTGAGGCAGAGTACAGGCGGCTGAACATGCGCTGGGAAATGGAGCTGCGCGGCGTCGTGAGCCCCGCCTATGTTCGCGCCGGCCTGGTCAGCTTCGAAGGGTATACCGCCGACGGCGGGAAGCCGCAGTCGATCGAGGATCTGATCGACCATGGCCTCGACTCCTTCGTGGACGAGATCACTTGCGCCTGCGTGGCGCATTCGTGCATGAGCGAGGACGATCAAAAAAACTTGCAGTCGCCTACCACTTCAACGCCGGTGGATGGGCAGGCGGAAACCTCTTCGATTGCGTTGACTGCGTAAGAGAGCACCGGCGCGGCCGGACCTGCCGAAAGCCGGGACTCGAACCGCTGACGACGCCGGGCTACCGGTGGCGCCCTTCCTACGATGTGGCGCGCGAAGGGAAGCTCGTCAATGTGGACGTCGGGACGCTCAGTTGCGAGGAGTGCCCCGTGTCTTACGTCACTCCGCGCTCACGCTGGCTGGTTCAGATTCTGCTTGAGAACAAAATGCACAGTGCTGCGGCGGGAGCCTGTTTGTTCGGCCCAGACACCACGCTGTGGCCGCAGTGGTGGGCCACCGCCGTCGCCATCGTCCAGTCGCAGTCGTTGATCGTCGACAGTGTTTGCGGAACCAGATAACCCCATGGGCGCCATTACCAATTTCCGGCTCGGCATCGACGCGCAGGTTTCAGGCGAAGATCAGATCAAAGCTCTGCAGGACCGGATGAGTGAGTTTGCCTCGCAGCTCGACAACCACAGGAAAACTGCAGCCGCTTTCCCGGAGGGTTTTGCCGGGTGGAGCGACAAAATCAAGGAGGCGATCTCAAACCCGCTCCAGGCTGCTGGCGGGGCCGTCGGGACGGTTCTTGACAAGCTGGGGCCTCTCGGCGCGAAACTCGCGGCGACGGCGGGTGTCCTGGCTGGCGCGGGCCTGGTGGCCTATGAGTTCGCCCACGAGATGGGCGAGTTGGCGGTGTCGATCCAGAATACCTCGCTGCGCATGGGGCTGAGCACGAAGGAGGTGGGCCAGTTTACGTTTGCGGCCAAACTCGCAGGGTCCGACATTGGAACGCTTGAGGGTGCGATGCGCAAGCTGTCGCTCGGCCTAGCGGACTCCAGTGCCGATGGCGAGAAGGCACGTACCGGCCTGGCTAGGCTGGGCGTTTCCGCGCGCGACGCCTCCGGCGAACTCCGCCCCACCAACGACATCTTTCTCGATATTTCCCAAGGCCTCGCCGGGATGGGCAATGCCGCGGAACGCAACGCCGCGGCCGTGAAGATCTTCGGCCGCGCCGGGATTGACCTGATTCCGGTCCTGATGGGTCTCTCGGAGAATGTCGCGCGGGCTAAGTCGCTCGACCTGGGCATCGACGAGAAGACCATCCAGCAACTCGAAGGTGCGCACAAGGAACTGGCTGGCATCGAGGCGGCCTGGGAGAAGCTCGCTCGCGAACCGAAGATCCTCCTGACCGTCGAAATCGCCCGGCTGATGAAATGGATGCGCGGGGACGAGTCGGAAGACAAGGGCCCCATGACCCCGCAGGAGAAGGACATTGCGCGGCGCCGGCAGGAATACGACGCGAGTCCGCAAAGCAAAATCGACAGCATTAATTCTTCGCTGAAAATGTACGAGCGGTTCGGCGACCCGCTCTCGGTCGCGCGTACGGCCAATCTGCGGAAGCAGTTGGGCGAGCAGCAGGAGTTGCTGTCGGGCGAAGGCAAGCGGATCCTCGATCAGGCGCTCGGCGGCGGCACTGTGGGCCAGCACGATCTGGCGAAGCAACTGGAAGCGGCGCGCAAGAACCAGGAGAGCATCGAGGGCGAGGCGCGCGGGCTGCAGCAAAACAAGAGCGGGGTGGTGATCGAACCGGCGCAGGCCATGGCCGCGCGGGTGGCGGAGGGTCGAAAGGAAGTCGAGACCCTCGAAGCCAAGATCAAGGCGCTGCATGATCTCGTGGAGAACGCGAAAAAAGTGGCCACCGCGCTGCAAGAAATGGACAAGGCGGCGAATGTCGGGGAATCGCCATTCCTCAAGCAGACCCAGGGATGGGTCGAGAAGTTGA
Source organism: uncultured Acidobacteriia bacterium (assembly GCA_903909435.1). Taxonomy (GTDB): domain Bacteria; phylum Acidobacteriota; class Terriglobia; order Bryobacterales; family Bryobacteraceae; genus CAIVVT01. The sequence goes on along the minus strand of CAIVVT010000026.1, from coordinate 793 downwards.
AGGAACTGAGACTGTCGCCCGCAGAGTCGAAGCAAGCCTACGCGACGCTCGGGCAGATCATGACCCAGGAAGACCACGAGGAGCGGGGCAAGCAGTCGGCCGAGTGGGAAAAGACGGTGATGGAGTCGAACCGGCGCATTATCGAAACGGCGAAGAAGGACTGGGAGGAGATCTACCAGCCTCTGGAAGAACAGGCCAAACGCCGCGCAGCGGCCGTAGTTGGTCTGGGCAAAGAGGGCATCGAATCTCGCTACGGAAGTGAGTTGGCTGGCGCGCAGAGAAGTTCCCGCCTGGCCTCGGGGCTATTCAGTGCCACGTCGCAGTCGCCCGCCGCAGGTATCGAGTTTAACTACGCCTCGCAGGTGGACTTGGCGGGCAAGAAATACGACATCGAGCACCGGCGGCTGGAGGAGATGGTCCGCTATGAGCCGGTCGAGACGCAGGCGCTGAAACTACAGACCGACACGCTGAAACTCAAAGCCGATGCGCAGCGCAGCATGGACGATGCCCGCATGGAACGGGAAGTCGCCTACGCGCAATTGCAGAAGCAGACTCTCGATCAATACAAGGATGGCGTCGGCCGCGTCTTCGACGCCGCGCTCGGTGGTAGCGCGGGACTGCGCGCGCTGCTCAACTCGACGCTCATCTCAAATGCCCGGCAAATCGCCATGAATGTCGGTGGGAAGTTCTTCCAAGTTGCGGGTGGGGAGGGTGGCACGCTCGGCAAGTCCATCAACGCCGCGCTACCTGCTGGGCTGAAGGGCATGCTCAAAGGGACGCTGCTCGATCCCAG
>CAIVVT010000025.1 GCA_903909435.1 uncultured Acidobacteriia bacterium | reverse complement strand
GAATTGGATCTCCGGCATCATGCTAGCCCCGGGGTGCAAGGGTTTAGCGCGGCCAAGCCCGCAGGCCTGGAGCTAAGTGGTTGAAAAGACGATGGGTGCACGGCATTCAGAGAATTTGAAAATGCTGTGAACGGGGGTGGCTAAGAGATGCCCGTGCGAAAGCTGCAAGGTAGACCCGCGCCAGTTCAACGCGGTCCCAGAGGCGGACAAGCGATGTGGAAAGGAGAATCCGGACCTAGATGCCCCTTGGGATGGATCGGGAACTGCAGGTGCATGCCGTCCTCGAATCCGCTGCCCTCGCCCGCAGCGCAAAATCCGGACGGGAGTGTGGCGGGCGGGCAGGGGGCGTATGATAGGGACGCCAGGAGATAGGAGTTATGGGTACTAAAGTCCTTTTTGCCGCGCTTTCAGTCGCCACCGCGATTTTCATGTCGTCCTGTTCAACGGGTCCACAACCAAGCCCAAAGGCTGGGACTGAGGCGAAGCAGGAGCCTCCGAAGGCCCCCGAGGCCGTTGCCGCCAGATCAGTCTACTTTGAAATGCACAAAGCTGCGCGTGCCTGGGCACCTGATCTTCTGGCGCTCACCTTAAAGAGCGGGGAGGTGCCAAACGTGAAGAATGAAGGCGGTAAGGCGGGTCTGTGGACGGCCGTATTCGTCTCCCCGAGCCGGCACGAAGCTCGGACATTCAGTTATGCCGCGGCTGCCAACGGCGCCGACCTCCGCAAGGGCATCAACGTGAGTGACAAGCAAGCATGGAATGGCGCCACGCCAGCCAGCAAGGCATTTGTGAATGCTGAGTTCAGCGTCGATTCCGACGCAGCGTATGCGGCAGCGGCGGAGAAGGCCTCCGGCTGGCTGAAGACGCACCCGGCGGCGAAAGTCACGTTCACTTTAGGAAACTCCTCGCGATTCCCCGGACCGGTCTGGTACATCATGTGGGGAACCAGCAAGAACGGCTACGTCGCGTACGTTGATGCTGCAACGGGTACTGTCGTCAAGTAGCCGTTGGCTGAGGTGAAAGCCGGCCCGGCCGGCACACACCAGTAGCTATCGCCCCACGACGATGGGCTCATGCCTCGCCACAGGGCCATTGAAGCCGACGCCGCCCGGCCGCACGCCGGGGCTGGGCCTGGAGTCTGGGGTTCGTTCCGGCGCGGAGGGACGCGAACCCGGGGTTCCAGCAGGCCAGGCCGATTATGAATCGCAGGCAAGTCCGCGCTGCCCGGCACGGGCCAAACGCAAACTAGGGAGATGGCAGCCCGACATCACATGGAAGCGGGCGAGCGAAAAAGTGCCGACTCTCTCCCAGGAGCAATCTCGCCCTCACGCCGCGTCCTCAAAACTGAATTGGCCGGCCGGTTCGTGACTTAACCGGCCGGCCGCAAGCGAGCACTCCGGCGGCTGATGGCGCGCCGGACTCGGAAGGCAACACATCATTTCCGTCAGGCCGCAATCGGGCTGTCTGTCGCTCGATTAAGGATAAAACGAGCCGGAAAGAAACGATCTGGCAGCGGCGCGAAAAAGCGCGAAAATACGCGAAGGCGGGCCGAACCGGACCGGAATGGGACGCGTGATACGCTGGTGACTTCAGCGGCGGGTGAAGGCGATTGGGCGAGAATCGACAGAGTACCGAACTCAGCACTTGGCAACAGATCGGCGAGTACCTGGGAGTCTCCTCCCGGACCGCGCAAATCTGGCAAAAAGAGCGTGGCCTGCCGATCAGGAAGATCGGCGGGCGGGTGGTTGCGATTCCCGCCGAACTCGACCGCTGGAAGCGCGAGCAGATGGGTGCGGCGGGCGGCCCCGAGCGAGAGCCCGACGCTTTAGAGACAGATTCCGGTTTGACGGATGCGCCCGAGATTCCGCCGCCGCCTACGAGCCGGCGAAGATGGGCTTGGGTCTACGCAGTCCTCTGCGTGGCTGCCTTGGCGACGCTGCTGGCCGGAGCCCGGTACGGGACTGCGCGCTGGCGGGAATCCCACTGGATGAGCGAGGCCCAGGTGAACGGCAAGAACCTGAGCGTACTGAACGTCAGGGGTGAGGAACTGTGGCGGCACACGTTCGACGTGGCCTTGGACTCGCTGACGTATGAGATGGCAATTCAACAGAGGAGAGTTTGGATTGGCGACCTGTACGGGGATGGCCGACAGGAACTGTTGTTGGCAACGTTTGTACCCGGATCGGTCGGGCAGGAAATCGGCGGACGCCTGATATGCTTTGGCGCGGATGGCTCCATCCTGTGGGAGTTCGTTCCGAGTCGCACGGTCCGGACCGTCGACCAAACTGCTCCGCCGCCTTACACCACCATTGGCGTCGAGGTGCTGCGTGGCAAGACTCCTGCGGAGACGCGCATCGCCCTCACCAGCGTCCATGTGCTTGAGGAGCCGACCCAAGTCGCGGTTTTAGACACGCACGGGCGTGTCCTGGGGGAGTACTGGCACGCCGGCCACATGTACCATATGACGCAGGCCGATCTGGACGGGCTCGGGAGGAACTACCTGATCCTGGGGGGGATCAGTCACGGCGACCACCAGGCGACGCTAGTGGTGCTCGATCCGCTGCAGATCTCTGGCCTTTCGACGCCGAAGGAGATGTTGGACCACAAGTTCGAGATCCTCGACATGCCGGCCGCGAAAGAAAGAGCCGTGGTCCTGTTCCCACGGAGTTGCGTCAGCTACGGCAGGCCCTTCACGAAGGTGATCCACCTGCACGCGACGCGGGACCGCCTGGCGGTGAGTGTATTGGAGAGTAACAACGATGTAACCGGCGTGCAAGTGATGTACATCCTGGACTACCGATTAAAGGTGGTGGAGACCAAGGCGCCCGATCCCTCTTCCTATCAGCAGGCGCACGAGCAACTCGAAGCGTCCGGTGCACTGCATCACAAGTTCAATGGGCAAGAGTTCGATCGTCTGCAAGCTTCGGTGATCGTGCGCTGAGCCCGTGAAACGGTACTTGAAGCCACAGTGGATAAGGGGGGATTGGGCGTGCCCGGAGGGTGCCGGAAACAGGATTCTGCGTACCTAGAATCGATAACGCACAGACAATTGAATCCGATTTTCTGCTCGTAATTTGCTGATTCCAGCTTGGCGCTCGCTCTATTCCGACACGCTCTCAGGACGTTCCCTGTCCCAAATATGCGGCTAGAGCACCTTCTGATCGGAGAAGTTTTCATCAACCGCTCCCATCGCGTCAAGCGGGTAAAGAATGAGCCCACTCAAATATATTGCGCAAAGGCGGTCGCTGTGACCCCGGCGGGACGCGTTTCAGACGTAAAGAGGGCGCAATCAGGGGTGCGCCCTCACCGTGCCGATCTGGATGGATGCTGTTAGTTGGACTTCCTGCGTCGAGCGTAGGCGATCAGGCCACCGAGACCCAGCAGCATCGCACTAAACACCGAAGGCTCGGGAACCGCACCGGCAATGCCGACCTCGACGTTTGTCATCCCAGGGAGATACCCCGAGCCCACTGAGTCAAGCCTGAACCCAGTGAAATACTCGCCGTCCGTAGCCCGGAAACCCTCGAACGCAAACGTAGGGTTTCCATTTGGAATGCTTAGGCCAGGGAAGACGTAGCTGTTTAAGTTGGTGTACATCGTGATGGTTACTGGACCGGAAGCGACTGCAAGATCAAACCCGAAAAGATTGTACTCAGCGGGGGAATGCTCGATTGTTCCGGTGACCGGGGTCCAATAATTGTTGGTGATCACGTTCTGAACCGCGCCAATCGAATAACCAGGCCCCACAATCAGGTTCTGCTCATTGGTGTAAGTGACACCTCCTCTGTAGAAGTTGTCACCTGGGAACGAGAATGTTTGGAACGGAAAATCGCTAAAGTTGCTGTCG
>CAIVVT010000024.1 GCA_903909435.1 uncultured Acidobacteriia bacterium | reverse complement strand
TCGCATCCTGCGGCCGGACTCGCACGATCAGAAACATCGTGCGCCGGGCGATCGTATCGCCTTGGACGGCTGGCCAAATCCACCGCCCGGAGTTTACTCCGGTCCCGTCTGGATTCTGATAAGCTCACTCCTTGTATCAGTATGATTTCTAGAATGACTGCCCCTCCGGCGGTTGCGCGTTTGGTTGCCGGTTCCATCCTGCTGGCCACACTCTGCGCACCCCTTCGCGCCCAGACGAAGCTGCTCCGCTTCCCAGATATCCACGAGAATCACGTCGTCTTCACCTACGGCGGCGACCTGTGGCAAGCCTCCACTTCCGGCGGCGCCGCCATCCGCCTGACCGCCCACTCCGGCCTCGAACTCTTTGCCAAGTACTCCCCGGACGGCAAGTCGATTGCCTTTACCGGCCAATATGACGGCGACGAGCAGGTCTACGTAATCCCCTCCGGTGGAGGCGAGCCGAAGCAGTTGACCTTCTTCCCTGCCCGCGGGCCGTTGACCCCGCGCTGGGGCTACGACAACCAGGTCTACGGCTGGTCGAATGACGGCAAGTACGTCATCTTCCGGACCATGCGCGACGGCTGGGCTCTGGCGATGACCCGGCTGTACCGTGTCTCCATCGACGGCGGGCCAGCCGAGCCGCTGCCCATGCCGGTCTCCGGTGCGGGGTCCTACTCGCCGGGCGGCAACCAGATCGTCTACTCCCCGCAAGCGCGCGATTTCCGCCCTGAGAAGCGCTACAGCGGCGGCACGGCCAATCAGCTCTATATCTTCGATGTCGAGACGCACGCGGCCAAAAAGATCTCCGAAGGCGACCGCTCCAGTCGCGACCCCATGTGGATCGGCAAGCAGATCTACTTCAACTCGGACCGCGACGGCCACTTCAACCTGTACGCTTACGACACCGCCACGGGCAAGACCGCACAAGTGACGAAGAACACGGTGTGGGACGTGCGCTGGCCGAGTTCTGACCGCGAGCGGCGCATCGTCTACGAGTTGGACGGCGAACTCAATATCCTCGACGTCAAGACCGGCAAGAGTACCCCCGTCTCGATCCAGGTGCCCGACGACGGCGTCAACCGCCGCGCGACCCGCGTCTCGGCGGCTGGCCTGATCGAAGAGGCGGAACTGAGCCCCAAGGGCGAGCGCGTTCTATTCAGCGCGCGCGGCGACATCTTCTCCGCGCCCGTAGAGCACGGCCCGACGCGCAATCTGACGCATACCCCGGGAGCGCACGACAAAGCGCCGGTATGGTCGCCGGACGGCTCAAAGGTCGCGTTCCTATCCGACGCCAGCGGCGAAGAGGAGATCTGGACGGTGGCGCAGGACGGCTCCTCCGCGCCGGAACAGATCACCACCGGCGGCAAGGCGTTCCGCTTCTCCCTGGCGTGGTCGCCCGACGGCAAGCGCATCGCGTTCGGCGACAAGGACGGCAAGCTCTGGGTGGTCACTCTGGCTGACAAGAAACTCCAGGAGATCGCGCATTCCACGGAAGGCGATATCCGCGACCACGCCTGGTCCCCGGGCAGCATCTACCTCGCTTTCAGCATCAATCACAAGAGCGGCTCGGGCTTCTCCTCCCTCTACATCTGGAGCGCGGAGGACAATCAACTGCGCCAGGTGACCAGCGGTCTGTTTAACGAGGATTCGCCCGCCTGGGACCCCAAGGGCGACTACCTCTACTACCGCGCGATCCACGAGTTCCACCCGCAGCTTTCCCAAAACGAATTCGATTTCGCCACCAACCGCTCGTCGGGCTTCTTCGTGCTGGCACTCCGCAAAGACGTCAAGAACCCGTTTCCGCTCGAGAGCGACGAAGTGACCGTAAAGAAGGCCGATGGCGATTCGAAAAAGGACGATCCGGCCAAGAAGGAGGATGCCTCCAAAGACGCCACCGACAAATCCAAAACGGACAAGGACAAGAAATCCGACGAACCGGTTAAGGATAAACCCATCGACTGGGACGGTCTGGCCCAGCGCGTAGCGCGCGTGCCCATCGACGCCGACAACTACTTCGGCCTGGCGGTAAAGTCCGATGCGCTGCTCTACGCCACGTCCCCTGCGCCTTACTACGGCCGCGGCGCGGAGACCAAGCCCGCACTGCACGTCTTTACTTTCAAAGACCGCAAGGACACCAAACTGGTCGAGGACCTGCACAGCTGGGTACTCTCGCGCGATGGTTCAAAAGTACTGGTCGGCCAGGGCGGAGGGTGGTCGCTATACGACGCCAGCGCGGGCGGCACGGGCAGCAAGAAGGCCATCTCCACCGCGGGTCTGATGCTCGACCGCGTGCCGGTGGAGGAGTGGAAGCAGATCTTCAACGAGGTTTGGCGGCGCTACCGCGATTTCTTCTACGCGCCCAACATGCACGGCCAGGACTGGAACGACATCCACGATCGCTACGCCAAACTGCTGCCCTACGTTGCCCACCGCTCCGACCTGAATTACGTGCTCAGCGAGATGATCTCCGAGCTCACCGTGCAGCACACCTACATCACGGGCGGCGATTTCCAGACTCCGCCACGCCCGCACCCTGGCCTGCCGGGAGCGCGCTTTGAAGCCCACGCCGCTTCGGGCCGCTACCGCATCGCCAGGATTTTCGTCGGGCAGAACGAGGAGGAAAACTACCGTTCGCCGCTCACAGAGGTGGGGGTGGACGCCAAAGTGGGCGACTTCGTGCTCGCCATTAACGGCGAGGATGTAACCACGAAGGAAGACGTCTACAAGTTCCTCCGCAACGCGGGCGATGCTCCGGTCGTGCTCACCCTCAACGCCCAGCCGGTGCTGGAAGGCGCTCGCAAGGTCACCTACAAGCCGCTCAAGAGCGAAGACGACCTGCTCTACTACAACTGGGTGGAGCAGAATCGCCGCAAGGTAGACGAGCTTTCCCACGGCCGCATCGGCTACATCCACCTGCCCGACATGGGCGAGGCGGGCATCCGCGAGTTCATCAAGTGGTACTACCCGCAGATCCGCAAGGACGCCCTGCTGATCGACGACCGCTCTAATGGAGGCGGCAACATCTCGCGCATGGTGATTGAACGGTTGACGCGCAACCTGCTGAGCCTGGACTATGCGCGCACGGTCGAGACCCCGCGCACCTATCCCAACAGCGTTTTCATCGGTCCCAAGGCCGTCCTGCTGGACCAGAACTCAGCCTCCGACGGCGACATCTTCCCCTGGATGTTCCGCACCGCCGGGCTCGGCCCGCTGATCGGCATGCGCTCCTGGGGCGGTGTCGTCGGCATCTCCGACCACGGCCAGTTGATCGACGGCGGCCACGTGAACGTGCCGGAGTTCGCCTATGCCACGGCCAAGGGCGAATTCACGGTAGAGGGCCACGGAGTCGACCCCGACATCGTGGTCGACAACGACGCCAAGTCGGTAATCGACGGCAAAGACCCGCAGCTTGAACGCGGAGTTGCGGAGTTGCTCAGGAAACTGGAGCAGAGTACCCCGAAACTGCCCGCGCACTCGCCCTACCCGGTGAAGGTGAAGTAGCGCCGTCGAATAGCGTCCAACTCAAAAGCGGCAGGGCGGACCAGGATCTCCGCCCTGCCGCTTTCGTAACTGAGCCGCTCGATCCACCCGCTTGGAGTACCCGCCTGACGAGCGCCCGGGCAATCCGCAGCCCCAACCGTGTTCCCACGCTGCACAATGACCAGCTCTCAGACCGGCCCTTTGGTGCCTGGGTGCTCGGCCTGGAAGCGCCGCAGGCAGGTGTCCGAGCAAAAGTACAGGGTCTTTCCCCGGACCTCCAACCGCTTGGTGCCCGCTGCCGAGATGTCGACATCCATGCCGCAAACAGGATCCGCTTCCTGGTGCGCCGCCTTCGCATGCCCGTCGCCCGGCGGGTTTTCACTGGAGACTCGCAGGCGGCTTTCGGAGTCGATCAGGAAGGCTCCTGAAACTACCACTCGCTCGCCCGGCGCGAGTCCGTTGGTAACCACTATCCGGTCTCCGAAGCGTGCGCCCGTCTGAACCGCACGCGGCTCAAACGCGCCGTTACCCCGCTCGACGAACACTGTCTTGTGCAGTCCGGAGTCGATCACGGCATCGACTGGTACGCTGACGCCAGACGGCGCCTTGACCTGAAACTCGACGTTCACAAACATGTCGGGCCGCAGCGTGAAATCCGCGTTTTCCACTTCCAGCCGCACCCTCATCGCCCGCGAAACCGGGTCGAACTGCGGCATCGTGTCGCTCATGCGAGCGGCAATCGAGCGGTCCTGATAGCGCACGCTGGCTCTGGTCAGACTGGGCAGAAGTTTTATGTCGTTCTCGAACACGTCGGCCACCACCCACACGTGACTGAGGTCGGCAATGCGATAGAACTCCGTCCCCCGGTCGAACTTCAGCCCCGACGCGATGTTGCGCGCCACGACGAAGCCGCTGGCCGGTGCCGTCATACGGATGTTCTCGGTGGCCTGCCGGGTCCTGGCGACTTCCTCGATCTGGGGCTCGCTCATTCCGAGTTTGCGTAGAGCCAGCCGCGCCTGTTGGACGCTCACCTTGCTCTGCTCGGTCTGCGCCGCGGTCTCCTGGCCTGAGGTCTGATAACGCTCCGCCGAGATCAGGGCGAAGAGGTAGGCCCGCTCCGCGGCCAGGAACTCCACGTTGCTGAACACCGCCAGGGTCTCACCCTGCTTGACCAGGCTTCCCGTGGTGATCTGCTTCAACTCCTGAACCAGGCCGTCCGTCGGAGCGACGATTCGGAATACCCGCATCTCGTCGGCGACGACGCGGCCCAGGACCCGAATCGGCATCGCACCGGTGGCATTGCCCACCTCGGCGACCCTGACTCCCAATTGCTGCCGCGTGTTGGCGCTCAGTACGACCGTTCCCGGACGGCTGATTTCCTTGCCGGCGCTTGCAGAGACGGCCGCATCGGCGTACACCGGCTCCAGTTGCATCCCGCAATCCGGCGCCACTCCGGGCTTGTCGGAGCGATACGCCGGGTGCATTGGATCGTGATAGTACAGGATCCTGCGGGCACCCGGGGCCGCACGCTCCCCGGGGTTCCGGCCGATCCAGAGGCCGGCCAGGAAGGCTCCGGCGATGCCCAGCAAAACCAAAGTTCCTGTTCGAAAAGTCATGCTGGGGTGTCCTTAACGCACTAGCGGCCGCGAGGCCCAAACCGATCCTCGAGGCCGCTAGCGATACTGAAGCTGGCGAAAGCGATCCTTACGGTAGCACGACGAGCGGTCGCATCATATCATGCTCTTCGTGCTCCAGGATGTGGCAGTGCCACACGTATTCGTGGCACGCGACACCCGCCGGAAGTCCCAGCCCCGGCCTGCTACTGAGCGGTTGAGTGAAGGGCAACCCGGTCGGCAGGTTGAACTGCATGATGACCGTGGTCACCTCGCCGGGGTTGCACTTCACGGTCTCCTTGTATCCGTATTCCGTGGTCGGCGGCGGAACGGCATTGCCCGTGTAGGCGGTAACCGGCCCTCCCGTGTAAGTGGTTTGGTCGAAGGGCTGCCGCGCGAGAACCTGCACATCCACAAGATGGAAGTGCATGGGATGCGCATCCATGGTCAGGTTGATAATCTGCCAGATCTCGACGTCCCCCGCCTTGACGACTTCGGTAGCCGCGTCGTCATAGGCGCGGCCGAAGCTCAGATTGCCTGGCACCGGAGCAACTTCGGTGCCGAGCTTCTGGATCAACCGGCCGTACTCATCGAAGTCCTCGTTGAGCGTCATGTAGCGGACCCGGGCCACGGGCTTGCCCGCGAGCGTCTGGGTCGGCAAAGTCAGCCTGCCGCCACTCACTGAGCCGTACGGCAATGCCAGGAACTTATCGAGGCCGGGCCTGAGATCGTAGCCGGGAACAACTTTGAGCGGCACGTCGGCTGGACCCGTCGCCGCAACGGCGACCGCGAACCGCATAATCTGACGTGAATTCGGCCCGAAGCCCGGCCCATTGTTGGTTGGGTCTCCTGGTCCCTCGAAGTAGTAGTCATTGGCGGAATCGCCACCCGGGAAGGGCGCGGGAGCGTCATTGTAAAGGATGATCTTCTTGCCCGCATACGCCGAGAAATCCACGATGATGTCCCAGCGTTCGGCCGGAGCGGTGATCAGGCTGCCCTTCAAGGTCAGGGGGTTGAACGGAACGTTGGTCTTGACCACGACGGGTGATTGCAGGAAACCGCCCTCCGTGCCGATCACGAGGAAATCCGGGCCGTGCGCATTGGTAGGATTCCCTGCGGCGTTCAGAGTGATGCTGTCGAGCGATCCGTCGTCCACGTACATCTGCAGATTCAGGAAGCGCGCATTGCAGGCGTTCAGCAACCGCAGACGATAGCGGCGGGGCTCCACCGCGGCCTCGGGGAACACCGTGCCATTGACCAGCATGGTGTCACCGAACATCTCCGGAATAACCGACGAAGGCTGCGGCGGCAGGCCAGCCGGCGTGGGCCCCAGGGTCCATTTCTTGTAGTCGTAGAAGTGGGGATACCACAGCGAGCCGCTGGTCTTCGGAGCATGCGTATCGTCCCAGGTTGGATCGAAGTAATCGATGGTGTACGGATCGATAAAGATCTTGTCCTGGATGACGATGGGGATTTCCCGGCCGCCTCGCTCTATGTAGTCCGGCAATCCCAGCGGGATCAGTCCGCCTTCAAACAGATCCCTGATGATGTAGCCTGAGGCGACTCCCGCGTACGCGTTTAATCGCGTAGTGTCGTGCGCATGGTCGTGATACCACATCAGACGCGCGCTCTGACTGTTGGGGTAGTAGTATTCGGCCTGGTTCACCAGCGCGGCAGGGTTGAGCACCGCATTGTTCTGGAAACTGTCGCCGTGCGTGCCGTTGGGCGCCCACCAGGCATACGGGCCGCCGTCGCAGATCCACGGCACCAACCCGCCGTGCAGATGGACCGCCGTACGGTTGTGGGGCAGTAGCGCCGCATCGGGGAAGGATGCGGACGTATCCACCGGGAGGATGTGCGTTCCCGGCAGGTTGTTTTGAAAAGTGATCTGGATCGGCACGCCCTTTTGCGCGACGATGACGCCTCCCAGGTGAGCCTGCGTGGGACTCGTCAACGAAATCCGGGGATGGTAGCCCCACAGCGTGGTTGGGCCCATATCCGGATGCAACTGGTCCATGTACTGGTTAATGTCGATGGTGTAGTGCTTAACACCCGTGACCGGGGCGGGAAACGCATCGGCTTTCGCCACCGGAATGGTACCGATTCCCCGGAGCGGCTGAACGAATTTCCTCAGCCCGGGGCTCTGGTAGAACCCGTACATTTTCTTCCGCGCGGCCAAGAATGCGGCAGCTCCTGCCGCGAGTTTCAAGAAGTTTCTTCGTTCCATGACTGCCTTTCAAAAGTCCTTCTAAATTAGTCCGTCACTCTGCTTGAACCTTCACTCGAATTCAGAAACCTGTGGACCTGCGGCGGGTCCCGGGGTTGCGGATAGGGGTTATTTTTGGCGGCGCCAGGGCGGGCCGGAAATCGGCCTGCACCTGAAAGCTACCCTCCGTGCCGGCCCACGGCAGCAAAAACACTTTGAATGCTCCGGCGGACACATTGACTTGAATTTGCCCAGCGGAAGTGCGGCCAACCGCTGAATCCAGCACGACATCCGACGCGTCAACAAGTTTGAGAACAACGGTGGTATCGGCGGACGCAGCCGAGAGCGTCAGAGTGCCCGCAGCCGGGGCGGTGAACGTGAACTGTTGTACCGGCACGCTGCTATTGGAACCGGCCAGCACATCGGAAGCGGCGCAATCGAACTTGGTGAACTTCCCCGCCACGGGCGCTCCGGTGGTGAGTTCCACCTGCGGGCAGTTGCGCGGCTGCTGGACCGTTGCATCCATGCTGAATCCGCCCGCATTCCCACCGGCCAGGCTGACCAGCACCGTGTACTCGCCAGGAAGCAGGAGCGTGTTGAGCAGCGCGATCCTGGAAGTCGCGTTGCCGCTGGCGCCATTCACGAACCGCAGTTGTGCGTCATACACGCCCAGCGCGGGCAGTGTGCCGTCACCTGAAGCGGCCTGCAAGCGAACCGCGCTCTTCTGCGAGAGTTGCAGGTTGTAGCGGCTGACCGGCGTCGCATCGCTGCTTGGGATGATGATGTCCATCACCCTGCAATCGTTCGTTCCGCCCAGCGAACCGGAGACGTGGCTGCCCGCGTCAGCACCGGGGCAGGGCCGCAGGTCCGTGGACGAAGCCCGGATGGTGTAGGCGCCCGACCCGTAATTTGCGGTGCTCGCCAGAACGGCATATCTGCCCGGATTTAGACTGGCCGAAACGCTGGCAGAATTGCCGTTGCTGCCGTTGCTGGCATTCGACGTGAGGACCGTTCCGCCGGCATCCAGCACTTCGACGTAGGAGTCGAACACGTTCGAGTGAAGGTCAACCTGGACCTGGGCCGGTTGGTCCACTCGCAGCGAATACGGAGCTACAAGCGAAACGTCCGCACTGGGTACTACCAGGTCCAAGTGGCGGCAACTGGCAGACGGATCCAGGGCGGCCTGCTGCGGAATCACCCGATCGAGGGTCAGTTCGGCGGGTGAGCAACTGCGCAGGCCGCTGAAGGAGGCGGTCAGCGAAAAGGCGCCCAGATTCCCATCATTCGTCGACACATAAACCAGGTAGGTATCCGGCTTCAGGCTCACGGTCATCGCCGTCGCAGCCACTGCGAAATCCGAAACCACGGAGTTGATCTCTACATTGCTCTTATCGCGGACTTCAAGTTCCGATACAAAAGCCGTCGTAGCGACCTGCAGATCGAGCGCGCCGGGATAGGCGGCAATGACACGGTAACGCTTGACGCGCTCAGTGGACGTGGAAGGGGCCACGATGTCCAGCCAGCGGCAGTCGGTCTGGTCCAGCGTGGAGTTGACCACACCGGGCGTGGGCAGATCCTCGACCAGACAGTTGGGAGGTGGCGCCCAACCTGCCTTCAACGTGAAGTCACCGAACAGGCCCGGCGACGTCGACGTCGCCAACACCAGGTACGTGCCGGGCGTGAGACTGACGGTGAGCCGGGAGTTGTTGCCAGGCTTCAGGCTCGCCGGATCTTCCAGATCCGGCTCATAACGGTAGAAGTCCTTGTCGAACACGTACACGTTGGTGTCGAACGAACCCGTCATGTCGAGCGTCAGAATGCCCTGAGTCGACACGGTGAGGGAGAACGGTTGGACATTCAGTCCCCAGGTGGAATTGGGGACGACGTCCTGATAGCGGCAGGAAGCCCGGGACAGGTTGGAGTTGACGGGAGAATTCGGGGTTAGCTCAGCGACCGGGCACGCTTCCGCCCGGGCCTGCAATGCTGTTGTGAGCAGTTGGGCAAAGCAGTAGACAAGACACGGGACGGCCGCGCCCATTGGGCGGAACAGCATTAAACACCCCTAAAAATCCCCACGTTGGCAGGTAGTGACCAGCGATCACAGCGGCCTGGCAAGGCGCGGACCCCCTCTCCATTGGGACCGCGAAAACAGCCAGAGCCGCAGCGCCGCTGAGCTCCTCCCACCATAATTCGAGATAAACAAGTCAGTTTATCCGAAGCTGTACTTTACCCTACTTTAATGTGGACCTCGACCTATCTTTTGGTAGCCTCCAGACTGCAAAACACCGTTGCAAGCTCATAAGCGGCACTGATTGAAGGAGGTACCAGGGGGCACCCGCCCGGACCGCGCAAATTCCATTTCTCGACAAGTTTCCTGGAATGACTGAGTTCGCGGATACTCTGGCAAAAACCGGAAAACTCGATAGATAAACACTACTTAAACGCTGTATCACCCGAGACGTGCCGCCATCATCACCGCCCGGACCTGTATTTTTGTTGCAAATTGGCCTCCGCGGACTCCGAGGTCGCCGATTTTGGCAGCGCGCCGGGGGGGCACAAGTCGGCATGACGAGTCCCGTTCGCAGGAGCAAGACCGCGTTCTAGTGTGCGATCCCGCCTGGCTTTTCGCTTCACGGAGAGTTCTCGCCCTGCGGAGCCCACGCTGGCCGATGGTTCAAGGCGCGCGCCGCGACTTGCGCCGGCGACTCGCCAAACGCCTGTCCTGGCCACCCTCGCCGTTCAAACTTGGGGCGGTTCTTTCATCGCCCGTTGCAGACGGTCGAACTCACGGTCCAGTTCGTACATGCGCGCCGCCACAGAGTGCAAGTCACCCGCCTTGGAGGCCGTCTCAATTTCGCATGCCAGGCTGCGCAGCGCCTCTCCGCCGACGTTCGCCGACGCGCCCTTCAGCGTATGGGCCTGGAAGGCCACTCCCGCTGCGTTGCCGGCAGCAAGGTGACTTCGTAGCGCCTCGATCTGCTTCGGCGTATCGACTAGAAACGTCTCAATGATCTCCTGAACAATCTCCTCTTCATCCATGAAACGCTCCCGCAGGGCCGCCCTGTCGAAGATCACAGGTAGGGGCGATTCAGCATTGGCGGGCGCAGCCTGTGTTGCGTCTGGGCTTCCGCTTTCGGCGCTCCCGGCGGAAAGCCAGCGAGCCAGGGCATCGGAGAGTGCCTGCGATGAAATCGGTTTGGACACGTAGTCGTCCATACCCGCATCCAGGCACTCCTGCCTGTCGGCCTGCCTTGCGTGGGCGGTCATCTTGATGATGTGGATGGCGTGGTTGCGGACTTCGGACTGCGAGTCGCGAATCCGCCGGGTTGCCTCAAGGCCGTCCATCACCGGCATCTGTACGTCCATCAGCACGAGGTCGTAGGGGATGGACCTGAGCGCGTTGAGGGCTTCGACGCCATTGGCTACCGCGTCCGCCCGCAAGCCGAGGTTCTTGAGGATGCCCAAGGCCACTTGCTGGTTGGTGGTGTTGTCCTCCGCCAATAGGATGCGGACTCTGGAATTGGCGAAGGGTGGCAAACGGCTCTGGCGGGAAAGACCCTCCTCAACCGGCCGTAAACCGATGTTGGAGCCGCCGGATAGGACGCCGGAGATGACGTTCATAAGACGTTGGTGCCGGACCGGTTTCGTCTCGTAGCCGGAGAAGCCGATCTGTTCAAAATGGCGACTGTCCTTGCGCGTTCCCGTGGAGGTCAGCATCACCAATCGAACGTCCGCCAGGCGTGGTTCGGCCTTGATGGCGCGGCCCAGTTCCTCACCGTCCATGCCCGGCATCAGCATGTCGATCAGGGCCAGGCGAAACGGGTCATGCTCCTGCAACGCCCGATGCAGCACATGGAGCGCTGCGGGGCCATCCGCCGCCTGGGCCGGGCGCATGCCCCACGATGTCATGCGTGCAGTCAGTATCTCCCTGTTCGTGGCATTGTCATCCACGATCAACACGCGCACGCCTGCGAGTTCAGCCCGCATGCCATTCGAGGCGAATTCGCGCGAAGTTCGCTTGGCCAGCCGGGCCGTAAACCAGAACTCCGAACCCTTTCCAACGTCGCTCTCCACCCCAATCTCACCGCCCATCGCCTCCGCCAGTTGTTTCGAGATGGCGAGGCCCAGTCCGGTGCCGCCGTATTTGCGGGAAGTCGAGGTGTCCACCTGGCTGAATTTTTGGAACAGGACTCCGAGTTTGTCAGCAGGAATTCCAATCCCCGTGTCGCGTACGGAAAAGCGCAGCAGGCACCCGGTCTCGTCTTCGGCCACAAGCGAAATGGAGACAGCCACCTCGCCCTGCTCAGTGAACTTGATGGCGTTGCCAGCCAGATTGGTGAGAACCTGGCGCAGGCGGCCTGGGTCGCCGCGCAGCAGCGCCGGGACTGCCTGATCGATGTTGCACAGGAATTCCAATCCCTTCTGGTGCGCACGCAGTCCCATCGTGGTGCCGAAGTCGTCCAGCAAGTCCTGGATGTCAAAGTCCAGCGTCTCCAGATCGAGCCTGTTCGCTTCGATCTTGGAGAGATCCAGGATGTCGTTGATCACCACCAGCAGCGCTTCTCCGCTTGCCCGAACGGTTTCCGCGTAATGCCGTTGTTCTGCTGTCAGGCCCGTATCCAGCAACAGGCCGGTCATACCGATCACACCGTTCATTGGCGTTCGAATTTCATGGCTCATCTTCGCCAGAAACTCGCTCTTGGCGACCGTCGCCGCTTCCGCCTTGTCCTTCTCGATCGCGAGTACTTCGACCATTCGCGCAAGCTTGGCTGCATTGGACTCCTGAACCGCGCGGGCGGTCTGCAGGACTTCCACCAGTTCCTTGTTTTCGAACTGCAGATTGAGGGCCGAGACGACTGTCAGGTGGATTCGCCATGCCGTGACCAGGAGTGCCAAAGTGAAGATGCCTGCCATCAACCCCATGGCAATGTGGGCCCCATCACCTTGCGCCATCAGGCGGGCGGCTGGCGCGACTCCAGCAGGAATCATGAATGCCAGGAAAGCCTCGGGCCGCGGCGCAAGAAAAGGCACTGCGCCGAGCATCATTCCGCCGATCATGAAGACGATATAGACCTGGTTGGCGAGGTTTGCTTCCGTGTATAAAAGGATTCCCGCCGCGCCCCAACCTGCACCAGTCAGGCCCGCGCCAACGACGAATGCCAAATCCCACCTGCTAGCTGTGAGTTCCGGCGCCGTGGTGCGCGAAAAGCGAAGCCACAGCAGGAGCCTGGCGAGCAATACTGCGGAAAGGTACAGCCCCCATTCCACGATGAGCGCGTGCGAAGCGAAGTTCCACTGCAGACGGCCCAGGATCGCGGCACCGATCAAGTTGATCCCAAGGGCAACTCCTGCATTGCCATAGAGCAGCCTGACTTGGGCTGCGAACACCTGCCGTTTCCTGGAATCCCGTTTGTCCTGGGCGGCCTCGGCGGTTGAAGTGCTCGGCATCATTTGGAACGCTGCCTACAGGGGTGGTTTCTACAAATATAGACACATCGCCGCTGAATTGCTGATGCCGGCAATCTCACCACTGCGCATCTGCCCGGCTTGAGCCATTACGAGCCGCCCGAAGCCCCCCGATGGCCTCCCTGCTGAAAGCTCTTTCCCGCCATGCACCGTGAACTGGCTTCCGGAATCCGGCGCGGATGGAGTCGACGGGAGAGTGCGTTTGAGAACGTCGAACCCGAGCCTCGCCGTCACCGGTAGCTCAAATGCGATCGCGAATGCACCGCTGATTCTCGCTGGGGACAGCCCATTCATGCTTGGCGAACTCTCCGAAAACCCGCGGTCTGGAGCGCCAACTCCGTTGCTCATGCCCTCGTTGATACCAATGAGCCTTTAGACTCAAGCACTTGCAAGCGGAGAATCCGATCGAACCCGTCATCTCGGGAAACCACCGCCAAGCTTCCTGGTTTCACTCATTTCCACGCATCCACCGGATTGCCAATCGGCGGCACCTGGCTGCGCTGCCCACAACGGCGCGCTCCGATTCGAGAGAATCGATAACAGCCATGTCCACTCGTAGAACGTTCCTCCAAGCCGCTGCCGCAATGTCGGCGTCCGCGGCGCTACCTCTCTCGTTAGCCGCTGACGAAGCCTACCCCAGCCGCCGCCCCGCGCCCGACAAGCGCAAGTTCGTGAGCGAGGCGGTTGAGGCGAAAATCGCCGAAGTGAAAAGGTCCATCGCGAATCCGGAGTTGGGCTGGCTGTTCGAGAACTGCTTCCCGAACACGCTCGACACCACGGTCCAGGTTGGCACGCTCGATGGCCAGCCCGACACGTTCGTGATCACGGGCGACATCAACGCCATGTGGCTGCGCGATTCGACGGCGCAGGTGTGGCCCTACCTGCCGCTGTCCAAGCACGACACGAAGCTGAAGAACTTGCTCGCCGGAGTCATCCGCCGCCAGACGCGCTGTGTGCTGATCGATCCCTACGCCAACGCGTTCAACTTCGGGCCGACCGGCAGCGAGTGGTCGAAGGACCGCACCAAAATGAAGCCCGAGCTTCACGAGCGCAAGTGGGAGATCGACTCGCTGTGCTACACGCTGCGCCTGGCGCATGGCTATTGGAAGACCACCGGCGACGCCGGTTGCTTCGACCGGAAGTGGCAGGAGGCCGCCGCGCTGATCGTCCGGACGTTCCGCGAGCAGCAGCGTTTCCACGGGCCCGGGCCGTACTCCTTCCAGCGGCTGACCGAGGTCCCTTCCGATTCCCTGCCCCTCAGCGGCTACGGCAATCCGACACGGCCCTGCGGACTGATTCACTCAGGTTTCCGCCCCTCGGACGACGCCTGCGTCTACCCCTATCTGGTGCCCTCGAACTTCTTCGCCGCGACGTCGCTCGAGCAACTCGCGGAGATCTTCGAGGCGGAATTGCCGAACAAGGCCTTTGCCGCGGAGTGCCGTGCGCTGTCCGCCCAGCTGCGCGAAGCGCTGGGGAAATATGCGACCGGGCATCATCAGAAATATGGCGAGGTCTACGCCTATGAAGTCGACGGCTACGGGAACCACCTGTTCATGGACGACTCGAACATCCCGAGCCTGCTGGCGATGCCGTACCTCGACTCCTGCAGCGCCAACGACCCGGTTTACCGCAACACCCGCGCCTTCGTGTTGAGCCTCGACAATCCCTACTATTTCCGCGGAAAAGCGGCCGAGGGTGCCGGCGGTCCGCACGCCGGTCTGGGCATGATCTGGCCGCTGGCGATCACCGTGCGGGCCCTCACCAGCCTGTCTGAATCCGAGATCGCGGATTGCCTGAAGACGTTGAAGGCGACCCATGCCGGGACGGGTTTCATGCACGAAGCCTTCTCGAAGGACGATGCGAAGAACTACACGCGCCCGTGGTTTGCCTGGGCCAACACGCTTTTCGGCGAGCTGATCCTGAACGTGCACCAGAACCATCCACGCCTGCTGAGCTAGCCGGTAGGGATGGGGCGGCGCTCCAGCGCCCATTCCGCAACCCCGATAAGGAACAATGAATCGTAGGTCTGCCAGCATGTCATTCATCCACGACGATTTCCTTCTTAGCAACGCTGCCGGGCAGCGGCTGTATCATGACTACGCGGCGATCGAGCCGGTTCTCGATTACCACTGCCACCTCAGCCCGAAGGACATCGCGGAGAACCGGCGCTTCGCGAACCTGTTCGAAATCTGGCTGGAGGGCGACCACTACAAATGGCGCGCCATGCGGGCCAATGGCGTGCCAGAGCAACTTTGCACCGGCTCGGGCGACCCGTACGAGAAGTTTCTGGCATACGCCAGGACGGTTCCCGCCACGCTGCGCAACCCGCTCTACCACTGGACCCACCTCGAGTTGAAGCGCTACTTCGACATCGACGAACTGTTGGACGAATCGACGGCTCAGCGCATCTGGGAAATCGCTAACGAGCAGCTCAGCGGCGGCGACCTTTCCACCTGGGAAATTCTGCGCAAGTTCCAGGTGCGTGCGCTCTGCACCACCGACGACCCGGTGGACGACTTGCGCTGGCACCACCAGCTGCATAGCTCCGCCTGTCCAGCGCAAGTGCTGCCAGCGTTTCGCCCGGATAAAGCCTTCCAGGTGCACACCCCAGCGGCATTCAACGCGTGGACAGCCTTGCTGGCCGAGGCCGCTGGCCTGGAGATTCGGCGCTTCGAAGACTTCCTCGGCGCGCTGCGAAAGCGCCATGACTACTTCCATCAGGCGGGCTGCCGCTTGTCCGATCACGGGCTCAGCGTCTGCCCTCCGATGGACGGCACGGAATCGGAGGCGCGGGCGGTGTTCGAGCGCGCCCGCTCGGGAGCCGCAGCCAGCCCGGCCGAACAGCAGCAATTCGCCGGCGTTCTGCTTCGTTTCTTCGCCCGACTCGATGTTGAAAAGGGCTGGACCAAACAGCTGCACCTCGGTGCCCGGCGGAACAACAACAGCCGTAAGCTGGCCCAACTGGGACCGGACACCGGGTTCGATTCCATCGGCGACTGGCCGCAGATCGACGCGCTCGGGGAGTTTCTCGACGCCGTGGAACTCGACGGCGGTCTGCCGAGGATGGTGCTCTACAATCTCAACCCGCAGGACAATTACGCGCTGGCCACGATGGCCGGCAACTTCATGGATGGGCGCATCGCGGGCAAGCTCCAGTTCGGCAGCGGCTGGTGGTTCCTGGATCAAAAGGAGGCCATCGAGTGGCAGGTCAACGCCCTCTCGAACTGCGGCCTGCTGGCGCGCTTCATCGGGATGCTGACCGACTCCCGCAGTTTCATGTCCTTCCCGCGCCACGAGTACTTCCGCCGCGTGCTCGCCAACCTGCTCGGCCGCGACATGGAACTCGGCCTGATCCCGGATCGGGAGCAACTGGCGGGAGGGATGCTGCGCGACATCTGCTACGCCAACGCCAGGGACTTCCTGCAGCTTCCAGATCTGGCCGGTTGAGGAGTTCGCGGGTTGGCGGCGAAGCACCGTCGAAGGATCGGACTAAAATGGCAGACAAGGGAACCAATCCGCAAAGCGTCGTGACTCCTGCCGGTCTGGGGTTCGCCACGCGGGCTTGGAAATCGGAGGCCGTCCCGGGAGAATTTCGTGAGTAAACCTGACGTTCTGATCGTAGGCGCTGGGCTCGCCGGATTGTGTTGCGCAAGAACCCTGCAGCAGCACGGCCTTTCGTTCGAGATCCTCGAATCCTCCGACGGAATCGGGGGACGCGTGCGGACCGATAGCGTGGATGGGTACCTGCTGGACCGCGGCTTCCAGGTGTTACTGACGGCCTACCCCGAGGCTTTGGACCAGCTGAATTACGAAGCTCTGGAGTTGCGTCCCTTCATCCCCGGAGCGCAGATCCGCTATCACGGCAGGTTCGTCCGCCTGACCGACCCGTGGAGAGAGCCGGGGGCGTTTCTCAACAACTTCTTCGCGCCGATCGGGTCGTTGAGCGACAAGTACCGCACTTGGAAGCTGCGCAGCGACCTCATGAAGAAGAGCATTGACGAGATCTTCAGCGGTGAGGAAACGTCCACCCTGCAGGCACTGCGGCGGCGTGGCTTCTCTGCCCGCATGATCGAGACTTTCTTCAAACCGCTGCTGGGCGGCATCCTGCTCGACGGCAAGCTGACAGCGTCTTCCCGCATGTTCGAGTTCGCTTTCAAGATGCTGTCGGAGGGCGACTCGGCCCTCCCGGCCAAGGGGATGGGCGCGATTCCGGCGCAGCTCGCCGAAGGTCTTCCAGCGGACTCGATCCGGCTCATGACCAAGGTTAAGTCGATCGGGCCCGGGCAAGTCGAGCTGGTCTCCGGCGAGACCCTGCAGGCCAAGTCCATCGTGGTCGCCACCGACGGGCCCTCGGCCAGCCACTTGCTCGGCTCCGCGCACAACATCAACTCCAAGAGCGTTTCGGTGCTCTACTTCGTAGCCCGGGAGTCGCCCCTCGACGAGCCGATTCTGGTGCTTAACGGCGGCAGCCGCGGGCCGGTCAACAACGTCTGCGTGCCCAATCTCGTGCAGCCCAGCTATGCCCCCGAAGGCAACTGGCTAGTGGCGGCATCCGTGATCGGCTGGCCCACCAGCGACGACACGATGCTGGTCAACCTGGTTCGCAACCAGCTTCGCCGCTGGTACGGCCTGGTCGCCCTGGAGTGGCGCCTGCTGCGCATTTACCGCATTCTCCACGCGCACCCGGTCGTCTACCCCATGGACTGGCAGCAGCCGCAGAAGGTCTCTGACGGGCTGTACGTGTGCGGCGACCACCGCGCCACGCCGTCCATTCAGGGCGCGATGGAGTCCGGCCGTCTGGCGGGGGAATCCCTGCTGCGCGAGCTGGGCGTCTCCGTGGCGGCTACCGAACCCAAAATCGCGGCAGTCCAAACTAAACGCGCCGGCCACGCCACGAGTGTCGCGGAGCGGGACGACGACGACTGAACTGGCCAGACCAGGCGCTACGAAACTTCCCAGCCCGCATCGACACCGATAATCTGTCCGGTGACAAAACGCGCCGAGTCGCTCAATAGAAACAGCGCCATCCGCGCGACGTCGTCGGGGTCGATCAGCGAGCCCGCTAGCGGCTGCTTGGTCTTCAACTGCGCCAGAATCTTCTCATCGCTTTGCGCGCGCAGGCTCATGGGCGTTCTGGTCACTCCCGGCGCAATCGCGTTCACCCGGATGCCGCTGGCCGCATAGTACGCCGCCATCGCCTTGGTCAGCGAGATCAAGGCGCCCTTCGCCGCGGCGTAGGCGTGCGTAGCGAAGTTCTTCGGCTCTGGCGAGTAGGCGCTGACGGATGAGAGATGGACGATGGAACCCGCTCCGCGCGGGATCATACGGCGTATCACCGGACGCGTCACGTAGAACATCGGGAGCAAGTTCATGTTCAGCGTCTGTTCCCAGCCGTCGTCTGGAATCAGGTGCAGCGGCCCGTCGCCGGCCGTGCGACCGCTGGCTCCCGCAACGTTAAACAGCCCGTCCACCGGGCCCAGTTCGGAGATGCATTGAGCCACCGCGCGTTCGGCGTGGTGCATGTCGCAGAGGTCGCCCGCATACCAGCTGCCGCCGATCTCGTCCGCCAGACTGGCGCACATTCCCGCTTCCAGGCCGCAAACGAACACCCGCGCACCGTAGACCGCTGCCAGCCGCGCCGTCGCCGCCCCGATCCCGGAACATCCTGTCACGAGTATGGTTTTGCCGTCGAGTTCCACGTCAGTAGCTGACTCTCACCCAGCGACGCGAATGCATCGACCGGTAGCCCGCGTCGAGGACGCAGTTTACGACATACCCATCCTCGTAGGTTTCCCGCGGAACCTCGCCCGCTCGAACGCAATCCACGAAGTGCCGCATCTCGGCTTGGTAGCCGTAGGCGAACGCCTCCTCGGGCAGCGGCCGGGTCCATCCGAAATCAATGTCGGCTTTTTCAATCACGTAACCGGCCGTCTTCGTGACGAACGCCGAGATGGGCGTACCGCGGGTCACGTCGGTGAACAGCGAGCCCTCCGAGCCGTGGATCTCGTTGCGCAGATCGAGGCCGCCCTTGGTAGTCCAACTCAACTCGCAGTGCGCGATGCCGCCCGACGAGAACTTCAGCACCAGCAGCGCGTTGTCTTCGGCGGTCGTCTTGGCGCCGTGTACCAGGCAAGCGCCCCACGCCATTACCTCGACAATCCGGTCCTCCTTGCCGTAGAAATAACGCGCGGCTTCGATGCAATGCGAGCCCAGGTCGTTCATAGCGCCACCGCCCGTTTTCGCGGCGTCCCAGAAGTGCGGGCTGTGCGGACCCGAGTGCGATTCGCGCGAGCGCACCCACAGCACGCGCCCGATCCCGCCGCTCTCGATCACGCCGCGCGCCTTCACCACAGCCGGAGCAAACACTTCGGTCTCCGCGTAGCCGTGCATGCACCCGCTTTTCAGCGCCGCGGCCAGCATGGCCTTGGCCTCCTTGCGGTCCCGCGCCAGCGGTTTCGTGCACACCTGATTGCGTTTCGCGGCGGCGAGTTGGAGCGCTGCATCCAGGTGCAACTCGTTCGGCAGGGCGATGACAAACAGATCGATGTCGTCCCGCGCGATGACCTTCTGGAGGCTGGTCGAGGACTCCGGAATGCCCCACTCGCCGGCAAACGCTTTGCCGCGTTTGGGCACCCGCGAGTAGTTGACGACCACCTCGTGGTGGTTCACGTTCGCGAGTCCCTGCATGTAGAAACCGGCCACGAAGCCCGATCCCAACATCGCGATTCTTACGGGTTGTGCCAACTTCGCCTCCTCAGCGCGCCTTCGGATAGTAAACCACAGGATTCGGGGGTAAGCCCAAAACGGGGTGGCCCCTGACGCAGATTCCCGATGAATTACGATCGCCGGCCCAGCGGTTTACCGCGGCTCTTCTCCGCCCTGCCGCGCCGGGATCCGCAATCGTTGGACAATGGTCCCTGGATGGATGCTTTACTCGAAGCCGCTTTCACGGCGCGCAAGCACGCGCACGCACCGTACTCCGGGTTCCTGGTGGGCGCCGCGCTGGAGTCCGCGGACGGCCGGACTTTCGCCGGCTGCAATATCGAGTCTTCCAGCTACGGCCTCACCTGCTGCGCCGAGCGCACCGCCGCGTTTGCCGCCATCGCGGCGGGTGCGCGCGAGTTCCGCCGCATCGCCGTTGCCACGGACGCCGCACGCATTACTCCGCCCTGCGGAGCCTGCCGGCAGGTACTGTGGGACCTCTGCGGCGATATCGAAATCCTGCTCGGCAACGCCGCGGGCGAGACCCGCACTTTTCAGTTGAGCGCTCTTTTCCCGGACCCCTTCGATGCAAACTCACTCGCCTAGTTCCCTTCCCGCGCGCGCTGTCCGCGCCTTGTTGGCGACGGCCCTGTGCCTGCCGCTGTTCGCCGCAGAGCCGGTGGACCTGATCGTCTCGGCAGGCACCATCGTCACGCAGAACGCGCGCCGCGAAGTGATTCGCGACGGCGCGATTGCGGTGAAGAATGGCCGCATCGTAGCGGTCGGCACGCGCACGAAAGTCGAATTTCTGTACACGCCCAAACAGCGTCTCGACCGGCCCGATGCGATCCTCGCGCCGGGGCTGATCAACACGCACGCGCACGCCGCGATGAGCCTGCTGCGCGGCCTGGCCGACGACAAGACGCTGCAGGACTGGCTGACCGCTTACATCTTCCCCGCCGAGAAGAAAAACGTCACCTCGGAATTTGTGCGCGCCGGGACGCGGCTGGCCGTGCTGGAGATGATGCTCGGTGGCACGACCACCTACGTGGACATGTATTACTTCGAGGACCACGTCGCGCAAGTCACGCGCGACGCCGGGATGCGGGCTGTGCTGGGCGAGACGATCATCGGTTTTCCCGTCCCCGACAACGAGACGCCGCAGCGCGCGCTCGCTTTCACCGAGCGTTTTATCAAGGAGTTCAAGGACGACAAGCTGATCACGCCCGCCGTCGCTCCGCACGCGCTTTACACGAACTCGGCCGAGACGCTGCAGGCGGCCCGCGCGCTCGCCGACAAGTACGGCGTGCCGCTGGTGATCCACGTCTCGGAGACCAGGAAAGAGAACGACGATGCGGTGGCGAAATATGGCCTGACGCCCGCGCGCTACCTGGTTTCCATTGGAGCGATCGCGAAGCGTACGATCTTCGCGCACGGCGTCTGGCTCACACCCGAGGACATCGCCGCCATCGCGCCCTTGCACGTCGGCGTGGCGCACTGCCCGTCGAGCAACATGAAGCTGGCCAGCGGCGCGGCGCCCGTCGGCGAGATGCTTGCGGCCGGCCTGGCCGTCGGTCTCGGCACGGATGGACCGGCCGGCTCGAACAACGATTTCGACCTGATGGAAGAAATGGATCTGGCTGCCAAGCTGGCCAAGGTGACCACCGGCGATCCGCAGGCTCTGCCCGCGGCGAAGGTCTTCGAGATGGCCACGATCATGGGGGCGAAGTCGATCGGCATGGAAGCCGAGATTGGTTCGCTGGAACCGGGCAAGCGTGCCGATTTCATCACCGTGGACACCACGGCGCCGCACGCGGTTCCGGCGCACGATCCCTATTCGATGCTGGTGTACGCGTTGAAAGCGAGCGACGTGCGCGACGTGGTGATCGAGGGTAGTTTCACGGTCCGCGACCGTGCGCCCATGACCATCGACGCGGCGGCGACGGTGGCCGAAGCCCGCAAGCTGCGCGTGAAAATCGACGCTTCGCTAAGAGAGAAGTAGCGCTCGAGTTAGATGTAGGACAGACGATCGCTGGCGTCGTCTGTCAAGCCATCAATCGTCATTTCTCGCGTAAAGCGACAGACCACGCCTGGCGATGGTCTGTCCCACCCTGTTTCGCTGTAGAGTAATGTTGATTCCATCACGCAGGAGATCGCCCATGTCCACAGATCTGAACCGCCGTAACTTTCTCGGTAACGCAGCCGCCGCGGCCGCCGCGTTCACCATCGTTCCGCGCAACGTGCTAGGCGGCACCGGCTTCGTCGCGCCGAGCGACAAGCTCAACGTCGCGCACATCGGCCTCGGCACCGAGGGCATCCGCGAGATGCTGCCGATGATGAAATGCGACGAGCTCCAGATCGTGGCCGTGTGCGACCCCAACAAGGACAGCACGGACTACATCGACTGGTCGAAGAACGGTCTCGCCAACGATATTCGCAAGTTCCTCGGAGACCGGAATTGGCGCAAGGGGCTGGATGGCATTCCGGGTGGACGCGAAGTCGGCCGCGAAATCGTCGAGACGTATTACGGCAAACAGCGTCCGTCGGGAACGTTCAAGGGCTGCGCCTCCTACGCCGACTTCCGCGAGCTGTTCGAAAAGCAGAAGGACATCGACGCCGTCAAGATCATGACGCCCGATCACCTGCACGCCACCATCTCCATCGCCGCGATGAAGCACGGCAAGCACGTGCTGATGCACAAGCCGATCGCCAATCGCGTGGACGAAGCGCGCAAGGTGCTCGCGGTGCGCGCTCAATCGAAGGTCGCCACATACTTCATGCCGTGGGACGCCCGGGGCCCCATCGAAGACGTGATGGCGATGGTCAACGATGGCGCGATCGGCAAACTGCGCGAGGTCCACAACTGGTCCCATCGTCCCGTCTGGCCGCAGTATCTGACGCTGCCCACCGAGCGGCCTCCCGTCCCGAAGGACTTCGACTGGGACCTCTGGCTGGGGCCCGAGCGCGACCGGCCGTACAGCCCGAATTACACCCACGCGGTCTTCCGCGGCTGGTACGATTTCGGCGGCGGCTCCATCTGCGACATGGGCCACTACAGCTTGTGGACCGTCTTCCGTACTCTGAAACTCGAAGCGCCCTACATGGTGGAGGCGACGCCGAGCACGGCCAGCATCATCACCAATCAGGTGAGCCACAAGATCCGCAACGATTACTCGTTCCCGTTCGCTTCCACGATTCGTATGCGCTTTGCCGCGGGAGCCGAGCGCGGCCCCATCGACATCTTCTGGTACGAGGGCGGCATGCGGCCCCGCACGCCCGACGAACTCTACGAAGACAATCAGGAACTGGCGGACGAGGGCATGCTGTTCGTCGGCGACAAGGGGAAGATTCTGGCGGGTTTCGAAATCGAGGAGCCGCGCCTGATCCCGGAGAAACGGATGCGCGAGTACGCCGGGCCGAAGCCGAAGCCCGCCCCGGCGGAGCGCGACGACAACGCGGTGCCGGCGGGCGTGGTCGAGTGGGTGGACGCCTGCAAGACGGGCAAGACTTCGGGCGGCGATTTCTCCTACGCCGGACCGATCTCCGAGGCGTTCAATCTGGCCGCCATCGCGCTGCGTACCGGCAAGCGGTTGCAGTGGGACGCGGCGAATATGCAGATCACGAACGTTCCCGGCGCCAACAAGTATCTGACTCGCGAATATCGCCAGGGATGGGAGTTGTAGGCGCAGGTGAATAAGAGCAAAACCGTAAGATCTTACGGTTTCGTTTTTCAAACGATTGATTCTAATAGGACAATATTTCGAAAACCGTAAGGACTTACAGTTTTCGATTTGGAGGTTCGAGTTCGAACCTCGATTTCGCGTCAGGTCAGCCGGTCCGCAGTCAGGGAGCATTTATGCGATTCAACACGCGGCGAGATTTCTTGAGAACCACCGCTGCCGCCGGCGCATCCGCCGCCGCGCTGCCGCTGGCACGGGGCGCTGCCACTTCCACCGGGTCCACCGAACGGACGCCGATGCGCGCGTCCGTTATGGCCTACTCGTTCCACGGACTGCTGGAGCAGGGCCGCATGGATATCTTCGGGTTTCTCGAGACGTGCAAGTACCGTTTCCACCTCGACGCAGCCGACCTCTGGAACGGCTTTCTGCGAAGCACCGACGAGGCTTATCTCAAGCAGATTCGGGAGGAACTCGACGAGCGCGAACTCGTCGTGCCCAACCTCGCCGTGGACCGGGCGCACGTGTGGGTGGACGATCCGGCGCAGCGGCAAAAGCAATACGAGACTGCGCTCGCGCACCTGAAGGCGGGCGTCACGCTGGGCGCGCGTTTCGTTCGCATCGACGCTGGACAGTGCGGCAAGAACGAAAAGGAATGGACGCCCGAAGCGTTCGACCACATTGTGAAGCGCTACCGGGAATACGCCCAATTCGCGCACGACCACGGTTTCCGGGCGGGTGCGGAGGTGCACTGGGGGCCCGAGTCGTGGTGGCCCAACATGCAGAAGCTTTACAAGGCAGTGAACCACCCCGGGTTCGGGATCTGCTGCCACATCAGCGGGTTCCAGGGCACCAAGGCCGAAGTGGACGCCGCCGACCGCGAGATCGCCCCCTGGGTGGTCCATACGCATATCGACTGGACCGTCACCGAGGGGGCGCTGGTCGAGAAGATGAACAACCTGCGCAACGCGGGGTATCAGGGCTACTACAGCGTGGAGCACCACAGCGCGAAAGCGGAATATGCCGAGACCGCGATTCAGTTGGCCAAGGTGCGGGCGGTGCTGCAAAGTTGGCGCACGGGCGGGACGGGGAAAGACTCCTACTCGGAGGAAGCGCATTCGTAGACGCCGCGAGAACCTTGTTCTCGGCGAGTCGCATCATTTTTCGACCGTCGCGAGGATTGTGGCGCGTAGCCACTTGCGCGGCTGCGGTCTCTGGGAAGTGAAAGGCCGTGAATGATAATGCTCAGCCTCTCGCTTCGCCTTTGCCCTGAGACTCTCCCGGAGTGATCGGCACTCCCACTTTCAGCGTCAGTGTGAACAGCAGGAACCCCACGGCGAAGATCCCGGCCGCCACGCGCAATTAGGTCAGCGCCGGGTAGCACACGTAGGATTCACCCAAGACGTCGGGCGTCAGGCCCGGGAGGATCAACCCCATCCCCCTCTCGATGTAGACGGCTGTTCTCGTGTTCAGCTTTTTGAATGATAAAGGGCAATTCTCAAAGCGCCGCTGCGTCTCAGCGACTTCTGGCATCCGGCGAGAGCTGCTAGGGCCAGGTAAGGGCCTCGACGGAGGACCGGGTGGCTAGCTCCTCAATCAAGCGGCGGAGCTTCTCCGGTTCGAGCGGCTTGGTCAGGTACCCGTCCATGCCGGCATTCAGGCAGAGGTCGCGATACTCGACAGTCGCATGCGCGGTGAGGCCGACAATCGTGGTCTGCCGGCCGTCCGGCAGACCGCTCCGGATCGAGCGAGTCGCGGCCAGCCCGTCGACCTCGGGCATCTGCACGTCCATGAGGATCAGGTCATATTGCTTTTGGAGCGCGGCGGCGATGGCCTGCGCTCCGTCGGCCACCAAGTCCGCATGCGTGCCTAGTTTCTCCAATAGCATGAGAGCGACTTTTTGATTGACCGGATTATCCTCGGCTACCAGCACCCGCAATTGCCGGTGTGCGGATACGTCCGCCGGAGCGGTTGTGCGCGTCACCGCAGGTTCCTGTGCGCGGCCCACACACAAGGTGAAGCGAAACTGCGTGCCCTGGCCCGGGGTGGATTCCACATCAATCCGTCCCCCCATCAACTCGACCAGATGCTTTGAGATCGCCAGACCCAAGCCGGTTCCACCGAAACGACGGCTGATTGAGGAATCCGTCTGGCCGAACGACGAGAACAGGCGAGGCAATTGCTCCGGAGAGATGCCCATGCCAGTATCGCGAACGCTAATGGCGATGACAATGCTCGTCTCGTCTTGTTGTTCCACTTGCGCTGCCAGCGAGATTCCCCCCTTCGCGGTGAACTTGAGGGAGTTCGAGATCAGGTTCAGCAGGATCTGCCGCACCCTGTTTTCGTCTCCGGCCACCCATTCGGGCAATTCGGGCGCGACATCGCAACTGAGCCGCAGGCCCTTTTCGGCCGCCGCTGCCCTATAGAGGTGCAAGCTCTCTTCCAGCGCTCGACGCAACTGAAACGCCCGGATCTCCAATTCCAGTTTGCCGGCTTCCACTTTGGAGAAGTCCAGGATCTCGTTGACTACCCTCAGCAACGCATCCCCTGATGTGCGGATCAATCGCACCGCCTCAGCGGCTTCGGGAGGAACCGGCATGCCTTCCAGCAGCCGGCTCAGCCCGATGATTCCGCTCAAAGGCGTCCGGATCTCATGGCTCATAATGGCCAGGAAGCGGGACTTAGCCCCGCTCGCCTCGTCCGCGCGGCGCTTCTCCTCCAGCACCTCGGTGCGTTCCGCCTCCAGTTCAGCCGTCCGCTGGCTCACCGCGCGCTCCAACTGCCGGTTGCGGGAAAGCAGGATCCGGTGTCTCCAGAGGACGACACCCCAGACCGCGGCGGCGGCCAGCAACAGCGCGAGCCCCCGGAACAGCCAGGATTCCCACCACCTCCGCTCGAACTGGAACTCCGCCCCGGCCAGCTTGGCAGCGACCGGGCCATCCCGAACGCGCGACCGGATCTCCAGCCGGTGTCCGCCCGGGCCCAACCCGGCTAAAGTGAGGGTTCGCTCCGGCGTTTCGGTCCAGCGTTCCCCGTCCAGCCGGTAAGAGAAGTGCACCAATTGCTCCTGCTTGAAGCTGAGGGAGGAGAATTCGGCCCGCACTACGCGTGATTTCTGGTTCACATCAAGCCGCGTGATGATGGGTTCCGCGGTCGCAGCTTGCCCCAACCCACCACCCGGCGGCCGGTAATGGGCCAATCCGCCACTGGTGCCGATCCACACGCTCCCGTCCGGGTCCGCCCAAAAGGCTTCTCCGTCCGTGTCGTTCCAAATCAGCCCGTCCTCGGCACTCAGGCAGCTCCAGGCACCATGCACCAGGACGGAGACCCCGTTGGCACTGCCCCGCCAGAGCTGCCCCGCCGCGTCGAACCCGTGGAAGGCGGTGACTTCCACCGAGGTGGGATCGGCAGCCAGGGCCGGCATTGAACCGACAAGGCGCTCTCCCTGGAATTCCACTCGCTCAATTCCGGCGTCAAACCGGTGGCGCAACCAGATGGAGCCATCCGCCGCGACGACGGGAATGTATGGGTTATCGTTCAGCAGTCCGTCCGATTTCTTGTATACGCGCCATTTCCCTTCGCTCAGCCTCCATAGTCCGTCTGGATTGGTGGCCCAAATGGTCCCCCGATTGTCTTCCGCGACAGCCCACGCCGCACGCGCCAGGGAACCAGGTTGCTCGATGCTATAGAAGCGTCCCTGTGCGGCCGGCCGGTCATTCCTGAAAATCCCGCAGGATGTCGTGATCCACAATCTTCCCGAATGATCGACGAGACTGCGGTTCGAAGTCCCGCAAGTCAGCCCCTCGGCCTGGCCGAACAGCCGGATTTTCTCCGTAACCGGGTCGATGCGAGCCACCCGGCCGGGTTTTACGACGGCCCAAATTGCCCCATCGGCGGTCTCCTCCAGAGCGCGAACGTTATCGCCGCCCAAGCCGTCTTTCCGGGTCCAGGTCCGGAACGGCCGATCCCCTTTCAGGCGCGCTAATCCCTGTGAAGTTCCGACCCACAGCGCGCCTTTGCGGTCGCGCCGAATGCTCCAGATCAGGTCGGCTGGCAGGCCCTGCGCCTGGGTCCAGGCCTCCCAGGCACCGTACCCCAACCAGCGGGCCACCCCGGCACCGACCAGCCCAACCCAGAGCGAGCCCTCCCGATCCTCCACGGCGGCGGTGGTCATGGCAGCGTGCAACCCGCGGTGCTCGTCGATGATCTGCCAATTGCCATCGCGGCGGAAGGCCACACCTTTGTCCGTGGGGACGATCAAGGTTCCATCGCGGCCCACGGCCAGCGCACCGAAGAAGTTGCTGGGCGGTAGTTCCCCGTTCTCCTGCACCAGCCGTGCGGCCCCGGGTGGCTTGCGGTACAAACTGCCGGGGCTCCGCACCCAGACGGACCCGTCCGCCGTAAAATCGATGGCGTCCCAGGCCTCGTCCGGCAGTCCTTCATCCGGACCGAACACGGTGAGCTTGCCCCCTGCTTCGAGGCATAGCTTGCGCCCGCAGCCGAACCAGAGCTGTTTGCCGTTGCGTGCGATTCCGCGCATGGTCGTGCTGGCAAGTTTCGGCTCCAAGGGATACGGGTGGGCGGAGAAGGAGCCGTCTCCGTTTGGACTTGGTGCGGCTTCGTACAAACCTGCGAGAGTGGCTATCAGCACGCGCCCGCGCTCGCCATTCGCCATGGTGTGGGTGCCCGACATCATCCCGCGCACTCCGGCCACGGCGCGGAAACGCTGCCCGTCGAAACGGAAGATTTGCGAGCAGATGTTCGCCCACAGGGCACCATCGTCCGCCACGTGCAGGCTGTGGGCCTCGGTCGCGCAAGGCAGCCCTTCAGCTTTGGACATGAGTCGAAAGCGGGTGCCATCGTAGCGGTACAGTCCGCCTTCCGTCCCGGCCCACAGGTAGCCGGCGCCATCTTGCGCCAATGAAAGGGTGGCGAGATTTTGAAGCCCGTCGGCGGCCCCGTAGTGGCGAAAACTGTACTGCTGAGCACTGCCAGCGAAGTTCAACGCCAGACTGAGGGCGGCACAGGCACCGAGGCGGCTGCGCCAGCGGACGACCGGGATCGACACATTAATGATTATGTGTCGAGTTCCTGGCAACTGCGCCCAACTTCTGTGCGATTTCCACCTAAAGAGACTCTAAAATCCGCTAGGGTGGCGCGGGTACCCCCATTTGAGCCGCATTTCCCGCCTGCCCCGCGGCCTGGGCCGGAATTCGGCGCACCACGCGCTGCGGATGACGGAAGATGGTGGGGTGTCGGAACAGCCACTGGACGCATTCCGCCAACCGGCATGCGCGGTCGGGAATGAGTTGATCCAGTGAGACGCGAGGGATTCATGCGCACGCACTCTCTTTGGGCGATTCTGGGTTTGATTTCGACCTTGCATCCCCGGATCTTCGTACGGAACGATGCCGCGCGGCAGGGGCAAGGGCCGACGGTCACGGAGATGCGGAGACGCGCCGCCGACCCCAGCTACGGACGCTGGCAGGGCCGGGTAGAAAAAGACGACTCAAGTGCGATCGTGGAGCGCGCGGCACGCTACCTCGAAAGCGGCGGCCAGGATGACCTGCACGCGGTCCGCGACTTCCTCCTGACGCACGCCTTCTCCTACGAGAAGAACGACGTTGGCGGCTTCCTGGCGGGGGCCGAGATGGCGACGGCGTTCGACTGGGTGTATGCCGGACTCTCCCCGGGCGAGCGCGCGGCCGCGATGGCGAACATCACGACCACCGCCGAGGCATCCCGGCACTTCCTGCTGGAAGGCCAGCCGGACATCAACCACAACTACACTTACATGGCGCTGAACACGGTGGCCGTGTGCGGCCTGGTTCTGAGCGGGGAACCGGACCCATACGGCCAGACCGCGAAGAAATACCTGGAATTGGCCCGGGAGTTCGTGGAGGGCCAAGGCCGAGTGCTCGACACCTGGAGCGCTCGCGAGGGTTCCTGGTCCGAGGGCAGCCACTACACGTTCCACGAAACGGTGCGCAATCTGGTGATGATGTTCGCTGCCTACCGCAGTGCCAGCGACTCCGACTATTTCGCATTGGTAAAACAGCGGTACGGCGATTTCCTCGCCAAAACGGGATTGTTCCTGATCGGCAGCACCCGGCCCGACTTCACTTTCGTGCGCACTGGCGATACCTCGGCGAATCGAGTAGCGCCAACGCTGACAGTGCCGGTTACGCTGGCCGCGCTGGCAGCGGGCTTGGGGGAGACGGACGACGCTGCGCGACTGCGATCATTCAACGATGCGCTGCTGGCGGCGCACGGCGACAAGGCCGTGCACCCCTACTTCCACTGGGGCATGCGAACGTTCCACGAGCCCGCCGCGCGGCGCACGCCGGTGTACTCCTCGATGCCACTGGCCGTGCGGATGGGAGCGGGCACCACGGAGCACCTGGTCTTTCGCAACGGATGGAACCCGGACAGTACGCAGATCACGATACTGGCCGGGGACCACTTCACGGACCACCAGCATTTCGACGCCGGGCAGTTTCAGATCTACCATCGCGGGGCGCTGGCCGTGGATGGCGGCGCCTATGACGAGATGAATAAGCCCAATGGTCATTGGAACGAGTATGCGGACCGGACACTGGCCCATAACTGCCTGCTGGTTTACGATCCGTCGCAAGTGTTTCCGAAGGGCTACGGCAATGACGGAGGCCAACTCGTGCTG
Organism: uncultured Acidobacteriia bacterium; assembly: GCA_903909435.1. GTDB lineage: Bacteria > Acidobacteriota > Terriglobia > Bryobacterales > Bryobacteraceae > CAIVVT01. The sequence goes on along the minus strand of CAIVVT010000024.1, from coordinate 17,960 downwards.
CGGGGTCTGCAGCACCACGGCGACTGGCCGACGTACCAGGCACACCGATTAGAGGAGCATCTCAACGCGGGTGAGGTCTCAGCCTATGAGCATGACTCTGCCGGCCGATTCGACTATGCCCGAGTCAATCTGAAGCAGGCCTATGGGGACAAGGTCAAAGCCTATGACCGGCAGTTCGTCTACTTGCCGCAGCAGGATTGGTTTGTCGTATTCGACCGGGTAAGCGCGGCCAGCGAGACCTTTCAGAAGCACTGGCTGTTGCACTTTCAGAACGCACCCGAAGTGGACGGGGCGACGCCGCAAGCGGGCGTGACGGACTACCCGGACGGACGAGTCACTAGTGAACGGAACATCGGAACACTGTTCGTGCAGACTCTGCTTCCGGCAAGTCACACGGTCACGGTGACAGGGGGGGCAGGCTATGAGTATTTCAATCCGTTCGCGGGCAGGAACTACCCGCCAGCGCACCCGGGAACGGCCGCGGAAACACGGGAGCCGGGCCGCTGGAGGATCGATGTGACTCCCAATCAGGCGCAGCGTGACGATAAGTTCCTGCACGTTTTCCAGATCGCCGGGCCGGACGCGAAGCAGCCCGCCCAGGTGCGGCGTATGTCAGACGCCAGCGGCCGGATCCCGGGCGTTCAGTTTGACGGCGGATCACTCGACCGCGTAGTGCTTTTCGCCGGGGGAGCGGGGCTTCCGCTACGCTACGAGTTCAAGTCGACTCGTGCGGCGGAGCACTTGTTGGTGGAACTGCCTGCGCTGCGGCGAGTCACGATAGAAGTCAACGGCAGTGATTTTGCCCAGGCGCGATCGAGCGCCGAAGGAACTTTGATCTTCACCGACGGCGGCGGCGGTGCCCGCGTCATAACCATTCGGTGACCAGCCGTTGGCGCACAACGCGACCCGGTTGGACTTTGCCGGTTGCTGCTCAGTGTGCAGATGAGCTTCGCCTTACGTTTACTGTGCGCGGCCGTGATAGCCTACACCAATGCTGAAGAATGGACCCGCCCCCCTGCGACCGCTTCTGTTCCTCTTCGCGGTTCTCCCCCTATGTGGCGCGAACGTGTCTCCACTGGCAGCGCGAGGCTATACGGCCCTGCCTGTACCCCAGTTGGTGAAGCTTGAAGCGCGGGACTTCGCCATCAATAGCGATTGGCGGATCGCTCCACCAGTCGGAGTGTTGCCGAACGATGTCGCCGTGGAGTCGCTGCGGGAACTGTTGAACGAGAGGTTTCAGTTGAATCTCCCGGACTCGGGCACCGCCCCGGGCAGCCGTGCGCGGGTCATCCAATTGAGGGTTGCGCCGGGCTCGGTGGCGATAGGCGCAGCCACGGACAAGGACACAGCCGCACTCAATGACCAAGCCTACCGGTTGGACTTGAAGCCTGAACAAGTGACCATTTCCGCCAATGCGGCGCCCGGGTTGTTCTATGGAGTTCAAAGCCTGATTCAACTGTTGAAGGCGCGAAACGGACAGTTGATTCTGCCCGAGGGAGAGATCACTGATTGGCCTGACCTCGGCATGCGCATCATTTACTGGGACGACGCACATCACCTGGAACCGCTGCCGATCCTAAAGCAAGCCGTGCGACAGGCTTCCTTCTATAAGATCAACGGGTTTTCGCTCAAATTGGAAGGCCACTTCCAGTTCAAACACGCTGCGCCGATCGTCGAACCGTATGCTCTCTCACCTGCCGAGTATCAGGAACTAACTGACTACGCTCTGAAGTATCACGTGCAACTCATCCCCTACCTGGACGGGCCGGCACACATATCTTTCATACTCAAGCACCCGGAGTACGCCGCATTACGCGAGTTTCCAGAGAGTAACTACGAAGCCTGTGCGGCCAACCCGGACACTTACAAGCTGTACAAGGGGATGTTCCAGGATCTGTTAGACGCGAACAAGGGGGGCAAGTACTTCGTACTCTCCACCGACGAGCCCTACTACCTGGGGATGGCACAGAATGCGCAGTGCGATGAGCTCAGCCTGGCGAAAGAAAAGGGCAGCGTGGGGAAGGTATTTGCTGAGTTCGTCACCAAGACCGCCAGCTACCTGCACGCTCGCGGACGCACGATTCTGTTTTGGGGTGAGTATCCGATGAAGCCGGAGGACATCGGCTCATTGCCCTCCTACATGGTTAACAGCGAGGTCTACGGTCCCGAATTCGACCCGGTGTTCAAAGCCCATGGGATCCGGCAGATGCTCTTTACATCGACGGTCGGCTGGAAAGAGTTCCTGTTCTCGAACTACTACATGCTACCTGCGGCGGACCACATTGTGAGTCACGCCGCCGGCGGGTATGGGACAGTGCTGGAAGGCCCCGGATATGTGGGTCAGATGCTAGACGCGATTGAGAATGCGCCAGCCAGAAGTCTGGCCGATTTGATGGGGGTCTTCGTCGCGGGCTGGGCTGATACCGGAGTTCATCCTGAGGCGATGTGGTTGGGCTACGCGACGGGTTCGGCGGCTGGCTGGCACCCCAAAGCCGCTAGCGAACAGGAACTGATGGCCTCGTTCTACCCGCTGTTCTATGGACCCGGTGAAGTGAGCATGGGCCGGGTCTATCAGCTACTGAGCGAACAGGGGCAATTCTGGAAAGAGAGTTGGGATAGCGTGGCCTCCACGGCACGGCCTCCTATTTGGGGTGACTGGGATCGCATCAATCATCCCCCGCAGCCGGCTGAGGATCAGACACTGCCAGTGCTCCCCGTGCCTGCACCAGGCATGTTGGTGCTGAATTACGACTGGTCCGCACTGAGTCAGCGGCGCCTGGAACTTGCGGGTCGCTTCCTTGCCGCCAATGACGAGGCACTGGACCTTTTACACCGCAACCTGCAACGGGTGGAATTCAATCGCTACAATGTCGAGCTATTTATCGGAATTGCGCAACTCTACCGGCAGAACATCAACATGTTGCTGGATCTGGGACGAATTGACGCAGCCCTGAAATCGGCACAAACGGCCGCCTCGAAAGGGGAAGGCAAAGCTGCGGTTGCATCGATTGACAGCGCTCTCGATCTCGCTGAGAACATCCGATTGCAAAGGAACCGTGCGTACGTCGACGCCCTGGAGGTCTGGTCCCGGAGTTGGTATCCGCGCGTGCTTGAAGCCAACGGCCGCAAGTTCCTTGACCGGGTTGACGACGTGAAAGATCACCTGCCCGTCCGCACAGCGGACATGACTTATCTGATCTATCGCCAACTGCTCTACCCGTTCGGCGACTGGGCCGGACAGGTGGAAACGGTTCGCAACCAGTACGCAAAAGAGCACGAGTTGCCAGCCCGTTCTCGCCAGTGGGATTGGAAGGAACTCTCGCCCAGTCGATAGCCCGTCGCCGCCGGAATTGAAGACCCGGCCCAATTCAAGCCGAGTGCGGAAATGAGCGGTCCAGTCAGCAGACCGCAGCTGTTCTTGCGCGGCGGCTCAATGACCACCCAGAAACTGAGGCGAGGCCATCGGGCCGCGCCGCATGTTCCCGGAGTTGCTCGCGCTTATTCGCGCGGTCGCTATGACACGGTCCAGACACTAGCCCGAGACCTCGCAGCTTGCGAGACTCGCTCAGGCAACTTGGTGTCCCGCTTCGGTGATACAGCGCCCCCAAATACGATGACTCCTGGTTTGGGGATCACGCGTATTGACAGGTTCTGGAATCATACGAGCGGAAGGACGACTTAGAGATGCTCTGCCCCGTTTGCACCGGACCTGTCTACGGACGCTGGGGCAGATAACGATTCAAGGAGATTCGCTTTCGTCCGTTCCCTCAGTTAGCGCCCGGCGAACCCCATGCCGGGGATCGCCGGTTCTGGTTAACGAGGGCTGAAACCTAGAGCCAATCCAAGGCGGATTGTTCAACTCTCAAGTCCTAGAACATCAGCTTCAAGGCGAACTGTAACTGACGAGCCGGGAAGGTCGAGGTAATTGAGCCGAAGGAGGAGTTCGACCGATTGCCGTCAGGAGCCTGGAAGTTGGTGTGGTTGAGCAGATTGAAGGCTTCCGAGCGAAACTCCAGAGCGCGAGATTCGCCACCGAGAGAGAACTGTTTGTGCAAGCCGAGGTCGAGTTGGTAGAACGGGTAGCCGCGGGCGATATTACGGCCCGCGCTACCCCAGGGGTGGCTGACGTCTGTCGGGATGGTGACCGTCGAAGCGTTCAGGTAGTTGACGGTAGTGCGCTGGCCCTCGGGTGTGACGGGATTGCCTGTTACGTTGGGACGGTAATTGGGCGCAGTGGAGACCTGGAATGCCGAGGTCGGGGAGTAAGTCAGGTTGACCGGCACACCGCTGCTGAGAGTGTCGATCATCGACATTTGCCAGCCGCCCAGCAGGCCGCGCATGACTGACGAAGAAGCGGCGCCGAAGCGGCGGCCCTTGCCGTACGGCAGTTCCCAGGTGATCGACGTTGTGTTGTTCAAAGGCTGGTCGTAGCTCGACAGGCCTTTTTCGTTGGCGATGCTGTAGAAGTTGACTCGCGAGTTGTCCCCGTTAGCCGTTTCCAGGTGGCCCGAGGCTGCGTCAATGGCCTTGGACCAGGTGAAGGAATTCAATACGTAGAGGCCTTGGGAGTAGCGTTTTTCGAGCTTGACCTGCAGGGCGTTGTAACTGGAGAAGCCAGCGCCGTAGGCGACTTCAATGTAAGCGAAGTTGGAGATGGGCCGGCGCGACTGGAGGGAAGCGCAGCCGCTGGAAACAGTGGCGCTGCAAGTAGCGCTGGGCGTATTGGGCGTGGCCTGGTTGGCGTCGGCGAGGATCATCAGATGGTTGCCCTTGTTACCGACGTAAGCGACGTCAAGAATCCAATCCTTGGCCAGTTCGCGCTGCACCGTGAAGTGCCAGCTCTCAACGTAGCCGGTCGGGTTGTTCGCGGGGATGTAGCGAGCCTGGGCGCGCAGCGGATTGAAGGCGGAAGGAGATGCGAAGTTCTCGGGATAGCCCAGGGCGAAGGGCCGGAAGCAGGATTGGGGAACGCTGCTGTATCCGCAAATCCCTTGATTCGGTGTCTGATCGATTTGGGCGTCGACGATGTTCGGGCCGTTATAGGCAAGCAGGTTCTCGCCGCCCAGGCGATTGAACTGCTGGTAACTGATGCCGAACGCGGAGCGAATCACGGTCCGGGGCAGAAGGCGCCACGCGAAACCGGCGCGGGGTGCCCAGTTGCCATACTGCGGCGTCTGCAAAGAGCGGGAGAGGAGGTCGCCGGGCTTGGCCTGCAGCAGGCTTTTGGTTGCGGGATCGAAATTGGCGAGGCGATTGTCGGCGACCCACTGCGGAGCGGCAAACTCGTAGCGCATTCCCAGATTGAGGGTCAGACGGCTGGTCAGCTTCCAATCGTCTTGCAGGTAGGCGAAGTGCATGTATTGGCGATAGTCAACGACCGCCAGGTTATTCAATTCGTAGTGGCTGGGCGCGCCTACCAGGAAGTCGGTCACGCCGTAGTTCTCAGTTTGGAGCGAGCCGCTGGCGCCACCCGTGGGCTTAGAGAAGAGGCCTGTGAAGTTGAAGTTGCCGTAGGCCGGATTGAAGTCGTCGATGGTGGTGAACAGGTCAAGGAACTCATAGCCCGCCTTGACCGTGTGGCGGCCCATGTAGCGCGAGTAATTCAACTTCGGGTCCAGGACGAAAGGATTCTGGAACTGGGGATTAGAGCCCTGGCGGCCGAACTGCGAGAACCCGGAAACGCTGATCGAGTTCATTGCACCTGCCACGAGCTTGTTCGTGGGCAGGTTCGGAATGCCGGTGAGCAGACTGGCTTGGCCCAGTCCAAGCGGGGTCTTGCCGCCTTCAGTCCAGCCGATGCCGAAACGCACTTCAAGCGCCGAGGTTGGACTGATACTCCACGTCGCCCCCGGATCGATTTGCTGGTTGAAGATGTGGACGTTGCCGTTGTTGTTGCCGCCGGCCGGACCCGGAATATTGCCGGGCAGGAAGATGTTGGATTCGCGATGGCTGTAGCGGACGAAGGCGGTCAGCTTCGAGTTCGCGTAATAGTCGGAGCGGAAGTCGCCTTTGTTGTCGTTGATAGTCCCCTTGGGCAGCGAAAGGAAGTTGTTGCTGACCGTGGAGGCGTTGGGCAGAGGCAGAGCGGCCAGCACGCTGGCGGATGCCGGCACGATGTCGGCGGCCGGAACAACACCGTTAGAGTACAGTGCGCGGGTTAGCGCATTGACCACGGGCATGCCAAGATTGCCTGCGCGCTGAGCGGCCGTCGGCACGGTCGCAGTGGTGTAGGAAGCAATCGAACGACGCTGTCCCTCGTAGTCGGCAAACAGGAACAGCTTATCCCGCTTGATGGGCCCGCCGGCGGCAGCGCCAAATTGGTTCTGAAGATAGGTGGGTTTGACGCCGCCGGCTGGCTGAAAGAAGCCCGTGGCGTTCAAAACCGTGTTGCGCATATACTCCCAAGCCGCAACGTGGAGTTGGTTGGTACCGCTCTTCGTGGTGGCATTGATTACAGCGCCGGAAGCGTGACCGTACTCAGCGCTGAAGTTATTCGTCTCGACACGGTACTCGGACACGGCGTCGGGCGAGACTTGCACGACCTGGTTGGAGAAGCCCTGGTTCGAGGTGCCGTAAGCGTTGTTGTCGATGCCGTCGAGAATGAAGTTGTTGGATTCGGCGCGCTGGCCGTTGACGTTGTACGAGGCCTCACGACTGGTCGGTGATTGATCCTGCAACATCGACTTGCGCACGCCAGGGACAAGCAGAGTGAGGTCGGCGTAGGATCGGCCGTTCAGCGGCAGATTCAGCACATCGCGATTGGGGATTACCTGCCCGCGGTCGCTTGAGTCAGTCTCCAATGCCGAGGCGGCGCCCATGACTTCGATCCGCTCCGTGGCATCACCGACCTGCAACGTCATGTCGACGCGCTGGCGAGCGTTGACGGTTACGCCGAACTTCTCTGACGCGCCCAGCTTGAAGCCCTTGGCCTCAGCTTGAAGGCTATACTCGCCAAGCCGAACGTTCAAGAACTGGTACTCACCATTGGAATCCGTTAGGACGCTCTGCCTGGTTCCGTTGGCGAGGTTGGACAAAGTAACGACGCTGGCGGGAACGGCTGCGCCGCTCTGGTCATTGACCGTTCCAAGGACCGTCGCCGTATCGAATTGGGCCCAGGCGCTGAGTGAGCACGCCAGACCAAGGAGCAGAAGTTTGCGCATGAAGTCAGGCTACGATCGCCATGCAAACACGCGGTTCCAACGGCGTAAAATTCCGGTGACAAAACGTGGACACCCGGCTGCCGGGAGACTACTAGCGGGCAGGCACTTCCAGCGCTGAATCGACGCAGCCTGTGGGCCTCAAAACGGGATTGCAGCGCGCAGGCACTGCCCCCGGCAACGCCACGGAGTAGCCGGTCCAGCGGGAGGGCTCGGAGGCGGGGTAGTCGGTGCTGAGAAGTTGCGCGCCGCTACCGAGTTTCTCATCTCGCCTCCGGATGTCGCCCGAGCGCGCCTCTTCCGTCCCCGAGTCCGTACGCGTGCGCACCAGGTAGCCCTCCCGTATGAGCAAATTGATCTCGGCGGCGCTTCCCTCGTTACGCTCGATAAACGCTGCGTCCGCGCGCCCGGGTTCGGAGTTCGTAAATAGAACCCGGCCGCGCAGCGAGGCGTGGCCCCTGAGATAGGCAGCTCTGGCTGGACGCTGATCCATCAGGAACACTACCTTGCCGCGGACGGAGTCCAGTCGTGGCCAGCCCTGCTTGCGAATCGCCTGATTCAGCGTTGCGAAGTCCCCGCGGACCAGGTCTGGTGTGATCAGCTCATCCGAGGGGAAGATCGAGCGAATCTCGGCATCAAGTGCGTCAAAAACGGACGGCGTGAAAGGCTCAGGCTCAACGGAGCGGAAACTAACCTGCTTCAGTTTGCCGGACTTGGTTTCGACCAGAATGAACAGCGGCACGTGGCCGGGATGAGCGTGCGACCAGGAGCGCACAAGCTCCAGGCAAGCGACAAAGGGTTGGCAGGTGCTGCGGTAGTCGATGTCCTGGACGTGCATCACTTTGAAACCGGGCCGGCGAAGGACGCCCTGCGGATCGAAGGGCGGGTCGGCGCTAAGGCCCGATTGGGCCACCAACCGGGGGCCAGCTGGATCGGCAAACAGCCCGCCTTTCGCGTCCGCGAAGACGTCCAATTCGATTTGCCGGACTCCGGCATCCAGTTGCTGGTCGAGGGGAGCATGACGATAGTCGAGGCTAGGCAGCGAATCCGGCGCGAGCCGGCCCCACAAGCGTTCTTCGCTGGGCGCAAAGCCCGCGTGGTAACTGTTGTGCGTACCGATCACCTGGATCTCGTTCATCCGCACACCGCTGGTGCCTTGCCCGCACGCAGCAGGGATCCCAATCCATGCAGTAAGAAAGACCAACACGAAGCAACGAACAATCATTCCGAAGCCCAGCCTCCAATTGCGTGGTGCGACGCGAGATGCGCCCGCAATCCACGAACATAGCAGATGGAGGTAACGCGCTCCCATCTGATTCAGGACCGAAACGGCCCGTCTGGAAGTTGCTGTACGGGGGCACACGATGGGCTGTGTCCGATCGTAACCATAATGTAGTCCACTATTGCCCCCCGACATGAAGGGATACAACTCAGACTCGGATTGTGACAATTCGACGACGAGGAAGCTGCAGGAATCGGTTTGATGGTGAGCCCTTATCTCGTATCCGTTTGAAGCGCCTATGACTGACCGCTTACCCTCGCCGGCCTGCACTGGGAGAGACCAATCCGATGCCATCGCCAAGGCACAATTATGGAAGGCGCCAATCGCGTCTGTAGTGAGTCCTATCTCGCGACCTTCAATTAAGAAACAGATCGCGGCTCAGGGCGGGAGGAGGACAGCCTCTCGACGCGGTGCGCCACGCATCCGAAGACGGGCTGAATCTTCAAGGTCCAACCGAATTGAAGCGATGCTTGCGTTGGAACAGCAAATGCCATGACTTGCCGCCTACTGCGAATTCCCCTCGATTGCTGAGTAGCGAGGTCCCTGGGGTTACACCATGGCGGCGAGGACCTGGTCGAGCGGAACCGTAGCAAAAGTCGTTGCGTGGTCGGAAATGCCGTACGGGATAACGAGTGTCCGCTCATGCACGAGGCTCCCACACGAGTACACGACGTTAGGCACGTAACCGTCACGCTCATCCGCATTGGGCTGAATCAGCGGCTTTGGCAGGCGGCCGAGCACCTTGGTCGGGTCGTCGAGATCCAGCAGAAACGCGCCAACGCAGTACTTGCGCATCGGCCCCACGCCGTGGCTGATTACCAGCCACCCGGCCTCGGTTTCGATTGGGGATCCGCAGTTACCCAACTGAACGAATTCCCAAGGGAACCTGGGCTCCAGAATGAGTTGCATACTGTGCCAGAAGTGCAGATGATCCGAGAACATCACGTAGATATTCTCAGCGTCCTGCCGGCCCAGCATCGCGTAGAGGCCCTTAATCCTCCGAGGGAAAAGTGCCATGCCTTTGTTCTCAACAGCCGGGCCATTCAGCGTGTTGAATTTGAACCGAAGAAAGTCCGACGATTCGATGAACTGAGGGAGGATCATTCGGCCGTCATACGCCGTATAAGTCGCGTAATACGTGCTCGTGCCGTCCTCGTTGTGGAACAACACGAAGCGAGCGTCCTCGATTCCATTGCTTTGCGACGGAGTAACCGGAAATAGAACGCGTTCCGACAAATTCGATTCGGGAGAGAACTGCACCTCGTAGTTGGACTGAGCCAACACCAGTGTCTCTTTGGCAATGTCTTTAGATGTCTTTGATTCGCCGGCTGCGGGTTGCTGCTCGGTCCGGCTGACGCTCGAGCGAAGATCCAGCATCGTGAATAGGGGAGGCAATCCGTTGAGCACCTCGCGGTTGAAGTCACCCATCAGCCCCAGTTCCTGGAGCTTCCGCTCGAAGAGTGGCTTCTCGAACGTCGTGTTAGGCAATTGCTCGGGCTCAAGGCTGTAGCGCGATGGAGCGTCCATGGTGACGTTGCTATCGGCATCCAGGACACCACTGCGGAAGGCGATGGAGGATATGTGCCCTTCGGCTGTAGCACGCAAACTCAAAATGAACCGCAAAGAGCCAGGCGAGAGATTGGACTGATCGGGGTGAGGCACCATGGATGGGTTGAACAACGCCGCCGCTTCGAAGGAGTATTCATGTGTGAAATATCCCCCTAGGAGCAACTTCCTGTCCTCCGAGAGCTTCTGTCCATTCAGTAGATAGGGGCTGACGTCTTCGAACCGCCGGCGCAGAAAGTCATCGATGGCTAGCTGTCGGTCGCCGAACTCCGCACGCAGCGCTTCCAGGAGGCTATGCACGTCAGGTTCAGGAAGGGCCATGACACGGGCTGCGATCTTGATGGATCGCTTATCGCCCACAAGACTAAAGGGCCGAGCCAGGACATGCGTACTGTCGGGAGCCAGCACGACGGAGCTCCGCTTTACATCAATCTGATTCATAGCGTGGCGGACCTCGTCAGGCGAGCGGCTTGAAGCGGCGGCGGCCTGACGGTGAGCCGCATCTCCGACAGCGCCAGCAGGAAAGCTAAGGTGGATTCCGCACCCTGGTTCTCATTGCCCCGGTCAGCATGCAACCCATCCCGGCATCCGCCAGTTTGAGAACAGTACAGCTCTATACCCAGGTCGTTCCAGCCAAGAAACCAGTCGAAGGCGCTCTGGGCCTTTTCGTACCACCAAGGGTCCGCAGTTGCACTATATGCTTCCAGGCACGCGGAGATCGTGCTCTGAGCCTCAATCGGCTGCTGATCGAATTCTGCCCGTTCGCCATCTCGCCTATAGAACCCATTGCTGCCAATGGGCCGCAAGTAGCCGTAGGACGTGGTCTGCACGCCCACCAGCCAGCGCAGGGCGCTGATGCCACGTTGGCGGACGTGAGATTGCCCCAGAGCTTGTCCGCTAGCAATCAGAGCGTGAGCCAGCTTGGCGTTGTCGTAGGTCAACCCTTCTTCAAACCAGGTCCAACCGGGGGCAGCTACCTGGTCGAAGATCGTCACCAGCCGCCCCGCAAGGTCTGCTCGAATGCGCTTGGCCAGTTGGCCGGTGGTGGTCTGCCGATTGCCGTTCAGCGGGCTTAGATACTCGTGGATACCCAAGAGAGTGAACGCCCATGCGCGCGGAGAAGTGAATTCGACCGTAGCTGGAAGCGCCCGGGCGAAAAGACGCTCGGCCGCATGCAGCAAGTTCCAATCCCTAGACTGGCCCAGGGCAGTTCCCAAGGCCCAAAGCGCGCGTCCGTGCGAGTCTTCCGAACCATGCTCGTCAAGCCAGAGGGTGTCACTGGCGAGAAAGTTATGAAAGCGCCCTAACTGCGGATTGAAAGCGGTTTTCAAAAAGGTGGCGTAAGTTCTGGCGAGAGCCCTGGCGGACTCCGGGGCATCATCCAATCGACCGAGCAAGACGCTGAGAATCAACGCACGGGCATTGTCGTCGGTGCAGTAGCCCTCCTCAACATTGGGTGCCGTCAGGTTCGCATGCTGAAAGATGCCCGTCGAATCGGTCATGGTGCGGAGATGTCCCAGGTTCAGTACCGGAATATCGAGCGGCCGCCGTCCGAACCTTCTCACGAGAACGGACTCTTGCGGGCTCTCGGATTGCTGCCGCTTGGCGCGCTCAAACGATCGCATGTAGAGCACAGCTGTATTGCTCCATACCATCTCGCGCCCCAATCGGTAGGCACTCCTGCTCATCGCGTTGCGGCGGGGTTCGTCGCCCAACAGTCCCTTTACTTCCCGTGCAATTGCCTGAGGGTCAGCGAATGGGACGAGGATGCCGCGCTGTTCGCCCAACAACTCCGAGGCGTGCCAATACGGTGTCGAGATCACGGCTTTGCCTGATCCGAAAGCGTACGCCAACGTCCCAGAAGTGATCTGAGCCGCGTCCAGATAGGGTGTGATGTATATATCCGCCGCACCAATGAACTCCGTCAGTTCCTTCAGTTCCACGAAGCGATTGACAAAAACGACACTGCCTTCAACCTGCAAGTCGTGAACGATCGCCTCAAGGCGGAGCCGGTATGCTTCCCCGCGCGACCGCAACTCGTTGGGATGCGTCGCTCCGACGAGGACATAAACCGTGTCCGGGAACTCGGCTAGTATGCCCGGTAGTGCATTTAGCACGTTCTCAATCCCCTTGTTTGGAGAGAGCAGTCCAAACGTTAGGAGTACCTTCTTTCCACCCACTCCAAATTGGTCTTTGTAGTGATCTGGGGAAAAGAACGGGATGTCCGGAATGCCGTGCGGGATCAAATCGATCTTGGATGCGGGCACGTCATACACCTGCCCTAGCAGTGCCCTGCCGCGCTCGGTCATCACCACTAGCCGGCTGGAATACTCGATCAGCTTTTGCATCACGCGCCGTTGGTCGGGACTGGGCTCGAGCAAGACGGTGTGCAGCGTAGTGACCACCGGCGCCTTCAACTCGCGCAGGAGAGTTAGCAGATGACTACCCGCCGGTCCGCCGAAAATCCCAAACTCATGCTGGATCGAAACCGCGTCCACGTTGCTGGTGTTGAGGAAGTCGGCTGCTTGGCGGTACGACCCCAAGTCCTGCTCCTCAATTTCGAAGCGAACCACGGTCGGATACTGGTAGCCCTCGGCTACATCGTTTACCGGCACCGCGAAGCAATGGCTCCTTGGATCCTGCGCCGCTACCGCCCCAAGCAGGTCTGACGTGAAGGTTGCTATGCCGCATTTGCGCGGCGGGTAGTCGCCGACAAATGCGATAGTTCTGCCCTTTGATTCTGTTCTCACAAGTTTGACCCGCCTTGTATGTATTCTTCGATACCGGTTCGAATGGTGGCTCCAACTCACCGGCTATGGTGACGTGAGGCCGTCTGCACGCCAGGCGCTGGCTCAGCCGTAGTTCTCGAGATTTTCGGCAAATGATTCCAGGCTCGCGTGACGATCCTGGTCGGAAGCGTCCTGGCACTTGATGCAACGCGAGGCCCATGGAATGGCCGCAAGTCTTTTGGGGCTGATCGCCGAATCGCATTCGATGCAGCTTCCAAAACTACCATCACGAAAGCGCCTCAAGGCAGCTCGCACTTCACGCAGGAGACTGGAATCACGGTCCACACTGCGAATCGCCAGATCCCGTTCGGAGGCGTATTGGATTTCGTCCATTTGGTCCGCACTCTTCTCGATAGTGATGTCGTCCCGCACTCGCAATACCTGAATTAGCTCTGCTTGCTTGTGCTCAAGGACATCTTGAAAACCGCTGAGATCGGTATGTACCAACTTCATGCCCATAACGCTCATCTCTTTCGCCCAGCCAGATTGCTCACCCTACCCATGCACGGGGAGGTCCACAGGCGACTTCGAGTGCCTGGATGGTCTGTCCGAACAGCCCATGCGAGTCGCACGTAATGCCAGCCAGTGACTCGCTCGGGAAATACGGCGAGCGTTGAGTGCAGGAGTTGCATCTGCCGTGCGAAATCTGCCACTCCAGAGGAACTCCAAGCCCTTCCAGGCCGTGCGGCAGAGGGTGGTCACCAACGTGCCTGAATCGTGGTGAGGAAGAGTTCGGACCACGCGACGACCGATGCCCCGGCGGCGGCGGTTTCGAGGCCGGTGCCTGATGAGAACGCGAAATCGCGCCAGACGTGCCCACTGCGCCCGATCTGGATACCCGGCCTTGCGATCACGGCCGTGCCCGTTGAAGGAAGCCATGATACAAATTGCAACATTGCGCGAGATCTGGGGTAGCCGGTACTTCGTCGCGATAGGATTCGCGATCCTGTGCCCTGCCCCATCCGCCAGCGCTTACTCAGTGCTCACGCACGAAGCCATCATCGATTCGACCTGGGACAGCGCGATTAAGCCGCTGCTGGTCAGGCGCTTTCCGGTAGCCACCTCCGACGAGTTGAACAAGGCGCACGCGTACTCCTATGGAGGATGCATTATCCAGGACTTAGGGTATTATCCCTTCGGCAATAAGTTCTTCAGCGACCTGACGCACTACGTCCGGAGCGGCGATTTTGTGATAAACCTGATCAACGATTCGCAGGGCCTCAACGAGTACGCCTTCGCCCTGGGCGCATTGGCGCACTACGCCGCCGACAACAACGGTCATCCTATGGCCGTCAACCTGGCCGTACCCTTGCTCTACCCCAATCTTCGCCGCAAGTTCGGGAGGTCGGTGACTTACGCGGACGATCCGTTTTCCCACGCGAAGACGGAGTTCGCTTTTGACGTCTATCAGGCCGCGAAGGGTCGCTACGCACCTGTTGCCTACAAGGATTTCATCGGGTTCGAAGTCTCCAAGCCGCTGCTGGATCGTGCGTTCCAGAATACCTACGGAATGACGCTCGATAAGGTGTTCATGAGCGTTGACCTTGCCCTCGGCTCGTATCGCCATTCAGTCGGAACGATCCTGCCGGCGATGACGAGAGTCGCATGGAAAATGAAGGAAAAGGAGATCCGCAAAGACACTCCGAGCGTTACTCGTAAGCTATTCATTTACAACCTGTCGCGCTCCAGTTACGAGAAGAACTGGGGCAAGTCGTACGCTCGGCCGGGCTTCAGGTCAGAGCTGATGGCGTTTCTGTTTCGCCTCGTCCCCAAAGTAGGCCCGTTCCGGCCCTTGTCGTTTAGGAGCCTGACTCCCGAGACGGAGAAAATGTATATGGCGAGTTTCAATTCTACGATCACTCGTTATCGCGAACTGCTATCTGAACAGAACTTGGAACGTCTCAAGCTGCCGAACGAGAACCTCGATGTCGGGGTCCTCACCGCGGAGGGAAAGTACAAATTGACCGATGCTACCTACTCCCAACTTCTCCACAAATTGCAGGAGCATTACGCGGAAATGCCGCAGACTCTTCGCAGCGACATCCTGACCTTCTATCACGATCCTAGTGCCTCAACGTCCACTCCAACCGACCAAAAGGGCAGGGCCGTCTTAGTTGATGAACTCGGTAGATTGCGCGCCCTCGACACGGGCCTGCTTCGCGATTCGCCCGCGCTGGCGGGGGCTCCCGCTCACAATTGACCCGCCACTGCAAGTACCATAGGAACACTGACGGTGCTTGCTGGCGCGCAGGGTCGTGACTCCGTTGCCGGAACTTCAACATTCAATGGGGCTAGGCTCAGCGCCTGTTCTAAGGCGTTTCGTATTCAACGGGGTGTCCGGCTCAGTCTTCACGTCAGCAGCGAAATGTGCATCGGTGGCACAGAAGTTTGCGCGACACATCGCTGATCGCCAGCATTGCTGCATTGAATCCCGCCGTTTTACGATGGCGCACCGCGTGCATCGAGAAACGCATGAAGCAGCAAAATCGAGATTGTGTTCGAACGTTTGAGACTCCAGTGACAAAACGTGACGGCTTGGGCCCGGATTCGGGCGGTCAATCGGGGGATACGCAAGGGCTAACGGACATCGCGGAGGCGGGGCCGGAGAGTATCGCTGAACTCGTCGAGGAGGGCCAGTCCTTCGAGGCCGATGCGATCAGCGGTGTGGAAGCGGCGTCAGGCGAGGAAGTGACTGAGGTTCACACTAAGCAGGTGCTGGAAGACGACGTTCCGATTGAATACCTGGGGCAGGACTAGAGCGAATTCTCACGCGCAAGATCCTGGTGGAACGGAGAGCGTCCGCTCCAC
Organism: uncultured Acidobacteriia bacterium; assembly: GCA_903909435.1. Lineage (GTDB taxonomy): Bacteria > Acidobacteriota > Terriglobia > Bryobacterales > Bryobacteraceae > CAIVVT01. The sequence continues at coordinate 2,358 of CAIVVT010000024.1, read as the reverse complement.
CAGTCATCCACCCGGTGCTCATTGCATAAGGTGCTTACGCATCGCCTTCAGTTCAGTTTGCCGTGCAACAGTCAGTTTGGGATAGGTCATCTTGAGACTTTGAAGTGCTTCGATCACAACACGCGAAACGATGAGGCGCGCGCTGTACTTGTCGTCAGCCGGCACAACGTGCCAGGGCGCACTTTTCGTGCTGGTCGCGCTCAGGCATTCTTCGAACGCGCGGGTGTATTGATCCCAAAAACCGCGCTCGACGAGGTCCGCTTCACTGAATTTCCAGTTCTTCTCAGGCTCGTCGATACGCGCCAGCAGGCGTTTCCGCTGCTCTTCCTTGGATAGGTGCAGAAAGAACTTGATCACGCGCGTACCGCTGCGGTGGAGGTGCTCCTCAAGCTCCACGATGGAACGATAGCGCCCCTTCCAGATCTTGTCATCGCTGGCCAACTTGTCCGGAATGCCTTGGCCGAGTAGGATCTCCGGATGCACGCGAACGATCAACACCTCCTCGTAGTACGAGCGGTTGAAGACTCCGATCCTTCCGCGGGCCGGCAAACATCGAGTCGTGCGCCACAGGAAATCGTGCTGCAGTTCCTCAGCGCTAGGGTGCTTGAAACTGGTAACCTCGCAGCCTTGCGGGTTGACCCCGGTCAACACGTGGCTGATGGCGCCATCCTTCCCGGCGGCGTCCATCGCCTGAAACACGAGAAGCAGAGAGTAGTTGTTGGAGGCGTACAGCAGTCGCTGCAGGGCGCTCAGTTCGGCAACACCAGCGTTAAGCAGTCTCCTGTAGTCCTGCTCCGATTTGTAGAGGCGGTGGATGGTGGTCGCCCACTTCTTGAGCCTGAGCCGCTTCCCGGCGGGGACACGGAAATCAGCAGTGTGAATGTGCATTTCAAGCGTCGCTTTCAGACTCCGGCTAGCTTGACCGCTACGCCGCTTCAGCGCCCTATGCGGGCAGTACAAACGTCAGATAACGGCGCAGGCAGGTCCGGCCGAACCCGCCTACGCTATTGCTCCACCCGTTTAGTTGTTGGATGTGGCCGCGGCGCTCTTGTTCTCGTGGGCGGGATATTTGTTCAGCAATTCCATCAATCGCGCGGCCGACTCTGGTGCAGGCCGCCCATTCGTCACGATGTCCCGGTTCTCGAGTTTTGAGCCGTAGAGTTCCGCGTTGTCGTCCAGATCCTGCCGCAGGGTGGCTCCTTCGAGTGCAAGTCCCGCGAACAGCCCTTGGCTGCGTGACCAGGAAAGGATCTCGGCGTGCAGTTGAGCGTCGGTCTGTGCCGTTGCGGTGCGACCAACAGGTCCGGCCGCAACGGATCCTTCCGCGCCGAGAGTGAACTTGCTGGAAAGTAGTTTCTCCGCTCCGCGCTCGTTCATGACCAACATGATCAGGTCGGTCTCCGATCCGCCAATTTGGAAGCCCACGCTTCCACCTTCTATGCGGACTGTGCCCGGTGCCGACCAACCCAAACCGCCCTTGTTGCGGCAGGAGAGGTATCCTTTGCCGTATTTGCCGCCAATGATGAAGCCTGCGGTCTTGAGCCCCGGCACGATCACAATGCAGTGGGCGTTCTCCAAAAGTTCTTGCGGGATGCCCTTGTCGGAAGTTGCCATGATCTCGGAGAACACCGAGGCGGCCTCGTCCAGACGTTTTACTGGTTCACTGCTTTTGGCGAGCAGTGGTGAAAGCGCCATAGCAGCCACTAGAATCATTCGCATATTTGACCTCTTCGGTCGGCCTCGTTTAGCCCGAAGGGGCTTCGGGCGACACTCTTGTGCTAGCACGGGTCGTGCCAAACCTCTCGCGGGGGAGCGCTGATCGCCTACCCTACTAACCTCGGGGGTGACTGTGGCCCCGTTCCCCATGGTGCGGTGGTAGCATGACTTGCTGACGCCGCATGCGTTCGAGCCTGGAACCTCTGGAAGTCGAGTGTGAATCGCAGCGGCTGACCGCTACCGATCGACCTGCGCTGGGTCTTCTGGTAAGAATTACCGAAGACTTGATGATGTCCACTCATGCCGCCAGTTTCAGGCCAGTTCAGCGGCGCGCGTATTGCGGCGCGGCTCGAACGGCAGGTTTGCACAGCGTCGTCCGCGAAGCGCGTGCGTTTACCCAAACATTTTTTCGCCGCGATTGATACACCAGGCGGGTTCAAGACACTAATTCGTTAAATGGAACGGTCTGTACCGGCAGCGCCGCCATCAACGTCCCGGTGGAACTTGGAAAGGATTGATTTTGCTCTTGGCCGCAAACCCCATCGGTTGCGAAGCCGGCGGCCCGGCGCTAAACTACGCTGAGCGCCGTCAGCGAGGGACCTTGGAGCGATACGTCTTCGATCGGCAGTATCTAGAGCGCCT
>CAIVVT010000023.1 GCA_903909435.1 uncultured Acidobacteriia bacterium | reverse complement strand
GGCCGCTCTTTGACATTCGCGGTTCGGTCCTGGAGGAGGGTTGGCTTCGGGTAAGCGCGAACAGGCCACGGCCTCTAGAAATCGTGAAACAGCTCTACAGCGACCAGCCACTGCGGTACTCCGAACTCAGCAGGTCGTTTGCGGCGCTGTCGTTGGGAATACGCATGTTCTCCCAATCCCAAGTAAGGTACCTGCCGGTCCGTTGCGCGATCACGCCCAGCAGGGCGGTCTCCGCAATCAAACTCGCGAATTCGAAATTGCACTTCGCCGGTGGACCGCCCTTGGCTGCTGCGATCCATTCCTGATAATGGCCCAGGGTGCGCTCCAGCGTTTTCTGCGGCGGAGTGAAGGCGGCCTTCTGCGCTGTTGTGACCAACTGAGGGCCTCCGGTGAAACCGCTCAGCAACACTCCCTTGTCCCCGACGAACATAAGGCCATCGTCGCCCCACGGCTCAGCGGCGTCCATTCCCTGTGGGCGCGGAGGTTTTAGCCCGCCATCGTACCAATTCAGCCGCACCGGCGGCAGGCCGTCGCGGGCCGGAAAGTCCCAGGTCACGATGGAGGAGTGCGGGAACGTTTCGTTGAACTGCGCTTTGCGCGATCGGGTCCAGTTCTTGTCTGAATCGCCGTGCAAAGCGGGTAGCATGACGACCGTGTTGCAGGCCTCGACGTTGGTTGGCCGGGCGAGCTTTAGGGCAGTAAATATGACGTGGAAGGAATGCAGCGCCATGTCGCCCAGCGCGCCAGTTCCGAAATCGACCCAGCCGCGGAAATTGAAGGGGTGATAGATGGGATGGTACGGCCGGTAGGGTGCGGGACCGAGCCACAGGTCCCAATCCAGCGACTTGGGTACTGAAGCGGACTTGGCGGGACGAGCCAGCCATTGCGGCCAGACCGGCCGGTCGCTCCAGACGTGCACCTCGCGGACTTGCCCTACGACTCCGGATTGCACCCACTCGGCGGTGGAGCAGGCAGCGTCGGAGGCGCAGGACTGCACGCTCATTTGCGTGGCGACGCGCTTCTCACGGGCGGCCTTCGTGATGGCCCGCGTCTCTGCAATGGTGCGGGTCATGGGCTTGGCGACGTAGACCGCCTTCCCAAGTTGGATGGCGGCCATCGCGATCATCGCGTGGCTATGGTCAGGGGTGCCGACAATCACCGCGTCGATGTGCTTTTCCTTTTCGAGCATTACACGATAGTCGCGGTAGGTGCGGGCCCGCGGGTACAGCGAGAAGGTCTTTGCCGCCAGGGCGTGGTCCACGTCGGCAAAGGCGACGATGTTCTGGCTCTCGCAGCCCTTCACATAGCTGGCTCCGACGCCGCCCACGCCGACGGCAGCGATGTTCAGCTTGTCGCTGGGCGCCTGATAGCCCACGCCGCCCAGGACGTGCCGGGGCAGGATGGTGATGGCCGCCAGGGCACTGCCCATGGCTGGAACGAAATCGCGTCTGGTGATGCGCGCGGAAGGTCCTGCCGGCGGGGTCGTGGCGTTCTGGGAGTCGGGCTCTGTGCCTTGCATGGATCACATTCTACGCTTGAGCGCGCGGATGGTGTGTTGCAGTGCGGAAGGCGGTCCGAGTGTGGGGCAGCTTGGTAAACTGCGCGCCGTTCGGTATCCGGCGCGCAGGATGACATCCTCCCCCCCGTTTACAGCTTCAGCGTGCGGACCATTCCAGCGTGAACGGGTCCCGGTCAATCCGGCCCCGCATGCTTACGCGTTCCACCTCTCCGCCGCGGTCCATGAAAATCGTGACAACTCCGCGGGCGTCGCGGTCGCCCGCGCCAGACGTCAGTTCCGCTTCCACCCGACCGGTCGTGATGCTTCTGGCCTGCCCCGCAAATACGACGCGCCGGAAGTCCCGCGCCTCGAATTCGAGCACGACCCGGCCGTCGCGATTCAGGCTGACGACGACGTCACGGACCGGTATGTCGCGGCCGTTCCTACGGTCGAGGAGTCCCCGGCCGTCTCCGCGGTATTGGAATTCTCCGCCCAGGGCACCCGTCCAGCGCCCGTCGGGCCTGCGGACTTCACCGCGATCCCTGTCATCGCGGCCACGGTCCATTTCGCCGCGCCATTCAATGTCGAACGTGTAGCCCTCCCGGCCGCCCTTGGAGTCCTCGATTCTTATGACTGCCGGACCGCCGTGTCGAGGCTCCCGCACCAGCGTCTGGCGTCCGCGCCCATCGATTCCAGTGAAGCGAAAGTCCACCGGATTGGCAGGTAGAGGCTGACTGCAGATGAATCGGCGCCATTCAGCGCGCTGCCCGGAGATGGTTCTTAGCTCTGCGGTGTCCCCATGGATCACCACTTCGGCGACATCGTCCACCACCACCTCAAGCCTGCATTTCAGGTGGTCGCCGTCGCTGCGCATCTCAGCCCGCCGCCGCTCGACGCGGTCGCCCGGTTGAGCGAACGCGCATAGACCCGTCAGAACCAAAGCTACTGCGAAACCTCGCATTTAGGAATTCCTCCTCGAATCGAATCTCACGCACTATTTTGCCGCACGCCCGCCCCGGCTTTCGGAGTCGCTTCAAAGCGCGGCGGATTCCGCGTTTTCCGTAGCAATCTTGGGGCCGTTTGCATAGCAGCATGGCCGCCCCAGTTGTCCCCTGACGTAGCGGGCGCTGGGCGAATATACTGAGTCAATTCCGTTCCCCTTCCGCGAAAGGATACCAGACTCATGGACCGACGCCAATTCCTGCAGACTTCGCTCGCCGTGCCCGCTGCCCTCAGCCTACCCGAAGGCTATGCAGCAATGTTTGACGACAAACCGAAGCGCGTCGGCATCATCGGTCCAGGTTGGTATGGCAAAACCGATTTGATCCGTTTGATGCAGGTGGCGCCGATCGAAGTCGTCTCGATGGCCGACGTGGATAAGCACATGCTCGACCAGGCGGCCGACCGGATCGCCGCCCGCCAGGATTCGAAGAAACGGCCGCGGACGTATTCGGACTACCGCAAGATGCTGGCCGAGAAGGACCTCGATATCGTCCTCATCGCGACGCCCGATCACTGGCACTCGCTGGCCATGATCGACGCAGTGAAGGCCGGTTGCCACGTCTACCAGCAGAAGCCGATCTCGACCGACGTCGTGGAAGGCGAGGCCATGCTGGCCGCGGCGCGCAAGTACAATCGCGTGGTGCAAGTGGGCACGCAGCGCCGCAGCACGCCCCACTTGATCGAAGCGCGCGACCAGATTATCCGCGAGGGAAAACTGGGCAAAATCGGACTGGTCGAAATCTACTGCTACTACCCGATGCGCCTGAACGCCAACCCTCCGGCCATCGCTCCGCCCGACTATCTGGATTGGGAAGCCTGGACCGGCCCCGCGCCACTCCGGCCGTACAATGCCAACATCCACCCCGGGCAATGGAGGTCGTACAAGGAATACGGCAACGGCATCCTGGGCGACATGTGCATCCACATGCTCGACATGACGCGCTGGATGCTGGGGCTGGGCTGGCCCAAACGGATCACCTCGGAGGGTGGCGTCCTGGTCCAAAAGAAGTCCATCGCCAACGTACCCGACACGCAGACGGCGACCTTCGAGTTCGACGACGTGACCGTGGTCTGGCAGCATCGCACGTGGGGCAATGCGCCCGATCCCAACGACACCTGGGGGGCGACATTCTGGGGCGACAAGGGGACGCTGAAGGCCAGTGTGTTTCGCTATGAGTTCACGCCGCTCTATGGCAACAAAGCGACGGTTCACAGGGACGTAACCTACGAACTCGAGCAGTACCCCGAGGACAAGACCGAGGAGCGGCTTGAGAAGCACGTCGCGCCGGCCATCCGCTACCACATGAAGGATTTTCTGGCGGCCATCGCGACCGGGAAGAAGCCGGTCGCCGATATCGAAGAGGGTCACATCTCGACGGCGACTTGCATCCTGGCCAATGTGGCGCTGGAGAGCGGGCGCTCCATCACCTGGGACGCGGCCAAGAGGTTGGCCGTGGATAATGACGCTGCCAACCGGCTACTCCGCCGGTCGTACCGCCAGGGCTACACGCACCCCGACCCGAAGACCGTCTGAGGTTCTTAGCAACCCGCCGCGTGGGCACTTCGCGCTAAACTCCGGCAATGGTTCGTATTCTCCTGGGGTTTGTTCTGGTCGTGTGCCTATCCGCTGAATCGGCTCTTGTCGAGGGCCGCAAGGTGCACTACTCGAGCTACGGCAACGCACGCAAAGCGCTGGTGTTGATTCACGGCTGGACTTGCGACGAAACGTTCTGGGCCTCCAACATTCCGGGACTCTCGCGACAATACCGTGTACTGACCGTCGATCTTCCCGGCCATGGCCAGAGCGAGCCGGCGCCGGAGTACAGCATCGATGCGTTCGCCGACGCGGTCAGTGCGGTGATGACCGAGGCGAAAGTGAAGCGCGCGACCATTGTGGGCCATAGCATGGGCGGACACGTACTGTTGGCCATGGCGCGCCGCCACCGGGAGCAAGTGACCTCTTTGGTCGCAGTGGACGCGGCCTTTTATGCGCCGCCATCAGCGGCGCGCGCGAAGGCGAAGGGACGCAATTTTCTGGGGCCTGAGGCACTGAAAGCGCGCGAGACCATCATCAGGAACATGTTCTCTGCCGCGACCATGCCGGCCACACGCGAGCATATCCTGCGCGTCATGCTGGCCGTACCGGAGGAGGTGGCTGAGGGAGGCATCCAAGCCATGCGCGACCCGGAGTTCTGGCGCGAAGACCGCATCGATCTACCCTTTTTAGAGATCGCTGCCGGATCGAGCGCGTACATCTCGCTTCCCGCCTTGCGCAGTCGATTTCCGCGGGCTCAGCTTCGGCGGATTCGCGGCACTGGTCATTTTCTGATGATGGAGAAGCCCCAGTCGTTCAACCGCGTGCTGCTCGCATGGCTGGCCGCGAAGCGCTAGCCTTCTCCGAAGCCAAGGTCCGCAGGTAGTTTTTGGCGCGACAAACGTATATTCAGGCTTCAATACCCTTGACACTGGTTCAAAAACAGGAAATAGTGCGACGGGAGGATTATATGCGCTTGTTCATTCCTGCTTCATTGATCACTGTGACGACCCTCGCACTGGGCCTGGTTTCCTGTGGTGGACCCCAAGGTCCTGTGAAACCGCAGCCCGGAACCCCTGGTTTTGTCTGGGCGAACGCCGAGGAGTCCCTCAAAAAGGGGAACTTCGCTGACGCTTCCGACCAGCTCGACAAACTGACCGGCAAGGATGGGGAATTCCGCGATCGCGCCGAAGTGCTGCAGATCGTGGTCGCGTCGGGTTTGGCCCGGGCTGGCATGGAGTGGGCCGACGTGTGGGATGACGGCTCCAAGTTCGCGCGTGACCGCCACCTCGAGTTCAAACGCACGGGCGCGTCCATCCGGGGCTCGGTGAATCCGCTGGTAATGCGCGTAGCTGAGATCACGCACAAGCGCCTGGCAAAACTGAAAGACACTGATCTCGCACTGCCTGTCGCCCTATCGGCGCTTTCCTCCGAACTCCCGATCGAGGCCGGACGAGTAAAGAAGGGTGTAGCTCTCCAGAATCCCGAAAAGGCTCCCGCCCTCGCCCATATGCAGCAACGTGGCGTGCTGCTGAGTTTCGCCGAATTCGCCGGTTCCGGCAAAGACGTCAAGAAGGCTCAGGATCTATTGGCCAAGGGTGACTTCAAGATGTCAAAAGACGTTTTCCTGCTCGCCCTCGCGCGGCAGTTCACTGAGTTGTCGGACATTTACGGCCCCAAGAAACTCGATCAGAGTGGGCAGGTCGCCATGCTTTGCGCCGAGGCGGATGCCGCCCTCGCACTCGCCGCGCCTTCAGCCGATGTCAAACTCCAGCAGAAGAAGATCGCCGCAATTCGCGCCAAGCTGCCCAAGAAGTAACTTCCTGTTTTGTTTGAGACGGCCCTGCGCCAGCTTCGACTGGTGCAGGGCCGCGTTTGGTTCTCCCACCCGCAAGCATCCGCCGTCGCTACGTAAGACTGATTCCTCGAACCGCTGTTGATAAGATCACTGTGGACATGAATCGTAGATCCTTTCTTATGACCTCCGGCGCGGCTGCCGGTGTAGCTGGAGCGCGCGTCGATTCCGGCGGCACGAAACTTCCCGGCATTCTCCGGGCGCCCGACGCTGTCGCCGTCTATACGGAAACGCAGCGCGTGGCTTTGACGGGGACCGGCACTCGCTGGGTGGGTGCATCCATGGAGGTGGTGACCGAGCCACGGACCTCGCCCCAGGGCGCAGAGTTGCCCGTCACGCTGACCGCGCCGCACGCCGCAGTGTTGCGTATCGGCTTGCGTTGGAAGGGCGCAGTGCCCCAGGCCTGGAAGTTCCTGGGCGACCATTGGGAGCGCTCTTACGGCGACCTGGAGTGGCGTGGCATCGTCCCGCACCGACTGATGCCCTGGTACTTCCTGGCGTCCGACGGCCAGTTGACCGAGGGCTGCGGCGTAAAGACGGGCTGTGCGTCCATCGCCTGCTGGCAGGTGGACCCGGCGGGAATCACGCTGTGGTTGGATGTCGCCAATGGAGGCGCGGGCGTTGATTTGGGCGAACGCAAGCTGGAGGCGGCCACCGTCGTCACCCACGCAAGCGCCGCAGGCCAGTCACCCCTCGCGGCGGCCCGCGCCCTTTGCCTGCGTATGTGTCAGAAGCCGCGACTGCCCGACGCGCCCGTCTACGGCGGCAACAACTGGTATTACACCTATGGAAACAACCTCTCGGCCGAGGCGCTTTTGCGCGACTCCGATCTGATGGCCGCACTCGCGCCCGCCGGTCCGAATCGTCCATTCATGGTGCTCGACATGGGTTGGGAGCCGTCGCCTGAGGGAGCCGGTCCGACCGACCGCGGCAACTACAAATTCCCCGACATGCCCGGGATGGTGACGGAGATCAAGCAGCGCGGCGTCCGTCCCGGGGTCTGGATCAGGCCACTGCTGTCCGTAGCATCGCTCGACGCCAGCTGGCTGCTGAAAGGGCCCCAGGCTGGAGGCGGCGTCAAGCCGCCGTTCGTCGTCTTGGATCCGAGCGTTCCGGCGGCCCTGGAGTATGTTGAGCAGCGCGTCCGGGGGTTGAGCGATTGGGGCTTCGACCTGATCAAACACGACTTCTCAACCTTCGACCTCACAGGCCGCTGGGGCTTTCAAATGGGCCCGGAACTGACAGTGGCCGGGTGGCACTTCGCCGATCGAGGCAGGACCACGGCTGAGGTCGTCAGAGGTCTCTATCAAGCCATTCGCCGGGGTGCCGGGAAAGCGCAGTTGATCGGCTGCAACACCATCGGCCATCTGGGCGCGGGGTTGTTTGAGATGCAGCGCATCGGCGACGACACCAGTGGCCGGGAGTGGCCGCGCAGCCGCAAAATGGGTGTCAATACACTCGCCTTCCGCCTGTCCCAGCACAACACATTCTTCGCCGCCGACGCGGATTGCGTGCCGGTGACCCAGGCCATTCCTTGGAACTTGACCCGCCAGTGGCTCGATCTGGTGACCCGCAGCGGAACCGCGCTGTTCGTCTCGGCGGATCCCGCCGTACTCGGTCAGCGGGAGCGCGGAGCGTTGAAGGCGGCGTTCGCATTGGCCGCCCGTCCGCAGCATGGGTTGGAGCCGTTGGACTGGATGTCCAACAGCGCTCCCGAGCATTGGGGCGGCGGCGGGACTGCCGATTATCACTGGTATAACGACGAGGTGTAGCGCGACTCCGCCTAACTGTGATCGAGTATCATTAAGAACCTATGAAAGCACCTGCGCTCTGGCCAGTTGCGACGCTTGATTTGGCAGCTACTCTATGAACGCGGCAGAGAAACGCTCCGGCACGAAGTGTCCGATTTGCGGTTCACCTCACATCCGTGCGTCCAGGCGTCGATCCAAGCTTGAGGAATTGTCTGCTTTTGCCGGGATCTCATACTTCCGCTGCGAAGATTGCAAGGTGCGCTTTTCGCGCTTCATGGGGCATTTCGCCAGCCGCAGCCTGCGCGGCAAGTACGAACTCTATAAGGATCGCGCCAAAGATCTATTCATTGCGGGTCTACTGCTTTCGATCATCGTGGCAGCTCTGGCTTGGCTGATCTATCACATGGGTGACGGATAGCTCTGGAGGCTCGCCGCGTCCGCGACTATTTCCTGGGCAGCAGCGGCCGGAGCACCAGGTCCCATAGGCCGGCACCGATCAAGCCGCCAGCCAATGGCCCGGCGATAGGAACCCACCAAACCCCGGTTCCATCCGTCAACCCGTTGTTCTTATATCCGGCGACTAAAGTCCACAGTCTTGGGCCCAAGTCGCGCGCCGGGTTGATCGCGTATCCGTGCAGCTTGCCGAAACTGATGCCGATGGCCACCACGATCAGCCCGACGATGAGCGGTCCCAAGTTCGATTGCGGAGCCATGTTGTCCTCGTCGCCGACGGCGAAGATCAGCAGCATCAGCAGGGCCGTGCCGATTACCTGATCGAAGAAGCCTGCGGCCGGGGCGTTGGGAAAAGTAGGGAAAGTGGTGAAGATTCCCGCCGTCTTCAGGAGGCCGGGATCGAACTTCACGATGGCCTCGTGGTAATTGAAAAATACCAAGGCGGCCGCCGCGAAAGCGCCCGCCGTCTGAGCGAGACAATACGGCAGCACTTTGGCCCAGGAGAAGCCGCGAAACACGGCCAGGGAGAGCGTGACGGCCGGGTTCAAATGCGCCCCACTGATTCGTCCTGCGACATAAATGCCGAAAGTGACGCCTAGGCCCCACCCCAGCGTAATGTTGGTAAACCCCCCGTTGACGATCTCCCCCGGCACTCCACTGCCGAACAGGACCACCATCGCGCACACGCCCGTTCCGAACAGGATCAGGACCAGCGTTCCGAGGAACTCGGCAATCATCTCAGCAGGCAAACCATCTCTGCGCATTGCTAGCGAATTCTATCATTCGAGCGCGGAGTACCGCCATGAATTCAGTCCATGTGTCGGAGCCAAATAGAAAGTTCCTATTGCCAGCCAAGTAGAACGTTCCGGTTTTGAGGGTTGTCTGGCAACCCTCATGGTATGTTCGCACAGCCTTGCCGGGGTCGCGCCTGGTGAGGCTGCCCAAAGCCGAGGCGACGG
>CAIVVT010000022.1 GCA_903909435.1 uncultured Acidobacteriia bacterium | reverse complement strand
GCTGGCTTCGTCGCGCTCCCCGTCTCCTGCTGGGCCCGGAGCATGTCCTGCTCCGCGATCTTCATCTCCTCTTCGAGCGTCTCTCCCAGGCGCTGGGCGGCGTTCCAGATTCGAGCCACGGCGCTCTTGCGATCCGTGAAGCGTTTGACCTCCTTCAGTTCCGCGAAGGGCGGCGCGCCGGCGAACCCGTTCCAGATGTCAATCAGGCGGCTGGCGGGCCACACGGAGGCGGCTTCCGTGAGTTGGGCCTCTGTGTTAAATGCCGTGCCGAATGTGCCGGCTTCTTTGAGGGCGGCATCCGCGTCGGGGTGCACTGCCAGGTTGTTGTCACTGTCGATGCTGTAGGTGGGCATGTGATGTTCCTTGGTGCGTTCAGGTTCGTTCCTGCGCACCTAGATTCATCACTCTTGCTGGGAGGTCGTTCAAGTTCTTTCCCGCGTCAGTGGAGGATGAAATGGAACCAACTGCCCAACCCAGGGTTGGCGGTCAGTTTGAGATGTTTCGACCAACAGCGTGGGTTAGTACCATCGCGGAAGTTGGGCGCGTTATGCGTGCACGAGTGTCAAGTGACTACCGACCTCCATTTCAATGTGCATTTGGAGAAGCCGAAAGCGCTGGATGGCCATGTGCGGTCGCCGGTGACAATGTTTCCGAACCAAGGCCCGCTTGCAGTCGGAACTTTCAGGTGACAGCAGGCCAATCCCTGAAGGGAAATGACTTGCGGGGCTCGACAGCCCGACGGGAAGAGCGGCGTTTCGGGTTCCATCGGCGCGTGCCCAAAGCGACTTGAGCTGTCCGCGTCCGTCATTCATTCGCTGAAAAAGTTGCCACACGCCGATGAGCATCAAAATCAGGGCCTTTGGTTGCACAAGATCGAGAAAAGCATATAATCACCTCCATTGATCTGCAATTGTACGAATCACCCATCTGAAGGATGGAACGAAAGGCAGCGCCTCGCCGCCCAGACCATTGGCGGCGAGATTATGGATGTTCCATTCCCGAAGATCGACCCATCTGCCAGCGAGGAGGACTTGGCCGCACTGGCGAAGGAGTTCCTCGGCAAGATGGTCGAATCCAACCTGACAGCCGCTATTGTCCAGGGCGAGTTCACTTTCACTTTCCTGCTGGTGAGCGGGCTGGAGCGTCTAGGCGTACCGTGCTACGCGGCGACCACGAAAAGAGTTGCTGAAGTTGAACAGCGCCGGGACGAAACGTGGAAATCCTCACAGTTTGAATTCGTTCAATTTCGCCGTTATCAGGAGTACCAAGGCCATGCGCTTGGAAAGTAAGGGCCTGCCGCTATGTCCGGAAAGACTGCCGGAACCTTCGCCGAGGAAGGGTTACGCCAAGACGCTGGATCTTGAGATCCGTGTGCTGAATTACTTAGCGGGCGGGGGCGTGGAACCTAAAGCACCGGACCGGGTGACAGCTGTGCGCGGTTCTTCCGTCCGAGGCCACCTGCGCTTCTGGTGGAGAGCCACGCGTGGCGGAGGTTTCGCGACCTATGGGGAGCTGTTCAAGGAGGAGTCACGCATTTGGGGGAACACGGAAAAGGGGAGCCCCGTGGTGATTGCCGTGAGCCGCGTGGGAGCAGGGCAGAGGGCCGGCGACGAAGTAAACAGGCAGGAGTTGAATCTCGTGTACTTCGGGTTCCAGGATCACCGTGAAGAGATCCTCAAGGCGCTGAGGTTTCAATTGCGCGTAGACTTCCCCGAGGACTTGCGGGATGAAGTGGAAACCGCATTGAAGGCTTGGTTGAATTTCGGCGGATTGGGATCTCGCACACGTCGCGGCAGCGGAGCCCTCTATTGCCGCGAGTTCGCGCCCTCAGGAATGGTTGGGCTGGAGAAGTGGTGGGCCGATCTGCAGATGAATTGCAGCCTGCCGACGGGTTCAGCCAAACCGTGGCCCACGTTGCCGAGAACACTGTGGGCAGGCAAGACACCCACGGCTCCCGAGGCGACATGGCTCACGTTGCTGCAGCATTACCGGGATTTCCGACAGAAGTCGGGATTCGCGCGGGGAGTGAAGCCGAACGGCAGAGAAGGCCGGTCGCATTGGCCTGAAGCGGACTCGCTCCGCGCTCAATATCGCATCGCCACTCCGGGGCACGGCAGTTCGACCACCTTACTGCCGAGCGCCACCCCGCCCGGCTTTCCGCGTGCCGCGTTGGGCCTGCCCATCGTATTCCACTTCCCTCTGAAAAAAGGGCTGCCTCCCCACCCGCAAGATGCAGAACTCAACGGGACTCTGACCCCGGCAGGCAAGGAGCACGAGCGCATGGGGAGCCCGCTCATTTTGCGGCCACTTGTCTTCCCTGAAGGGCAGAGCATCAAGGCCGTTCCCATACTGCTGGCCTTGGCGACGGAGCGCCCCGTCGCGTTGAAGTACACGCGAGCTCACGAGGACTGGAAAATTCCGGTGCATCCCGACCCGGTAGAGAGGCCGGACTTGGCAACTTATCGGGGCTCACCGATGGCCAGGTTATCGCCGAACGGCGACGCCGTCCAGGCGGCGATCGGGTACCTGAAAAACCACCTTCAGTTAAGGGAGATGCCGGGGGGGAAACCGTGATGGGATACCTGTTGGCGATCGCTGTAGGCCCAGTGCAGGACTTTATTGCGGCAGCGCGACGCACGCGGGATCTGTGGTTTGGATCGTTCTTGCTCTCGGAGATCAGCAAAGCAGTGGCGAAATGCTTGGCGTCGAAACCGGGGGTGGTTCTGATCTTCCCGAATCCGGACACATTGGAGAAACTGAATCCGAACGGGGCGTTCAACGTTGCGAACATCATCCTGGCCGAGGTGACCGTTCTTGAAGACACAGAGGAACCCTACCCTAATCGACTCCAAAGCGATGCGAAGGCGGCAGCTGCACAGCGGTGGGAGAGTTTTTGTGCTGAGGCCATGAGCATTTCCGAGGTGGCGGCGAACGTCCGCGGCGACCTGTGGAAACAACAGGTGCAGGACGTGGTGGAGTTTTACGCAGCCTGGCTGCCCTACGCCGGACCCTCCGAATACAAGGTGAAGCGCGCCGACCTGATGCGTTTGTTGGCAGGGCGCAAAGCGTGCAGAGACTTTGCCTGTTTTGAGGGCCACCCGTTGATACCGAAATCGTCCTTGGACGGCGCGCGCGAGTCCGTCCTGAAGAAAGAGAAGAACACGAGGTTCCCGCCGCGCCGCCGGCTGCGCCTGAATCCCGGGGAAGAGTTGGACGCCATCGGCGTAGTGAAGCGCGTAGCAGGTGAGAAACGGCAATACCCCTCTGTGTCGCGCGTCGCGGCCGATGGATGGTTGCGCGGCCTACCGGATGTGGATGTTTGTCAATTGAGGAAAGAATGTGCGGCGCTGACCGCTGAGGGGCTGGCGCAACTTAACGACGAACGATTCAAGAACTACGCCAGGTTTCCCTACGAAGGCGCAGCCGTGTACAAGAATCGCGTAAAAGAGATCACATGCGAGGAGGATGAACCCGATCCGAAGCTCAATCCCTTGCGTCAGGTGCTTGCTGCCATAACAGCGAGAAACGGGGAGCCCGACGCGTACTTCGCGGTACTGGCCGCAGACGGTGATTTCATGGGAAGAGCGATTGCGGGGATGGATACACCCGACCAACATAGAGCCTTTTCGAGGATACTGGCCGATTTCGCGGGCGCGGCTGAGAAGGTGGTCCGTGATAGTCAGGGCAGTTTGGTGTACGCCGGCGGAGACGACGTGCTGGCGTTCCTGCCCGTGGACCGGGCGCTCGGGTGTGCGCGGGAACTGCGCCAAGAGTTTTGCAGCGTGCTCAAGCAATGGGGCCTCACGTTCTCCGTAGGCATCGCATTTGGCCATTCTATGGAGCCGCTGGAAGATTTGCTTGACGCGGCTCGCGATGCGGAGCGGCACGCCAAAAGGCCGCGCGCGGAAGCGGGCGATTGGCCCGGATCGATCGAACGGGACGCTCTCGCTGTGCATTGGCACTCGCGCGGAGCCGAACCGGTACAGTTGCGGGACAACTGGGACTCCAAACCAGTCGAGCGCTTAGCAATGGAGGCTGCCTGGATCGAAGCCGGCTGGGTTTCTACCAAAGCGGCTTATGGCTTACGCCAATTGGCAGCCCACTACTCTGGCTGGCCGGAGGAGAAGCACGCGGAGATGGAGAGTGCGCTCCGCTGCGAAGCATTGTGCATGCTCAAGCATAAGATTCCGGCTGAGCATGGCGAAACGGCTAAGCAGCTCGAGGATATGATCCACCGGCGGGGGAGCACTCCGTCCGCACTGCTTCGGCTGGCGGAGGAACTGATCGTAGCCGGAAAGATTGGGGATGCTTCGAGCAAAGCGCGGCCGAGCGACCAAAACCGAGGTGACGTATGACCGGATACATGACCGTCGAACCTCGCGATCCGATGATCGCGCGGGACGGACGCCCTTTCGGAACCGGTGCCCGGATCCATTCCCTGCCTTGGCCTTACCCGCAGAGCATGACAGGCGCACTGCGGACGCTAGCGGGCACGCTGAAAAGGGAATTTGTGCCGGAAGAACTGAAACTGCTGGAGGTGGCAGGGCCGTTCCCCTGGCATGACAAGCGGAAGCAGCTCTTTCTCCCCGCCCCGGCGGATCTCGTGCGCATGCCCGAAGTCCACCGTTGCCTTCGGGCAAGGCCGGCGCGCAAGTACTTGGCTGCGAGTAACCTTCCGGTTGGTTTGGCACCTTGCCTGTTGCCTGGAGATCTAACTGAGGACTTCAAGCCCGTCGAGCCACCCCCTTTCTTCTCGTCCGGCCAAGTGGAACAGTGGCTGCTTGAACAAGCCGACGAGTTTGACTTCGAAGCCGAAGCAGCGCAGTTTTGTCCTTTTCCGGAGCAAGAGCGGCGGGGGCACGTTTCCATCAATCAGGAAACACTCTCGGCGGAAGACGCGAAGCTGTACCGAACCACGGGACTGAGATTCGCGGAGGATATGTGCATGGTTCTTCGCTTCAGACCACCGGAGAGTCTGCGGGCGTGCCTCGACAATGTGGATCTGGCATTTCCGACGGGCGGAGAGCGGCGTTTGGCGTATTGGAAACGGGCCGATTTGTCGGAGCATGCTGCGGCTTGGCAGTGCCCGAATAGAATTCGCGACACCCTGAGCCAGCCACCCGAAACGGGTACGAAGCAACGAGTGCGGCTGATGTTGGCAAGTCCGGCTCCGTTCGATGCAGGTTGGCGGCCGGGGTGGCTGGACGGAAAGCACGAGGTTCCCGCTGGCACCGGTGTGGTGTTGAAGCTGGTGGGCGCGTGCGTTCCGCGCTGGAAGGCCATTTCCGGCTGGTCGCTAGAGAAGGGCAAGTTTGGCGCGAAGCCAGTGCGCCGGTTGGCTCCGGCGGGCAGCGTCTATTTCTGCGAGGTGCAAGAGGGCGATCCCTCCAAACTTGCCTCGCGATGGCTTGAAAGTGTATGCGATCGGGAGGCAGACATGCGCGAAGGATTCGGACTCGCCCTCTGGGGCACTTGGAGCGAACACAATGGCTGAAAGAAGAATCTGCTGGATTCACGCAATTACTCCATTGCACGTCGGCACCGGTTTTGGAGTTGGGTTTGTAGACCTGCCAATTGCGCGAGAGAAGACAACTGACTGGCCCTTCACGCCCGGGTCGGGATTGAAGGGCGTATTCGCCGATGCGCACGGTGCTTCGGATGCGGTCAAGCGGGATGAACTTGCCCGGGCAGCGTTTGGCAAAGCGGATGACGAAGGCTCCGGTCAGGCGAACTCCGGCGCGCTAGTATTCTCTGACGCGCGCTTGGTTTGCATGCCCGTTCGGAGCCTGTACGGGACGTTTGCCTGGATTACCTGCCCGCTTGCGTTGCGGCGGTTGCTCCGAGACCTGGATGCGGCGGGACAAGTAGGGGAACTCCACAAAAAGGTGCCCTCGGTCGGCAACTCCGCGATCATTCTGCCGGAAGGCGTCGGCAGCGAGCTACGACTTGCTTCCGACGGGGCACGCGTTTTCTTGGCAGACCTGGATGTCGAGGCGACCGCAACTGGACCGGAATCGGAGAAGGCCGCAGTGTGGGCAGCAAAGATCGCCGGATGGGTCTTCCCCGATGGCGGACCGCAAGACACCTCGGCTGAAGCGTGGCGAAAGATCTTCAAGAGACGCTTCGGAGTGGTGCACGACTCGCTGTTCAATTACTTCTCCTCGCAAGGCACGGAGGTAGTGACACGGGTGAAGATCAACCCCGAAACCCGCACTGCGGCGGACAAGGCACTCTGGGCTGAGGAATCGCTGCCGGCTGAGGCCATCCTTGCAAGCCTGGTCTGGTGCGATCGGATCACGCACACCTGGGGCGGCAGGAAGAGCGAGGAAATCGAACAGGAAATCATGAAGACCTACTGCACCGGTGCCAAGGCACTGCAGGTGGGTGGCAAGGCGACAGTGGGTCGTGGCCGGGTGCGCGCGGTGTTTGCCAATAAATAGGAGGCACCGAATGAACGCAATACAGCCTACCCCCCACACCGTCGACCAGCGGCGCGCCAGCGGAGCCTACACCGCAGTTGAGACGATTGCGCACCAGCATGACGTCAAGCTGAAGAAAGACTATGGAGGCCTGTGCCTCAAGTTGCCCGCGCTCATCCACCAGTGCGGCCTCTGCCAGGCGCTGGCCTTCTACCAGGCGAAAGCCAAGAGTGGCGACAACGCGCATTCCAAGGTCCTGAAGGATCTGGCGCAGGTGGTACTGGAACGTGAGGACAACGGTGCTTTGGACGTGTTGCTGAAGCAATCCCGTACCAGTCCTCTGCTGGAGTACCTGGGACTGACGCGGAACGCTATGGCGTGTTCGACGTGGTTCAAACGCTATGCGGAAGCGTTGCTTAAGGAGAAGTCGTGAACACCGAGGTTAGTGCAATCCGCGACTACAAACGGTCTCCAGACATGGAGAAGGCGGCGAACGCGGGCCTCGTTCTAGATTCCTATCTGGAGCAGCACGGCGACAAGGGAGAGGCGAGACGCTTCCTGCTCGCGGACGCGTCATGCGCGGCGGTGAACGCCCAGCCTCTATACGAAGCGGCGTTTAATCGATATGTGCGCGGGATCGCTGAGACACCGAACACAGTCCAGGTGGAGTTTCGCACCATCGGCCGTCTCATCACGGGCCTCGGCATCGAATCGGTCCTCGAGACGGGGCTACGGCTGCATGGAACTTACGGTACGCCATTGATCCCAGGCTCCAGCCTGAAGGGACTGGCGGCCCATTACTGTTCGGGAATCTGGGGCCTTCAGTCGGGGAACGAGCAGTTCCGTGAGTTCGTCGAAGGGCTCGATGATGAGGGTAATAAGGTGGAGCGGCCTGGCGAGTATTACCACTTCCTGTTCGGCGACACCGACGATGCCGGCCACCTGACCTTTCATGACGCGTGGATTACGCCCGTCTGCCTCACTCCGCCCAAAAACGGAGAGCGGAGGATCAGGGGGCTCGTTGAGGACGTAATGACACCCCATCACCCCGCCTATGCGGAAGGCGCTGCGCCTCCTTCTGACATGGACTCGCCAGTACCAATCAACTTTCTATCCGTTGCGGGCAGCTTCCTGGTAAGTGCCAGTTGCGACGTGTCCGGCGACAATGGCCTGCGGTGGGCTGAAGCGGCGATGCGACTGCTGGAGCAGGCCATGCGGGACTGGGGCGCCGGTGGGAAGACGAGTAGCGGGTACGGGCGGATGGAGCGGCAGGTCGAAGCTCCAAGGCAGGTCCGCTAGCGGCATCCGGCCGCTTGCGGCCAGCGGCGCCTCGGGTGTCTGGCGGAACTCCCCTAGGGAAGCTCCGAGTAATTGGTTAGGGAGGGTGTTGTGGCGAGCAGATTTCATAAAGACGTGGCGCTCGAAATGCGTCATATCTTGGACAACAAATGGGATGTGATTGGGGCTGGGCTGCTGTTCCTGTTCAGCGTTCATTGGCTCGCGTCCTCCTTGCAGGAGATAGCAAGAGCCGGATATCGGGGAGAGCAAGCGCCCTGGTGGGAGTTACTCACAGCTCTTCCGTTCTTGGTCGCTTTGCTCTGGGGCCAGGCCGTGGTGAAGCAGGTGCAAAGGGAAGGAAGAAGTCGCGAGAGAGAGCACGATGGCTGCACCGGGTTGATCCTGTTCCTGAGCAGGACCACGGACCAGACGTTAGAGGAGGCCAGGGCGGCGCGTGGCCAGATTGGCGAGTCGACGTTCGTCAACCAATTTGGAAAGGAATCGAACTGGAGAATCCCTTTGGGCGCCTTGCACGACTTGTTCGCCAACGCCGGCGGACGGACCTACGGCGCGCCTAACCGCATCCTGGTTATCGATTCGCTGGGGCCGAGGGGCTCTCATGCCTGCTGCCCCATTTTTACGGACCTGCTGAAGCGCTGCCTGCCGCAGTCCACCGAAGTCCTGACGATTGGCAATGTCGGGTTGGGCCGATGGGCCGACGGCGTGGATTTCGTTAATGACAAGGATCTGGCCGACGCGCTCGGTGCGTGCTATGGGTACTTCCGCCTGAAGGGGCTCAGGGAGCGCGAAGTGCTGCTGGACGTGACCAGCGGCACGGCGCTGTGCTCCCTGATCGGCTCGCTGGTGGCGCTTCCCGAATACAGGCGCATCCTGTACGGCTACCTCGAGCCCGGACCGGAGGGCGTCGCGCACTATCAACCGCACGTGTTCGATATCCAATTCGATGAAGAGAGGAGGATTGATGGACGCTGACGACGTGCCGGGGTAGTCGAGCACGAAACGCTGCTGCGGGCCTTCGGCCGCGTGCGGGACAATGCGGGCTGTGCGGGCTCGGACGGCATCACGGTTCACAGGTTTGCCGAAAACCTCTCCACGCGCATGGAAGAACTGCGCACGCGCGTGCTGAACCGTTCATATCGCCCCTGGCCGCTGCTGGAGATCATCGTCGAAAAGCAGCCTCGCTCTGGCAAGACACGCGCGCTCCTTGTTCCATGCGTCCAGGATCGCGTGCTGCAAACGGCGGTAGCGCGATTCCTTTCGAGGAGTTTTGAAGAGGAGTTTCTCGAATGCAGCTTCGCGTACCGGCCAGGCCGGTCGGTGGATCGGGCCATCGCGCGCATTCGCATGTTGCATGGGATGGGCTATCGCTACGCCGTAGACGCAGACATCCACTCTTTTTTCGACGAAGTCGACCACGACCGCATGCTCGGAAAGCTAGCCCGCCGGGACGCTTCGAAGTCGGTTCTGTGGCTCCTCGAACGCTGGATCCGCGGAGAGAAGTGGGATGGGCGCAGGATTACCGGAATTTCGAAAGGGATTCCGCAAGGTTCCCCAATTTCGCCGTTGCTGGCTAACTTCTTCCTCGAGGAGCTCGATACCGCACTCGAAAAGCAGGGCCGCCGGCTCGTCCGCTACGCGGACGACTTCATGGTGCTGGCGCGGACCCAGGAGGAAGCGAGGGAGTCGCTGGAAGCCACGGCGGGACTGTTGCTGTCGGATCGTTTGGAATTGGCTCAGGACAAGACGCGGATCACTTCTTTTGAAGAGGGGTTCCGCTTTCTCGGCGCCTATTTCCAGGGCGAAGGGATCTGGATTCCGTGGAAGCACGACGCGCGCCGCGGGCGTCTGCTCTCGATGGCGCCGCCGCTGCCGGCGCGGCTGCGCGGTCCCTATCTGGAGCCATGCGAGCCGAAGCCGGACCCTGCGCTGTCCAGGCGGCTGGAGCAGGCCAGGCAGCACAATTTGGCGTTCCTGGCGGCCCTGGACCGCCTGGAGCCGCGCCGGGAGAAGAACACCATGGCGTACCTGTACCTGACTGAACAGGGCTCGATTCTGCGCAAAGCGGGCGATCGGTTCCTGATCGAGAAGGATGGCGAGATTCTGCTGGATCTGCCTTACCACAAGCTGGAAACCATACTCCTGTTCGGAAACGTGCAGGTGACGACACAGGCGGTCGCGGAATGCCTGGAAAAGGGCATCCGGCTCAGTTTTCTGTCCCGCCGCGGGCAGTACCGCGGCGCGTTGGTGGCGCCTCAGGCGGGTAACGTTCTGCTGAGGCTGGCGCAGTTTCAATTGCACGCCGAACCCAACCGGGCGATCGGCTTCGCGCGCAACGTCGTCGAGGCCAAGCTGCTCAACGGCTTGCAAGTGCTCAGGCGACTGGCGCAGCGCGAGGCTGCGCCAACCGAATTGAACCGCCACACGGAAGCCATGGGGTGCGCCGTTGAAGGACTTTCGCGCGCGGCCACCGCGCTGGAGTTGGATGGGATGGAGGGCAACGGCGCACGGGAGTACTTCGCGGGCCTGATGCTCTTCAACAAGTCGGCGCTGGATTGGCCGGGGAGGAAGAAACACCCGTCCACCGATCCGTTGAATGCCCTGCTCTCCTTCGGTTACACCCTGCTGATGTACGAATTGACGGCTCTGCTTGAAGCGCTGGGCCTCGATCCGCAAGTCGGGTTTTACCATGCGCTGGATCTGGGCCGGCCTTCGCTGGCATTGGATCTGCTGGAAGCCTTCCGCCACCCGTTTGTGGACCGCCTTGTGCTTGCCTGCGTAAATCGGGAGACGGTGAAGGCTGAAGACTTTGAACACCATGGTGACAGCGAAGGCGTGTTTCTGATTCCAGAGGCGCAGAAGCGCTTCCTCGCCGCCTATGAGAAGTGGATGCTGTCCCCGGCCGGCAAGGATGGTAGGCTGGAGCGGCGGCGCGTTCTGCGTGCCGAAGCGGAACGGTTCGCTGGCGCGCTGCGCGAAGGCACAGTATTCGAGCCCTGGCGGGAAGGGCTCGGAGAGGAGACGACTGCCGTATGCGATACGTCATCTGTTATGACATTGCCGACGATCGCAGGCGCGAGCACGTAACTGGGGTATTGTTGGATTACGCCGCGCGCATCCAGGAGAGTGTCTTCACGGCGGAACTGGACGTCGTATTGAACGAACGGATGCAGCAACGCCTGAAGGCCGTGCTGGACGCGAAAGAGGATAAGCTGCACGAGTTCGCCTTGTGCGGCAGATGCGAAGAGCGCATCTGGACTATCGGTGACGGGAAGATCGAAAAAGACGCCGATTTCTACGTCATCTGATGATGGCAAAGGGGTTGGTGGAGGTGCCCGCCAGAGGAAGAAAATCCGGTTGAGTGTGGAAGGGCTGGAACCGATTGCACCCAAAGGAGATAGCTCTGAGGACCAGGAAGGAAGACTGAGGAGTGGAGATTGAAGAATGCCGGGCGGGAATGCGAGCGTGGGAAAAACTAGGAATGAAGGGTTTCTTTTCAATGGCCTAGGAGAGGCGGCGTCCGGGAGTGTGCCCCGAATGGAAGGGGACTGAAACGCGATTATCTTGCCCGCCACGAAGGTTGTGACTGTGCCGTCCGGGAGTGTGCCCCGAATGGAAGGGGACTGAAACTACACCGTCTTGATCGTCTTGGTGTCAGTCTTTGGCGTGTCCGGGAGTGTGCCCCGAATGGAAGGGGACTGAAACGCCAGTGGGAGTGGGCGGCACTATAGCAGGCGGAGCTGACGTCCGGGAGTGTGCCCCGAATGGAAGGGGACTGAAACTGTGCGATTGAGCCGCCGAAGCGGCGTCGTTTGT
>CAIVVT010000021.1 GCA_903909435.1 uncultured Acidobacteriia bacterium | reverse complement strand
CCTGCGCCTCTTTCACGCGGATGCTGCTCCTGCGCCCGAGGTTTCCGGATGCGCTTCGAAATCAAGCCGGCCCGTGCGCGAATTCGGCTTACTGGATACCTCCGTGCGCCAGGGCCCTGAGGTGCAATGGCGACCGGGGATCGCCTCAGGCTCTAACTCCTAGTCGGACAAGTGCCGAATCACAAATGGCTCCTGGCCAATGCGAAGGATTGAATACTCGTGGTCAAGCGTAGCGCAGACTTCCGGGCCGTGCCGATGGAATCCTTGCGAAATCTGCCCGGCTCGCGTCCCGGTCGCGGTGCGGGGTTCAAGTGCGGAGGGGTTCGTCTACCAGGAGAGGTAGACTCTTGGTTCGGGCTGAAGCTTCAACTCCGCTTGAATGCCAAACTTCTTGACCGAATCGATCACGAATCCCGCTGCCTGCTCAATCGGCAGCCCCTTGGAGCCGACACGGATGCTGTCTGAAGCGCCTAGCGCCGCGGAGTTGTCCGAAGGCACCACCGATGCATCCCAGCCCAAGCCGTCGCCTAGCCCCTCTCCGAACCCTTCCTTAAAAGATAGTGTTGCTTCAAAATAGCCGAACTCGGCAACACGCTCGAGTTCAACCTCGAGCCACTCCAAGAAATCCTCGAGTCGCTTTGACTCGAACTCCGTCAACTCGCGTGCTGCGGCTTCCTGATCTTTCGCTTGCTTCGCTTCGGCGAGCGCCCTGAGTTGTGCGCGATCGAACGGCATAGAACGACTCCAAGTTCAACGCGGGCGAGTAAGCACTTGAGATGCCGTCTTGATGGCCTGCGGAGCCCTATCTGGGCCAAAAACCCCAAGCTACTCAAAAGGCTGGCACGAAGCCTTAGTCCAAACGAGTGACAAGGCGTTGCCACATGCTCACGGTGGTCTTATCGGTCAAAGCGCCCGCTTATTCATTGAGGATCACTCGTGAATCCGCGAAGAAGGGAAGCGTTTGCCGAGATTCGCAAGGGCAAGCAACGGACTCGAGACGCCGGGCGTGGCAGCGGTGAGCGGGAATCTCGAGCATTGGAGCTTACTGTTTGCTAGACCCAGCGGACTCGGCGTTCGCTCTGGTGGACTCGCCGTACGCGCCAGAAGATGTGTTCAGCGTGGGAATCGATTCGGCTGGGGCCGTGTCAGACGGGCGGAGTTGAATGACCACAAACCAAAGAAACCTTTTATTCCAGTACTTTCGAAAAACTCGTAAGTCCAATCATTTCAACGCGCGGCTCCGCTGAGGCAGAGCCTTGTCATGGCGCGTAAGTAGCTGAACCCATTGGCTTAACAGGCCGTTTGCAGGCGACAAGACGGAGCCGCGGCCCGTTGGCGCTTGCGCGCGCTGGCGACCTGAGAAGCCCCGCTGTTGGCCGATAAGGACTTGAAGGTCACTAGTGTTGTGCCCGCTGTAACGCGGGTTTGGAGACTTGAATGATCGACAGTATTGGCTTGGTGGAGGCCGTCGAACAGGCCATGGACGGTGTCGTGATCACGGATGCCGGCGGGAGAATTCAGTACGTGAATCCCGCCTTTACAGCCATGACTGGCTACTCCAGCGAAGAGGTTCTGGGCCACTACCCGCGTGTGCTCAAGTCCGGACACCACTCTGACGACTTCTACTCTGAGCTTTGGAGCAGCATCAAGTCCGGCCGGAACTGGCACAGCGATATGGTGAATCGGCGCAAGGACGGGACGCTCTATTTCGAAGAGATGCGCATTACGCCAGTGCGGAATCAGGATGGAGAGGTTCTCCGCTACATCGCAATCAAACACGATGTGACCCGACAGCGAGCGGCCGAGGAGGCGTTACGCGAGAGCGAGCATCGTTTCCGCATACTGGCCGACTGCTGCCCAGCTGTGATGTGGGTAACTGACGCCTTGGGCAACAGTCAGTTCATTAACAGGGCGCACCGGGAATTCTGCGGAGCGTCAGACGAACAACTGGCAGGAGATGGGTGGCAATCGTTATTTCACCCGGACGATGTGTGCGCCTACGTCGACGCCTTCCAGCACGCTGTGCGGGAGCAGTTGCCGTTCGCGCGCGAGGCGCGACTTCGGCGTATCGACGGTCAGTGGCGTTGGGTGGATACTCACGCCAAGCCGCGATTCTCGAAGAGTGGGGAATTCCTGGGCCATGCGGGCGTATGCATCGACATCACGGACCGCAAGCAAGCCGCGGATGCACTACGCGAAAGCGAGGAACGCTTCCGCATTATGGCAGACGGCTGTCCGGCGTCCATGTGGGTGACCAACGCCGAGGGCGGCATCGAATTCATTAACAAGGCCTACCGTGAGTTCATGGGCACCACCTACGAAGAGGTGGAGGGGCAGAAATGGCAGATGGTATTGCATCCCGATGATGCACCGGCGTATCTCGAGGCCTGTCAACGCGCGGTTCGGGAACATGCGAGCTTCCAAGCCGAAACACGAGTCCGGCGCGCAGACTGCGAGTGGCGCTGGGCCGACTCGCATGCCGAGCCCCGTTTTTCCAAGAGCGGCGAGTTCTTGGGGCACGTCGGCATCAGCCCGGACATCACCGAACTCAAGCAGGCCTTGCTGGCCTTACTGAGCAGCGAAGAGAAGTTCCGGCAGTTGGCTGAGAACGTGCGCGAAGTCTTCTGGATGATGACGCGGGACGCCGAAAGATTACTGTATGTCAGCCCTGCATACGAACAGATTTGGGGCAGAACTTGCGAGAGTGCATATCAGAACCCGATGTTGTGGCTGGAGGCGATCCACCCGGAGGACCTAGAGCAGGCCAGAAAGCTGTTGGCCGTGCGAGACACGGAGCAGCCGGCCGAAGCGGAGTTCCGGATTCGGACACCGGACGGACAGGAGAAGTGGATCAGGGACAGGGCCTTCCCGGTTTGCGACGAGGCCGGGCAAGTGGTTCGAGTGGTCGGGGTAGCGGAGGACATTACAGAGCAGAGGCACTACCGGGAGGAACTGATCCGCGCACGCGAGGGCGCTGAGTCGGCCAATCGGGCGAAGAGTCGATTTCTAGCCAACATGAGCCACGAACTCCGCACGCCGATGAACGGGGTGCTGGGAATGGTTCAATTGCTCGAAACGACAGACCTGACGGAAGAACAGCAGCATTACGTCACGATAGCTCAAAACAGCGGGCGGGCGCTGCTTGCGATCATCGACGAGATTTTGGACCATTCCAAGATTGAGGCGCGCAAGGTCGTTCTGGAATGCCGCCAGTTTAATCCGCACAGCACGATCGAGGATGTTCTGCAAATGATCCGGGTGCAGGCGAGCGCGAAGGGGCTCCAAGTCCGATCTCGAGTCCCCGTCGAGATTCCGCAACTACTGCGTGGAGACGCCCAGAGGTTAAGGCAGGTGTTGACGAATCTCTGCGGCAACGCCGTAAAGTTCACAGAGCATGGAGAAATTGCGCTGGACGCGCAGATCGGGCACCAGGATGAAGGCAGGGTGTGCCTCCGCTTTACCATAACGGACACCGGAATCGGGATTAGCCAAGACCAGATTGCGCGACTGTTCTCTCCATTCGTCCAGGCGGACGACTCCACGACACGCAAATTCGGCGGGACAGGACTCGGCCTGGCGCTCAGCAAGCAACTCGTCGAGCTGATGGGGGGAGCAATCGGCGTCGAAAGCCGTGGAGGGGAGGGCTCCACCTTTTGGTTTACGGCCGTGTTCGAATGCGCCCCCGGGGGACAGGGGCGGCCTTCGAGCGAACCCAACATTCGCACGCCGAAAATGTTATGCCGAACGAATCAAAATGCACGCAATCCCAGAATACTCGTGGCGGAGGACAACGCCACAAATAGACAAGTGATCTTGGCACAGCTCCAGAAGCTGGGATATCCGGCAAAGGCGGTCATAAATGGCGTCGAAGCGGTGGAAGCAGTGCGGCAGGGTGGTTTCCAACTGGTCCTCATGGACTGCCAGATGCCCGTAATGGACGGGTTCGAAGCGACCCGCGCGATCCGCGAATCGAGTGAGGCTGGCATCCCCATCGTTGCCGTCACGGCCGACGCGATGCCGTCCGACCGGGATCGATGTCTAGCGGCTGGTATGGACGATTACCTGGCAAAGCCTGTGGACGTGGGGCGGCTGTCGGACTTGCTTGCCAAGTTGTTAAGAAAAGCGCTCAGCGCGAGTCAAGAGCCCAAGCTTGCCGCATCGAAGCCAAAGCAGTCTACGTGCGGGGTCTTCAATCAAGAGGATCTACTGGACCGGCTGATGGGGGACCGGCAACTCGCCGGAAGAGTCGTGAAAGGCTTTCTCGACGACGCACCCGCGCAGTTGAACAACCTGCGAGGGAGGCTGGACGAAACGGATGCCCACGGCGCCGGAGCGCACGCGCACGCGCTTAAAGGAGCGGCGGCAACGGTTGCGGCGAAGGATCTGGCCGCGATCGCCTTGGCGATGGAGCGGGCAGGAATGGCAGGGGACCTGGGGCAATGCGTCGAATTGCTGCCTCGCGCGGTCGAAGAGTTTAATCAATTCAAGAATACGGTGGAACTGGCCGGCTGGGTTTAGTTTCACGAGGCAATTGCATATTAAGGAGGGGCGACCCGTGATTGGTTCTGACTACGAGCTTGCCGAAGCGTATCTAGCCGAGTGCCGCGAACATCTGGTGACCGTCGAACCGGACCTGCTGGCCATCGAAAGGCGCGGCACGACGATTGACGAGGAACCCGCAAATCGAGTGCTTCGAGCGATGCATTCAATCGAATCCGGCGCAGTTTTCGTCGTTTTCGTGAAGATTCGCGATCTGGCCCAATCGGCGGCAGCAATACTAGAGCTCCTCCGTACGCGCGAGTTGGCGCCCGCCCCCGGCACAATCAGCGTCCTCCTGCGGGCCGCGGACAAGCTACGCGAACTGTGCCGGAGTCTTGCCGCAATCGATCAAGTTGACGTCACCCCTGTGCTGGCGGACTTGGCCAAGCTGCGGGCGGAACAACCGGCCACCTTGAAACCGCGCACGGCTGCGACGGTTGAGAACACTCAACTGGCGATCCGGCACTTGCGCGCGCTCCTGGTTGAAGACGACTTCGTCAGCCGGCTCGTCCTGCAGACCTTTCTCTGCCGTTACGGAGAGTGTCACATCGCCGTTAACGGGGAAGAGGCTGTACAAGCGTTTCGCCACGCATTGGAGCTAGGTCAAAGCTACGATTTGATCTGCATGGATATCATGATGCCGGAAATGAATGGCCGGGAAGCAGTTCGGGAACTGCGGGCGCTGGAAGAAGCACACGGCATCCCGATGACCCACGGCGCAAGGATCATCATGACCACGGCATTGGACGATATCAAGGAAGTGTTCTGGTGTTTCAGGGAGCTCTGCGACGCTTACCTCGTGAAACCAATCGACCTGAAAAAACTACTAGAGAATCTGAAGTCGTTTCGACTCATCCCGTAGTCTCGTATCGGAACGCAAAAGAGCGTTTCCAGCTGATTCCAGTTGCCCCCAAACTCGTCGATCATAAGAGCGCAATCGAACACGGCGAATTCCTCAGGGCACGACCCGCCAGGAGTGGCGAGTTCCGGTGCACTATTTCCGCAGTCAGACCGCCTGGTAGGGAGCCCATTCCCGCAGCTACTTCACAATCTGGGCTGAACGAGCTCCAGCGATTCGAGATGCGGTGCCGCTAAGAACGGCGGTACTCCAAGGCAGAGCGCGTGTTCGTCAATCTTCTGTCCGTTCTGCCGGATGGAACCTTCCGCGTTGCCCAACCTGTTAGTGGAAACCAAATTGACTCGTTGCGAGCGCTCGCACTTTAACCTCACTTTCGCAGTCCGGCCCTTCGGAACAGCGATTTCGCGGGCAAAACAGGCGCAAGTCGTTTTGTTTCAGGAGTACTCTGCGCCAGACCGCTTGTAGGCCCGACCTACCCTCTTTTCAGGCGGCCCAGATTCTGGCATTCTGGCGAGCAGACGTGCACCTGAAAGTTCATCGTCGCAAGAAGGACGGCAAAGAGCACCGCTATTTCAGCATCGTGGAGAGCCGCCGCGTTTCGCGCCGGCGGGTGGTGCATCGTACCGTCGTCTACCTGGGCGAGATCAACGACAGCCAGCAGGCGGCCTGGCGCAAGACTCTGGAAGTCTTCGACGAGAAGGAGCAGGAGTTTGCGACGCTGAGCCTGTTTCCGGATGATCGCGAAATCGCCGCCGATGTCGATGGCTTGCAGGTCAAGTTGAGTGAAATGCAATTGGAGCGGCCGCGGGCCTTCGGTGGCTGCTGGCTCGGTTGTGAGCTGTGGCGGCAACTCAAGTTGGAGGAGTTCTGGCAAGCCAAGTTGCCGGAAGGCCGGGAGGATGTGCCGTGGGAGAAAGTGCTGCGGCTACTGGTCGTGAATCGACTGTTGGATCCGGGCAGTGAGTTCCGCGTGCATCGGCAATGGTTCGATCAGACCGCCATGGCGGAGTTGCTGGGGACCGACTTCGCGGTCGCCGAGAAGGACCGGCTGTACCGCTGCCTGGACCGCCTGCTGGAGCACAAGCAGGAGTTGTTTGCGCATCTGCGGCAACGCTGGCAGGATCTGTTTGCAGCCCAGTTCGACGTGCTGTTTTATGATTTGACGAGCACCTATTTCGAAGGCCAGGCCGAAGCGATTCCGCAAGCCAAACGAGGCTACAGTCGCGATCACCGGCCCGACTGCTTGCAGGTCGTCATCGCGCTGGTGATCACGCCGGAAGGCTTTCCGCTGGCCTACGAAGTGATGGACGGCAACACCAGCGACCGGACCACGCTGCGCGGATTTCTCGATCACATCGAGACGGCGTATGGCAAGGCGCGGCGGGTGTGGGTGATGGACCGCGGGGTTCCGACCGAAGCGCTTTTGGCCGAGATGCGCGAGCCGTCGCGGCAGATGTTTTATCTGGTCGGCACGCCCAAAGCGCGCATCCAGCAGCACGAGAAGAAATGGCTGGATCTGCCTTGGCAGCAGGTGCGCGCTGCGGTGCAGGTGAAGCTCTACGAGAGCGAAGGCGAACTCTACGTGCTGGCCAAAAGCGAAGGCCGGCAGGCCAAAGAGAATGCCATGCGGCGCAAGAAGCTGGCGCGGTTGCTGTGGAAGTTGCGCGCGATGCGGCGCAGCCTACCTAAGCGTGACCAGCTGTTATTGCGCATCGGTGCGGCCAAGACGACGGCCGGACGAGCCTTTGGATTCGTCACCATCCGCCTGCCGAAAGCCAATGAAGAGGTCACTCGGCAGAGCTTTACCTTCGCCACAGACAAAGAGAAACTCCGCCAGGCGGAACTGCGCGACGGCCATTATCTGCTGCGCTCGAATCTGACTGGGGAAGATCCCAGCGTGTTATGGGAACGCTATATCCAGCTCACGCAAATCGAGGCCGCCTTCAAAACGATGAAGAGCGAGTTGGGACTGCGTCCGATCTATCATCAACTCGGCCATCGCGTGGAAGCCCACATCCTGGTGGCGTTCCTGGCTTACTGTCTGCTGGTGACCTTGAAAAACCGGCTACAGGCTCTGGCTCCTGGGCTGACCGCTCGCGCGGTGCTGGAGGCGCTCGCTCCCATCCAGATGCTGGACGTCACGTTCCCCACCACCGACGGCCGACGCCTGGTCATGCCGCGCTACACCCAGCCCACCCCGGAACAGAAGCTCCTGCTCCACCAACTTCGACTCAGCCTGCCCGATCAGCCGCCCCCGAGAGTACAACTCCAGCCCGAAGTTTTCCCTCCCGGCATGCTGCGTTTGTAGGCCAGACCTTTTCTAACGTGCTGCTGAAAATACAGCACTTAGCCAGAGCAAACCTGCCGGACTGCGAAAGTGAGGCTAGGGCTGTGTTGGGATGGCGTTGGCCTGCTGGGGCATAGCCGCAGCAGGCCGCAGGGGGTGCTGCTGGTCGAGGCCAGGAGCCAGATTGAGGAATCGGGTGGTCCCGGT
>CAIVVT010000020.1 GCA_903909435.1 uncultured Acidobacteriia bacterium | reverse complement strand
CGCGCATCGCAGTCCTCGAATCCTTCAAGTCCTGGGTCAACGGAGCGATCGCCGCGCTCGGCACCGCCTTGACGGTGGCGCTGGTCACCATCGGGTGGCTGCTGCAGCGCGGCAAATAGCGGCAATTTGTGGCGCGGTGCGCCGGTAGGAGATCCCTTGAAGAAACTCATCCTTTTGGGCTGGGTGTTTGCGGCAGTGGCCGCCGCGCAACCAGCTCTCGTGACAGTCAACGGCCCGATCAATAACACCGACGGCACCGGCTTCACCGGGCGCATGACGGTCTCGAACCCGCGTCTGCTGTGCCTGGGCGTGGCCATTCCCGCGGCATCGCGCAACTACACGCTCACCGCGGGCGTGGCGTTTCCAGCGATGCAGCTGTACGCGCTGGGGGCATGCACCCCCGGCTACTCCTACACTGTGGTCTACCAGGGCTCGGAGCGCACCACGGCTTTTTGGAGCATCCCGGCAACTCCGCTCACGACCACCGTGGCTGCGGTGGAAGTGCAGGGACCACTCCCGCCCAACATGCAAATCAACCTGAACCAGTTGGCGCCTGGCACGCTGGCATCCCAAGTTCCGACCTGGAATGGCAGCGCGTGGGGGTTGGCGGTCCCCAGCGGCGGGGGCGGCAGCGTGAACAGCGTCAATGGCCAGACCGGCGCGGTCGTGCTGGGCAATGGCTTCGCGGGACTGACGCCGGCCTGGTCGAGCGGCACGCTGAATATCCCGCTTTCGAGCACGGCCAGTGTGACTGCCGGGCTTGTTACGAACGCCGAGCACGTCTACTGGGACGCGAAGCAAGCGGCGATTACGCTGGGCTCCACCGCACAGTATCTGCGCGGAGATTTGTCCCTCGCGGCGTTTCCGACAATCCCTTCGAATACTTCGCAGATCAGCGAATCGGGTAATCTGTATTTCACTAGTCCTCGGGTCACCGCTGCGATGGCCGGCTTGTACCAGACGCCGATCACAACCGGCACGACGGCTCAATATCTGCGAGGCGATCTCTCGCTCGCAGCCTTCCCGGCGGTGCTGACGAACCCGATGACCACCGCCGGTGACATGCTCGTCGGCGGCGCGGCCGGCGCGCTGACGCGGCTGGCGGTCCCCGGCAACGGGACGTGGTGTCCGAACTGGTCTACAGGCGTTGTGACGCTCATCACTTGCCCCGGCGCGGGTGGCGGCATCTCCTCCATTGGGCTGACCGCTCCTTCGGCCTTCACCGTGACCGGCTCGCCCCTCATCGCCAACGGAACCCTGGCCATCTCCGGCGCGGGCACTGCCGCGCAGTACGTTCTAGGGACTGGCGCGCTGGCCACGTTCCCGACCACCTGGGCCTACGGTTCCATCACGGGTACGCCGACGATCCCGGTCGCGAGTTCGACGACTCCGGTGATGGATGGCGTCGGGGCAATTGGTTCGCTGGCGACCTTTGCGAAAGCAGACCACATCCACCCTTCCGACACGACCAGGCAATCGACCATTACTGGCGCGCCTGGGACGTGGCCTGCTACCTGGGCGTGGGGCTCGCTCTCCGGCGTGCCGTCGATTACAAACACGGTGAACGGGGTCACCGGCGCGGTCGTGCTTGGCAACGGCTTCGCTGGCCTCACGCCGGCCTGGAGTGCAGGCACGCTGAACATCCCAATAGCGAGCACGGCGTCCGTCACGGCAGGCCTTCTCACTAACGCGGACTACACCGCTTTTGGTGCGAAGCAGGCAGCCATCACCACGGGAACCCAGGACCAGTTGATCTCCGGAGTCCTTGGCCTGAAGTCTCTGGTGAACTGCGCCGGAGCGTTGGCATACTCCACAACCACTCACCTGTTCACATGCGGGACGCTCCCCACCGTGTCTTCGACAACATCCGCTCTCAAGGGCGACGGCGCTGGAAACGCGGTGGCCGTGACCGGCACCGGAACCTACTGCGTCCACGTCGACGGGACCAGCGCGGTGTGCGGCGGCGGTGCAACTGTGGCGACGACGTCCGCTGTCCTGAAGGGCGACGGCGCGGGCAACGCGATTGCCGCCACGCCGGGAACGGACTTCCAGGCTGTGTTGGGCTTCACGGCAGAGAATGCAGCGAGTAAGGGCATCGCCAACGGCTACGCGGGTTTGAACGCGAGCAGCGATGTGCCCATTGCGAACCTCCCGGTCACCGGGGCAGGAACGACAATCCCGACCGTCGACACGACGCCCACGGTGGGCAACTGCCTGAACTGGTCGGCCAACGGCGTCCACGACTCCGGCTCCGCCTGTGGCGCCGGTGGCGGGGGTGATGTCTACCAGGCGAACAGCAACACCTTCTCGAACGGCACCACGCAGACCTTCACCGCATCGAGCGCAGCGCCGGTTCGCCCCAGTATCAACATCGGCTCGGCCATCACCACGGACCCATCGGGACCAGTGGCAGGCGATCTCTGGCTGAACGGGACGGGCATGAAGTACCGCGGAGCAGCCACGACCTACTTGATTGCTGCAGCCAATCTGTCGAATACCTGGACCGCGCTGCAGAACTTCACATCGGCGATCAAGTTCAACTCCGGCACGACGGGCGCTGGATACATCACGCCAGCGGCAGCCTACACCGGGTCGACAGATGGGTACTTCAACCGCAGCACTAACGCGAATCACGGCTTCGGCGCATCCGGCACTCCTGCCGTCATGGAGATGTACGACGCGCTGGCGCCTTCCGGCACGGGTCAGAAACTCGGCGTCCAGCCCATCTCATTCTCCATGGGTGGGTCGCTGACTAACACTGTCGCGAGCGTGAACCTCGCGGCAGCCCCTGGCTCGACTGTGGGCCAGATGTGGGAAGTCTCGGGCACCGTCATCTTTACCGGCACCATCACCTGCACGGCCGGCACGTTTGCTGCCACGGTCACCTGGACGGACGGGCGAGGCACCAACTCCTACAGCCCGGTGAGCATCGCTTACGGCAGCCTCTCCTCTGCGGCTGCAAGTGGAACCACGCTCGGGGGCCAGTACAACTTCAGCTTCCAGTTCGTTCAGCGATCCGCCGTCGCGCCGACGTTTGCCACCGCGCTGCCCACCTGTACGGCTCTACCCTACGACTGGTTTGTTTCTGCGCGGAGGCTTGGATAACTATGAAACTCATCTCGATTGCACTGCTCGCTCTTCTCTCGTTCGCCATGATCGGATCGTCCGATCCCCCGCAGGCCACGTCGTGGAATCAGCCGGTGGTAACCATCGCTGGCGCGACTTCGACTGCAGTCTCCGCGTTCCCACTCGTCACGCCGTCTGATACGAACCTGCACGCCTGGCTCGTTACAGGAACCATCGGAATTGCATCCTCCAGCGGATGCACGGCGGGTGCGGCCAGCGTCACCTTCAATTGGACGGACCCTCGCGGAGTGAACTCTTACAAGCCGGTCAATGTGGGCTATGCCTCGGCGGTGGCCACACCGGCCAGCGGATCGAGTCTAGGCTCCCAGGTGATGATCGGACCGCTGACTTTGTTCACGTCCACGACCGATCCGATCACGGTCAGCACGACGGTTCCGGCTTGCGCCAGCTTCACCTATGGCTATGCGATCACGGTGAGCCAGTTGTACTGACGATCACGACCGACAATCCGAACGCGAAAAGAGCCCGGCAGCGATGCCGGGCTCCTTCCGCGTTATGGGGCTTCTTACTTGGCGATGGCGTAGACGCGGGCTTGATCCGTTTCGCGGCGCGTGCTGGTGATCACGTGGCCGTGCTTGCTGGCAAGCGTCGAGATGAAGCCTCTCACGGAGTGCTTTTGCCACAGCGTTTCGGCCATGATCTCTTCCAAAGTTGCGCCGCCCTCACGTTCGAGTAGCGCGAGCACTGTCGCCCTGCGCGTTCCTTCGCGCTGCTTGGGCGCAGGCGCGTCGTCAGTGCCAGTCGCCTCCTTGGTTTCTTTTGGCTGAATGGGTGCTTTGACGGCGGCCGTGCGCGCGGCCTTGGCTGGCTTCGTCGCGCTCCCCGTCTCCTGCTGGGCCCGGAGCATGTCCT
>CAIVVT010000019.1 GCA_903909435.1 uncultured Acidobacteriia bacterium | reverse complement strand
TGCCACGGACGTCCGCGGTTGTCCGCACGCCGAGCAGGACGCAGGATCGGCTCGACCAACTCCCACTGTTCGTCTGTCAGTTCCCAACGGCCTGCCATAGCGATCCGCAGAGACGCCTTGAGCAATACCAGTCTCGCAGATTTTCTGCCGCACAATGTTTATGAGATGGGTTCTAAGCATTTTCCCGTTTTCTGCAGACCGGCTTTGAAAGGGCACGGCTTTAGCCATGCCGTAAATGATTGAGAAGAAACGAAGGGCTTTAACCCCTGAGGAGAGTTTTCGGGGGTTTCGACTTTTACCGCAGGCTGTTAGGGAACCTATGATCTGGTTGCGGTTCCCTGGGACAGACTTCCCTTCGGGGCTAAACAGGCTGCGGAAAAAGGCCTGTACTTGGGGAAAATGCCTCAAAACCACGCCCCCAGGGGCTGAAGCCCTATTGACTTGGTTGGCTTTATGGCACGACTGAAGTCGTGCCCTGACACTTCGTGCCTTCTCCATCAGGTTTTTCCGCAGCCTGTAAAGCCCGTTGATTTTACTGGCTGCATCGGCACGACTGAAGTCGTGCCCTTTCAAAACATCGACTTATTCAAAGGTTCCATAGGGCGTGTCCGCTAACTTGCGAGTTCCCGGACACGCAGCTTTTCCAATATCGGCGCATAACCCTCATATACCCCGTCAAACACCGCGTCCCAACTCATGGTGAGCGCGTGCTGCCGCGCCGCGAGCCGCATCTCGGCATGTCTCACGGGGTCGCCCAGCACCGCCGCCACCGCCGCGGCAAATCCCTCGTCCGGCGCGATGCGCCCCGTCACTCCGTCGCGCACAATCGTGCATGGGCCGCCGTCGGGAGTCACAATGGCCGGCACCCCGCTGGCCAGCGCCTCCAGCACCACGTTGCCAAAGGTGTCAGTGTGCGACGGAAAGACGAACAGGTCCATGCCCGCATAAGCCTCAGCAAGCGCCTCGCCTTTGAGCACCCCGGTAAACTCCGCGCGGGGCAGCCGCTCGCGCAGCCATGCCTCTTCGGCGCCCCAGCCGACGATGCGGAACCGGAAGCTGCGATGCCCCATCCGCTCCAGCTCTTGCTGCACCTTCACCAGTTGCGCCACGTTCTTCTCGACCGACAGCCGGCCGACAAACCCCAGCACCTGTTCGTGATCCGTCGCGTCCCGCCGGCGTTTTGAGGGGTGAAACAGCGCCGCGTCCACCCCGCGCGGCATCCGGTGGCAGGGCAGCCCCGTCGCACGCCTCAACAGCCGGCACAGCTCCGGATTGGGCGCAAACAGCACGTCCGCCACTGAGTAGAAAGTCGCCGCAGCCGCCATCGCCAGGTCTTCAATCGCCTGCCCGGTCTGTGCCGCATGAGGCTGAGGCAGCAGCTTGAGAAACCAGTTGGACCGCCGCGCCGCGTATTCATGCACATTGGTATGCCAGCTCGCCGCCAGCGGCAGGCCAAAGTACTTGGCCAGGCTCGCCCCCAGCATGCCCACCTCGCTCGGCCCGGTGATGTGGATCAGGTCAGGCCTGAAGCGCTCCAGCACCTCTTCAATCAAGGGGATGTGGCGCAGAAAAACGGGGTCGAAGCTCAGGTCCTTTTCCAGGGCGAAGGAGAGGAACCCGCGCGGCAGCTCCAGCGTCCACACGTTGCCTTCTTCGGTGAGCGCCTCGCCTCGGTCTCCGGCACGCACGCACAAGAATGGCAGATTCCGCCGCCGCGCAAACGCTTCAAAGTGGCGGCTGGTGTGCGCCACCCCGTTGACCTCGTGAAACGAGTCAGGAAAGTACGCCACGCGCGGCATCGAATCCGTCATTGGGTTCCCTCAGATTCCCGGACCGGCCCGCCGTATGGGGCGTCCCTTTAGCCGTCGTGCTCGCCCAGCGCCAGCCGCAACTGATGCGACTCGCTCCAGGCCATGCGC
The DNA here is from genome assembly GCA_903909435.1 of uncultured Acidobacteriia bacterium. Lineage (GTDB taxonomy): Bacteria > Acidobacteriota > Terriglobia > Bryobacterales > Bryobacteraceae > CAIVVT01. The sequence continues at coordinate 11,249 of CAIVVT010000019.1, read as the reverse complement.
AGGCTGCCCGACACCAGCCCCAGGCCCATCATCTGCACCATGCCGATCATCCAGCTCATGGCACGCGGCACCGACCCGCTCGGCCACAGCTCGCTCAGCGGCCGCACCACGCCCTGCGCATCGGGATGATAGACGCGCTCGTCCCAGGTGCGTGAGCCCTGCGGGAAATCGGGGTAGTGCCGGATTGCGTCGAGCGTCGACTGCAAAATGCGGTGCTTCCAGGGCTCGGCATACTGCGGCATAAAGAGCACATCGCTCTTCTTTTCGCGCCGCACCTCGTGCACAAACTCCGTAAAGCTGGTGGCGTTGGTCAGGTTGATGTTGGCGTTGGGCTCCACGCCGTGGCGGTCGCCGCCGGAGATCAGCAACATGTTCCACTTCTCGGCCAGCCGCCGTACCGCGCGGTTCTCATCCCAGTGGCGCAGCCCGTTCAGCTCCAGGGCGTGCATATAGTTGCCGTTCTTGAGCAGGAACTCGTTGACCAGGAACTCGTGCCGCTCCTTGCCGATCAGGTAGAGGTCCCACAGCGGATGGTTGAAGATCACCAGCACGTTCGGCTCTTCGTGCAGGGCGCGCAAAATCTCCGTCAGCCGCGCGTCGCTGGGGTTGGCGGTGTACTCCTCCAGCGTGGCCATCCACTCGGTGGCCCTGGCGCTGGGCAGGTTGTGCACGCCCAGGTGGAAGGACTGCTCGCCGTAGGGCGCGCTCCACTCCACGGAAACCGGAATCTGCCGCGCGCTCGGAACCGTGCGCAGCAGCATGGGGGCCTTGATGTTGTCGTGGTCGGAGATGGAAACCATCGGCGCCAGATCCAGCTTCTCAATCTGGCGCGTCTCCAGGTCAAAAGCCAGCTTGGGCGTCATGGGAGGCGTCCAGTAGCTGGCGGCGTAGTTTACGCGGACGCCGTGCATCCGCTCGGAGCGCTGCTCCAGCCGCGAGAGCAGCGGCCGGATCAAGGGGTACTGGTTGCCCAGGTTGGCCAAAAAGTCCAGAGTCTCCTGCGACTGGTTGGTGTGACTGTGCAACGAAACACCCGAGCGAAAGCCCTCCGGGGCCTTCTTGTCGCGCCACAGGTATGAGATGGTCGAATGGGCCATTTCAGCTCCTCGATTCCGCTCGCCGGCCGGAATCCATGAGCCAAGTATCCAGGGCCTGTATAAAGGCAGCGTGAATGGGGTGCAAACGCAGCTTCAATTGATGGAAGAATCAACAGAGTAACGACAAATCCCGAGCAATTCAGGAGAAATGCCGGGAAAGCAAGGAAATCTCCCGCCCGCAGGATGCGATTGATTCTGCTGTTCGGTGCTACGTGATCCTGCTTTCCGAAGAGAGGCGCAGCGTTCTCCGAGCCGAAGGCGTCAAGGGGCGCCTATAAAGCGACAACCGGCGGGTAGGCGTTGATGGTCTCGCCAGGATCAGCGGGCTGAACTCCGCGCAACGCGGGGACACCTTGTGAGGGGGTCCATCAGCATGTACCCAATGCTTTGAGTGAGACACCTGGCATGAGGGAAGGGCGAGAACCGTCTGAATTGCCAGGACCGCATCCTCTTGTGCAGGAAGGGAAGTTTCTTAGGACATTGACATGCAAAACAATGCACATTGAGAATCCATATATTCTTAAACCATTGCAAAACATACACTTAAATATGGAATGCCGATTGCTACAAGACGGGTGGCGCGCATGGAGCGTGAAGACGGGCTGACGAGCCAGCCGGATCTTAGACGTAACCCAGGGACCCAGGATTGAACCAATGCGCCTTTGGATTGAGAGAGTGAATCTCTGGCCGAGTGCCCTGTTAAGCGAAGCACTCCGACTGGGGTTCTTTGACAGAAACGACCTACGACCGGCTACACCTGCCGCCAACCCCAGGCAGGGTGCAACGGCGGAACAGATGCCCGCAAGGGCGAATTCAGAGGGAAGAATGAAAAAGCATTCGATTGTGTTGCTTGCCTTGGTGGCGGCCCTTGCCTTGACCCCGGTTGCGTTGGCTGACACCTTCAACTACAACATCTCCGGCGCCAACTTCAGCGCCGATTTGACGCTCTATACCGGCCCGGCGGCTGGGAACGTGTATACCATCAACTGGGTTTCCGGAACGTTCACTGTGAACAATGGCACAGCGATCACCTTTGGCATGCTGCCGACGGAGACGGCGGCTCCCGGCGCGAGCGCCACGAACCCCACTTACTCGGCTGATGGGCAGTTCCTCTTCGATAACCTCCTGTATCCGTCGAACACAGGGAACGGAATTCTCGATTGGGGTGGCTTGTTGTTCAAAGATGGTTCTTACGAATTGAACATCTTCGGCGGCTCTTCTGCTTTGGGCGGACCTGGCGACACATTCTTCTATTTCGCCGACAACGGCTCGAATCACGGCAACAATCGGATTCCAGTTGCCGTTGGCGGCGATGCTGCTGCGCCCGCCACCCTGCAGCTTACCTCGACCCAGGACTACAGTCCTGTTCCGGAGCCAGGGTCGCTCGTCCTGCTCGGGTCCGGCTTGCTCGGTCTCGCCCTGATTCTCTTCCGCAAGGCCCGGCCGTCCGCGCTGGCGCCGCACTTCTAAGCCAGCCGATCATCAGCTTCAACTCAAGAAGAAAGGGCACGCTTCCGTGCCCTTTCTTCTTGCTGTTTGTCTTCAATTGCAGTGGTTCGACCTTTACGATGGTGCCGGGAAGTTGCTATTCCATAGCGCCGACAGTCAGCGGCTGAACGCGAACGGTTTGCACAGCCGACGGCCCATATTGGAAGCGAACTGGCAACTTTGGACCCGCGGCCGGCAAACTCGCGCCGGCGTTCACCAGCACCGGGTTCGGAGCAAAGGTGCTGACGTCAAAGGGGTCCGCGGCAACGCCGATCAGGTTGTTGATGCCCGTTGTGTCGGCGCTGTTGCTCGCCCCCTGAAAGGCATTCGTTGGGAGTCCGGTTGTCCATCCTGTACCGTCGCCGCCCGCCATGTTGTTGGTGCCCCAGTTGGAGTTGATTACGTTCTTGCCAAACGTGGTGAACTCAGTGGAGCGGTTTTCCCAATAGAAGTACGGCTTGGTGGGCGCGTCCATCCAGATGGCGTTGTTGTGGGCCTGAATCTGGGGCCATTCGATCTCCGGGTAGTCGTTGCCGCCGCCGCCAGAAGTGTCGAACATCTCCCAGCGCCAGTTCGAGCAACCGTTGCATGTCGGCTCGTAAAAGCTGTTGTTGTAAAACCACAGAGTTCCGATGCGGTCGTTTTCCAGGCTGCCGTGGTCGGTTGCATAGTGAATCGGCACTCCAGCCGAACTGTTCACAAAGGTATTGCCGTAGACATAGTCGGCGTGGTGGGCCTCGACGGCCGCCGCCAGCAGGTCGGCCGTATAGGCATCGGCAGGATAGATCGCATGGTAGGAAGATGTTCCGCCAAGATACCCCTCAAAAGTGGTGTATGCCCCTGCATCTGTGTTATCGACCAGGTCAAGCTGCCGGGCTGCGCCATCGCCGAAGTGGTTGTAGCGCAGGATCTCCGGATAGCCGCGGCCCTTGAAGTTTGAACCCTGTGCGCCGCTCTGGTACTGATCGATCACGTTGAACTGCACTACTTCGTTCCAGCCCTGGATGTAAAGCTGATGTTCGGAATAGGCCCCCACGTCGCCATTGCCGTGCAGGTGATTGCCTTCGTACTGAGTGTTGGCGATGGCCGCGAAGCCATTGTTGGCGTTGAAGTCAGAAAAGAATCCGTTGCTGCAGTTGTACGCGTCGATGCCACGGACCACGGTGTCCATACTGCGGAAGAGCCGAACGCATGCCGCTCCCTGGACCCAGGCTGTGTTTGCAACTCCGGCAGGCGTTGTATAGGTGAAGGCCGGCTTTGCATTCTGGATCTTCAGTCCCTCAACGATGAGGTACTGCGGGCCAGTCCATGTTCCCGAGTAGACACCGGCCCAGCCGGTGGCCCCGATTCCGACGGGCGTATAACCCGGCGAATAGGTGCTTGCGTCTGAGCGCCCGGTCGCCTGGGAGGCATCGATCACCGGCAGGTTGCCTCTCGAGTCCGGTACCCCACAGACGCGCACCGGCTGGGTGCGGGCCGCATGGGTCGTCAGTTGAAAGTACTCGTGATAGGTGGTCGGGTTGCCGCCAGCCGTATCTTCATTGTGAATGCGCACAGTGGAGCCCGCGGCGAGAGAGGTCCATGGAACCGACTGGATGGTTTTGAACGGCTGCGACGGTCCCACATCATACGTGGTTCCCGTCAAGGCAGGATCGACCGAGCAGTCCACCGGCATGGTCTCAGAGGGGGTTACGTTATAGGTCATCTGGTGGCCGGTGACATAGACGGTGGCGGTATTCATCGTTGAGCCGTCCGCCGCGCTGGTGGCCTTGATGGTGTAGCGGCCGGCCACTGTGGCGGAGAAAACGGTGTCCTGGTTGGCGGCATCGGTCAGCACGCCATCGCCGCCATTGGGCGCGGCGCTGATTGACCAGTTGACGTTCAGGTTGGTGGAACCCCACACAAAAGCCTGAATGTCGGCCTTTTGCCCGGCGTAGAGCGTCGTGTAGAAAGGAACGACACTTACCTGCACGGCTGGATTGCAGACGTTGATGGTGATGGAAGCAGCCGGTTTGGAACTCTCCTGCGACTGCGCTGTCAGCGTGAATTGCGTGGCCGAGCTGACGGTGGAGTTGCTTGTGCCGTTGATCGAGCAGTGGCTCCCTGTGGCCGGAGCCGTCACATCCACCCAGTTGCCCGAAGAGGACGAAAGCCTGGCCCCGCCAGTGACCGTCCAGTTCACCGCGTTTGAAACGCCGTTGGTGACCGTGGCGAAGATGCGCCGAACGCTGCCCGGCAGGACGTTGAATCCAAATGTGGGTTGCGTGATTGCAATCGAGACTGGACCGGCGCTTACCGGCGCGGAGATGGTGAGTGCGATGGTTGTCGCGCTGGTCAGGCCGGCTGAAGTCCCTGCCACCGTGACTGGATAGCTCCCGGCTGCCGCCGTGGCCGCGGCCTTCAGCGTCAGTACGCTGGGGCTGGCGGCAGTGGCGCTGGCTGAGCTGAGAGTCGCGGTGACGCCTGCCGGAACGCCAGAGACTGCCAGGGTCACCGTGCCGCTTGTGGAGCCGGCCGGATTGACAATTCCGATTGTGCTGGTGGCGCCGGCTCCTCCCGCAGTGAGCGTGAGGGCGCTCGACGAGGAGGAAAGCGTGAAGTTTGGCGTTGGAATGGTCAGGGCGATGCCGGTGGATGCGGTTAGCGTTCCGGATGTTCCTGTGACCACCACCTTGTAGCTTCCCGGAACCGCCGCGCTCCCTGGTGTAAAGGTCAACGTGCTCGCACTGCTCGTGCTGGGAGAACTGAAGACCGACGTCACCCCGCTGGGAAGCCCGGACACGGACAAGCTGACGCTGCCGCTGAAGCCGCTTTGCCCAGTCACACTGATCGTGCTGGCGGCATTGGCGCCACCCACCTGAAGCGTGAGCGCACTCGCCGATGAGGAAAGCGTGAAGCTTGCGGCGGGAATGATCAGGGAAAATGTCACGCTGCTTGTGGTTGTCCCCGAGGTTCCCGTCACCTTGATGGGATACGTACCCGGCGTCGCCGTGGTCCCCACCTTAAATGTAAGCGCCTGCGATGTCACGTTGATGGTGGTGAATGCCGAAGTAACATTTGCCGGCAGTCCGGATACAGAAAAACCAACATTGCCGGCAAGACCAACCAGGTTGACCGCACTGATGTTGACCGGGAGGTTCCAGCCATTTTGTCCCAGGAGCAGGGTCAGAGAGCTGGCCGATGCGGTCAGCGAGAAGCTTGGTTGAGGGATCGTCAATGCGATGGTTGCCGCGCTGCTCGCTGTTCCAGAGGTTCCGCTGATTTTGACCGAATAGGTTCCAGGAAGGGCCGATGCGCTTGGCGTCAGGGTGAGCGTCACCGGCGCGCCCACCGCAGCCACGGGCCAGTTGAATCTTGCAGCCACGCCCGCGGGCACGCCGGATGCAGACACATTGACGGCGTTGCTGCTCAGGCCGACCGCGTTCAAAACGGAGATGGAACTGCTCACGGAGCTGCCGCCCACCAGAGCCGTGAGAGCGCTGGCCGACGAGGCGAGTGTAAAACTCGGCTTTGGAATGGTGACGGCGACGGTGGTGCTGCTGGTCAGTGTTCCCGAGGTCCCGGTGACCAGCACGGTGTAGGTTCCAGGAACGGCGGCACTGGTGGGCGTGAGCGTCAGGGCGCTCTTATAAGGAGTATTGGGGGAGGCCAATACCGCGGTCACTCCGCCCGGAACCCCTGACACAGCCATGCTCACACTGCCGCTGAACCCGTTCTGGTCGTTCACGTTGATGACGGTGATGCCGCTGGAGCCGCCGACCAGGAGGGTAAACGCACCGACCGATGGAGAAAGTGTGAAACTCTGCTTCACCACCACCGGGGAAGCAACGGCGGGAGCAGGCGCGCCTAAACCCAGCATGAGCGCCAGGAGGGCTGCTGCGAGGAGTACGAAGCAATAAGACGTATGAGGAATTGCTTTTCTGCTTTGAACGGACGAGGCCATATACTCCCTTTCTAAGTTGAGAAGCATCCAAGAATCCTTGGTGCTTGTGCTTCCATATCGGCTTAACTTGATTACCATTATTTCATTTGCGATTTCTTAAGCAATCTCAAGTAATCATTTTACACAAACGAACGTAACTTGTTAATATGCAAAACTTTGCACACACACGTGACCTAAATCACACACCGTCAGTGACCCTCCCTGCGGGCTTCTAGCAGGGCCTGAAGCTGACGCTGAGAATGAGGAGCTTTTGCAGGCTGGACGTGGAGACGCCGCACGCTTCAACGGATGGTTTCTTCCCATGCCAAAACGTTTGGCTCCCTTCCGGGTGACCGAATTCTTAGCTGTCATTTCCCGTTATGGGAGGCTGATTCGAGTTGAAACCCAGGGGAACCAGGCAGCGGACCGCGACGCCGAAGATCAACTTCAGGCCTCCCGGTCGATCGGCGGATTGTGGTATTGCTGGTCCATTGCCCCGATTTCCGATCCTTTGCGTAATTGTTGATCCGCTCCCAAAACGGTAACCCAATCGGCAAATTACCTTCCCCTCCCTCAGCCCCGGCGGCGTATACTTCACGCAAATGACGTTCGGCGGTCCCAAACCTATCAGTAATCAGTCAACTAGGTACTTTTGCGCTGAAGCATAGACCTGTCGCAACCTGTTCAACACATGCAATTGAATTCTGAAAGCCATACGGAGTCCCCCCCAATGAGCCTGATTCCCGCACTGTCCTTTCATTTCATCAAACGGGCAAGCACCAGGTCCGTGCCGTCTATTGAAGAGGCCAACGCCTCCGAACCTTGCCTGTCAGGGCCAGTTGGGGACCTCACGCCGCGCGAGCCAGGGTTCTTCAGATGGAAGCACAGGGGCCTGAGGGCGCTGGCGATTCTGCTTCTGGCCAGTTCAGGCGCCTGGGCGCAGGGCGTATTCAGCGCGCCCCAGCCTGTGGGAGTCACAACCGCGCCACAGACGGTCACGGTCTCGGCGACGACGGCCGGCACGGTTAACCAGGTCAAGGTGTTGACAAGCGGCGCAAGCGGCCTGGATTTTGCTCCGGGCAGCGGGTCCACCTGTGCGCCAACGGTAACCCTGGCAGCGGGAGGAACCTGCACTGAATCGGTCACATTCACGCCGGCCTCTCCCGGCTTGCGGGTGGGCGCCGTGGTGCTGCTGGACGTGAACAATCTTGTGCTGGGCATGAGTTACCTGTCAGGCACCGGCACGGGGGGGCTGGGGGTGCTGGTTCCGGGCAACGTGATCACGGTTGCCGGCGTTTATCGCAGTTTCGGTCCGGCGGAGGACAATATTCTCGCTACTTTGTCGAACCTGGACGAGCCTTCCGGGGTGGCGCTGGACGGCGCGGGCAACCTATATATAGCGGACAGCGGGCCCAATCACAACCGCATCCGCAAGGTTGCGCCTCCGGTCCCGCCGGCGACCGCGGGCATCATCTCGACCGTGGCCGGCGTGGGCGCCGCGGACGAATATGGCGATGGGGGCCCGGCTCTCAAGGCTGCGCTCAGTTCCCCCTCCGGGGTGGCCCTGGACGGCGCCGGCAATCTCTTCATTGCCGATACCGGCAACAACGAAATCCGCCGGGTGGACGCATTCACGGGGATCATCACCACGGTTGCCGGCAGCCTGCTCCAGGGCAACAGCGGCGACAATGGACCAGCCACCGCGGCCCGGCTCAATCAGCCGCAGTCGGTGGTCGTAGACCAATTCGGAAATCTATTCATCGCCGACACCTTCAACCAACTGATCAGACGGGTGGATGCGGTCACAGGCTTCATCACCACCGTTGCCGGTAACGGATTGGAGAAGGCTGGGGGCCTTGGAACGGGAACCTTTTCCGGAGACGGGGGACCGGCGAATGCGGCAGGCCTTGGCCAACCTTTCGCGGTAGCATTTGACCCGCAAGGCGACATGTACATCGCGGACTCGGCCAACAACCGCATCCGCAAGGTTACGGCGGTCAATGGCGTTCTGACCCCCACCAGCATCATCACCACCTTCGCGGGAACAGGGGCGCCGGCGTATACCGGCGACAACGGGCCGGCGACGCTCGCCACCCTCAACTCCCCGTGGGGCGTAGTGGTGGATGCTGCCGGAAATGTGTATATCGCGGACACCCAGAACAATGCCATCCGCAAGGTGAACGCCGGGACCGGCGTTATTTCAACCCTGGTGGTCAACGGCGGGGGCAGTGCGCTCAGTCCTGGTCCTGCCGGCCAACTGGCAGGCGTACCGATCTTTGCGCCCATCGGGCTGCTGCTCGACGGAAACGGCAATCTCTATTACGCCGACTACTTCTACATGCTCTTGCAGGAGATCGAGAGCGACAAGGCTGTTCTGAACTTCACCAAGACACCGGTCCGCCAGGGGATGCAGTCTCTTCCCCAACAACAGACCGTCGAGAACGACGGTACAGCGCCGCTCGATCTGACAAATTTCCCTCCTGTTTCCAATGCCGCCTGGGACCCGGCCACCACCACTTGCAGCCTGAAAAATCCGCTGCCCGCCGATGCCAACTGTGCCGTAGGCGTCATCTTTGCTCCCTCCCTTGCTATCACCTTTCCGCCTGGAGTCGCTCAGTTGCCGACCTTTGGCGAAATCGATGTGGAAGGCAATGGCGACGGCTATCCGCAGGATAAGGCTAACTTTCCACTCGACATCATCCTGGCTGGAACCGCGACGCCGGTGAACTCGACGACTACGGTTCTCAAGTCCAGCATCAATCCGTCCGTCTTTGGGCAGACCGTGGTTTTCACCGCCACGGTGACCTCCGGGGCCACGGCGGGCATTCCTGCGGGCACCATCACGTTTGACGACGGCGGCACAATTCTGAAGACGGTGACCCTGGACGCGACAGGAGTGGCGGCCTACAGCATCTCCACGCTGGCGGTGAGCGATCACGTGATTACCGCGTCGTTCGTCAGCGCAGCCAACGCGAATTTCCTGCCCAGTTCCGGGAGCCTTACCCAGGTTGTAAACGAAGTCTCGAAGACCGTCCTCGTGTCCAGCGTGAATCCATCCACGCTTGGCCAGAGCGTGACGTTCACCGGGACGGTCACCATCCTCGGCGGGGGAGGCGTAGCGCCTGATGAAGGTCAGATGATCTTCACAGACGGCACAACCGGCGCCACCCTCGGCACCGTCATCTTGAACGCGGCCGGCGTCGCGTCCATCCCGGTCTCCAATCTGACGGTGGGAATCCACGCCATCACGGCGACCTGGGGTGCGGACAACCCCGACCATATTCTGGGCAGCACGTCGAATACGGTCCAGCAGGATGTCCAAGCGCAGACCAGCCTGGTGCTTCTCCCTCTTCCGAATCCCAATCCGTCCACCTATGGGCTGCCAGTGACCCTATCAGCCACCCTGACGACCACCGGGCCGATTGCACCGACAGGTAGCATCGCCTTCCTTGATGGACCCACGCAGATTGGGAAGGGCCCACTTGCCCCTAACGGGATTGCGACCTTCACCACGTCCGCTCTGACGGCGGGCACACACCCAATTACGGCCAGCTATGTCGGCGACGTAAACAACACACCTGCCCTCTCCCCACCCGTCTCCGAAGTGGTCAACAAGACGCAAACCTCGACCACGCTCGTCTCCGCGCCCACTATTGGAATCGCGGGGAAGCCGGTAGTGCTGACAGCCACCGTGCAAGTAGTGGCCGGGCTGGGAGCGATCACCGGCACTGTGACGTTTACCGAGAATGGAAACATACTGGCTCCCCCAACAGCACTCAGCCCATCCGGGCAGGCTGTGATCAGCGTCAACCTTCCGCTGGGCCCACACATCGTCATTGCGACCTACAGCGGGGACGCCAACGACAACATCAGTTCAGGCACACTCAATTTGAACGTAGTCCAGGCCACCACCCAAACCCTTCTGACCACATCGGGCAGCCCCTCCGTTGTCCTCACGCCGGTCACGTTTACCGCCAAAGTCACCGGGAATGGCGGGACGCCCACCGGCACCGTGACCTTCCTCTCGGACGGGACAGCCATTGGTACCGGGACGCTGGATGGCACAGGCACCGCCACGCTGACCTATTCGAGCCTCACGGCCGGCTCCCATGTCATCACCGCAACCTACTCCGGGGACGCCAACGACGCCTCCAATACGTCCAATGCGGTTACGCAGCAGGTGGGCACCATTCCCACGGTGACTGACCTGGCGGCCTCCACCACCACCGGCGCCACACCGCAGTTGATTCTGGTGGCTGCCGTGCTGAACAACCCCACCGTTGGCCTGGGCGTCACCTTACCCATCCCCACCGGCTCGGTCACTTTCAGCAACGGCAACACCGTGGTTGGCGTAGTTCCCCTGGATGCCAGCGGCGTGGCGACACTCACGCCTGACCTGCCTACCGGGAAGTACAACATTGTGGCCACTTACAGCGGGGACCCGATTCACAGCCCGTCGACCTCTGCCGTTGTCGCTGTCTCAACGCCCGCCGCGGGCTTCAACCTGGTGGTTACGCCCGCATCCGTCACGGTGGTGACCACGCACAGCACCACGGTCAATGTCGCCATCAGTTCCGTGGACAGCTTTACTGACACCATCGGCCTAGCAGCCTGTCGGGGATAGAAAGAGCCGTCCTCGCATGGGGCGGCTCTTTCTGAGTCTCTTTTAAGATGTATTTATGGGTAAGAGCTTCCGCGCCGACGATCTGAACCAGTCGCTTCTTTTTCCACCCTCATTGCAC
>CAIVVT010000018.1 GCA_903909435.1 uncultured Acidobacteriia bacterium | reverse complement strand
TGGACGGGTAACGGGTGAGGCATCAGGCCGTCCTTGCCGGTGACCATGTCATTGCCGGCGAGTGTCTGCAGGATCAAGAGCAGCATTGCGTTCGTTTCGCGGATCTCCTGCCGGAGCAGCGCGATGGACGAATCGTTGACCTGAAGGACCCCGTTGTTGTCGGTGAGAAGGGCTCTCGCGGTTCCCACCAGATTCAGGTTCGGGGCAGCCTGCGACGGGCTGACCGTGTACACTCCGTCGGCGCCACCGATCAGGATAACGGTGGGCTGGTTCGTGGTCTGCCCGTTGAGCGCGGTGTTCGGCAGCGTCACCGTGGCCTGCCGGGCGTAGGCGTTGGAGGTGCCGTCGGCGCCCGCAACGAAAACGGGATTCCCGGCCACCGCCGCTCCCACGGCTGCACCACCGATAACAGTGGCGCGACCACTGGCATCGGTCAAGAGATTGCGGGCGTTCGCACCGTCCGACCCGCCAACCAGCACGGGATTTCCAGTAATTGCTGAACCAGTGGCCGCTACGCCTTGGGCCACGACTGAGGGCGTCGGGTCCTGCGCATTCGTGTACCTCGCCACCTGCAACTGGGCAAGGCCGGAGGTGAACGCCGTAATCCGGGCGCGGAAATAGGCGAACCCAGCCAGGAAGAAGTCCCACGCTGCATTGATCGAGTTGATGGCGGGATTGGTGTCGATCTGCCCGGTACTGGTCCTCGTTCCGTTAACGGTCACCCATGGTCCCATCGTCGGGTCGAGTACGGTGGCCTCGAAGATGATGCTCAAGCTATAGGTCCCGGAAATCTGAACCAGGACGCCGTTGCAGCCCACTAGCGGCACAGGCCCGAAGATGGCGCCGTTGGCTCCGAGCGCGCCGCCCGCCAGGGGCAGATTCGCCGACGTCACCGGGACGGGGTCATGGTCGACGGCCAGCACCACGGGAACCGCGTTGCCCGAGAGCGACCTTCCATATCGGTCAAGCTGGACAGGGACGGGTTGCGTCTGATCGTTGGTGATCTGAACGGAGCCACCGTTGCCCTTGAGGAGGTCTTCATCGGCGGTGCGTACCTGCAGTCTGCTATCACCGTCCGAGGCAATCGGGTCGGAAGAGCCTTCCGTACCGTCCATCAGCTTCACGCGCTGATAGTGGACACCGGTGACCGGATCCTGGTCGGTGGCGACGACCGCGCCCTGGCCGGGACTGATTGGAATGTTGTCGGGCACGAGTTAGTCTTCCTCGACGACGAGCGACCCCGGCGCGAACTGGCCGAAATCGCCCTGCTGGACAGTCTTAGGCGTCGGGAGCGTGTTCCAATACAGCAGGCTGCCGTTGTTTTGCGCGTCGAAGATTCCGAACGCAACGGCTTGGGACCAATCGGCGGTGGCCGGCCCGAATTGGATGGTGTTCGTGTTCGAGATCTTGCGCATGTTGCCCGTGTCGCTGACGGGGGAGCCGAAGGCGACACTCTGACGGGCGTAGCCGTTGCCCACGAGTTCGGTACCAGCGGAACCATCGTCGGCAGGCGCGGCGGAGAAGAGGCCCAAGTATGGCGACACGCTTGCGATTCCCGTGCCGCGCAGCACGTTGAGCACCGCATCGGAGTAGGACTGTGTCTTGCCGGGCATCGATCTGCGGTCTCCTATTGCGCAATGCCCGTCACGCCGCAGAGGCAGGTCGCGGACATCACCGTGTTTTGGGCGTTGCTGTACTGTGGCGCGCCGGTGACGGTCACGGCCACGATGCCATCGGCCTCGGCGTTCTCGGCCACTTGGAAGGCCATCTGCGGGAACGTGAAGGTCACCGAATTGTTGGCGTCGTGCTGGACGCTGAGCGTCGCCGTGCCGGTGGTCTGATTGACGAGGGTGTTGTACTCGGGAGATCCGGCAAGGAGCCGCGCGGTGA
>CAIVVT010000017.1 GCA_903909435.1 uncultured Acidobacteriia bacterium | reverse complement strand
GGGACATGGGCATCATCGGAGAGGGCGTGGCCATTCGGATGGACTGTCCATAGATAGTGACTTCTCTCATAATATGACAGTTCTCCATGAGAACGCAATATTCTTGTGAGTGATGGAGAAATGAGAGTGGTCCGGTCCGCCGATGGGCACGACGAAGGCAGTCAGCCAACGCTGGCGCGGGTATCCCTGTTCTGGGATAATCGATGAGGCCCCGACCGCCGCCTGGCGAGAAGCCGCTCTGGTGGGTGGCGTCCAGCAAGCGAGATCTCCTCGCGATGCCGGAAGGCGTGCGACGCAAAGTCGGTGTGGCGCTCAGCGTCGCGCAGCACGGCGCGACGGCCGGAGATGCCAAGCCTTGGAAGGGCGAGGGGTCGGGCGTCTTCGAGGTAGTGACGGATTTCGTCGATGATACCTTTAGGGCGGTCTACACCGTCCGCTTTGCGAAGGCCGTCTACGTCCTGCACTGCTTCCAGAAGAAATCGCCGAGCGGCATCCGGACCGCGAAGACGGATGTGGACCTGGTGCACGAACGACTGAAAGCGGCGCGTGCCGACTATGAGAGGCGATATGGCAGCTCGAAAGAATAGCGTCGAGATCGAGGCGAGCTCGGGCAACGTCTTTGCCGATCTCGGCCTGCCCTATAGCGTCGAGCTCGACACCAAGGTGCGGCTCGCGCTCGAGATCGTGCGAGCGCTCGACGACCGGCAACTCTCCCAGGTCGCGGCTGCCAAGGTGCTCGGGATCAATCAGCCGAAGGTGTCGGCGCTGCGGCGCTACAAACTCGAGGGGTTCTCGGTCGAGCGCCTGATGACGTTTTTGACGGCGCTCGGGCGTGACGTCGAAATCCGCGTCACCGCGCGGCGCAAGAACACCTCGCCGGGTCGGATCCTCGTCGAGGCCGCCTGAGTCCGCCCCGATCAGGAATTGCTCATTACCACGCGTCCCGAAGCTCGCCTCACGAGCGACTGGCAGCGCAAGTCGCACCCCTGAATTCGTATAGCAAAGCTAATGACCGTCCGATTGCTGGCGAAAAGCCGGGTTCGACCATGGCGCCCGCCACGCGGCATGACGTTTTACCTCGCCGCGGCGGGACAAGGCTGACCCTCGCCCCTACGGTAAACCGAATCTGGCAAAGCCGGAATTGCCCGCCCGTATACTTCCTCTGGTCAGGAGGACGTTCGCGATGACCGCGACCGACAGGGACGACCCGGCGAAGGGCACGCAGGCGCGGGACGCGCCGCGGGTTTTCGTGAGCCACGCATCGGCTGATGGTGAAACAGCGTTGCGGTTCGTCACCGCCCTTGAACTGCACGGGATCCGCTGCTGGCTCGCACCTCGCGACGTCGTCGCGGGAGCCCAGTATGCGGACGCGATCGTCCGTGCAATCTCAGAGTCGCCGGTCTTCCTGGTCCTGCTGTCGGCACACTCGATCGCATCCGCCCACGTCGGACGGGAAGTCGAGCGGGCGGGCTCGAAGGGCCGGCGCTTCCTCGCGCTTCGGCTCGATTCGGCGCCGCTGACTCCGGCGCTTGAATACTTCCTGAGCGAATCGCAATGGGTAGACCTTGCGCAAGGCGAGCCTGCCGCGCACGCGAGACTGCTGCAGGCGATCCGGCAGGCTTCGGAGCCGGTCGCCGCGATCGCCGTCCTGCCGGCCCGGGCGGACGCCGGGAAGCGCATGCGGATCGCGCTGGCCGCCAGTGCGGCGCTCGCTCTGGCAGGATTCCTCGGGTGGAAGTTCGTACTTCCGAGCGGATCTCCAGGACATTCGCCATCGTCGTCCGCAGTGGCGCAGGCGGCGACAAAGTCCATCGCGGTCCTTCCTTTCACTGACATGAGCGAGCGGAAGGACCAGGAATACCTTGGCGATGGCATGGCGGAAGAGATCCTCGACCTCCTTGCCAAGGTCCCGGGTCTGACCGTCATAGGCCGGACCTCCTCCTTTCAGTTCAAGGGGAAGAACGAGGACCTTCGCGCAATCGGCGCGAAGCTGAACGCCGCCTATGTTCTCGAAGGAAGTGTTCGCCGCTCGGGAGACCAGGTGCGAATTACGGCGCAGCTGATCGACACGCGCAGCGGCGCGCATGAGTGGTCCGAAACCTACGATCGTCGTTACGATGACGTGCTGCGCTTACAGGATGCGATCGCGGCAGCTGTCGCTCGCGAAATGCAACTTAGCGTTGATGCCGCATATCTCGGCTCTCGTGGGGCGTTAAAGGATGCTGCAGCGTACGATCTCATGCTACGAGCGCGGCATGCGGGCGATCGCTGGGACAGTGCCGGACTCGATGAGGCGATACTCTTGCTCAAGCAGGCACTTGAACGAGATCCGACGTCAACTGCCGTCGCTTCGCAACTCGCGATGATGTACGTCCGCGAGGGAGAAGCTGGCTATCTGCCATCCAACAAGGCCTTCGAACAGGCCCGGCAGGCAGCGGACGCCGCTATCTCGCTCGATGCCAAAAATGCCCTTGCTCACAACGTCCTGGCGCGCATCCACATCATCTACGATTGGGATTGGGATGCGGCCGCGAAGGAGCTTCGGCAGGCTTCCTTGCGAGTGCCGGGTGAGGGCGGCGCACTCGACACCGAGGCACTTCTGTCAATCGCACTCGGGCGCTGGGATGATGCGCTACGGCAGATCAATCTAGCGATCGCACAGGATCCCCTTGATCCAAAGAACTTCTTCGCTCTCGGAGAACTGCAGTATCGCCTTGGCCGCAATTCCGAAGCCGAAGCTGCGTATCGCCGTGTTTTGGACATTCATCCGACCTTTCCCTGGGCGCACGTCTCCATCGGGCTCGTGCGCATCGCTCGCGGCGAAGGCTCGGCGGCACTCGCCGAGATGAATCAGGAACCGGTGGAGATTGGCAAGCAGTTGGGACTGGTCGCGGCCTACCACGCGCTTGGGCGGCACACCGATTCGGACGCGGCGCTAAATCGCCTGCTCGGTCGCGAGACCCGCGGCAGTGCCTACATGATTGCGCAGGCCTACGCGTATCGTGGACAGGCGGGCGACGCCCTGCACTGGCTCGAACAGGCGCGCGCCGAGAAGGATCCCTTCCTGTTCTACGCGAACGTGGAGCTTACACAGACACCACTCGGAACTAGTCCGGAGTTCACTTCCTTCCTACGCCGGATGAAGCTCGTCGTGGATCCACTGCAATGACAGAAGCAGCAATCTCGCGACCGGTATTCGTGAGCTACGCGTCCGCCGATGCGGCCGCGACAACGTCGCTCGTCTCGTCACTCGAGGCTGTGGGCCTGGTGTGCTGGCTCGCGCCTCGGGACGTTACGCCCGGTGCATCCTATGCGGCCGAGATTGTTCGTGGCATCGACGGGAGCCGGGTCACGGTGTTGGTCCTTTCGGCAAACGCCGTGGCATCGCCGCACGTTCTCCGAGAAATCGAGCGCTGCACATCGAAGCGGCACCCCATCGTTTCCGTGCGCATAGACCAGGCCTCGCTCACACCGGACTTCGAATATTTCCTGAACAGCTCGCACTGGCTGGACGCGAGCGGAGGGGTCACGCCGACGGTCGTCGAGGCTCTCGCGACGGCTGTTCGCTCAATGATTGGCGCGAATGAATCGACACCGGGTCCGGCACAAGAGGGACCCGCGCGGCCGCGAGTTGACGAGGACCGAGCCCGCTCCAGCAGGCGCCTCGTCACGTCGCTCCTCGCAGTTGCCGCCGTTCTGGTTGCCGGGATGTTCGGCTGGCGATTCGTGGCGAACCACGAAGTGCGGCGACCGTCGGCCGTCGCGCCCACGGTCGAGCGTGCGGATCCGCAGTCGATCGCGGTACTGCCGTTCGAGGACATCAGCCCGCAGCAGGACCAGAAGTACTTCGCCCGTGGCATCGCCCAGGAAGTGCTCGGGCGCCTGGCGAAGATCCCGGGACTCAAGGTGATCGGCCGAAGCTCGTCGTTCCAGTACGATACCCGCAACGCCGATGCGAAGGCGATCGGCAAGGCGCTCGGTGCGACCTACTTACTGGAGGGCACCGTCCGCCACGACGGCGATCGAGTGAAGGTCAGCGCCGAGATGCTCGGTGCGGGCGACGGCTCACTTCTCTGGTCCGACACCTTCGACGTCGGTATCGTCGATGTGGGACCCATGCAGGACACAATCGCTGCAGGCCTCGCCCGCGCCCTGCAGATCTCCCTCGATATACAGGCGGATCCCCGACGCGGGCAGTCTTCAGCGAAGGTCTACGACTTCTATCTGCGTGGACTGCAGGCGTTGAGCCAAGGGTCGGAGGCATCGTCCTCAGATGCGGTCGCATATTTTCAGCAGGCGCTGACTCTGGATCCGAAATTTGTCCAGGCGGCCATCGGCTTAGGGCAAGCCTATGTCTGGATCGGTCACGAGGCGTGGCAGCCTCCCCGAGCGGCCTTTGCCCATGCCCGGGAGGCCACGGAGCTTGCGCTGACGCTCGATCCCAAGAACGCGCGCGCCTATCTCGTGAGAGCCGACGTTCGGCGCGTATACGACTGGGACTGGGAGGGAACGCGCAAGGATCTCGACAGCGCGTTTGCGCTAGCGCCCCGAGAGTCCGAAGGCGTGCGCGGTGCGGCATACTTGGCCGCTGCGTTGGGTGATTGGGAGAAGGCGCGTGCATTAGCAAAGGAAGCCCTGGCGCTCGATCCCCTGAACTACATGGTCCACGAGCTCAAAGCCGGCTTCATCGACATTCCGTCCGGTCGCTACGCAGATGCCGAGCGAGAATTGACAACCGCGCTGCAGATCGCGCCACGTGCCGGCAACCTCCGTGCGTGGCTCGGCAAGAGCCTTCTGCTGCAGAAGCGATATGCCGAGGCGCTGGCCGCGTTTGCGCAGGAGACGCGCGATGATGGCCAGCTCGAGGGAAGTGCGATGGCGTACTTCGCGATGGGCAAGCGAAAGGAATCCGATCAGATGCTAGCCGCTGCGACGGAGCACAACGCCAGTGTGTGGGCGTCGGAGATCGCCCGCGTGCACGCCTATCGAGGGGAAGTCGAGCAGGCGCTGCAGTGGCTCGATCGTGCGTATGAACAGCGCGACGAGGATCTCTGGTGCGTGAAAGGGGATCCGTTCTTCAGCAACCTGGCTGGCGAGCCACGGTTCCAGGCTCTGCTGCGCAAGATGAATCTCTCGATCGACCCATCTCCCTGACTTGCACCCAGAACGGATCCGGGCGCGTCCGTGAGTGGGACTTCCCCGAGTCCTTAGCGCGCTACATGCTGCCAATCATTGTGATTGAGGGGAGTGTTGTGGTGCGACGAAACGATCCGGGTGACCGCGCGGCGCGCGGTCGGGTTCTCGTCGACGCTGTCGGACCCCTCGGGGTACGGGCATGACTCGAACCGTACATTGGAAAGGATCGGCCCCGGGGTCCGGATTCGAGCTGGCCAGGGCCGGTCGCCGGGTTGCGCATTTATCAGGTGAGTCGTGAAGCCGAATTCACTCTTTCAAGATGAAGCATCGCTGGGCCAGACGCCGACCATCGGTGTCCCCGGCGGCGCGAAGAAGCTCACGAAAACCCAGAAGCGCTTTAACCGTCTGGTGGAGCAGATCAACGCACAGCGCGAGGCGATCGCCCATTGGCAGGCCTATCGCGAAACCTATCAGCGGCGGCTGGCCGGGGAATATCAGCCGCTCGCGGCCCGCATGCGCGAGCGGCGGATCGCGCTGGTCGAGCTGCTCGATCGCATCATGGACAGCGGCGAACTCGGCCAGCGGCACCGCGCCAAGGTGCGGGACATCCTCGACGCCCTGCTGTCGGGATTGCTCGCAGAAGCGGAGGATCCGGCGCTCGTCGTGCTGTATGACAAGTACGCCGATTTCAGTTTCGCGGACGCGCAGCAGCAGCGGGTCGAGGCGATGCGGGCTGTCGCAGCCGAGGCGCTCGGGATCGATGTCGACGACTACGAGGGCGGTGATTCTCCCGAGGACCTGGCCGACTGGATCGACGAGCAGGTTCGCGCGGCACACGCCGATCCGCCGCCGGCCTCGAAGCCGCGACGGAAGTCTGCGAAGGCCGACGCGCGCGCGACCGCTCAGACCGAAGTTGCGGCGGGCGGCACACGGGCGCTGCGGGACATCTTCCGCAAACTCGCAAGTGCGCTGCATCCCGACCGGGAGCACGACGTGACGGAACGGGCACGCAAGACCGAGCTCATGAAGGAGCTCAACCAGGCCTACGCCGAGCGCGATCTTCTGCAGCTGCTCGAGCTGCAGATCCGAGTCGAGCAGATCGACGACGGGACGCTTATGGGCCTCGACGAGGATCGCTTGCGTCACTACGTTCACGTCCTCGAAGAGCGCGCCGACCGGCTGCAGGAGGAGCTCCTCGCGCTCGTGCAGCCGTTCGCTCTGTCGCTGGGCGACGTCGGGCCGCGGGGGGTCACGCCGGATGCCGTCGCACGTGCGCTCGAGGTAGATATCCGTGACCTCAAGGACGGGATCCGAGCGATCGAGGTGGACCTCGTGCGGTTTCGGGATGTCCGGATTCTGAAGCAGAATCTCGCGGGGTACCGGGTTGCGAGTGCAGATGACGACGATGATGACTGGCCGCCGTCATCGCAGAGGCGGGCGGGCCGTCGGCGGTCGCGACGATAGCGGCTGGCCGCAGTTCTCAGTATTCACGCGAGACCGCTTTACCCGACAGAGATTGTCATGGAACGACGGATCACGGCCAGTCAGCTCTACAGCCATCTGACTTGCCCCCATCGGGTGGCGATGGACGCATTCGAGGATCCGGCGCGCCGTGATCCCGTGAGCCCGTTCGTGGAACTCCTCTGGGAGCGGGGCTCGATCTACGAGAAGGAGGTCATCAGCGGCATTGGGCTGGCGTTCCTCGATCTATCCGGGCTTCAGGGCGACGAGAAGGAAGCGGCGACACGCGAGGCGATCACTCGCGGCGAGACCCTGATCTACAACGGCCGACTGACGGTCGACGAACTCCGCGGCGAACCGGACCTCTTGCGCAGGGAAGGGGAGGGGTACGCCGCGATCGACATCAAGTCCGGGGCCGGCGAGGAGGGCGGCGACGAGGATGCCGGTGAGGACGGCAAGCCGAAGAAGACCTACGGCGTCCAGATCGCGCTCTATACGGACCTGCTCGAGCGTCTCGGGGTGTCGGCCGGCCGGTACGGCTACATCTGGGACGTCCACGGCGACGAACTACGCTACGACCTGGATGCCCCGCTCGGGCCCCGGACCCCGAGCATCGGCGAGATCTACCAGCAGGCACGCCTCGAGGTATCCGGCACGCTCGATCGGTCCCGGACCACCCGGCCAGCCGCGTCCTCGAAGTGCAAGCAATGCGTCTGGCGCTCTACCTGTCTTGCCGAGATCAAGGCGAGCAATGACCTCACATTATTGCCTTGGCTGGGCCGGGCCATACGGGATGCGCTGATCGACCAGTTCCCGACCGTTGCGGATCTCGCGGCTGCCGACGTCACTCGCCACATTCACAAGGGCAAGACCGACTTCAAAGGGGTCGGCGCGGATCGGTTGCGGAAGTTCCAACGAAGAGCACAGCTCGCGATGGACCCAGGTCCGAAGCCCTACCTGACGCATCCGGTTGCCTGGCCGACCGCGCCGGTCGAGCTCTTCTTCGACATCGAGACCGACCCGATGCGGGATCTCGTCTACCTGCACGGTTTCGTGATCCGCGAGAGCGGCGACACGAGCACTGAGCGCTTCATCGGGATCTTTGCCGCCGCGCCAACCAGTGAGGCCGAGAAGAAGGCCTTCGCGGACGCGATGGCGGTGTTCAGGCAGTATCCGACGGCGGTCGTCATCCACTACTCGCCCTACGAGCGAACGAACTTCCGCAAGCTGCAGCAGCGCTATCCGGATGTCGCAACTGCCGAGGAGATCGAGGCGCTCTATGCCCCCGACAAGGCATTCGATCTGTATGAGCGCGCGGCGCGACCCGGCTCCGAATGGCCGACAATGGATTTCTCGGTGAAGTCGCTCGCCAAGTTCTGCGGGTTCAAGTGGCGGGATACGGACCCATCGGGTGCCTCGTCGATCGAGTGGTTTGATCGCTGGGCGAAGACGGGGGAGCCGGCGTTGAAGCAGCGACTACTGGACTACAACGAAGACGACTGCGTCGCAATGCGAGTTGTTCTGGATGCGATGAAGACCCTGGCGGTTCGCGGCTGACTCGCAATGGCAAAGTGCAATATCGCCGGAGTCGATGATTGCAACGATGGGTGGCCCTGCATCACGATTGACCAGAGCGACAAGAAGTCCGGCCTCGTGGCCCCGAATGTAGAGGAACCGGTGGCGTGTGCTCCCGTGGCGGGTATCGGCGTCAAGGTGGAATTGAATTCTGCTGGCTGTGAACGGATCGAGAGGGCGTTACTGTGACCAAGATCGATCTGGCCTCGCTTGAGGGTCTCCGTGCCGCGTGTCTACGGATAGAGAACACAAAGCGTTCGACGGATGAGGCACAGCGCTGGACGAAGGAACTCCAGAACTTCCTGGCGTGGGTTGCTGCCGCCGACGAGTCGACCAGAGCGACCCTGGCGTTTCAGGAGCGCTTGTGGGACCAAAACCCTGTTTCGAATACAGGTCAAGGGAACATCACCGTAGCCGCAGCACTACAAGACGAAGCGTTTCGGCGATGGTTAGCCCATGAGTCGGTCGCGTCGTTGCCAGCGAATACCCAGGAGCGTTCCGGAGCGCTCACTGCACTTTACGAGAACCTGGTTGAAAGGCTGAAGGCCTATCCCATCGCCAGGACGCCGCGTCTGAAGATCTTCCGGGTCTTGGCTGCCTTCTTCCCCAGCGACTTCACGACGGTGGCTCACGGCCACAAGCTTCGGCAGCTCTATAGTCGGATGGGGGGGTCTACGACCCCGAATCCCGTGTTATGGCACCTCTTCGTGCGAGGCCGCATCGCCGAGGCGTTAGGTGCCGATGATCTGCAAGGCGGCAACTCAGCATGGCGAATGGAATTGCCATGGTACTTATACGAAGCGATCGATTCCGAAACGCCCCCTGACGAGCGTGTGACCACGCCAGGTCCGATCGCTGGTGACGAGAAATTGGTCCCCCTGCCGGCCGCGCGACGCCGCCGCGGCATGACTTCGGTCAAGGGCTATTTCACGACGCTGCTGACAATCCTGGAGTTCGTCAAGGAGGGCGTGTCGCGCGAGGAACTTTTGGACTATCTCCGGGCAGCGAATCCGGACCACAAGGAAAGCACACTTCGAGTGATCGTAAACATCCTCCGCGGTGAGCTTGCGGTGATCCGACAGGATGGCGACCGGTATCGGCTCACCCCTCAAGGTGAGGCGGTGCTGGAGACTGGAGACCCATCAGAACTAGGTCCCTGGCTGATGACGCGGATTCTGGGCGTCGATCACATCTTGAAAGCTCTCGAGAATGGTCCCGAAACTCGCGTGGAGCTGATAACGCTGCTACAGAAAGTGTGCTCTGGCTGGACGTCGACGTTCGTTCCAAACGCGCTGTTAAACTGGCTCCAGAGCTTTAAAGCGATAGAGCAGTCTTCCGAAGGAATTTTGGCGCTGACCCCAGCCGGCATTGAATGGGCCGCTGGCATTCACTGGACTCCGGAGTTCCTGGCTGAAGATTTTGAGACGATTCCATCAGTGCTGCCGAGTGCATCGCACGACGCTGACAATGGGCCAACGCTCCCGGCGCTTGCAAACATTGTCTCATCGATGGCAGCGGCCGACGGCTATCCGAAGGGAACGGTCGAGCGCCTTCATCTGGGCCTGTGGTCTCCGAGCATCCGGCATTTTGCAGTGCTCACGGGGATCTCCGGGTCAGGAAAGACTCGCCTCGCGAAGCAGTACGCGGAAGCTCTGACCGGGACTAGCGCAGATATCCCGTCGTCCCGTGTCCATGTAGAGGCCGTCCAGCCGGCGTGGTACGACCCGGCCCCCCTTCTCGGATACGTGAGCCCACTGAAGGAAGCCAGCTATACACCGACTGCCTTTCTGACATTCCTGCTTCGGGCCAGCAGCGATCCAGCGCGACCTTACGTCGCGATACTCGACGAAATGAACCTGTCTCATCCGGAGCAATACTTCGCGCCGATCCTTTCGGCGATGGAAACCGGCAGTCACCTTCGCTTTCATGCCGAGGGTGACAGCTTCGACGGCATTCCCAGATCGATACCGTACCCCCGGAATCTCGCTGTCATCGGCACGATTAATATGGATGAGACGACGCACGGACTGTCAGACAAGGTGCTCGATCGTGCATTCATTTTGGAGTTTTCATCGGTGGACATGATGGGCTACCCCGGATGGGGCAGCCGATCGTTGGAAGATGTGACGCGCGTGCGGATAACAGACCTCCTGACCGACCTGTTGCGAGACCTCACCCCAGCGCGCCTGCACTTTGGGTGGAGAGTTGTCGATGACATCGTCGACTTTGTCGCCGCAGGCGAGCGTGAGTCAGGGGCGGATACAGTGACAGAGTGGCTGGACGCCGCGGTTTACGCGAAGATCCTGCCCAAGCTCCGCGGAGAGGACAACGACGCATTTCGCAAGGCGCTGGCCGACGTCCAGAAGACGCTGGAGAAGCAGGGACTGACGAAGTCGCGCAGTCGGGTCGCAGAATTGGCGAACGATCTGCGTCTCTCGGGTAGTGCCCGATTCTGGCGGTGAACGTGGCCGCGGATCCGATGTCCGATGATTTGTTACTCGTTGATCAACGGTGTCCCGATGGGTTCAGCACTCTCGTCTGCTCCGGATCCGGCGCGACAAAAATAAATAAGGGGTTCTCTGAGCGCTCGACTTCTGAGATTTATTGTCCCAGTCCGCTCTCATACCAACTGTACATTGATGACGAGTTGCTTCCGACGACCATCGTCAACGGCTTCAACGGATGGAAATGGACCCCCGGCTTTTATGCCGGAACTGTGCGCGCCGAACTCATTCCGGCCGGGAGCCTGACAGGCCGGACATATCTCCTTGATGTTGCGCCGGATGGTAGAAAACTTGGCCAGACTGAGTTCCAACGGCTCGTTCAGGACATCCTTGACGTTGACCCTGCGCTCATCGCGGGCAATGAACCAGCAACGCATGCCTTTGGCGGGTCGGGCCCGACTGAAAGCCCCGATATTCAATTCGCTTACCTCCTGCAATACGGGAGATCTCTGCTTGATGCTTTGCAGGGAATTGAACGGCGGCCCCTGCGTGCGCTGCGTTCCAGTCGCGTGGTGGTACCACTGAGCCGCGTGCGCCGAGTTGATACCCACACTGTCATTTCGATGGCTCGCAACGGCTCACTTTCCGCACTGAAAGCTGCTGATAGCGGATTCGATCAGGCGGGAGAGCCCCGAAATCTTCGTTTTGAGGTGCCGTTCTCCGAGGAAACGCTTGATTGTCCTGCCACCCGTTGCATCAGCGCACTTGCAAAGGCCGTTCTGCGTCAGGCCGTCCATGTATGGCGGAAGTTGGAGCGACAGGTGACGGCGGAAGACGACACGGGGCCGCGCAGCAGTCTCCTGAGTCGATGGCCGCGGCGGCGGGCGTTTCTGGAGACGCTTACTCAGGATCTTGACGCTGCTATGAGCCGGCAACCGTTTCGGTCCGTTCGCACGCCAGAAATAACGGCGGCGGGTCTCACTGCAGTCGCTGCGGACCCAACGTATGCACGTTGTCAGCGACTTGCATGGAAGGTGCTGCGGCCAGGTATGGCAGTTCCGGAGGCGCTTAACTGGAGTTGGATGAGTCCCACGTGGAATCTATACGAGACGTGGTGTTTCGTCAGGTTGGCCCGGGCCATGCGCGAGCTCATGCCCGGTTTGGCCTGGGGCTGCATCCGGTTCCGCAAGGACAATCACGGTGCGAGTGTCGAGGGAATCGGGATTGACACGAGAATCCGCATCCTGTCTCAGCGGACGTTCTCACACCCACGTGGTGAAGCGACCCCCGGCGAGTTCTGGTCGATTTCGAAGGAACTCATTCCAGACCTCGTGGTGACCGTCGAAAGTCCCGGATTCCGGCGCTGGTTTGTCCTTGACGCCAAGTACTCTCAGTCGCGCTCCCGGATTCTTGACCAGATGCGATCGGCTCACGTCTACCACGATGCTCTTCGGTGGGGTGATGCTCCCCCGTATCGGAGCTTGTTGCTCGTCCCGGATTCTGACAAGGACTTACAGTGGCTCCGCGACGGGACGTTCAAGGCAAGTCACGGGGTGGGCGTCCTAAATTGGTCCCCGAATCGAGACGTTGAGGACGCAATGTTGGAGGAATTGAGTTCAATCCTGAGCGCATAGTCGATCGGAGTCGCATTCGTAGAGCGTTTGGTCGGTTTTTCAGGCACGTCATACAGTGTTGTTCACCCGACAATACTGTATGAGATTCGTTCAGGATCGCCACAGGCGGTTGCCCCGGAGTGAATGGAGACCTGACCATCAGCGAGATCGGAGCCTGGGCCGGCTGGACTGGGCCGCGGATGGTGCGTACGGTCGCACCCGCGACGTAACGCAACCGGAGAACCTGAATGACCGTGCAGCGCGATACGAAGGCCGAGATCCGGTTGCTCGAGGAGCGACTCGCGAATCCGGGTCCCGAAGAGAACGCTGGGACGCTCGGGCGCCTGATCGCCGAGGACTTCCGCGAGATCGGGAGTTCCGGGCGGATGTTCGATGCGCAGACCGTGCTCGGGGCGCTCGGCACGGTCGCCCAGCGTGCCGGGCGGGGGACGATCAGTCTGGAGGAGTTCCGGCTGGAAAAGGTCGCGCCGAACGTGATGCTGACGACCTACGTCGCGAGATCTGCCTCGGGTCCGGGCTGGCGGCCGCCGTCGCTTAGGAGCTCACTCTGGTGCAAGCGGGATGGAAGGTGGCAGGTGGTGTTCCATCAGGGGACGCCGGTGCCGGCTGAGAAGACGTCGTGATCCACGTGGAGGGACTGTGATGGAACTGACAGGCCGATGCATCTGTGGCGCAGTGCGGTACCGGATCAGCGAAGGGCCGCTCGTGGCGCGGTCGTGCTGGTGTCGGGACTGCCAGTACATCGCCGGTGGCAGCAGTACCGTCAATGCGATCTTCAAGACGGACGCGATCTCGCTGGAAGGAGAGCTGAAGGAATACGTGACGGTCGCGGACAGCGGCAACGTCATGCACTGGAAGTTCTGTCCTTCTTGCGGGACGCACGTGCTTGCGACGTCGGACCGACGGCCGCATCTGACGGTCATCCGGACCGGGACGCTGGACGATCGGGAAGCGGTCAAGCCGGGTGGGACGATCTGGACCTCTAGTGCTCCGAGTTGGGCGCTGATCGATCCGAACCTGCCGCAGGAACTGCGGCAGCCGCTGCCCCCAGCGCCACGCCCCTAGTGATGGCGATTCCCAGCCTCGCGCTAGACAGCGCCATCGGAAGGATCCCATGCGCACGAATTACGTTCTGATCGACTACGAAAACGTTCAACCCGACGGGCTCGCGGCGCTTGATCACGAACACTTCAAAGTCATCGTGTTCGTCGGGGCGAACCAGGCCAAGGTGACGATGAAGGCCGCTGCCGCCTTGCAGCGCATGGGCCATCGAGCGAAGTACATTCAGATCTCGGGCAATGGATCGAACGCGCTGGACTTCCACATCGCTTACTACATCGGTCGCCTGGCTGTCGAGGAGCCCACGGCCTTCTTTCACATCATCTCGAAGGACCAGGGCTTCAAGCCGCTCATCGAACACCTGAAGACACAAAAGATATTTTCTGCGCTCTGGCGCGATGTCGGTGACATCCCGCTGGTGAAGGCCGTCGTCACGTCGCCGAAGGACCGCCTGGCCGTGATCGTGGGCAAGCTCAGAACGATGAGCAAGACTCGGCCGGTGACTGTTAGGACGCTCACGAAGACGATAGAAGCGCTGTTTCTGAAGCAACTGACGATTGACGAGATAGAAGCGCTCGTCAAACGGCTTAAAACGCAAAAGATCGTCACAGACGCTGGCGCCAAGGTGACGTATTCGCTTCCGGAACCAAGGTAGCTTCGAAACCTTCGCATACGCGGTTCGAGGCCGCGACGAAGCATGCGCACCACCGGCTAAGCGGTTCGCGCGTAGTGCTGACCGAGCAAACGGAGCGAATCGGCTGCTGGCGAAGTAACCGCGGCGACCGCCGCCCGTGTCGTGTGAAGGCTCATGCGTTCGCGTGCGTCCGCGATCTCGTCATCCACCGTTCGTCCCCAGACCATTTTTGAGCATACGACCATCAGTTCGCAAGCGAGGACCAGTATGAAAAAAAGCGCCCACGCAACTAGTGCTATCGGATGGCGGTCGATATAGGCATGGAGCGCGTCCATTCGGGCGAGCAACCCTGCGGTCGTGAGAGCTTTCGACGATCCGCCCCATTCTGATACAGCGGAATCCCGAGCGGCTGTCAGTCCTGCGAGTCGTGCCTGGGCTGCGACGTAGTCCTTCCGCAGGACGTCGGCGTGATGAGCGAGACTCAGGTAGACAGGACCAAGATTGCGCTGGTGCGTGCCGCAACTGCCATTGCCTTCGCACTTCGCGGCCGACTCCGCTTTGAGCCAATCCGCCTTGGATTGCGCGACGATAAGTGTCTGACTTGCGAGTTTTACATCGAAGTCGCCTTCAATTCTTGCCTCGCCGGACTGATAGAGCTCCTGAGACACTTCGCGCTCAAAGACGACCAGATCCACGACGGACGCGCCGATTATGCCCATGACGAGCCCGATCGCTAGCCGCGCGACGTTGACGGGCCAGGTCTTTGGCGTGGTAAGAACCAGGCGCTCAACGAGGTAGATCAAAACGGAACTGATGGCAGCTACCAATATCGATGATGCAATCGTAGCGCCAAACAGTTGACGTGCAACCATGAACGACGATAGGGCCCACAAGCTTACGGGAATGTGAATTGCGATCGCGTGCGAGCGGATTCGATTCAAGGTAGAGGCATGATATCGAGCGACATCGGAATGCCGCTCTCCGATGATCCAGCAAAGGTACCGGTTCATTACTCACCTCCTGCGAGGAGATCGAACGAGAGAGAGTCGGCGACACCCTGCGCGAAGCCAGCTTCGTAGCGGCGGAGCGCCTCGACAACGAGACCCTGTTCGGACTTCGAGGCGTCCAGCTGCGCGGTGAGCACCGATATGTCGCGTTCGACTTGCTGAATCGCTAGCGAGATGCGAGCGCTCACGGCCGAGCTGACACCCTCTATTGCTAGTAGCTCAGAGTGAAGACGATTCCCCGTGGCCACGCGCTGCTGAGTCACGGTCTCGATCGCTCTTTGGAAGTTCGCCAACAGTTCGGCGCGACCGCGCCTTAGGAAATCCGCGCTCTTGTAGCGCGCACCGGTATATCGACCGCAACCGAAGTAGTTCTCGGCGAAGAATGATGCGAGCGCTGGGTCATCAAGAAGGCCGCGCGGCGTCGGCCTCGGTTGCAGGCTGCGTGTCCCGATCTCGAGCGCCGCTGCAGCTTCACCCGCCGGAACGGAAGGGTTGCCGACGGGGAGGCGTATTACGTTGTTTGTCTCGGCGCTGGAGTGCCCGATTGGCGCCGCGGCGCCTGCGGTCGATGCCGAAACGACGTTCTCCCTGTTGTCCGGACGGGTTTTCCAAAACAGCGATTTAGCGAGTTTCATCGTCATCTCCGTAACTGAAGGGGTGAAGAATGTCCCCTTGTTTGGATAGACGATGGTCCCTGCGTTCCGTTAGGGCTCGGCGCTGGCTTCTTACGTGTCGCGCCGTGATGCGGTCTTCCTTAGTGGAACGCCGCCTGGACCTGCCAGAGCCTGTAGTGCAGGTTCTGGGCTACGCGATGCCAGCGATCCCGCAATCGACCGAGCGTTGAGCAGGGCACAGACTCAAGTGGGCTCACCTTCACGAATATCTGATCGCCACGGATGTCGGGCGATAGTTCCGGCGCTCGCTCGGCGAGGGCCGCGAGCGCAGCCGGGGACATATCGGTAGACAACTCGAGCGTACGGTTACACAGTTCGTAATTCGTCGCGGGGGTGCCTGTAGCACGCAGTGCGGTAACGAGCTCGTCGGTTACCTGTGATGGTTGCTTTGCGAAGATCGTCGCGGGCAAACCGCGGGTGACGTCCCCGGACGATGGTAATGGTTGTGACAGTTGAACGCCCAGCGCGAGCGCGAGAGTCACCGATGCAGCTAAGGCCCAACTTCTGGGTTGCTGCCAAACTGGCGTGCGGCGAATCAAACCCGCTGTACGTAGCTTAGCGAAGAGGCGGTGCAGATCTATGTCATTCGGAGGTGCTGTAGATGCGGCGATTGCGTCTGTGCGCGCTTTCAGCGCTGCGCGCATCGCCGCGGCTTCGCGATTCAGCGTTGGATCGGCCGACGAATTCGGACGCCCCTTGAGGGCAGCGAGCCACTGCTCAAAGGCGGCCTCGTCATCCGGGTTAAGCTTGTTCTCAGTCATTTAGCAACTCTAGACAGCGCTGGATATAAGGCGCGAACTTCTTCCGGCACTGAAATAGATAAACTTTGGTCGCCGACGTAGTGCGGCCGATCTGTTCGCCAATGGCCTCAATGCTGAGGTCCCCGAGTGCTAGCGATAGGGCATACGCTCGGTCTGGTTCTTGCGCCGCGAAAGCGTTGAGGCCCTGCGCTACACATTCGTCGGGCGTTACTTCCACCGCCGGCGCGGCCTCACTGGCGTGATCCCCCTCGATCCGGCCCCAGCCGGCGTCATCAAAAAGTGCTTCGACGGCCCCAAGCCGCCCCCGCTTGCGGAGGAAGTCGATGACCCCATTCCGGGCCACCTGCCAAATCCATGATTTAGCGGTTCCCTGACCGGAATATGACTTTGCCTGCTTCACGATCTTCATGAAGACGTCCTGAAGGACGTCCAAAGCGTCATCTCTTGAAACGCCCTGCGATACGAAAAACCGAAGCAGCGGCGTACCGTAACTCTTGTATAGCGCTGCAGTAGCTTTGTCCTGAGCCCTGCCGCCAAGAGTGATCTGTTCGAGCAACTGGTGGTCTGTCAGCGTCATGCTCGAAGGCGAAAGCCATTGATATTGTGTCCAATTTACCATCCTTTCCAGGCGCGGTCTTCGGCAACCTATCCCCATAGAGACGAACGACGTGGAAATTGGTGAGGGGTGGGTCGCACGGCCTAACGGATTGGATGCCCCAACGTCTATTCCCCTAACAGCCCTGCCATCTGGGCCAACACTCGAGGGAAGGACCATGAACACTCATATCCAGGCTACAGACCACGCATTCGTCCGGGCACAGCAGCGGGGCATACCGCCTCTAATCCAGGATTGGCTGCTGGACTTCGGTGACGAGTCGCATGATGGCCATGGAGCGGTAATCCGCTATTTTTCCAAGAGAACAGTCCGTCGGTTGGAGCGGTCTGTTGGCCGGCTTCCCGTACGACGCATGGCGGAATACCTGCGTAGCTACCTCGTGCAGGCAAACGACGGCACAGTCATCACCGTCGGGAAGCGTCATCGACACCGGCGAATTCTGCGAAATTGATGGCCTCTTCTGCGTCACTATCTGCTACGGACTGACACCCTATGAACCACTCGGAACTTGCCTCGATCATGCGCAAGCACAGCCTTCGTCAAGCCGACGTTGCCTGGATGAATGGCGTCACCAGTAGGCAGGTACGCTCCTGGTGTACAAACTCGTCCCCGGTGCCAAGGTCAGCCGCCATTATCCTGCAGGCCTACGACGAGGGGATCCTCTCAGCCGCTTGGCTCAAGGCGAAGGTCGGGCCGCAGTCGCCGGGCTCAAATTAATAGCGCCAAAAGGAGCGATCCTCGTTCCCCGAACTGGTCCAGAAGGCTCGAAAGTCCTAGGCTACTTAAAGTGGGGAGATGCCGTCGCTACAACGGTATTCCGGTGGGCGAGCTCGAACTCCTGAGAGACCAATTCGGCAATCAATTCCCGTGAACTTCGACCCGTACGGTTGAAGACTGGAGGCCGTGCTGTCTTCTGTTAACGCTTCAGCAAACCGAAGTCGTGGCTCTAGATGCGGCACAAATCCGTGGCTATCGGCCGTGATTGTCGCCTTCGGATGGATTTGCGCCGTACTGCCATGCGGGGCCGCGGCCGCCGTTCCGAGCCCCGAAGCGTTCGCCACCCTTTGTGGCAATCCCGAGGGAATCTTCAACGCCATCGTAACGATGACAGCGTCTGAACTTGACCAATACGAAATTATGCTTCCTGCAATTCCGGAAGCCACGTCTTGTAGGGGCTATTTCGGCCTGCCACTACGCGCATTCGTTGCCGTCGGAATCGGGCTGCAACGGCTCGAGCTAAAGCAACCGGAGAAAGGCAGAAGGCTTTTACAAGCCTTCCTTCCCCGAACGACCCACTACGTGCAAACCGTTGTCGCAGACCCAACCGTACGAGCTCTGAATACCGGCCTCCTCCTTGAAGTCACTGTGGCTTGGCCGGAACTCGCTTCGGTGGCTGGCAGCTCCCGCGTGGCGATCGAAGCGATTGCGCGATATTACGATCCAACCGTGTGTGCCCGGTATCTGCTGCCAATACCAGAGCGGACCGGCACAGCCGAGCTACATTGCGCAGAACCCTTGCTCACGGCAATTCGTTCTCCCGGGGCAAGCAGGGTCTCCCGCGAAGTGGTCGTCGCCTTGGCGGAAAAGTTTGGGACAATGGCTTCCAAGGCACTACTCGACGGGACAACGAAACCATCGATGATCTCTGCGTGGGCGTATTCGCTCAGAGACGTGCTCGAAGCGCTATCGCTGTCGGCTACAGAAGCGACCAGAAACGGTAGCTCGCGAGTGGATCATTCGCTCCGAGGCCCGGTCGATCCCGTCGACGAGAATCAGAAGTCGTCTCAACTGTGCGTTAACCAGCTAATAGCCGCCGATAGGTCTACGACGCTCTCGCAGGGAAGCAAGACCAGTGTGATCGTCAACACGCTCGCGCTCTGCATTGAATACCTGGATGACAGGAGCAATGATTTCCTTGCCACCAAAATGGAGCACCACCTCTTTTCAGACGACCTGTCAGCACTCGACGTTTACGTGGTCCTTTCGGTGCTCGTGCAGTATCTGAAAGAAGATCGTTGGCCCCTGCGGACGCCAGTAGATGACGCGCGGGCTTGGATGGTCCGACACTCCACCTACAAGGTTGATGGCCCCAGTTCCGCGCTCGATCGATGGCTAATGGCGTGTCAAGCAATAGAGGTGGCTACCGCGCTCTATGGGTACGGTTCGCGTGAAGTGGCCACTGTCGCGGACCGTGTACTTCCCGAGATTGAGGAATTGGCTGTGTCGACCTCAGCGGATGCTCAGCCACTAGCGACGCCGGCGCGTTTCCTCGCTGCCGAGTTACGAGCAGACCAGATTGGGCGCCAGTTTGCCGACGGTGGTGTGTCGTCGGCGTATGGTGCGTACGAAACGCAGCGGAATGAGCTTCAGCGCCTTCGTGATGAGATCGGTGGGCTAACCCAAGCATCGCCACCCATATTTGGAGCAACACTCGGACCATCGCTAGTGAGGGCAGCCGAGATCTACAGCTCAATACTGGAACGCATGCAGAAGACTGCGGAGGCTCTTGCACTCGTCTCCGACACGCTAAACGCCGTTGAGGCGCTACCAAAGACGGCTGCGTTCCATAGGGAGCTCGCCGCACTGTACGAACGAGGCATGTTGCTCGCGAACCAATTGGGCGACAAAGCGTTTACTACGACCTACGCTGACCACCGCCAACAGGAGGATCTCCGTGGTGGCACTCGGGTGACATTTGCTGAGGCAATAAAGCTGCTATTCGGCGCCATTGGGCAGGGGAATATTCCATTAGCAAAGGCTATATTCAAGCATCAGATCGCAGATGCGAAAATGACGTCGATCTCCGAGAATGCGATGCTGGAAGACATGCGGGGGCTCTTCAGGGCCTACTTCGAGCGCGTCGACAAAATCGCTGAAGCGCTAAAGGAGAGGCCGGAAGTTGAGCGGAGAGTCGCGTTCAGCCAAGAGTTTTTCGATGGGGAGTTCGGCAGCGAGTTCATCTCGCTAGGTCTCGAAGCCTACTTCTCGGAGGAGGGGACGCTCAGGCCCGTGGTGCGGGTTGATGAACTTGGTGATCTTCTGCGTATGTGTGCTCGTAGATCGGACGTCATCGAAACGGTCTGCCCGTTCCTGGCGCGCGAATTCGTCGTCAACGTCGCGGCTCTTTACGGACATCTGGATGTCGCAGGCAGCGACGTTGATCGGAGCTTTGCTGATTCGAATAACGAACGACTTGAAGTCGCCTTCGAGATCCTCCTCAAAGCCGGGGATATAGTCGATGCGGAACTCGCAACCGACCTTCGGCATGTATCGGAGTTTCTGGACTTCGTTGGTCGGACGCGGGGTACGGGCGTACAAGTGTCGGGGCCGGTTGCGTCGCCCGCGGAACGTGCAGCAGTCGGAAGAATCCAGACAATTGCACGGGAGATGAGCGAAATCGATCACCAACTCGGCAATCCCCGAGAGGTTGAACCAAGTAGGCGATTGGCACTACACGACAGGCTCTCGGAGCGGCGCGTAGCCCTACGAGCAGCAATTGACGCATTGCGGGCAAGCAGGATCACTCCCACCGTCGCCCTCCGGGAAGCGGAGGCAGCCGGCGATGAACCCGTCGGTACGGCGACGTGGCGTACGGTGGTCTTTCCTACCGAGTTGGTCAGTGTTGTGAGCACAGCCAATGGTCGCAGAGTATTCAGGGTGCCGATCGAGCGGAGCGCATTCAGAGAGTTGGTCATTCGGGCGACCCGTTCACTCAGGACGCAGCAACAGCCAGATCAGGAGACGCTCGCGCTTATTGCAGGAGCTTTGTTAACTCCGGTGCAGGAATTCTTGATCGCGGGCCACGTGCGCGAGCTTCATTTTGTTCCAGATGACGTACTCAAGGCATTTCCACTCGAAATCCTCCCGCTCGGAAGCGGCCGGCTAGTTGATCAGTTCACGGTGGAATGGAAGGGCGTCGGAAGCGCGGGGCCGCGAGGATCTCGCGCATCAAGCTCAGGTGCCGCCCTCTTTGGGGTCACGGAGGCGCTCAATGGCCTCCCCGGGCTTCCGGCCGTCAGAAGCGAGTTAGCGGAAATTGCGGGCTTAGTGGCACAAAGCGAACCAAGGGGCTCCGTTCAGATTTTTCTTGATCACAGGTTCTCTCGTCGAGCTCTCACTCAGGCTCTCTCTGCATCGCCGGGGATGCTTCATATTGCCTCCCACTACGTGCTGACGACGTTGGATGCGGGCGGTGGGCAACTACTGCTGGGTGATGGCACGTTTGCAACGGCAGCTGCTTTGTGGCAGGACCTGCCTCGCCTTGAATCGGTCCAATCAGTCGTGCTTTCTGGTTGCGATACGTCTGCGGTTCGACAATTCTCAGATGCTCAATATGTTGATGGGTTGAATAATATCTTTCTGAGCAAGGGTGCGAAATTCGTCCTTGGAACGCTGTGGCCAGTATCTGACGCTGCGTCGGCGGATTTCATGAGCGTGTATTACAGCTTCCAGCTGGTGTCGAATCAAACGCCCGCAGAGGCACTCCGTAATGCCAAGCTCGTCTTCATCAATGGCGGCTTCAGCGGTGACGCTCCCGCCAATCTCGCGTCTGATGTAGGTCTTGCCTCGCGAGTAGTGCAGTATCACTCGGCTTGGTACTGGGCGGGCTATCAGCTGTCGAGCGGAGAGTCGAGAGAGGAGAGCGCGTCACGAAGCCACTAGTCCGCGGTCCCATGCCATAGGGACGGACCATTCAGACGGTGCGCCGGGTACTCGGCGCTTCCCAGAACCGGGCTCCACGTTTGCCTCTCGCTTCATCCAGGTGGAAGGGCCGAAGGTCATAGGTGCTCTATCAAGAGTGGTTCTCAATAGCCGTTTGGGCATCCCCATGGCGGCGATTCTCGCGTCAATTCGGTCCCTGCCGCTCCTGCTCGCCGCGGAAGCTAGCGCGGCCGAACCGTTCGACTTCGGTTACCCGGTGCTATGTTTCGACCCCCGGTCGAATTCCGTGTCATACGCACTGGCCCGATCGCCTCAGCGTTGTATTATCCACCGTTGGGACGCGGAGATTAGCGCGCCCTCGGCACGGGATCAGGGAAGGTATCGTGGACGAATTCGTCACCCGCATTCCCAACTGGCTTCGTTGGATGTTGTTGCCGTTAACGCCGGTTGTAACGTTCGTGGCAGTGAACCTCGTTGGGAACGGCGGGGCCAAGATCCTCGTGTTCTTGTCGGGCCCCGAGGGATGGTCTGAGAACTTTCTTACCTACGTCGTCGTTCCCTGGGCTGCAGCTTACTGCGCCGTGGTTCTGACAGCGGCGATGGCCCCACGGCGCCAAGCTGTCGCTGCGATCACGGTTTCGACGCTCGCGCTGGCCGCAATCGGCTTCGGCTCAGTATTTCTTGTTGTGACCGCGGCCTGGAAAGGATTGCTCGCGCTAGTACCACCGACAATCGGGTTTACAGTTCCTGCTATAGAAATGGCAGTTAAGCGAGTTGGCGATTCCGCTTCACTTAAGTTCGTCCCTGCGAAGGACGCTGAAAGTGAGACGACAAGCTTCGCCGATGGCTCAGCCGACGGGCGGCCCGAATGACGTCGAGGCGCATTGCTCTGATACTCGCATGCGGCTTCATCGCAGGCGTTTTCGCTGGTGTCATAACCTATAACCGATTCAAGCCAAGTGAAGCTCAAAGGCAACAATTTGCCATAGACGATGCGATTCGCAGCAAGCTCTGCGATCGCATCAAGACTGACCTTGGTCGATATGAAGAAGCCCCTAATGCGTTCAAGCGCTCATCTCTCAATGAGCTTGTAAACGAAGCAAGGCAAGTGTCTAAGACGCTCGTGCCGCTATCAGCCGCAGAGCGTGGCATTGACTTCCGTGGAACAGAAAGCACACTTGTCGCCAATTGCTCCGAAGAGGCGAAGCGTTGGGTGAAGATTACCTCCGTGTTCCCGGAGGCTTTTGAACAGGAGTTGCGCGTCGTTGGAGTCGCCGAGGAGCAGTCTCGCTGGAGGGCGATGTTTGGTGCGGTGACTTCAACGAAGCCGCTCCCGGTTGCTCGACGTGCGGGTCGCCTGGCACTCGTGATCGGGAACTCCGATTATCACTCCGGCCCGCTCAAGAACCCGAGAAACGACGCCGATGACATGGCGGGATTTCTCCGGTCCGCGGATTTTGCGGTTCATGAAGTTAAAGATGCGGACCTAAAGAAGCTTATCGACGTAACCACTCAATTCGTCGATGAATTGAAAGGCGCCGAGGTCGGGTTAATCTACTACTCGGGACACGGTATCGAGTTTAGGGGCCAAAACTATCTGATCCCGGTCGACGCCGAGATCAAGAGAGACGAGGAAATCCCCCGGATGGCTTTCGATATTGCAGAACTTCTGGAGCGTGTGAATCGCGTTAAGCCGCGAGCCGTCGTGCTCATCATTGACGCGTGTCGGAACACACCGATCTTCAGTGCCGTCCGCGGGAGTGTCGGGGGCCTCGGCGACATGCGGTCGCCCACCGGTACGGTGATCGCGTTCTCGGCCGCACCTGGACAGACCGCTGCCGATGGGAACGGCCGGAACAGCCCCTATACCGCCGCGCTGCTTCAGGAAATGCGCGTTCCAAACACGCCGATCGAGCAGGTACTCAAAGAGACGAGAAAGGCCGTGAGTGTGGCGACGCAGGACAGGCAGGTGCCTTGGTACAACAGCAGCCTAGTTGGCGACTTCTATTTCATTCGCGAATAGACTCCATACATAGCGGTCGTAGCGGTAACTTCGACGGCCTTAAACCTCAATATGGACCCGTGGCTGTATCAAGGATGGGCGCGGCGCCGCGGTAGGTGACGTAACTCTCGGGCACGCGCCCAGCTGGCGCGAGGATCCATTCCTAATGCCGCGCTCGAGTCCGCGCGATCGAGTGCCGTTTCTTGTTGCGCTGTCTAGGCCTCGGCTCAGGGCCAACGTCAAGGGATTGGCGTTATACAGTGTTGTTCACCTCGCAATACTGTATGAGATTCGCACAGGTTGCTCACAGGCGGTTGGCGGTACCGTGCAGTCATGCACGCACCGCCTCCTCCTCCACAGATCCACACGCCGATCAGCATCGGCACGCTCGCTGAATGTCTAGAGCATCGGCATACGGTCGCCGCCTACTGTTCGTCGTGCTCGCGGTGGTCCGAGCTCGATCTCCCGCTGCTGGTCGCCCTGGGATGGGGTGATCGTTTGGATCGCGTCCCGGCGAGTGGTGTACGAGTCGTAGGTCTTGGCAAGGTTCGACTCGTGCTCAGCTGACCACAGCGGACAGGCGAGCGGGTTGATTGTCACTCAGTGACGCGAGTCCCTCAAGCTGCATGTATCTGCG
>CAIVVT010000016.1 GCA_903909435.1 uncultured Acidobacteriia bacterium | reverse complement strand
CCACTTACTTGCGCTCGACCCTTCCCCGCGACCTCGGCATAAAACATTCTTCGCGCCACGTCTCCAGCCTATCGGATCGTTATCATGGTTACTCACGGAGCGTGAAATGATTGCACACCTGCGCGGTATCCTGCTCGAGAAACAGGGCCGACCTCTGAGCTTTCCACTCATGTGGCTGAGCCCGCCCAAGCCACTCTTGGTAACAGTGCGGCCTCTCCTCGCCCGGCTCAGTCAGCATTCGACAGTTCCAGATGTGGCTTCGAGACTTCGACGATTCGGTCCTCGGGGCGTTCCTCCTGCTTGCCCGCAACGTCAGCCGCCGCAAACTCAACATCCACCTTGACGAATCCGTACTTCCGGTATATCTACCGATGCCGCAGCGGTGTGGACAAGCCGCGCTCCTCCATGAAGACCTTGAGCAATTGGGCTCTGGTCATGCCCACCTCGATCGTTTGCAATTCCAGCAGATTCGCAGCGATCCAGCGCGCCTGTTCGGAGCCGTACGCCGTCGGGTTTGGCTCGATCCGCAGCGTGGTCAGTTGCCGTACCCACCATGCATTGCGTTTCTCTCCCCGCACGACAAACTGGTATGGCCCATCGCCTTCCGGCAGCGATTTCCCCTCCCGCTGCGTGACCACGTACACCGCTTTGTCTGTAAACGATGGATCGCGTTCCGCCCATGCGAAGACGGCACGGTAGCCGTCCCTGCCTTCAGCCACCAGGTAGTACGCCGCCGCCGTTTTCTGAAACTACTTCTCGCCCAACGGAGTTTCGACTTTGACCGGCAGATCGCGGAGCGGTACTCCCTGGAAAGTGACCGGTTTTCAGTGATCGCTAGCCGTGACCGTCCGTTGGGGCAGGTCGGCCAGTTCGACCGCAGAAAAGCTGAAATCAGTCCCGCTCGCACCGATGCCGTCGATTTGAATGCGTGCGGCGGTCTGGTCGAAGCCGCCGCGGATGAGAACACACAGAAGTATAACCAGAGTCCGAATCAGCATGGTCCCCATTGTGAACGATGAGGACGCCGCCCAGAATTCCGGGAGTGCGTTGCTTCTGACCTCTGGTCGTGAGTTACGATGACGCGTCTTTGTCAATCAACTGGGCGGTGGGCCGGAGCGGGCTGTTCCGATCCCTCTCGCCCCCCTTGACACGCGAACCGCCAGGCTGCCATGATTCCGCCGGACGATTGTGCGTCTGGTTTCTTCGCTCACTTGTTGCTCGGCTAAGCTCAAAGCTCAGAGCTCCTACTGCTTGAGCCGCACTGCGGCGAATGTGCCGAGCCAATGGATCAGAGGCACAGCCCGATCGACGGTCAACGCCAACTGGCTCTGCAGAATTTGGTAGATCCGATTGGGAGGAACGTGCAGAGCGGCCGCGAGTTGTGCTGCAGATTCTTGGAGTTCCTCAAGTTCGTCCGCCAGGAACTTTACCAGCGTGGGGTTGGAGCGCGTGCCACAATCGTTATCCCCAGGAATGGACGGACCCTACGCCGCCCCTGTGCTCACGACCAGCCTTGTAGCGAGCGCCTGCAGTGCGGCGTGCTATTTCAAGGTCTTGGTCCCGTGGGCGGGATCCAACATACGGCGCACAACGGCTTCGGTCACACCGATTCCGACGGCCATCTCGCTGTTGCTGATCTTCGTCACGCGCACGGTTCGATAGAGCGCGAGTTTGGGCGCGACATCGAGCGAAAGAAGATCATCACGACTCCACGACTCGAGCGGGATGGCGACGGAATCCCCTCTCTAAAACTCATGCTATTGGAGAGCGCTGAAGCGGGTAGTCGACGGCTTCAGCCATAGCTCCGACCTCCTCTTTGACGTCCGTCGCGGTGAGCGGGAGGTCGATGAAGCAGACCATGGTGCGGCCCGCATCATCGGGCATGAGAGTTGCGGGATAAGCCAATTCTTGCTTCAAAACTTGTCCTTGCGAATGCCCGGATCGTCCAGCATGCTACCGGGCAGCCGCGCGGCGATTCCATTTTTGAGCTCCTTCACCGGCGTAAAGCGATCCCCAAATATACGCGTCCGTGGCTGCCATTGCCCCTATCCGATATGAAAACCGCGGCAAGACCGAGCAGGCGAGCTGACTTCTTGATTCTGTGGAGGAACTCGTCTCCGTTGACACCTCATGCTCGTTTAGAGTTGTATGCGCGTCGAGCGGTCAGCGCTGAACGCCCCTGCCGCGGCCATTCCCTGGACGTTCTACGAGCGCTTGAGGCGTAACTGCAATCGGGGACGGATCAAATTGTTCTTCGCAGGCTTCCGCGTGTCCCGCTGGCGTTTGTAGGCTGAGGAACATGCACCCATTTCGCCTGGATGAGGCCACTGGCTACGCGTCCATTCGCCGTAAGATCTTAATAAACGGCAGGTTACAGACGATTAGAACCATCGAAACCGAAAACGAGCAAACAGCGCTATTTCTAGCTTGAAGCGTATAGTTTGATCTGACACTTCTCTTATAGATCACTTGTGCAGAGGAGAGGATCAGGCTGTCCCGGTCCACGAGATTACCCATCCGCGCGCAATTTCGCCGTCTCGACTCGGCTCTTGCCAGGATCGTTCCGGCAAAGGTCGCACGGAGATCGGCTAAGCATGAACCTGCCGGCCCACTGGCAAAGGTCGCAGCTTCGCATTGTGGACAGCAAGAAGAAAACTATCTGACTGAGCTGCAATAACGCACACAGTTAATATTGAGCGCGGGCTACGTAAGACAGGCCGGTGGCCATTCCACAAACCACGCGAAACAAAGCTCAACAATTGCACGTTTCCGGTCGAGAAGTGCAGGAGTTGCGGTGACACGGCAAACAGGGCGACGTACCAGGTGGTGCTGTTCGGGTTCCTCGGAGGTGAAGCGGACGCGAGGGCTTACGGCCTCGGTGGAGGCGGGAGCGTAGCGAGGTGAGGATGTCAAAACCCTTACTCTGTATAGCTTTCCGCTGATAAAGGCATTTTGCCTGACCGCCAGAAATATCTTGAAGAAACTCTCCTCAACCTCACTAGCCGGCGCCGCAATTGTTTGAGGCGTCTATTTGCGAGCGACTGGCGCTTGACGTGCGTTACTCACTCCGCCTGCTCTTGATTGAGCGGGTAATAACTGCGGACCGAGGAGTATCTTCACTTGAAACTTGCAAGTCTTTATCAGCCCGCTTTGATCGCCGGAGTGGCGATTTTAGCAATGGCTGCCGGCGCTAGCGCTAGCACCCTCACATTCAACACAAACTCACCTGGCACTCAATTCGTCAGCCCCAACACCGGGCTAACCTTGGCCAATTCATCGGGTGCCGCCGCGACGCTCGTCTTCACGCCGGACGCCAACAGTGTTGTTGGTGTACCGACCAACATCAATTATGGGCTCTTCACGCTCACATGCAGCACCTGCACCACCTTGGCGGGCGGTATCGGCTCGGTCTTTTCGGCCTTCACGTTTGACTTGGTGATCACCGACTTGACCGACAACGCGACCGGACTGTTTGTAGGTACTTCGACCGGCGGTAACGTCTATCAGGACCAGAGCCAGATTACGATTCACTGGGTTCCTGGATCTCTCGGACCAGGTACGACCGGCGCGACCTTAGGTAATTTCGGTTCGACATCCTTCGACATCAACACGACCACTAGAGTCGTCGAGCCGGGTTCCGGCCACTACATTGGCGTAACGACGGTTCAGGGAGATGTCGTAGGTACGCCGGAGCCGGCGACATTCGGCATGATCGGTGGCTCTCTGATCGGCCTCGGCCTCTTGCGCCGCAAGATCGCGACCCGCACGTAAAGACCTCCGGGTCCACCCGCCTGGCGACGGGGCGGCTTCAACGCTGCCCCGCTTCGCGCAAACAGTGGCGGATGGGACGCCCTACGGCGGATGGGGCGGATGGGACGTCCTTGGAAAGCGGATGGGCGGATGGGACGTCCTGATGGCGGATGGGGCGGATGGGCGGATGTGGCGGATGGGACGTCCTGATGCGTCCCGCCGCTAAGCGACTGATGCAATAAGGCTTAGCGAAACAGTACTCAAGTCGGTCGGCTTCATGTCGCCACTGATGTGCGGATTCGTGCCAGTCCGTGAGGCCAGTTAATCGACCTGAGATCAGTACTTTACGATCATTCGCGCACTCGTGGTTTCGCAGTGTCTGCACCGAATCGTCCACATTCCTTGATCGCCGAAACCGCCTGGGACAGGTCTAAGCTCCGACCGAACATTTCGCTCCGTCCCTGTTTCGGAGAATCTTCGCATGGCTATCGAAAACGCGTGCCCTACGCGACGAACATGTGGTGCGCTGCACCGTTGCGCAGCCGGTTCCAGCCGGGCGCGAGACGGAGTCAGTCCAGCGACCAGCGACTGTCGTCCACGATACTTTGGATGGGCCCGTCCGCCACAATGCGGCCGTGGTCGAAAAACACGGCGCGGCGAGTCAGGCGCGCGGCGAACGCTACGTCGTGGGTGACCAGCAGGATGGTCTGAGGCAGCCCGTCGAGCAGCGCCAGCAGGGACCGCCGGGAGGGCGGATCGAGGTGCGTGGTCGGTTCGTCCAACACCAGGATTTCGGGCTCCGCAGCCAGCACTCCAGCCAGCGCGACCCGCTGCCGCTGACCCGCGCTCAGTCGGTGGGGCGCGCGGTGAGCGTCCGCAGTTAGTCCAACCCACTCCAGCGCTGCCATGGCGCGCCGCCGGGCTTCTTCCGCCGCGCAACCCTGCTCCAGCGGGGCGAATGCCACGTCTTCCAGCACGGTCGGCAGGAACAACTGATCCTCGGGATCCTGGAAAAGGAAGCCTATTTTACGCCGGATCCGTTTGAGGTTCGCCGTGTTGAGTTCAATGCCCGCGACCTCGATGAAGCCTTCGCCGCGCAGGATGCCGTTGAGGTGCAGCAAAAAGGTGGTCTTGCCTGAACCGTTCGCACCCAGCAGCGAGACTCGCTCGCCGCGATGCACCATGAAATCGACGCCGCTGAGGGCCTCGGTG
>CAIVVT010000015.1 GCA_903909435.1 uncultured Acidobacteriia bacterium | reverse complement strand
CTGGCGTCGACGTGCAGGATGACCGTCTCGAGGTGGAGATCAAGGCGTACGGGCGTGGCAAGGAGTCCTGGTCGGTGGACTACCGGGTGATCCAGGTGCCCGACCAGGCGGGGCAACCGCTCAGTACTTCGTCTCAGGAAGTCTGGCTGGAGTTGGAAGCGTTGCTGGCGGTGGATTGGCCGCTCGAGTCAGGCGGCACCATGCCCATCATGGCCATGACGATTGACTCGGGTTATCGGCCTCAGATGGTGTACGAGTTTGCCGCGCGCCACCCGCAACCGGCGCATGGGCCAGCAGGTGACGCGATCGCTGCGCCGCGCACCGTGGTGGCGACCAAGGGCAAGCCTGACTTTCTGAAACTGATCGTGTCGGTGTCGCCTACCGACGCTTCGCGCAAACGGCAAAACGTCCGGATCTGGCACATTGGCACGCACTGGGCGAAGCAGGAGTTCTACGATTGGCTGCGGATCGTGCTGCCCGACGATGGCACGTTCCCGCCCGGGTACCAGCACTACGCCTACAAGGATCAGGACTTCTATCGCGGGCTCTGCTCCGAGTCGCGGATCATCCGGGCTAGCGGCAAGGTGGAGTGGGTACCGGATAAGTCGGTCAGGAACGAACCACTCGATCTCGCCGTTCTCTGCCGCGCGGCTGCGGCGGTCTGTGGCATCGATCGGTTCACGGAAGATGAGTGGGCCGAACTTGAGGGAACCGCCCCGGAACCGCCGCCGACCAAGCGCCGGGACGACTACTTTGCCAACCGCCCCGATGGATGGTTCGGTGCCAAGGACTGGTTCAAATGATCACCGCTGCGGAGTTGCAAACCATGCGCGACGCGCTGCAGCGCGCAATCTTCAGCGGTACGCGCCGTGTACAGTTCACCGACCGCGCCGTTGAGTACAACAGCGTCGATGACATGCGGAAGGCGCTCGCCGACATCGATAAAGCGATCGCCACCGCCTCGGGCTCGACGCCGTCCTCTTTCAGCCTCGCCATGCATAGCAGAGACTAGATGAACGCCCTCGACAAAGTGATCGGCTACTTCTCGCCCGAGCGGGCATTTCGGCGCGCGCGGTTTCGTGCGGCTACTGAGACGTTCGCTTACGACGGCGCGAAGTCCGGGCGCCGCACGGACGGATGGGTAGCTGCCGGCGGCGACGCGAACACTGAGATCGGCGCCTCCCTGATCAACCTGCGCAACCGCTCGCGCGACCTGCTACGCAATAATCCGTACGCCAGCAAAGCCATCGCCGAACTGGTCGGGAACACGGTGGGAACTGGAATCGTCCCTCAGGCAAAGACAGGCGCGCCGGAGCTCGACAAGATCATCGACGGCGAGTGGCTCTACTTCGCTGAGAACTGCGACCCGGGCGGGCAGTTGGACTTCTATGGAATGCAGGCG
Organism: uncultured Acidobacteriia bacterium; assembly: GCA_903909435.1. GTDB lineage: Bacteria > Acidobacteriota > Terriglobia > Bryobacterales > Bryobacteraceae > CAIVVT01. Next base: position 2,576 of record CAIVVT010000015.1, on the reverse strand, counting down.
CTCATCGTGCGGACCACCGCCGAGAGTGGTGATGGTATCGTCCGGTTCCGGCCGCGGTTGCCGCAGGACAATTTCCGCGTGCCGCTCCAGTTGCAGGTGCTGGAGGGGGACTTCCTGGATATCTCCAGGACGATGGGGATCGCTACAGGGCACATCGTCCAGGGCGTTCAGTTCAACCTCTACGGACAGCGCGAGTCTTACTGGCTTTATAACTATCACCCGGGCGGCGTCTACATGCTGAATCCGCGCGGCGGGATTCTGAGCCAGCCCGTGCCCGCCGCCCAGGTGATGCACACCTACTGCATCCTGCGGCCCGGCCAGGTGCGCGGCGTGCCGTGGCTCGCGCCCGTCATGCTGGCGATGCGGGACCTCGACGACTACCGCGACGCGGAGCGCATGCGGAAGAAGACGGAGGCGTGCCTCGCTGGGATCGTCACGCGCCCCGAAGGTTCGGGCGGGCTGCCCATCGGCGCGAAGTCCACCGATCCGAAAACCGGGAACACGCTGGAGCGGATGTATCCCGGCATGATCGAGTATTTGAAGCCGGGCGAAGATATCAAGTTCAACGCGCCGTCGCCGGCGGGCGGGTACCGCGACTACCTGATGACCGAACTCCAGGGGATCGGCGCCGGGATCGACGTTCCGTATGAGTTGCTGTCCGGGGATTTGTCCAATGTCAACTATTCCTCCTACCGTGCGGGCATGCTGGGTTTCCGGAACGCCATCGAGGTGTTTCGGTGGTTGACGCTGATCCCGATGTACTGCCGGCCGACGTGGCGCAGGTTCATCGACACACTGGTATTCATCGGAAAGATTCCCGAGGCGAACTACGGCGTGCAATGGACGGCGCCCAAGTTCGAATCGGTAGATCCGTTGAAGGATGCCATGGCCGAGTTGAAGCGCATCCGCACCGGCACGTTGACGTTGTCTGAGGCGATCGCGCAGAACGGCTACGACCCCGAGAAGCAGTTGCAGGAGATCAAACGGATGAACGATCTGCTTGACGAGTTGCAGATCATCCTGGACTGCGATCCGCGCAAGGTGAACGACAAAGGTGTCGAGCAGCAGACCGTCGGCGGCGAGACAACACCGGCACCACCCGCGACGCAGACTGGCACGGTGAAGCATTCCGCGCGGCAGTGGGATTCGCCCACGCGTACCTACGCCTCGTAATCAATAGCTACAGGAAGGAGTCAGTTATGCCTGAAGAAATCGCGGCGACAGCGCCGGAGACTGCGCCGGCGGAGGTCATCGCTGCTGCGGCGGCGCCGCCCGAGCCACAACAGGAAAGCACGGAATTCCAAGTCGAGCGCTTCACGGTGGAGGCGACCTTCGCTCCGCCGTCGGCCAATGACGACGCCCGCACCATTGACGCGGTCTGGTATACGGGGGCCAAGGTGCCCCGGTTCGACTGGCGCAGTGGGGAGGAATACGACCTCATCCTCGACATGAAAGGCTGCCGCATGGATCGCCTGAACAGCGGTGGTCCCGTCCTGGACTCGCACAGCGCTTACGGGGTGGAGAGTCAACTCGGCGTGGTGCGAAAGGCATGGGCCAAGAAATCCACTGGCCTGGCCACGATCCAGTTCAGCAAACGCGACGCGGTGACGCCGATCTGGAACGACGTCAAGGGCGGCATCATTCAGAACCTCAGCCCCGGCATGTGGATCTACAAGAAAGTCGACACCACGCCGAAGGGCCAGGAACGCAGGGAATTCACGGCGACGGATTGGGAACCCTTCGAGATCTCCCTCGTGTCAGTGCCAGCGGACGCGGCCACCAATTTCATGTCGGCGGCGGTAACGCCACCGGCGCCACCGAGTGTAGTTGAAACCGAACGGGCATCTGCCCACACAAAGGAGACACCTGAGATGGAAACGACAACGCAGGATCCGGGCGTTGAGGCCCGTCAGAACGAAGTCGCCCTCGCCGCCGCGCGCGACGAGGCGGTAAAGGCGGAGCGGTTGCGCGCGAGCAAGATTCGCGCGATTGCGACCGGCCCATTCAAAGTTGAGGAGAGCTTCCTCGCGGCGCTGATCGACGAGGGCGTGTCCGTCGAGACCGCTCGTGAGCGGATCATGACGAAGCTCGATGCCGAGTACCGGAAGAATCCCATCGTGCCGATTGGCCCGCCTCACTTCGGCGGCAAAGACGAGGTGGACAAGCGGCGCGAAGGGATGGAGGCTGCGCTGCTCTTGAGGGGCAACCCTCGCGCGTCCGGCGAGATGGTTGAGAAAGGCCGCGAATTTGCCGGGCTCACGCTGGTGGACATGGCGCGCGAATGCCTGAATGCCGCCGGCGTGAAGACGCGCGGCATGGACCGGCACGAGATCGCTCGTGTGGCGCTCCAGGGTCGGCATGGGGCGTCAGAGTATTTCGACGGTGCCATGACCACCAGCGACTTCCCCAACATCCTGGCGAACGTCGCTAACAAGACCCTGCGCCAGGCGTATGAGGCTGCGCCCCGCACCTTCGTGCCGTTCTGCCGGCAGGTCACCGCCGCCGACTTCAAGCCGGTGAATCGCATTCAGTTGAGCGACATCGCCGCGCTGCAGAAGACCAACGAAAACGGGGAG
>CAIVVT010000014.1 GCA_903909435.1 uncultured Acidobacteriia bacterium | reverse complement strand
GGACCGGACGCAACTCGACAAGCCGGAACTCCTGGAGCTCGAGACCCGCCTTTCCCGCGCCATCGGTCCAATCGCCGGGCGTCTGGTTGCCAGCGCAGTCCGGCGTTACGGGACGATCTCCGAAATCCGGCAGTCGCTGGCCTCAGAGATCGAAGACCCCAAACAGCGCGAGGCGTTTCTCAAAGCTGGCGTCCTCGACAAGACTGATCCTGGCCGTATGTCCGGTCCCGCCTCCGCCATTCCCTCCGCCGGTCCCAGCCAGCCGGCGCCGCACGCCTTCGACCCCGCGGTCCTGGACCGCCTCACGCGCGCACTGGCGCCCTATCTCGGCCCCATCGCCAAGGTCGTGGTTGCCCGCGCCGCGCGCACCTCGCTGAGCCCCGAGCAACTTCACAACGTACTGGCTGCCGAGATCGCCTCGCCGGCCGACCGGGAACGCTTCCTAACCTCGGTTCGTTGCTGACTCGCGCCTGCGACGTTAGGACCCTAGCATCTTCAACGCTCTATCCAAGCTGCGCCGCATCCGGTTGAACGATCCCGCCAGGACGGCAATTTCGTCCTTGCCGCCTTCCGGGAGTTCCGGCATGTCCATCTGCCCGACGCTGATCTGGTCGGCCATCGTCGAGAGCTTGCGCAGCGGCCGCACCACAGTAGCGAGCAGCAGCAGGTCCAGCAGAATCAGGCTGGCCAGGAACACGACCGCCAGGCAGATCACCTGAGTTTGAAACGCCTCGTTCGCCATCCGCACCGGGAGCGCCATCGGGACTGAGACGATTTGTGCTCCGATGATTTCGTTGGGTTGCCAACCGAAGCCGTTGTTCGCACCGTAGCGGCGCAGCATCGCCGCGGGAGCTGCGCGCGGCACGCTGTGGCACTCCAGACAGGGCGGAGCGGCTTGAATGGGCCGGGCGAGGTAGAGGGACCGCCCGGTGGGTGTGTCCCGCTCGCCCACCAGTTCCTTGGCCCCTCCGGCCTTGTTGCGGAAAGCGTTGATAATGTCCGCCTCCCAATCCACCGCCCGGTCGCGCAGATTAGTCGGGTTCAGAGCGGCTTCTTTGTACGCGTAGTCCGCATAACTGCCGCGCAAGTATTCGAAGTTCTCCGTTGCGGCAAAAGCCGGGACCGTTTGCGGCAGGAACGAGCGCTGGTGTTCCTGCTGGTTCACCAGCAGCGGTTTGATCTGATTGGTAGTGTAATCGCGCGCCGAGCGCATTGCGTCCATCATCAGGCGCGCCTGCCGCAGCACTTCCTCCCGGGCGTGTGCTTGCAGCAGATAGTGCGAGACCGCCGCCGAAGCGGCCAGTCCCGCAAGCAGGACAAGCCCAAGAATCAAGTTGAATTTGGCCAGTAGTTTCATTTCGTTCCCAGATACCTTGCCAACCATCTTAAGGGAGTGTGTCAAGCTTCGGGCGCAAGCGTGTCGTACACCGGCCGCAGCCATCGGGGCTGTCAAAACTCCCGCCGGGCGCGGTGTCGTAATTGCCTCAATCGGGGCGACCGGCCGGGGTGATAGGATGCCCCTGGAGTTTCCCATGTCAACATCCGCTACCCGCCGGTCTTTCCTCGAACGCAGCCTGCTCTTGGGAGCGGCATTGTGGCCCCTCGAAGGGCGCACCGTCTCACGAATAAGAGTAAGCGCGGGCACGACCCCGACACTCGCCGAGAAAGAGATGCTGCGCGGCCTGCTCGCTCTGCGCTTGAGCGCGGAGGATGTACGCCTGGAAACCGTAGGCAATGCGAGCGGCGCGGGCGACCGTCAGGTCGTCTTGCGCATCGACAAGACGGGCCTGCCCCACGAAGAGAGCTACGAGATCCGCGCCGACGGTTCCGCTGTCATCGTGCGAGGTGCCAGCGAACGCGGTCTGCTGTGCGGCGTTTTCGAATTTCTCGAACGGCAAGGAGCCGTCTTCGGGATCGATGGCGAGAACTACCCGCCGGAGCCGGCGCGCGAGTTGGTTGTGCCCGGCGACGGTCAAACCTGGACCAGCACGCCACGCTTCTCCGTGCGCGGCCTCCTTCCGTGGCCGGATTTCCTCAACTGCATCACCATGTACAACGAGGAGGACTTCCGCGCCTACTTCGAAGCCATGCTGCGCATGCGTATGAATACGTTCGGCATGCACGTCTACACTCAGAACCTGCAGTGGGCCGAGAGCTACCTCAACTTTGAATTCGCGGGCGCAGGACACCTCTCCTACCTCGACAACACGGCATCCAATCGGTGGGGCTATCTGCCCGAACGGACCTCGCGCTTTGGCAT
>CAIVVT010000013.1 GCA_903909435.1 uncultured Acidobacteriia bacterium | reverse complement strand
CTATACCTCATCAAGGAGTTCCAACGGCTCAAGGATGAAGAGGCGCGGGCGGCATCGCTGCAATGGAGTTTCCAGCGCAGACTGGCCAAAATCAACTATCGCATCCACACGGACGCGATCAAGGAACGGCTGATTCCGCCACAGCTGACCAAGGCACAGACTGTGACTATGTACGCCAGCGAGGCCGACCTGCTCAATGTTGCCCTATTTGGCAGCGAGCGTCAGAGCAAGCAGCAGCGTGCCCACGTTGTCGAAGCGGGCCCCATCCGTCGTCGGCGAACGGCGATCAGCGGGCAGGTAGCGACGCGCGAGAAGGAAGTTCAGGATACCCAGCGGCACGTTGACAAGGAAGATTGTTGGCCAACCAAATCCGGCGATCAGAACGCCGCCAAGCGACGGACCGAGGGTGGTGCCAATGGCGGACATGGTTCCGAGCAGGCCCATGGCGCTACCGGTCTTTGCCTTCGGAACCGTCCCGCCGACAAATGCCACGGTGAGAGCCATCATGATAGCCGCTCCGAGGCCCTGCGACGCCCGGGCGGCGATCAGGATCCAGAGCCTGGGCGCGACGCCGCACAGGAGCGAAGCCAGCGTGAACAGAGAGATTCCGACGAGTAGCAGCCGGCGGCGGCCGATGATGTCACCCAGCCGTCCGACGCTGACGATCACGGTAGTAATGGCGAGGAGATAGGAGAGGACGATCCACTGGACTCCCTGGAATGAGGCGGTGAACGCTTGTGCCAAAGCCGGCAAGCCGGCATTTGCGATGCTGGTGTCGAGCGACGGCATCAACATGGATAGCGAAAGGCTGGCGAGCGCCCACCGAACTGAGGGTGTCAAGTCAGCACGCTCAGCCGATGCCTGACCATTCACTGCAACGATTGGTCTCAACATGAACTCCTTCTAGGCGACTCCAGAAACGCGGTCTTGTATGAAGGTAGTGCTTTACTGGAAATTGCGGAAGACGCAACGTTTACACTTTATTCGTGCGTTTGACGCCACACCTCGATCAAACTGAGCTTTAGACCATACATGTCGATGCCCGATCTCAACTTGCTTGTCACCCTGGATGTGCTGCTCGCGGAAGGCAGCGTCGCGCGCGCGGCCCGGCGGTTACGGCTTAGCCCGTCAGCGATGAGCCGGGCCCTAGCGCGATTGCGGGAGACGACGGCTGATCCTTTGTTGGTCAGGGCCGGCCGTGGGCTAGTCCCCACGCCTCGAGCGCTCGAACTTCGCGATCGGGTCAGCCAGCTCGTTCAGGATGGAGCAGCGGCTCTGCGCCCCGCTGAGAAGCTCGACCTCCAACGGCTAGTTCGAACATTCACGCTGCGAACCAGCGACGGGTTTGTGGAGAACTTTGGGCCGCAGCTTATTGCTCGCGTCAGGGAGGAAGCTCCCGGCGTGCGGCTGCGCTTCGTGCAGAAGCCAGACAAAGATAGCACGCCGCTTCGCGATGGGACCGTCGATCTGGAAACCGGCGTGGTGGGAAAGACGACTGGTCCGGAAGTGCGTGCGCAGGCTTTGTTCCGCGATCATTTCATTGGCGTCGTTCGAATGGGGCACCCGCTGAGCCACGGCAAGATCACTCCTTCCCGTTATGCGCGGGGTAGGCACATCGGCGTCTCACGGCGTGGGGTCGACAAGGGACCAATTGATGAAGCCTTGAATCCGCTCGGGCTGGAACGGGAGATCGTAACAATCGTCGGTGGCTTTTCGACCGCGCTAGCTTTAGCTCGAGCCTCTGACCTGATCGCCAGTGTTCCTGAGCGACAGACCGGAAACCTGCGCGCCGGGATGCATTGTTTTCCCCTTCCGGTCTCCACACCGGAAATGGCGATTTCGTTGCTCTGGCACCCACGGCTAGATGCCGATCTGGCTCATCGCTGGCTGCGCGGCCACGTCCGCGATGTCTGCGCAGCGATTCGCTAGGCGGATTCCGCCTCCCAGCCACCATACACCTGGCTATCACAGCTGGAATG
>CAIVVT010000012.1 GCA_903909435.1 uncultured Acidobacteriia bacterium | reverse complement strand
GCGACCTCGATGAAGCCTTCGCCGCGCAGGATGCCGTTGAGGTGCAGCAAAAAGGTGGTCTTGCCTGAACCGTTCGCACCCAGCAGCGAGACTCGCTCGCCGCGATGCACCATGAAATCGACGCCGCTGAGGGCCTCGGTGCCATCCTCGTAGCGATAGCGCAGTCCCAGGACTTCGATGATCGGTTGGTGATGGCTCAGCGGAGGCCTCCCGAGACAACCAGCAGTGCGGCAGCCAGCAGCGCCGAGGCAAGCAGTGCGTAATCGAGCCGGTCAATTCGTAGCGGATCCAAGAGCGGGAAGTGGGACTCCCCGCCTCGCGAAAGAAGTGCCCAATGCACCCGCTCCGCGCGGGCGGCGCTGGACGCGAAGAGCACTGCGACCGTGGATGTGGCGAAGACGAACTTGCGCTCCCCGCCGCGCGCGGCGCGCGCGATCCGCATCCGGTCGAGTTGCGCGATGGAGACGTGCAAATAGCGCCAAACAAACTGCACAACGGAGACCAGCAGCGGCGGAACGCCCAGCTTTTCAAGCCCGGCCAAAAGCCGTTCCAACGGTGTGGACGCCATCAACAACACCACGGCGACAGCCGAGAGCCACGACTTCGACAGCAGGGATACGGCCCGGTGAGGGTTGCCCTCAACCCAGGCCAGCAGTGCGAAAACACCAGTAAAAGGCAACACCACCCAACCGCGCGCGAGGATGGAGAACACGGGCAGGCGGGCAACGATGGCACCGGCCGCCAGGATCGCAGTGGCAGCGAGGACGCCAAGGCAGAGGCTAAGGGTGCCGCGGGCCGGCATCACGGCGATAGCTACTAGAACGCAGAACGCGGAAAGCAGTTTAGCGCGGGGATCGCGGCGGTGCAGCCATGAGCCGGAGCGGCTCCAATCCTCCAGCTTACGAATGCTCGAAAGAGGACCTCGATTCACGGGGATGCACTCACGCGCTACGCCAGCGGGAGAACCAGCGGGCCAGGCCGACGCAGGCGGCGGCGGCGAGTACCAGCCCGGTCAAACCAGCGGCGGCTTTGCCAACCCAGGCGGCGCCGGGCACGGCCAGGCGATAGTCGGCCAGCGGTGCGGCGAACAGGGATTTCTGCCGGGCGGCAAGGCCGGTCAATTGGGCCAGCCGCTCGAGTCCGTCCGGGCGGGTGGAAGCGAGCAGCAGACCGGCTGAAGCCAGCACGGCGGCGAAAGCGAGCAGCAGGGCCAATACCGGCCGGCCCTCGGTCGATGGGGCCTTCAGCCAGCCCGGGCGCATGGCCTCCAGTGAACCCGCTACCGTGGCGGTGATCGCGCCTTCGATGACGGCGTTAATCAGGAAAACGACTAGCGCCAGTCCGAGCGCGGTGGGGCCGAAGCGGACACCGGACACCGACAATTCTGCCAGGCACAGGAAGGCGCAGACCAGGACGGAGCAGAAGCCACCGGTGAAAAGTCCAAACTTGCGAAAGCGCGTCCCGGCCAGGGCCCGCCAGGGCCAGTAACCGGCCAAGGTCCCGGCCACGGCCATGTTGAAAACATTGGCTCCCAGAGCGAGCAGTCCGCCGTCCTGGAAAACCAGCGACTGCAGGGCCAGGATGGCCGTCATGACGATGATGGCGGGTGCCGGGCCGAGCGTGGCGGCGAGCAGAGCGCCTCCCAGCAGATGCCCGCTAGTGCCGGCTCCGAGCGGGAAATTGACCATCTGGGCCGCGAACACAAAGGCGCCAAGTACGCCCATCATAGGGACTTGCGACTCGTCCAGGGACTTGCGGGAAGCGCGCGCGGCGAGCACGACGGCCGGTGCGGAAACCGCACACAAGCCGCCCCAAACTGGAGCCGCTAGAAATCCGTCTGGAATATGCATCTCGAGCTTCCCATACTATCGCGTCGAGGTACGGGAGGCACACTCCCGGTGCGCGCGGCTGGCACAGAGAATATGCCGGAGCGGACCTGCGGCGGCTGCGCTGAAAACAGGCTTGGAGGCGACAACAGTTCTCCGTTCGATTCGCGCGGATCTCCCCGGGGAGTTAGCCGCGCAAGCGGCGCCGCAGATTGAGCAGCGGTTTCTCCAGCAGGAAATAGGAACTCAGGGCCGCGGCGATGGCGAACAGCAGGTTCTGCGGGAACGCGTTGATCCAGGCGGTGCTATGCCGGTTCAGGAACAGTTGTTGCCATAGATAGATCGAGTAACTGAGCACACCCACGAAGGCGACGGGGCGCAGGTTCAGGATCCGGCCGATCCATCCATGCGAGAGATATACGGAGCGGTGAATGAGGATCGCAATCCCCAGATTGACGATCGACGCACCAAACACCGCGACGACGGTGTAGGTCATGAACCGATTGAGCAGCAAGATCAGGGCTAACAAACCAAGTGACCAGGCGGGCCGAAACAACTGCATATACCATTGCCGCTGTTGGAGTTCTCCGCTGAACTTGGCCAAGAGGCAGCCCGTCGCAAGGCTGTCCGCGACCATCGGGAACATCTCCAGGTCGCGATACGGGGCTTTCAACCAGAGCAAGCCGACGGACCGTGCGATGGGGCCAAGCAGGACTACTCCAGCAGCCAGCCAGATGGCCCGTCGAGGTCCCAAAACGACGAACGCGAACGGCCATAGCAGGTAGAACTGCTCTTCGACCGACAGGGACCAGAGGTGTCCAATCTCCCACGCCGGGTGAGGCAGGTAGTTCACCGTGTAGGTGACGGCGTGCCAGAGATCCTGGGAACGCAGGTGCGCGATTCCGGCCAGCCCCAGGAGGGCGACACACGCTATAAACGCGAAGGAAGCGGGAAAGAGGCGTAGCGACCTCCGAGCGTAGAAGCGCCGGACGGATATGCGGCCCCGCTCCGCATGTTCAGACAGCAGCAGACGTGTGATGAGGAAGCCCGAAATGACGAAGAAGACCACTACGCCCAGATGTGCGTAATCCCCGATTTTCAAGTCCAGGCGGACAAAGCCTCGCGTTGCGCTCAGGTGCCCCAGCAGGACTAAAGCGATCGAGATCGCCCGGAGGCCATCCAGTGATCGCATGTGGCCCGAACTGTCGGAAACGACAGGAGAGGAGGCGGGGGCTTCGGGGTAAGCGAACTCCACCCGATTCGGCTCGACGACCGAAGTGCTGTGAGGGATGACACCCATCCCAATCATCCTAGCTCAACCCAATGCGGAACCGAGAAACCGAAGTTCCAGGACCTCGGTCCCGATTGGAGCATTTGAGGACGGGTCCGACCTGGGCATTCCGGCCGATGCGACTACATGCATCTCCGCGCTGCGCGAGGGTGCCTCGAACTTCCAACTTCAGGCAAGCAGTGGGTCTTACCTAAGGGGTCCACGCTTTGGCAGAGGCCGGGTTTTGAGCGGCGCTGCAGGTGACGACTCGACACCGCGAGGCAAAAAGGGATGCGCCCAGGAAGCCGGTCACAAATCTTCGGTGTTGAGAACAAAGGACTTGATGGATCTTGCGTTGACTGCCCATGCTAGAGTCCTCGCAGAACGGCCTCAGCTTCACGCCTGCCGTTCAATCCCTGGAGGTCCGATACTGTGACAAGCTTACGCTGGAGGGCGATTGTGTGCGCCTACTGGGCAGGCCAGCTGCTTATGCCCGCCCAGACGGCACTCGACCTGCGAACGCAGACCAAGAATGTCGATTTCACGCAAGCGCTCAGCACCAAACCCAACAAAAGCGGGGCCACGCTACCGCCAGCCTGCACGCTCGGCGAAACGTTCTTCCTGACCGGCGCGCCGGCCGGCCAGAACCTGTATGGTTGCACAGATGCGAATGCCTGGAGCGGGCTAGGCGCGAATCAACTACCAACCAACAGCCTGCCCGGGCAGATCCTGGCCTGGGACGGCAGTTCGTGGCAGCCGAAATCAGGACTAGGTATCAGTCTGGCACTGTCCTTTGTCTCCATTGCCGACGGCACCTGCTCTGAACTGCCGGCACCCCTGCCCTTCCCGTGGCCGACGGGCAGCCCGGTCACGCTGACCATGCCGGCTCAATATTGCGACCTGAACAGCGGGACCTGTTACGCGCCGGTCGGGCTGATGCCATCGGTGCGAGTGAGCGCACCGGGCATCGCGACGTTGCGGATGTGCAACTTCAGCGGAGCCGCCCAGTCACTGCCGACAGCCAACTACGGGGTCGTGCAATACGGAAGCAACGCGACCAAAGTGACACTGGCGTTTCCCCCCATCCCCGACGGCAACTGCGCCGCGCTGCCAGTCAGCGTCTTGGGAGCGATGGACGCTTCGGCGATCGCGGTCGGGCTTCCGTCGGTCCTGGAGCAGGGCCTGATGGTGGTGGCGGCGCCTGCGGGTGTTGGGCTTGTGACCATCACAGCCTGCAACTGGAGCGGCGCAACCCTGACCCCCGCGCCGGCCAGTTACCAGATCAACGTCATCTAGGAGTTAAGCGATGAAAAAGATAGCAATTGTAGCAGTTCTGGTATGCCAATTGACCGCCCAGAATGCAGTAGTCCGCCAGGGTTCATCGCCGTCGGGCGACGTTGACTTCAGCGCGGCTAAGACAACAAAGCCGGTGCGAAACGGGGCAACGCTGCCAACCAACTGCACCGACAACGAATTGTTCTTCCTGACGAACGTCGGTCTGCACCAGTGCGTGAAGGGCAAATTCGCGGCACTCGGCAGCGGCGGGACCTGGGGAACAGTAGGGGGAGCGATCGCAGCCCAGACGGACCTGTGGAGCACGCTCCAGGGGAAGCAACCCCTGCTGACCGGCCAACAAACACAGTACGTCCGAGGCGACGGGAGTCTGGGGTCGTTGGCGGCGTCAGCCACCACGGACACTACGGACGCGACGAAGATCACAAGCGGCACGCTGCCCGCGGCCCGCCTGCCCAATCCGACGGCCACAACAATCGGAGGGCTCTACGCCGCCCCGGCGACGGCACACCAATGGCTGAGCAATATCGATTCAGGTGGCCAGCAGCACTTTGCCCAACCTGACGCGGTCGACCTGACGGTAGCAGCCGCAGGTGGCGTTCAGCGAACGCAGGCCGCAAAGAACGCGGAGGTGCTCAGCGTGAAAGACTTCGGCGCCACAGGCGACGGGACGACCGACGACACAGCGGCGATCTCTCGCGCGCTTACGACGGCCTCGCTGGCGAAGGCGAAGTTGACTATTCCGGTAGGAACCTACATCGTTACGGCCACGACGACGCGATACGGCACTTTGCCAGCAATTTCCGGAGTGACGATAGCAGGCGCAGGCGCAGGATCCATCATCAAAGTCAAGTCAGGGTCGGGCTCCTACTTCACGCTGTTTCAATGCGGGTCGGACTGCACCTTCAGGGACTTCACGGTCGATATGAATTCTACAGGCAATCCGCTAACGACCTACGCCGACACGATGACTTACGGTCGCTTTCTGGTAGCAATTTCGGGGATCAATTTCGCAATGGATCACGTTACGGTCAAAGATATCGACGACGTCAACGTGGTCTACGGCGGAGTGTATAACAGCAGCATCACCAATTGCACCTTCTTAGGCATAGGGGCCGGGACCATCGCGCACGATCACTCCACACTGTACATGGCAGAAGACAAGGCGGTCATCGCCAACAACCTATTCGAAGGAGCGTACGTTCAAGCTCCGGGAGCCGGCACAGCAATAGAAACCCATGGGGGCGGCGTGTCTGTCACCGGAAATGTGATCCGGAATATGGCAAACGGCATGAACATCACCGGCGTGACGGTCTCCGACTCGAAGAACGTCACAGTGACCGGGAATTCCATCACCGGAGCGGAGTACGGGATCTCGCTCTGGTCGATGGCCTACACGGGTCATACCACTGGATATGGACTGGACGGTGTAGTTATCGCGAACAACTCGATATCAATCCACCAGAGCGCGTACGCAGCGACGATAGGGAGCTTTGGTGGAATCGACATTTACCCAACGAACAACCTCCCCGTGCGAAACATCATAATTCGCGGGAACAGTATCTCCTTCGATTTGGAGAGCACCGTCCCTGACGCGATGAACAGCGTCACGGCTGGCATTTCATACTGGGACGCCACGGGGACGAACACATTCGACAACGTGATCGTCGAGAGCAACAGCATCACCAACAGCCCGCAATACGCGATTCGCTTCTCGGCCAACGGGCGCAACCTATCCATTTCCCGGAACACGATCATAAACCCGGGGTCGACGATGTTCAGCGTGATTAGCAGTTACCGCGCCGGTATCTTCCTTGGGCACCCAAGCCCTATCAGCAACCTGCGCATAATCGGCAATCTCATCACAGACAATCTGGCTGCCAGCAGGATGGTGTACGGAATCGCCTCCTACGGGGCCAACACTGGCGACATGGTGTATTCGGGAAACGTAATCTCAGCGACGGGTGCAGCGACGACGTCACTACTCGGAGCCTATTATCTGTCATCCGCGAGCCAAGTGCCCCTCATTCAAGATATCGTCAACGTTCCCATTGGTTCCGAATTCCCATCGAAAAAGGTAGCGAATGGGTCGACGATCCACTCGCTGCAAGCCGGGAAAAGCTACAAAGTCGCGTCCGACGGCGTGACCTGGACATGTCCGCAGGACAAGATCGCAGCGTCCACCGTCTCATACGACACATTGCTGTCAAGCGACGGCGTATCGGGTTATAACTCGATCAGCAACCTTCTGCTTCGATCCGAGATGTTCGACAATTCCGCGTGGCAAAAGCCGGGAGCGACCGTTACGGTTTCTGCTGATGCGACTGTTGACCCTTTCGGCGGCGGAACCGCAGATCTGCTCACCGAGTCGACTGGCACAGGAACGCACTACATCGTTCAGGCCGCAACGCTAGCCGGGGGTGTTTACCACTTCTCGATCTATGCAAAGCAAAGTACGAGGAACCTGGGTCTCAGCATTTCAACTTCGTACGCCAACTTCGACTTGACAAGTGGATTGGTCCAGTCAACAAGCGGAGGAGCGACTGCGGCGATGTACAGCGCAGGCAACGGTTGGTACCGATGCGACATGCAGACCCTTACTCTGCCAGCGGGTGTCACGAACCTGTCTGTATACGCAGCAAATCCCGTAATCGGGATCAGTTACCCGGGTGACGGAGTTTCGGGCGTTTACCTCTGGGGAGCCCAGATTAGTTCAGGGCCCACACTAGCGCCCTATGTGGCAACTGTTGGATCAGTGATGCCGGCACAGGCTCCAACCCTGATCGCCAGGAACCTCTATGTGACGAACCCGGTACCGCAAAACATCTTGGGCTTCACTCCAGTGCCAACTGGGGACGTCAACTCCTCAGGTGTGGTTACAAAGGTCAACGGAACCGCACTTGCGGGACTTGCTACAGGAATCCTTAAGAACAATACGAGCACGGGCGTACTCAGCATCGCCACTGCGGGAGTTGATTATCAGGCCCCGGTTGCACAAGTCCTGGGGGCATACTGCGGAGGAACAGTCCTTTCAAACGCCACTATCAACTTGCTTGGTGACTTGGGCTACCCGGGCAGCGGCGCATGCAGCAGCACGGGCGTCAACCTTGCGGGAGTGCCGCTACGCGCAGGAACGATGAAGAACATGAGGGTGCACGCAGGGACTTCGAGTGTCACGAGCGGCAGCGGGATCGTGACGGTCTATAAGAACAACGTTCTGCAAGCCCTGACATGCACGCTGAGCACGTCCGCGACCTGCGCGGATTTGACTAACGCTATCTCGATCGCGGAGGGCGACTCGGTGAGCATCCGAGTGCAGTCTACCGCACTGTCGGGCGAGACCCTTGCCAACATCTTCGCGGCGGCGCAATTGTTCTGACGGCAGAGTGAAAAGTCGAGAATGTCGCTTCGGCTTTGAAGCGCAGCCATCCAGATTTTGCCGGCACCAAGGCGACGTGTGTTTGCACCATGGCAAGCCTTCATCGAACCAGCGGCTTGAGCAATGATCCGGCCGCGATCAGGCCGCAGAAGAATACAGTAAGTCCCGGTGATCCAGATTGAGGAGAGTTACATGAAGTGTCTATTGAGTCTTATGCTTCTCGCGCTGCCACTAGCGGCACAGAGGCCAGTGATCCGGCAGGATATATCTCCGTCGGGTTCGGTCGATTTCAGCGGCGCGGCGAAGACCAGGCCGGTTCGCATTGGTACGTCGCTGCCGGTCAATTGCACGGCTGGCGAGCTTTTCTTTCTGGTAGACACTGGCGTTTTCCAGTGTGTCAACGGGGTATTCGCGGCAACCGGCGGCGGTGGAACATGGGGTAGCATTTCAGGCAATCTGTCCGCGCAACTGGACTTGGCGAATGCCTTGAGAGGGTTGCAGCCGCTGGTGGCGATTGGCGCCCCCACCCAATACGTACGAGGCGACGGGAGCCTAGCAACGTTTCCTACGTCATACCCGGTGCTAGCACACGCATCGACACATGGGAAGCTTGGAGCTGATCCGGTTGCGATCGACTGGACACAGATTCTAAACGCGCCTGCAGTGCCGGGAACAGCGGCTGCGCTGGGGGCTTTAGCGGATCCGGGTGCAAGCGGGATGTTGAAGCGAACCGCGGCCAATGTTGCGGCGATCGCATCGGCAGGGACAGACTACGTCATTCCATCGGGGACTGTCGCGAATTTCGGGGCTCCGCTGGCGGGAGACGTGACGGGCACGCAAAATGCAACGATAGTGAAGAAGATCAACGGAGTCGCCGCCGCCTCCTCTGCGACCACCGACACGACCAACGCATCGAACATCACTAGTGGAACGTTGGGAAGCGGCCGGCTTCCCGCCACGGCGGCGCTGACTAACCAGAGCAACTCTTACACGAGCGGCACTCAGGACTTCACTGCGGCGGCAGCGACCTTCCCCGTGCAGACCGGTACGCTGGCGGGCCGCCCAGGTCTCTGTGTACAAGGACAACACTACTTCGCAACCGACGCGAACCTTGCTGAAGGTGCCCGGTTGTCCAATTGCTCTCAGGCAGGTTCCTGGATCAGCGTCGGCTTTGGCCGTGGGACCGTCGTGAACCGTCCGGTAGTGTGTGCTTCCGGCGACATCTACTTTGGCACGGACGCGACCGCCGGGCAGAATCTCTACTTCTGCACGACCACCAACAACTGGCGTCAGATGGCGGCAGGAGGAGCCGGAGGCACCAATCCGATGACCACGCTGGGCGACACGATGTACGGGAGTTCGGGAGGCACATCCACGCGATTGAGCGGCAACACGTCGAACATCAGACAGTTCCTGACGCAGACAGGCACTGGCAGCGCGAGCGCAGCTCCCATGTGGGACGTGGTTACAAAGACTGATCTAACAACGGCACTGGGCTACACGCCGGAGAGTCAGTCGGCCAAGGGATTGGCGAACGGCTATGCACCGTTGGACAACCTGGGGAAGGTTCCCGCCACGAATCTACCTGACGTGATCGCGGCAGGCACCGTCACGAACAACTCTGGTGCTTTAACCGCGGGGGCGGTGATTGTGGGCAACGGAACCAACGACGCAATGGCATCCGGCGTGACGCTGGATTCAGGTGGCGCATTGAACGCCGCCGGCGGGTTCAACTCGTCAGGAACGGGCAGCGGGACACTCGGGCTAGGCGGCTCAAACTCGGGCCTGATGTCACAGTCGGTTCAGGCGGATTCTGGCACGTGGTCTTTCACTTGGCCCAACAAGCCCGCAGGGGCGCATCAGTTCCTGACGACGGACTCGAACGGGACCGCGAGCTTCTCTCAGCCGTCGGGTGCAGACCTGTCGGCGATAGGAACGATACCGCCGTCAAGTTTGCCTACGCCGACCGCGACGACTCTCGGAGGTGTACAGGCGGGAGATTGCAGTGGAGCGGGGCACGTCGTCAAGATCGGAACCAATGGCTCGGTAACGTGCACGGCGGATGCCGGGACTACGTTACCGAATCACGCCGCGACTCACACCACCGGTGGAAGCGATCCAGTGACGCTGACGGAATCACAGATTGGCAGCCTGGTTTCCGATCTCGCCGGTAAACAACCAGCGCTCGGTTTCATCGCCGAGAACGCCGCGAGCAAAGGCGCAGCGAGCGGTTATGCCGGGTTGAACTCGGGTTCTCAAGTACCGCTTGCAAACCTGCCGGTGACGGGAGCCGGCTCGATGGTTCCAACACTTGCAGCGACACCGGCGATCGGCAACTGTTTGAACTGGAGTGCCAATGGCGTGCATGACTCGGGAGTAGCGTGCGGAGGTGGTGGCCTGGCAGATCCGGGATTGAATGGGATGTTGAAACGAACGGGCATGAACACCACCTCGGCTGCGGTAGCCGGCGCTGACTACTATGCTCCAGGCACAGCAATCGCGTCTTCAGACATGCCGAAGCCAGGAGTGACCGCACTGGGAGGCGTGGAGTCCATCGACTGCAGCGGGACCGGGCACCTACTCAAGATCAGCAGTTCAGGCGTACCCTCCTGCTCGGTGGACGGAGGAGGAGCCGTTGACGAAACAACAATCGATGCTCGCGAGGAGTTCTGGCCAACGTCGAACTCGGCCAACGCGGTGGGTGCGCTTGGCTGGTCGATAGGCGGTACTGTCTCCAGTATCACGGGAGAAGGGAATCATCCCGGGATATACCACTTCACAACCAGCACCACGGCTAATGGTTCAGCCTCAGTGAGTCTATTGGGGACGAGCGGTGTGAGACCCGTGCCGCCAATCGGCGCGGCTGCTGGCTGGGAGACTGAATTCATCTTTCGAACTGGCGCCTCCTTGTCTGAAGTGAAATACAGAGTAGGACTAACCAATGCAGCTACCTTCGACCAAACATCACCATTGAACGGCATATACCTGGAATATGCAAATTCAACAGGGTGCACGACCAATGGAAGCGCCGACAGCAACTGGACATACGTCTCTGGAGCGGGATCCGTGACCCGAGTGTCCGGCCCCGCAATTGCCGCAAGTACATGGTATAAGGTAAGGCTAAGATCTTTAGTAATGGGGACGGCTCTCTTCTCCGTATCCACGAATGGAGGGGCATTTGGCTCCGAGCAGTCTATCTCGTCCGGCGTACCGGCCACTGCAGTGACGCCATTCTTTCAAGTAGTGACGTGCGACTCAAATGCGAAGACCATAGACGCAGATTTCTGGCGCTACTATCAGACCGGAGCAGTGCGATGACACGGTGGATTCAACTTTTCGTCCTGTCGGTGGGCGCCGCATGCGTAGTACGCGCGCAGCACCCATACATTTGGTTAGATGCGACTGAACTCGCGCAATTGCGGGCGCAAGCATCGGAGAACACCGCTGACTGGCAGGCTCTCAAGAATGCCTGCGATACCATCTATCTACCGGCCACTACCTATTACCCCTATGACCTCGACGTGAGGCCCGACTACAATGGCCCCGCGTACAACCGGATATACTCCAGAGCCGCCATTACCGTGGGCTACCAGGGGGGGGCCGCTTCAAATGCGAAGTCGTTGGGCTACTATGATGCGCTGCTCAACCTGGGCAGTTGTTACCAAGCACTGAAGAGCAGTGCCCCTGCTACGGCGGCCACCTACGCCGCTAAGGGTGCAGAGATTCTAAGGAAGATGTCTCGCGCGCCGGGGATCATCACGCTCAGTGGAGGCGCCGCGCGGATCATCGGAGACAGTACCTGGGACGCTGGCACCGGGTGGAAGCCTTCAGGAATCACTGTCGCCGCAAGCAATACTCTGTACGGATCCACGATAGGGTTGCAGGGACTAAAGCCCAGCGGGACCATCTTGCAGAACGACAATTTCGTTCTTGGGAATAAGATCTACACGGTGAAGACCAGTACCGTGGCGAATTCCAGCGGAATTGCGACGGTGACCGTAGCTATTTCGTCAAGCGCACAGTACATGCCGGCCATACAGTCTGACGGACCTTTCTCCAGCGTGTACAGTGTCGGATCCGCGGTCACAACGCCTATCGTGGTGTATTCGCTCGGCAACGGGATTGCGAGCGGTACGCCCGTAACGATCTCCGGGGTGGCGGGTAACACGGCGGTGAATGGAGTCTGGACCGCAGACACGACGATCTCCGCGGACCGACTTCTGCTAAGGGGATCGAATGCCGTTGGAACGACGGCCCCGCAAAGCAATCTTGCATGGCAACCGCTGGTCAATCAGGGCTACGGCGCCCGCTTCTACGGTGTGGCGTTGGCTCGCGGGCTCGACTGGTTCTACGACGCCATGACGGCGGGACAACGCGCAGTCGTCATCAGCGAGGTCGAGCGCTGGTACGCAGAGGTAAAGAGGTACAGCTACGGGACATATGGCATGAAGCATCCGGCTGGAAACTACTTCGCAGGGGAGTGGTTCTTCCTGACTTGCGCAGGAGCCGCGTTGAATGACGACGATCCAACGACGTCCGCCACCATTTGGTCCGAAGCCTACAACACGTACTACGCCGGCTCAGGTTCCAGTGGCGGCGGGCCAACGGGGGCGTGGGTGCAGCAGTACTTTGCGAACTACGTTAGAGACGCATTTCATCCGGATGGTGTGAATTACGGCTGGTTTGCGATGGAGAACATCCTCAGCACAGTCTTAACGATGAACACGTACAAAGGACTGAACTTGTTTAGCTCGCCCGCGCCCGCTTTCACTTGGCCCAACGGCTTGGCGAAGACGCTGATTCATCACACTTGGCCGAACCGGACGACGACTTCCTCGGAGGTGCCGTGGTACGACTCTCGAGGCGTGTCCTTCACTTCAAATTCAGGCGTCTCGGGCCAAGCCGTCATTGGCCCCCCGGTCCTCATGTTGAATTACATCCTTAGCCGCTATGGATTTGCCGTGGCTCCATATTTTCAATCGTTCGTTGCGGAATTAGTGCCTCAGTTCGATGCGGTCAGCATCAGCTACGCACCCTACCCCTGGACGGACTTGCGCGAGTACGCCTATAAAGTCCTCTTCTACGACTCGTCGGCAAGTAGCGTTGACTACAAGACTCTGCCGCTATCCCAGTATAGTGATGGATGGTCCGAGATGGCTATGCGTTCCGATTGGTCCACTTCGGCAGTGTGGGCTAATTTCAATGCGGGCCCGTGGATAGAAAGCACGGAAGCGTCAAAACTGGTTGGAGACAGCGGGAACATTGCCATCACGCGCGGATCAACGCGCTTTCTGGTCAATGGCCCAGCAGAACTAGCTTGGAACAACAATGACGGCTCGACATACTACCTGAGCCCAAGTTCCACGAACGATCCGGCACCGCACAACATCTTCTGGGCGGATGGCGCAACGGCCCACCGCAAGAAGCAGCAAGGCTATGGCTCCGGCTATGTCTATCCAGAGTATTACCCTTGCCTATTTGCTAATGGCTCCTCCATTACGCGGAAAGCGGAGAATGCTGCTTTTGTGTACTCGCGGGCGACTGGTTTGGAAGCGAACTACCCACCCGTTGGATACGCTGGCGTTGATTCGTGCAACGGCGCCACACGAACGGTCACTCATTGGACTCGCGATGTGTTGTTCCTACGGCCAAAGCTGTTTCTAATAAGGGACTTCACGACCATACCTGACGGATCTCGAGCTCAGGGCCTTATGTGGCATTTCGGCAAGGCCCCTGTGAGTGCCACGCCTCCTGCGGGGTTTGTCTCACGGTACGACGTGAGTGATAGCACCGCCGGAGTCTACAAAGGGTCTGTGTTCACCGTTGCCCCGACGGCGCATGTCGTTAATGTGGTGAATGGCGTGCTTGGAGGATACGGAACGCCTGCCACGAATCAAGTGTACAGGCTGGAGATGAACGCTGCGTTGGGTGCTGCGTCCAATGTCTGGCTAACTATGTTTGACGCGGCAAGTTCGAATGGGTCTGTGTATACCTACTCGAAATTGGCGGCCAACAACGCCGATGCAGTGCAGGTTGCGGAGATTGGCGTGGTCGCAGTGTTCCCGACGTCAGAGACCGGTCCGACCTCAATTTCCTACAGCTTCAGCGCGGGGGGGAGCGTGACCCATTACGTGAGCGGACTGACCCCCTCGACGGCGTATAGCCTTACCGCAGACGGGTCAGCGAAGCCGCTTTCATCAGATAGTTCCGGGATGCTGACCTTCAGCACCAACGGGCCCAGCCCAACCGTGTCGGTCGTGGCAAGCGAGGGGATCGCCCCGCTGATTACAACGGCATCGCTGGCCGATGGGGTTGTTGGTGTTTCGTACTCTCGGATGCTGGCGGCGACAGGAAGTATGCCGATCACCTGGGCCGTCACCGGCGGCGCGCTTCCTTCCTGGGCCACCCTGAACGCAACCACGGGCAGTATCAGCGGCACGCCGATGGCAGCGGGATTCGCCTCCTTCACGGTAACAGCGTCGAATGCTATCGGCTCTGCAGTCAAAGCACTTAGCCTGTCAACCTCGGGCGGTGCATTGGTTACATCCCCCAAGTCGGCCTCCACGTTTGCAGGGATCTCGACTGCGACTTTCACTGCTTCCGGAGGTGTGCCACCCTATTCATGGTCGTCACCAGGAGCGAATGTGAGCGCCGGCATAGGGTCTACTTACTCGGCTGCCTATCGCAATGCTGGTTCATACAGCATCACATTGACCGATTTCAGTGCTGCTGTATTAGTGATCCCGGTGACGGTAATGAATCGCCGCTCGCAGATTGCCCTGGGCGGACAGGCTCGGCTTGCAGGCGATGGGGTCATTGGAGGGGCAGCATCACGAGCGAAATAGCGGTTGAGCTTCATGCCGTGTTGGAGTCCTTGTTACGGTGTGTTTATCCGGAGATTCGCGGTGGATCGACTCCAAGACGGACTCACGGGTCACCCGGAGCGCTTGTCGCGACCAGGGTTGCTATGGAAGACGCGGATAGACACATTGCTTCGCACACCCTGAGGTGAACGGGCCGAGCGGGCCGGCAATAACCACTGCTAGCTCGGTGCGCCAGGTTGCGTTGCCGATTCGTCTGGCAACGGCATCCGCACTTGAGTGTGTTTCCAGAGCTTCTCAGGCGCGACGAAGAAGACAGATGCGGCGAAGAGCGCGGCCGTAAGCAGTACTACGAACGCGCGCACAGGCGCTGTCGCGCGCTTGATGACGTTCGCGTCAGGTATCCAGCGGTCGAACACGGCAAGTGCATAAAAGACGAACTGTCCCGCAAGTGCCGGCCACCTGACGGCAGGAGGAAGGAAGAGCGATGCGAGAAAGAATATGATGAGAATCTCGGGCAAGACGAGACGGCCGAGTTTGAGGCACAGAAATGGCAAGAGCAAACGGTTTCTCAGGGAGAATAGGCCCGGGAGTTGCCATGTCAACTGGTACAGCCCGGCCTGGGTGCGTACTTTTCGCCTAAACTCGGCGTCCAGAGTGGTGGGGTAGTCCCACGCGATCGCATTTTCGTCCAAAACGGAGCGATAGCCCGCGAGGACTGCCTGCATGGGCAGCCAAACATCATCGAGGATGCAGCCGCCAGGCAGGGACTTGACGAGTTTGCGCCGAATAGCGTAAATCGGCCCGGTCGCTCCCATCAACGAGTCAGCACGACCTAGATTGTTCCGAATCCAGCTTTCGTATTTCCAGTACAAACCCACATTTGCCTCTTCCGACGATTTCCCTGAGTGGATCTTCAGGTTGCCGCTGACGACGCCTACCTGGGGGTCGTGCAGCAGTTCCGCCAAACTCCGGATGCATTTGGGCTCGAGTCGCTGCCGGACGTCGGTGAATAAGAGCACATCAGCGCTTGCCTCTGGCAGCGCGGCGTTTATTGCCGCAGCCTTCCCGCCGCGAGGCAATCGACGAGCTCGCACACGGTCAGGGAAGCGCCTGGCGTATGCCTCCGCGATTGCATCCGTCCGGTCATTCGAGGCGTCGGAAAGTACCAGGATGGTGAGTTTTTCCGGTGGATAATCGGAATTCAGGAGGCTATCCAGTTTGGCGGCGATGAAATGGTCCCCGTTGTGGACCGGAATGATGGCGGTGATAGTCGGCTCGTTTGGGCCAGGGCGCGGCGGACGACCGAAAAACCGTGCACGAACGGCTAGCCATACGGGATAGCCAGCCAGCACGAAGAGCATCCATCCCGCGCAGAACACGACGATCCAAAGGGGTATAGTCATCTCCAATTCCGATCTGGCGTGTGCCTACGGCCGTCTCTCCGTTCCTGGACACCTCCGAGGGAACTGCAGTTGCCCAGGCGGTGGGTTTGGTTGTGCCAAACGGCTTCAAGACAGAGTCCGTTTAACCCGGTTGTCCGAATCCACTAATTCCCGATTTGCGGCGCGCCATCGACGCGGACCATGGCCCGAGTCATTTTAGCGATTCAACCTCCTCCTCATCATACGTTTCTAACGCCGACCGGAAACAATGCCCCGCCGATGTCGGCAGTGTCAGCTGATTCCAAGCTGAGGAGAGAGGACGCGCAGTTTGGGCTGGCCGCCCACGCCCAGAGCCATTCCCAGCACGACGATATAATAACCGCGGTGCTGCATTTTTTTGGAGCGGTGGTCGAGGCCTCCAGTCGGAGGCCGATCTCCGCTTATTTAGCCTGCAGCGCGAGGTGGGCCGGCTGAAGCGCAGAATCTGCGCACTGCTTCGCACCGGGCGAACGCCCGAGCCGGTTAGCCTCGCCAGACCGAGAATTGAGGGGCTATGAAGACATCCGCGGTGTTTGCATTGATGACAGTGTTCGGACTACAGGCGCAGGACTACACTCGCGGCATCGGCGAGTATCCAGGCAGCCCAAACGAAGAGTTCGTCCCGCGGATGAAAATCGAATCTGCGTCTTATCGCAATCTGGCATTGCACCGTCCCGCCTTTCATTCCAGCAGTTACGACTACAATCTGACCGCGCAACTCGTCACTGACGGCATTAAAAGCACGCAACTACCTCGTTGGGAGGCTGTCTCGACCAGTCTTCAGGGTGCGCTCAAAAAGAACGAGCGCCAATGGATGTTCGACCAGAACCCCGTCACAAGCGTCGAGATCAAGGGAAAGACGGGTTGGGTCGTGGTGGAGTTGGCCGGTGGCGAGAGTGCATTGGAAGTGGACCGCATCGACGTCGATGCGCGGACACAGGCTTGGGGGGCGCAAGCAAAGAACTGGACTTGCCTTGTTTCTGGCTCGGACGATGGCCAAGCGTGGAAGGAACTGGGCCGCACGTTGAACCCTCCCAAGCCCAAGGAGGCGATGAATCCCTCGATCGTTTCTGTGGCCTTCGCCTCCCCCTCGCGAAGCCGCTTCTTCCGATTGGAATTCGAAGCTGAGAGCGAGAGTACCTGGCTGGTAGCCGACGTGTCGTTCTTCCATGACGGTAAGCGAGTCGCCATCGGTGGGCCGCACAGTTTCACCAGTGCCTGGATGAGCGAGGGGAAAGCTCAGGAATGGATCTACGTGGATCTTGGGGCAATTTGCCGGTTCGACCACGTGGCGCTCGCCTGGATTCGGCGTGCAACTGCCGGCTCGATTCAGGTTTCGAACGACGCCGGGAATTGGACGACAATCCAGGATCTGCCTGCCTCGGGTGGCGCTTCCGACGACATCAAACTCGCCGCACCCGCAAGGGGACGCTACGTGCGCGTTCTGATGACGCGCCCGTCCTCGCCCGATGGGTACGTCCTGAGCGAATTGGAGGTCTACGGGCGTGGCGGCCCGGTCGCAGAACCGAAGGCGGCCGCAACCGTGCTTCCTAGTGGCCGGTTGGACCTGGCTGGCGGAGCCTGGCGCCTGCAACGGGACTCTCAGGTGCAGGCTGACGGCGACGTTCTGTCAAAGCTTGGTTTCCACGATTCCGACTGGCTGGTGGCCACAGTCCCGGGCACCGTGCTGACCAGCTTCCTGAACGTGGGAGCCATCCCCGATCCTAACTTCGGCGACAACCAGAACGTGATTTCCGATTCTTATTTCTATGCCGACTTCTGGTACCGCAACGAGTTCTCCGTCCCTGCGCCAGCACCTGGAAAGCACGCCTGGTTGAACTTCGACGGCATCAACTGGAAAGCGGACATCTTCCTCAACGGCCATAAGTTGGGTCGCGTTGAGGGTGGCTTCATGCGCGGCCGTTTCGATGTCACCGCACTGCTTGCACGCACTGGGAAGAACGCTCTGGCCATCCGCATCGAAAAGAACGCTACGCCCGGCAGCGTGCGGGAAAAGAACTGGCAAAGCCCCGACAAGAATGGCGGTGCGCTAGGGGCCGACAACCCAACCTTCCACTCGTCTGTGGGCTGGGATTGGATTCCGACAATCCGCGGCCGGAACACTGGTATCTGGAACAACGTCTACCTCGCAACGACTGGCGCGGTTACCCTGGAGGATCCCTTCGTCCAGACGTCCCTGCCTCTGCCCGACACTTCGAGCGCCGGCGTGAGCGTCGAGGTTACTTTGCGCAATCTCGAGGCGCGTCCCGTCTCCGGCGTGCTGCGCGGGAGCTTTGGCGAACAGCGCTTCGATCTGCCGGTGAGCATTGACGCAGCTTCGGCCAAAATCGTGAAACTCGATGCTACAAATACAGCCGCGCTTCATCTTCAAAACCCGAAGTTGTGGTGGCCCGCCGGCTACGGCGAGCCCAATCTCTACCCCGTCGAGCTCGAGTTTGAAACTGCCAACAGGGTGATCTCCGATGCGAAGTCGTTCCTCGCGGGTGTCCGCCAGTTTACCTACAGCGAAGAGGGCGGTTCGCTGCGCATGTGGATCAACGGTCGCAGGTTCATTCCGCGCGGTGGCAATTGGGGCTTCAGCGAGTCCATGCTGCGCTACCGCGCACGCGAGTACGACGCCGCCATCCGCTACCACAGCGACATGCACATGACCATGATTCGTAACTGGGTCGGTCAAATTGGCGAGGACGCTTTCTACGACGCCTGCGACCGGTACGGAGTCGTCGTCTGGCAGGATTTTTGGCTCGCCAACCCTTGGGACGGGCCTGACCCGGACGACAACCAGCTTTTCCTGCGCAACGCGCGGGACACCGTTGCCCGTATTCGCAACCACGCGTCAATCGGCCTATATTGCGGGCGCAATGAAGGTTTCCCGCCAGAACCGCTTGAGCAGGGAATCCGGCAGGCGCTTGCCGAATTGCACCCCAGCATCCACTACATCCCCAGCTCCGCGGATGGCGTCGTCAGCGGCCACGGCCCGTACCAGGCTATGCCAGCGAAATACTACTTCACTGAGCGTGCAACGACTCAATTCCACAGCGAACTGGGAATGCCCAACATCGTCACGCTGGACAGTCTGAAGCTGATGATGCCGGAGAAAGCAATGTGGCCCCAAGGCGACATGTGGGGCATGCACGACTTCTCGCTCAACGGCGCGCAGGGAGGCAAGTCTTTCATTCAACGCATTGAGAAAAGTTACGGCGGCGCTCAGAACGTTGCCGATTGGGTGAACCTCGCGCAGTTCGTCAACTACGAAGGCTACAAGGGCATGTTTGAGGCGCAGAGCAAGCACCGCATGGGTCTGCTCATCTGGATGAGTCATCCCACTTGGCCGTCTTTCGTCTGGCAAACCTACGACTACTACTTCGACCCTTCAGCTGCGTACTTCGGCTCGAAGCTTGCTTGCGAGCCACTGCACATCCAGTGGAACCAGTCCGACGACAGCGTCGAAGTCGTGAATTACAGCGGCGGCAGCGCGACAGCGCTAACGGCCGAGGTGGAAGTGCTGAATATGGACGGATCGGTGAAGTGGGGAAGATCGGCCAAGCTCGATAGCACCGAGGACAGCGTTTCCACGCTCTTCAAGATGGAGTACCCGGCCGATGTCAGCCCCGTGCACTTCCTACGCTTGCGCTTGACTCGCAGCGACAAACTCGTATCTGAGAACTTCTACTGGCGCGGCGTCGAAGAAAGCAATTACCGCGCGCTGCGGGATCTCCCCAAGGTGAAACTCGATGCGATGACCAAAGTGGAGCGCCTCGGCGCGCGTTGGCTGCTGACCACGCAATTGCACAACTCCTCGCAGGCTCCTGCGCTCATGGTCCATCTGAAAGCAGTTCGCGAGAACGGCGGTGATCGCATTCTCCCGGTGCTCTACAGCGACAATTACATTTCTCTGATGCCCGGTGAACAACGCACCATCGTGACGGAAGTCGCCCATGCCGATACTCGCGGCGAGACTCCGAGAATCTTCGTAGAGGGCTTTAATGTAAGCGAAGTTCTACGATAGTAGAACCAACTCGAGCCGTTTCCGTTGTGGGCGAAATCCGGCCATTTCTTCAGCTCCGCGCAACCCGGGACTGCGCTAGGCGCTTGGCCCGAAGTACTCCCGTACTATTGGCACGTTCATTGACTCGCCGTGCGTTGAAGTGCAAAATGAGGTCGTTACCCTCCCGTAGTCGCCGGGCACAACTGGGCACTTTTCAAGATTGGCTATGGCCGCAAGAGCGGCGCGACGCTTCCCAGGTTGCTTCGAGAGTTGAATGGCGTACTCTTTCAAGAACATCGTCTTGCGCGTCGCTCCAAAACGCTTCCTGAACTGGGAGCAGTTTGTTCGCGAAACTCCGGAATACTCTATCGGGCTTGAGGTGGTTGACGCCGCACCCGGCCATCAGGGCCACCACGTCCATTTCGACCACCACGCTGGGGTCGTCCGCGAAGCAACGATGAGCGCCGCCATGCAGGCCTATCTCGCTGTCCGCCAGGGCCGCTTGATGGAACGCTGGTTGCTGAAGCAGCGGCCCGTGCCCGTTTATACCTGGAACGCCGACCAGGACGTTTGCCTCGCCGCATTTGTCCTCGAGCATCACGATCTGCTCGAACGCTCCGAAGGCACTCCGTTGCTGCGCTGGATCGTCCAGTACAACAACAAAATAGACGTCTGTGGCGGTATTTACCCCGTTAATCTCACGGAGCTTGTGGAGAACCACTTCACGTGGGTCTTCGAGCCCTACCGACTGCAGCGTATGCAGGGCCGCACGCACGGCGACGATGAATTGGTGATGGAGACCGTCCGCCAGGTCTGCGAACGACTGCAGGCCCTGCTGGAGGGCAAGGCGGGCACCGCGCCGATCACCGCCCAGCCCGAGATCCTGTATCGATCCCCCTACAACTTCGTCATCGCGGACGAAAAGGGCGACCCCGCCTCGCGTCTCGTACTAGCCTCACAGGGCTATACGAACCTGATCAGCCTCGTCTGCACGCGTCCCACCGGCCGTCGCACCTACAGCATCATTCGTGGCTCGCCATACGACGAGGACGTGTTCCAGATACCGGAGTTAATTGAGGCATTTCAAGCTGCCGAAGACCAACCGGATGTTCGCATCTGGGGCGGCTCCAATCTCGCCGCCGGCTCCGATAGCGAGATAGGCAGTTCTTTGTCCTGGACGGAACTGCGCGACATCGCCGAGCCGATTATCAGCGCAGCGTTCCGCACCAATGTGGTCGCGCAGTTGCCTCGACGCGGTGAGGTGGCGCGCCCCGGCGTGCTGCTCGTCATGCCTCCGGCTGGACAGTCCCCGCTGCGCGAGCAATTGATGGCTTGCGGGCTGGAGGTCTACCCTGTCTCCTCTTGCGCGGAAGCCCGTAAGGTTCTGCATCTGCACTATCAACTCACGGTCGTCTTCTGCGCTTCCCGGCTCCCGGATGGTGGATTCCACGAAGTCGCGCAAATGGCCCGGGATAGGAGCAGCGAAGTCCCGCTTGTCGTGTGTGTCTCGGAAGAGGATGCCGACGGCATGAGCGCCCCCGAGTCGGGCGCTTTGCAGACAATTCGCGAACCGTACGCGCAAGCTCAGGTTCAGGCGGCGATCGATGTTGCCACGGATTGGCACGAGCATCGCGAGCGCTGACCTTTCCGGGTGGTGTGGTCATTCAAACGCGCTGGCAGGGGTGTCGGCTTTGGCCTCCTTCGATTGACTTGAACTCGGCTCGGCTCCTGCCGGTTAGAATCTAAATAAGTCCTAATGTCGCAGGGAGGAGCAGGTAAGCATCCGTGATGTCTATGCGCCGGCCCGTTTGCCGTATAAGTTGCGTCTTGCGGACGTATTTGCTGCTGGTGTGCTCTGCCGCGGCGGTTCTGGCGCTGGCGTCGCGCCCCACCCTGGAGCGGGAGTGCGTCGCCGCCAATATGCTGCCTCACCCCGCGGGCTGCCTGGTTTCAGATTTGGATGGCGACGAGCGGGCCGACTACGCCTTTTCTGCTGACTTCCGGGATCTCTCCGCGCACCGGCCCTCAATCTCAATTCATCTGAGCAGCGCGCCTGAAGTTCACCAGCTTTTCCTGCCCGACGGTTTGGCCGCATTGAGCTTCGCGCTGCGCGACGTGGACGGCGACGGGATGCCCGATATTGCCTTATTGGGGGGATTCAATCAGACCGTCGGTGTCTTCCTCAATGATGGCTTGGGGGGATTTCGTTTTGACCGGAGGCAGAGTTATGTTACTGCGTCCAACCACGATTTCTCGGAGCTAAGCCCTCCGCTCCATCCCCGCTCGTGTGAGTGTGCCGAGCCCGGAGTTAGTGCCTGCTGCGTGGACTCCGCCCCGTCCGGCCGCGCCGACGGACTCCGCTCCGCTAACGCTCCTCCGGCACCCGTTCGCTCGACGCGCGCCGGCCTCTCGTTCAACTCAGGGCGCAGTCGCGCCCCCTAATTCTCCGGCTCCGGCCTCCTCCCACGACACGCCAGCCAAGCCTCGTACCTGCTCGGAACAGTTCCGACAGCGAGCATCGCCGAACAGGTGATGCCCGGCTTGGTTCATGACTTGACAAGGTTTCAGAGTTGAGAGGAAGCAATGAGTGAACAGTTCGGTCGCGCGGCTAATTCGGTTCGAGATCAAATGATGTTCATCAAGCCAGGCCCCGTGGCGCTGCTTGTCATTAGCGCCGTGCTCCTCGGCGGATGCGCCGGGACACCGAAGCAGACCGATCCCTTGGCAGCCGCCCCTCCCCCCGTGAAAGTGGAGAACGCC
Source organism: uncultured Acidobacteriia bacterium (assembly GCA_903909435.1). Taxonomy (GTDB): domain Bacteria; phylum Acidobacteriota; class Terriglobia; order Bryobacterales; family Bryobacteraceae; genus CAIVVT01. Next base: position 35,287 of record CAIVVT010000012.1, on the reverse strand, counting down.
GCCGACGCATCCATCGTGAAGGTGGACAAGCCTGAGCAGTTCGCGCTCGCCACTGCCTCCGCTTACGCCGGGTCTACGGAACTCGGCGTCACCGGCACGGTCGCTCCCGACGTCTCGCGCAGTATCCCCGTGCCGTCGCTTGTGTCCGGCAAAGCTGTCGAGGTACTCGCGCGCCTCGGCGACGAAGTGAAGAAAGACCAACTGCTTCTGAAGGTGCGGAGTTCCGACGTCTCCGGTGCTTACGCGGATTACCGCAAAGCCCTCGTAACCGAGCACCTAACGTCTAGTCAACTGGAACGCGCCAGGCTGCTCTTCGAAAAGGGCGCCGTTGCCAGGAAGGACCTGGACGTTGCGCAGAACGCCGAGGATACTGCGCTGGTAGACGTAGAAACCACCTCTGAACGTCTGCGCTTGCTCGGCTCGGACCTCGACCACCCCACCGGCATCATCGAAGTCCGGGCGCCCGCCGCGGGAGTGATCACCGACCAGCAGGTGACGGCCGGTGCCGGCGTCCAGGCCCTCTCGGCGCCCAACCCATTTACCATCTCCGACCTCTCTCGCGTCTGGATCATTTGCGACGTTTATGAGAACAACTTGCTCGACGTGCGCGTCGGCGAAGCCGTGCAGATCGCCGTTTCCGCCTATCCGGGTCGCCAGCTGAACGGACGCATCTCGAATGTGAGCCCGGTACTCGATCCCAATCTGCACACGGCCAAGGTACGTATTGAGGTGGACAATCCGGGTCGGCTGCTGCGGGTCGGCATGTTCGTGACAGCGACGTTCCGCAGCCATTCGGCGCAGCAGCATGCCACCGTGCCTGCCTCGGCCGTCTTACACCTGCATGATCGCGATTGGGTCTATGTCCCGCTGGAAGCAGGCCGTTTCCGCCGCGTTGGCGTGGTGGGGGGTAAGACTCTGCCCGGGAATCTCCAGGAGATCGTCTCCGGACTGGATGCGGGCACGCAAGTCGTGGCCAACGCACTCGTTCTCCAGAATACGGTGGACCAGTAATGATTCAGCGATTGGTAGACTCCGCCCTCGGGAATCGCCTCTTCGTCCTAGGCGGTGCCGCGCTGCTGCTGATCTGGGGCGTGCTCGCCTTCAGGGCCTTGCCCGTGGAGGCGTATCCAGACGTTGCCAATAACTACGTACAGGTCATCACGCAGTGGCCCGGTCGCGCCGCCGAAGAGGTAGAGCAACAGGTGACAATACCGGTCGAAATCGCCATGAACGGCATTCCGCACCTTGAACATTTGCGCTCCACTTCGTTGTTCGGCCTGTCGAGCGTGATGTTGATCTTCGACGACGAGTCATCGAACGAATGGAATCGCCAGAAGGTGATCGAGCGTATCGCTCAGGTAACCCTGCCGGCCGGCCTGCAGTCGCAGATGGGCACGGATTGGAGCCCGGTGGGTCAGATCTACTGGTACACGCTAAAGAGCCGCAACCCGCAGTACGACGTGATGGAGTTGAAGGCGCTCGAGGATTGGGTCCTGGAAAAGCAGTTCAAGTCCGTGCCGAACGTGGTGGATGTGTCAAGTTTCGGCGGCACGACTCGCGAGTACCAGGTCCAACTTGATCCGAACAGGCTGATTGCCTATGGGCTGAGCGTCCTCCAGGTGGAGCAGCAACTGGCGGCCAACAACATCAACGCCGGCGGCAGTTTCATCGAGTCGGGTCTGCAGCAGATCAACGTGCGCGCCATCGGACTCGTCTCCAATGTGCACGACATCGAGAGCACCGTAATCAAGGCTAAGAACGGTACGCCGCTTCGCGTCAGGGACATCGCCACGGTCACCCAGGGAGAGAAGATACGACTGGGCCGCGTCGGCAAGGCGATCCACCGCGCGGACGGCCGCGTGATCGACAACGACGACGTCGTCGAGGGCATCGTCCTGCTGCGCAAGGGCGCCGAAGCCGACGCAACCCTGCGCGCCATCCACGCCAAGGTCGAGGAACTCAACGACCACATCCTGCCCAAGGGCGTGGAAATCGTCCCGCACCTGGACCGCAGCAACCTGGTCCACTACACCACTCGCACCGTGGAGAAGAATCTAACTGAGGGTATGTTGCTCGTCTCGGTGATTCTGTTCTTGTTCCTGGGCAACATCCGGGGCGCCATCATCATCGCGCTAACCATCCCGTTCTCGCTGATGTTCGCCTCCATCTGTCTGGATCTCAGCAAGATACCAGCTAATCTGTTGTCGCTCGGAGCGCTCGACTTCGGCATGTTGGTGGACGGCTCCGTAGTGATGATCGAGAACATCATCCGGCACCTCGACCGCGAACGCGAGCGTAACGGCAGAACCTCGGTGCGCGTCACCATCCGCGCCGCCGCACACGAGGTGCAGAGGCCGGTTTTCTACTCAAAAGCGATGATTATCGTCGCTTTCCTGCCGATCTTCACATTGCAGCGCGTGGAAGGCCGCTTGTTTCGGCCAATGGCCTGGACGGTCAGTTTCGCGCTGATTGGCGCGGTCGTGTTCCCCATGCTGATTGCCACCGTGCTGGCGAGTTTTGCCTTCCGCAACGGCGTCAAGGAGTGGCGCAACCCGGTCATCGAGTGGATCACCGCACGCTACCGCGTGGCCGTCACCTGGGCCGTGCACCACCGTGGAGTTATGGTCGCCGCATCGGTCGCGGGCATCGCCGCCACCGGGTACCTGCTTTTGAGCGGCGCCATCGGCTCCGAGTTTCTCCCGCACCTGGACGAGGGCGCCATCTGGGTGCGCGGCACGCTGGCACCCAGCACCGGTCCCACCGAAGGCATCCGGCTGTCCAACCAGGCGCGCACCCTGCTGGCTTCGTTTCCCGAGGTGACCGTCGTGACCAGCCAGGTCGGCCGGCCCGACGATGGCACCGATACCACCGGCTTCTTCAATACCGAGTATTTCGTCGATCTTCTACCCAAGGAACGTTGGCGGCCGGTATTTCATGAGGACAAGGAGTCGCTGATCGCGGCCATGGGCCGCGAACTCGACAAACTGCCGGGCGTCAACTGGAACTTCTCCCAGCCGATCGCGGACAACATGGAGGAAGCCGTCAGCGGCGTGAAAGGCGAGCTCGCGCTCAAGATCTACGGCGACGATCTGAAGACGCTGGAGGCTATGGCTGATCAGTCGGTGGCCATCATGCACGCGGTCCCGGGCATCGAGGATCTCGGCGTGTTCCGCGTCATCGGCCAGCCGAACCTGAATGTGGCCGTGAACCGTGAAAAAGCCGCGCGCTACCAGATCAATGTGAACGACGTGCAGGATGCCATCCAGACCTCCGTAGGAGGCAATTCCGTAACTCAGGTCCTGCAAGGCGAGCAACGCTTCGATCTGGTCGTGCGCTATCAGCAACCCTATCGCGAGACCCGGGAGGCGATCGAGAATATCCGCCTGCTGGCGCCCTCGGGAGAGCGTGTCTCGCTCGCGCAGCTCTGCGATATCGGGGTCAACGACGGCGCGTCCGAGATTTACCGCGAAGCAAACCAGCGCTATGTGGCCGTGAAGTACAGTGTGCGGGGACGCGACCTCGGCAGCACGGTCGAAGAGGCCATGGCCAAGGTGAACCGGCAGGTGAAGCTACCGCCGGGTTACAAGTTCGACTGGGCCGGCGAGTACGAAAGCCAGAAGCGCTCATCGGCCCGACTGGCGGTGATCGTGCCGGTCACAGTACTGCTCATCTTCTTCATTCTCTACGCGATCTTCGGCAGCGCCAAGTGGGCCTTGCTGAATCTCATGAACATCTTCGTCGCACCCATTGGCGGGTTGATCGCGCTGCTCATCACCGGCACCCATTTCAGCGTCAGCTCCGGCGTTGGCTTCCTGGCCCTGTTCGGTGCGTCTGTGCAGATCGGCGTCATCATGGTCGAGTACATCAACCAGCTCCGCGCACGCGGCCGCTCGGTGGTGGACGCGGCGGTGGAGGGTGCTGTACGCCGCTTGCGGCCCATCATGATGACGATGCTGGTTGCCACGCTCGGTTTGCTGCCCGCCGCCACCTCGCACGCCATCGGCTCCGATTCCCAGCGGCCCTTCGCCATCGTGATTGTCGGCGGGCTGATCGGCAACCTGCTGGTTAGCATCTTCCTTCTTCCGATGCTGTACGTCTGGTGGGCCAGCCCGTCGGATAGGCTCCCGCTGCCCGAAGAGGAACCCAGCGAGGCCTAGGTCGCCGTCAGGCGCCGGGTGCCTCGAACCGGCATGGTAAAGGCCCGATGATACAATTCATAAAGACAACAGCACTTAGCGTTCCAGATGAAAATTGGGAAACCCGTCTGGATTCAGCTCCGAAGTTCTCTTCGCCCGGCGAAGGCAGGCGGGTTCCAAATTCCCGCGCAGCCTTAGGCTGAGGACAAGCCCGGGCGTCAGGAGTCTAGGCGCGCAAAGGGCCCTCGCGGTTGAGGCTTGGAACGCCGTTATTGTTATTAGTGTTACGCCCGTCCAACTTGGCGACTGGTTGGCCGGCATGAGTATGAGTGGGGATTGAGTAGCTCGGTTCCGCCAGGCTGAACATGCTGAAACGCATCTCCGTGCACGGCGCGCGGATGCACAACCTGAAGAACGTCAGCGTGGAGATCCCACGTGACTCGCTGACGGTGATCACCGGGCTAAGCGGCTCCGGCAAGAGCACGCTCGCCTTCGACACGATCTACGCCGAAGGGCAGCGCCGCTACGTCGAAACGCTGTCGCCGTACGCACGGCAGTTTCTGGATCAGATGGAGCGCCCGGAGGTGGACTCCATCGACGGGCTCAGCCCGGCGATCTCGATTGAGCAGAAGACCACCAACCGCAGCCCACGCTCCACAGTCGGGACGATCACCGAGATTTACGACTACCTGCGCCTGCTTTGGTCTTCCATTGGCGTCCCGCACTGCCCCAACTGCAACGTCCCGATCAGCAAGCAGACGACACAGCAGATTCTCGAGCAGGTGCTGGGGCTGCGGCAGGACGAACGAATCATGATCCTTGCGCCCGTCGCGCGGGGGCGCAAAGGCGAATATAAGAAGGATCTTGAGAAGTTCGCGCGGGCTGGGTTCGTGCGTGCCCGGGTGGACGGGGAATTACGAAACCTGGACGAAGAAATCGCCCTGGACAAACGCAAGAATCACACAATCGAGGTCGTGGTTGACCGCCTGCTAGTGAAGGCGGGCGTCGAGCAGCGGCTTCAGGCCTCCATCGAGACGGCCACGAAGATGGCCTCGGGTCTGGTGATTATCTCGGTGGTGGGTGGCGAAGAGCGGCTTTACTCCCAGAAGATGGCCTGTCCGGAATGCGGCGAAAGCGTCCCCGAGATCGAGCCTCGCTCGTTTTCGTTTAACAGCCCGTATGGCGCATGCGAAGCCTGCAATGGGTTGGGCAGCACCTGGTCATTCGACGCGGACAAGGTGATTGTCGACGAGTCCCGGCCGCTGCTCGACGGCGGAATGGGTATCGGCGGCAGTTCGAAGTACATGCACGAAGCGGTGAGCACTGCCGCCCGGAAGTACAAGATCAACATCTCGAAGCCGTTCGAGGAACTGACGGCCAGGCAGCGCTCGATTTTGCTCGACGGGCAGGGCGACTTCCAGGGGATTCTCAAGCTTCTCGACCGCACTTTTCAGGAATACAATTCGGACGGCTACCGCGAATACGCGATGCAGTCGATGTCCCCGGTGGAATGCGTCTCCTGCCATGGGCAGAGACTGCGGGCATCAAGTCTGGCCGTGCGCATGAAGGGGCTTTCCATCGCTGAGCTTACGGCAATGCCCATCTCCCGCGCGCTGGAAACGGCGGCCGCTTGGGAACTTTCGGAGCGTGAGGGGCAGGTTGCGGAACGCGTGGTTGAGGAGGTCAGGAACCGGCTGGCGTTTCTCGCGCAGGTGGGTCTCGAATACCTCAGCCTCGACCGGTCCGCGGCGACGCTTTCGGGTGGGGAGGCGCAGCGCATCCGTTTGGCGACGCAGATCGGATCGAAACTGCGTGGGGTGTTGTACGTGCTCGACGAGCCGTCGATCGGGCTGCATCCGCGAGACAACGACCGCTTGCTGGACACGCTGGCCCGGCTGCGCGACATGGGCAACACGGTGCTCGTGGTTGAGCACGATCAGGAAACCATCGAGCGGGCGGATTACGTCATCGACCTCGGCCCGGGCGCGGGCCGCCTTGGTGGTGAACTGGTGGCTGCGGGCACGCCGGCCGAGATCAAACGGGTGAAGCGGTCGCTCACCGGGCAATATCTGAGCGGTGCGCGGGAAGTCGTCATGCCCGATTACCGGCGCCCAGGGAGCGGCAATAGCCTGGTCGTGCGCGGTGCGACTGAGCACAACCTGAAGAACGTCGATGCCGAGTTTCCGCTGGGCGAACTGATCGTGGTGACGGGCGTCAGCGGCAGCGGTAAATCGTCCCTGGTTCACGATATTTTGTACCGCGCCCTCTCGCAGCACTTCTACAAGTCGAAGGCCAAGCCTGGCGCGCACTCCTCGATTGAGGGCCTCGAATTCCTCGACAAGGCCATCGAAATCGATCAGGCTCCCATCGGACGCTCGCCGCGGTCGAATCCTGCCACGTACACGGGCGCTTTCGCGCCGATCCGCGAACTGTACGCGATGCTGCCCGAAGCGCGCGCCAGGGGCTACAAACCGGGGCGGTTCAGCTTCAACGTCAAGGGCGGCCGCTGCGAGGCTTGCCAGGGCGACGGTATGAAGCGCATTGAGATGAACTTCCTGCCCGACGTGCTCGTCCCGTGCGACGTGTGCCGCGGACGCCGCTACAATAGCGAAACGCTGCAGGTGCGCTTCGACGGCGTCTCCATCGCGGATCTGCTCGAGACGACGATCGAGGACGCGCTGCAGTTGCTCGACAAGTTTCCGCAGATCAAGCAAAAGCTGCAGACCATCGTGGACGTGGGGCTGGGCTACCTGCACCTGGGGCAGTCGTCCACGACGCTCTCAGGGGGCGAGGCCCAGCGCATTAAGCTGGCTAAGGAATTGAGCAAGCGGCAGACGGGACGCACGTTCTATATCCTGGACGAGCCAACCACGGGGCTCCACTTCGAGGATGTCCGCCGCTTGCTGGACGTGTTGAATCAGTTGGTTGACTTGGGCAACACTGTGCTGGTGATCGAACATCAGATGGACGTCGTGAAGTGCGCGGACTGGCTGATCGACCTGGGCCCGGAAGGCGGAGAGGCGGGCGGTCAGATCGTCGCGCAGGGCACGCCCGAGCAAGTGGTCAAGAATCGCCGTAGTCACACCGCCGCGGCGCTGGAGAAAATCATGGGCGCCGCCCGCAACGGTGCCCGCGCTGGCGCCCGAAACGGAGGACGACCTTGAGCCGCTATCCTGTGGAGCTGTTGGATTTCTCCTCTCTTTCGACCATCCCCATTGCGGCGCGAGGGGGCAAGGTCCGGATGGAGCACATGGCCGCGGCGCCGGAGCAGGGCCTGACGCTTTCCGGCTGGCTGGACCGGTTGCCAAAGCTTCTGGCGGCGGAATCGCTGCGGGAGATCGTTGCCGCGCTGTATCGCGCGCGGGCGAACGGTCGGGCCATGCTCTGGGGCATCGGTGGGCACGTCGTAAAATGCGGCCTTGCGCCGGTCATCGTGGATTTGATGGAGCGGGGATACGTGAGTGCGTTGGCCATGAACGGAGCTGCCTCGATCCACGACTTTGAGATCGGCGTCGCGGGACAGACGAGTGAAGATGTCGAAGCGGTCCTGCCGGATGGCCGATTCGGTTCGGCGGAGGAAACCGGGCGTGAAATGAACCAGGCGATTGTCCTGGCCCAGGCCAAAGGGATCGGCATGGGCGAGGCCCTGGGCGAACGGCTTTCGGAGGCTGCGAATCCCGCCTTTGCGCCCGCCTGTCTGTTGCTGCAAGCCTGGCGCAGGCAGATCCCCGTGACGGTCCACGTCGCCGTCGGCACCGACACGCCGCACACTCATCCGGAAGCGAGCGGCGCGGCCATCGGCGCGGCCACGCATCACGACTTCCGCTTGTTCGGCGCGCTGGTGCGCGGGTTGAACGACGGTGGCATCTACCTGAACGTCGGCTCAGCCGTGGTCCTGCCCGAAGTGTTCCTGAAGGCCGTGAGCGCGGTGCGCAATCTCGGGTTCCCGCTGGCCGATTTCACGACGGCCAATTTCGACTTCCTGCAGCACTACCGCCCGCGCATGAACGTGGTGGAGCGGCCGCACGCGGAAAGCGGCGGCAAGGGCCATTCCATCACCGGCCACCACGAAATCCTGATTCCCTTGTTGGCTGCGATTCTGGCGGACCTGGATGTCTGATCCCGGGCCGCTAGCCGAACCCATTTCCGCACCGCTCGAGGCGCCGCAGGATACCGAACGCGAGCCGTTTTGGGGCTGGACCGATGTGGCCCTATTCGCGGCCGGGGCGCCGATCGTGCTCGCCGCAGTAGCGGTTCTGATCTTCGCAGCCGGGAAGACCCTGCACTGGCGGATGGACAAAGCAATCGGCTTGCTCGCCATGCAGGGATTGCTCTACCTCGTGGCGTACGGCCTGCTCTGGCTGATCCTGATAGTGCGTTATTCAAATGGCGTATGGTCGGCGCTGCGCTGGGCCGTCGCTCCGGCCACTGGTGCGCGACTGTTTGCCGCGGGCTTTGCGCTGGCCCTCGCCATGGGGCTGCTGGGTCTGGCCTTCCACACTCCAACAGTTGACAACCCCGTGATGCGGCTCATGCGCGACCCGGCCTCGATCCTCGTTGTTATCGTGTTCGCCTCGACGCTTGGCCCGGTTGCCGAAGAGGTCGTCTTTCGCGGCTTTCTGCAGCCCGTCGCAATACGAACCCTGGGCACGATCGCAGGCATCGCAGGCACCAGCCTGCTCTTCGCCGCACTCCACGGTTTTGAATACCAGTGGCACTGGCAATACCTGCTGCTGGTGTTCATCGCATCGTGCGCCTTTGGTTGGACGCGTCTGCGCTGGAACTCCACGGGCGCTTCGACGCTGCTGCACTCCGGCTACAATCTCATGTTTTTCATGGGCTATCTGCTCCAAGGAAGGACTTCTCCCCCGCATGGTTGAAACCATCGAATGGACCACGCGCGGCGTGGTCATGATCGACCAGACACGCCTTCCGCGCGTGACTGAATTCGTAACCTGCCAGACTTATCTGGAGGTCGCTGACGCCATCAAAACCATGGTAATTCGCGGCGCGCCGGCCATCGGCGTCGCGGCCGCGATGGGCGTGGCGCTGGGCGTGAATCACGCTGCGGAAGCGACGCTCGACAGCGAGTTCGAGACTATCTGCGCGACGCTTGCAGCCACGCGGCCGACCGCGGTGAACCTGTTCTGGGCTATCGACCGGATGAAGCGGCTTTACGCTTCCCTGCAGGGTCAGCCGATCGCGGCGATTCGTGCGGCGCTGGTCGAGGAGGCTCAACTCGTCTACCGCGACGACATCGCGATCAACCGCGCCATCGGCGCAAACGGCGAGCCGCTCGTGCCCGACGGCAAGACGGTGCTAACGCACTGCAACGCGGGCGCGCTGGCCACAGCGGGTTACGGCACCGCATTGGGCGTGATCCGCGCTGCGGTCGAAGCCGGCAAACGGATCGACGTGTTTGCCGACGAGACCCGTCCATTCCTGCAAGGCGCGCGCCTGACCGTCTGGGAGTTGCAGCAGGACAACATCCCGGTGAAGCTGATCACCGACAACATGGCCGGTCATTTCCTGAAAAGCGGGCGCATCGGCTGCGTCGTGGTGGGTGCGGATCGCATCGCCTCCAATGGCGACGTTGCCAACAAGATCGGCACCTACAGCGTGGCAGTGCTGGCCAAGGAGAACGGAGTGCCGTTCTACGTCGCCGCCCCGATCTCGACGCTCGACCTGACTCTCGCCAGCGGCGACCAGATCCCCATTGAACAGCGGCCCGCCAGCGAGGTGACAGAGGTCTTCGGGACGCCCGTAGCACCGGAGAATACTCAAGTTGAAAACCCAGCCTTCGACGTGACACCGTCGAAGTATGTAACCGCGATCATCACAGAACGGGGTGTGGCCCGCGCGCCGTATGGCGAGTCCTTGCGAGCGCTGGCCGCAGCCGAAGGGGATTTGAAATGAAAAAGATAATTCTGACGATGCTCGGCCTGACGCTCTGCGTGGCGTTGCTTTCTGCCGGTCCGCTTTCCGGACGGCGCGTTCCGAGTTTCTCGCTGCCCGATTCGAGTGCCACCTATCACGATATCCTCGACTATCGCGGCAAGGTGGTGCTCGTGGAGTTGATGCAAACCACTTGCCCGCACTGCCAGGAACTCGCGGCTCACATCGAGAAGGTGCAGGACAAGTATGGGGACAAGATTGCCATTCTCTCCATCGTGGTCCCTCCGGACAATGCGGAGACGGTGAGGAAGTTCGTGATTCGCTTTCACGTCCGCTACCCGATCCTGTTCGACTGCGGACAGACGGCCGCGGCCATCATGAAGGCGACGCCCGCGAATCCGAATGTGTCGTTTCCACAGTTGTTCCTGGTAGACAAAAGCGGCATGATCCGTGAAGACTACGATGGACAGCGGGACGAGGCCTTGCTGGCCGGCCCAAGTCTATTCGCGAGCATCGACAAACTGCTGGCCGGCGCTCCCGCTACTCCCGCCAAAGCGCCCGCAAAATAGGGCCGCCGGCGAGCTTTAGCCCACTCAAACGGCAACAAGGGCGTCCCGGATGCGGGACGCCCTTGTTTTGTTTTGCGTTACGGCGAACGCTGATTCGCCGCGCTTCTCAACTGCCGCCTAGAACTCGATGCGGGTGCCGACCTGGCCGGTACGGTGACCGCCAAATTCCGCGCCGCGTTCCGCAGTGACTTTGCCGAACGAACTGTTCGTGAGGTTGAGAATGGGATCTGCGTAGTTCGTGTGATCGGGCAGATTCGTGAAGCTGCCTTCGATCTTGATCTTCAACCGCTCCTTGATGGCGAAGGTCTTGCCGAAGCCCATGGAGAGATTCACTGTGCCAGGGCCTTCGAGAATACCAACGCCCGCGTTGCCGAAGCGCCCGATAGGCGCGGGGTCGGACGCCGGGTTGATACCGATGCTGCAGTTGTACTGTGTCGCGCTGCCCGCCGTCTGACCCGGGCAGACGAAAGCGCTCCGGTCCACCCATTGCGCCACGGTCGGATTGGAGACCGAGCCGGAAGCAACCCGGTCAGGACGCTGGTTTCTGTAGAAACCCGTGCCCGAGCCCGACGGATCGCCACCGCCGAAGTAAGGCGTCATGTGAGGGCCAGTCTGGAGCAGCAGGATGGAACTGAGCCGCCATCCGCCCAGGATGCCGTCGGTCAACGCATTGGCATGATTCATGAACTTGCGGCCCTTGCCGACCGGCAGTTCGTAGACGGCAGTCCCGATAAAGCGATGCCGCCGGGTACCGTAATCGTTGCCCATGTTCGAGGCCCGGTCGTAAGAATTCAGGATGCGCCCGTTCCCTGTTTCGCCGCCGAACCCGGTCGGATTCGGGCCACCCATATCGTTCAGGTTCTTGGCCCAGGTGTAGGCCGTGGTGAAGGTCAGACCGCCCTGGAAGCGGCGGTTGGCTTCGATCTGCAGTGCGTGATAGCGGGCCGTAGCGCCCGTGTCCCGGCTCTCGATGCGGCCCCAGTAAGGGAATGGCCGGCTGGTCAGAGGCTGGAGCGCGAAGTAGGCGGTGGAATTCGCCGACTGGTTGAGATTCGGGGAGAAGGCCAGGTGCACCGAGTGCTCGCCAATGTAGGACAGGCGCAGTCCGGTGTTGAAGCCGATGTTGCGGTCAATCGAGAAGTTCCACTGGTACATCACCGGGTTCTTGAATTGAATGGAGTTGGCCGTACCGAAGTAGGCCGTGCCGTAATCTGACGCCGTTACACCGCTGGAAATGCTGTGGGCGTCGGGCCAGCGGAAGATCGGTTGACCGTCGGCTCCGATATTGTTGAACTCGCGCACGTCGGTGCCGGAGGTGCCAGTCAGCGAATAGAACGCAGCGCCGAGAACGGGCGACCAGAAAGTGCCGAAGCCGCCGCGCACGACCGTGTTCGCATTGCTGAAGGGACGGTAGGCGAATCCGAAGCGGGGTGCGAAGTTGAACTGATAGTCGTTGCGCAGTCCTTCGGGGAGACCCGCGGCCGATGCGGTTTTGAACGGCGTGCAAGGCACACCAGGCAGCCCCGGTCCCGGCCCAGGCAGGTTCGGCGTGCCAGGGCAGGCGTTGACCGCAAGCTCGAGACCCGGCGCCAGCAGGCTCGCCGCCTGTGGGCTCGAGGGGTAGATCACCGCGCCGGTCTTAGCAATGCTGCGGTCGAAGTTGCCGATGTTGCCGGCCGCGTCGGTGAAGGGCGGCTGATAGTCCCAGCGGATTCCATATTCCAGGGTCAGTTTCGGGCTGACGCGGAAGGTGTCCTGGATGTAGGAGTGGTACTGGCGTGCACGGCCATCGTTGTCCATCTGCACGTTGCCGTAGTTGGTGTTGGACGGGAGGCCATACAGGAAGTCGGCGAATTCGTTCTTGCTGAACGCGCCGGTGAAGTAGAAGCTGCCGAAGTTGTCCGCATCGATGAACCCCAGCGCGGTCTTGCTGCGCAGCCAGCGGATGTCCACGCCGAGCTTCACCGAGTGGCGGCCGAAGATCCACGTCGTATTGTTGTTGACCTGGAAAGTGCGGTAGACGTCGGCACTCTGCACGCGTCCGACGCCCATCCCCGTCAGATTGTCGAAGTTGATGTCCGGCAAGCCGTTGAAGGGCGTACCAGGCAGGCCATTGAAGCCCAGCGATTTTTCAAACGCCTTGCCGTCGAAAGAGAAATTGCTGTTCGGCGATTCGGTCGAGTAGCCCAGACGGAACTCGTTCAAAATGTGCGCCGAAATCGCGTAGTTGTAAGAGATCGCCAGCGAGCGATCGTTAAGCCCGTTGCTGGTGGTGGGCATCAACAGATCGTTGGGACTCAGGTTGGTCGAGTTCTTCAGGCTGAAGCGCCCGAAGACGGACTGTTTCGACGACAGGTAGTGATCGCCGCGGATATCGAACTGCTTGGAGTTGATGTCGGAGCCCTTGTTGACCACGTAGTTCGTGTCATGAGAAACGGTCAGGTCGCCGGTGTTCGGCGTGGGATAGAACGTGGAGAGAATCTTGTTGGCGATGGGGCTGATGCTGGCAGCCGGCAGGATGCGTCCACCCAGCGGCTTGCCCGTCGCTGGGTCGAGCAACGTGCCCGGCTCGTTGGTGAAATCGCCCTTCTTCATGGCGTCGGTTGGGACGTAGTTCTGTGTGATGGATGTGCGCGGGTAGATCAACTGCTCGAAGTCGGCGAAGAAGAACGTCCGGTCCTTGCCTTTGTAAACGCCGGGTATCGTGGCCGGGCCGCCGACGGCGAAGCTGTAGTTGTTCACTTCCTTCTGCGGTTTGCTGTTCGAGCCGTACGAATTCGAGTCGAGTTCGGCGTTCTGGTAATACCATGCGGCGGAGCCGTGGTACTGGTTAGTGCCGCTCTTGGTGATGGTGGTGATGTCGCCAGCCGCCCCGTACTCGGCGTTGTTTCCAACACCCTGGACACGCATCTCGGCGATGTTCTCGGTGGACGGATAGACCTCGACCAGCGGGGTGTTGCCGCGCACACGCTGCGCGGTGATGCCGTCGATGGTGGATTCCGTCTGGTTCGGCAGCGAGCCCTGGATGCTCAGAGCGCCGCCATTATCCGACTGCACGCCGGGCAGTGTCTGGATCGTATAGAACGGGCTGGTGCTGCCGGAGGCACGCAGGTTGGTGGGAAGGGAGATGATCCTTTCGGAACCATAGCTCGACGCGACGGTTGAAGTCTCCGACGCGATCACGCCGGCCGTTGCCTCCACCGTGACCGATTGTTCCACAGCGCCGACGGTGAGCAACGCGTCTACGCGGACGGACTGGCGCGCCAGCAGAGTTACCTCGTTGAATTGCGCGGCCTGGAAGCCGGGATGGCTGACTTTGACCGAGTACGTGCTCGGCTTCAAGTTGAGCGCCTCGTAGTTGCCTTCGTGGTCGGCCAACACCTGCCTGCTTGTGTTCTCCGCCTGGTTTCGGATGGTGACGACGGCACCGGCCACGGCCGCGCCCGCAGGGTCCTTCACGTTTCCGACGATGGAGCCGAACGTTGATTGGGCCTGGCAAAACAATGGCAGGAAAAGACCGACTGCCAGAGCTAGCAGGTGTCTGGATTGCATTCTGGTAAATACCCCTTTCAGAGAGTGAGATCCAGGGTAGCAATCAGGGTTTTCAATTCGATGTCGAATATGTGAACAGGGTTTAATGCTCTGGTGTGCCCTCGGCCAGACTAGCCAACAACGGCAGATCGACGTTGCCTCCCGAGAGGACGACCCCGATTTTGCGAAGACGGACCGGCAGTTTCGCGCGCATCAGCGCGGCCACTCCGACCGCACCGCTGGGCTCCACGACGATCTTCATGCGCGTGAGCAGGAAGCGCATGGCCGCGCGAATCTCGTCGTCGGTGACCAGCAGGATGTCGTCAACCAGGTTCTGGACAATGGGGAACGTGTGCACCCCGGGCTTGGTGGTCCGCAACCCGTCGGCGATGGTGTCCGGAGGATCGATCTCCACGGGTACGCCCGCCGTCCGGCTGAGCCAGTAATCGTTGCCGGCTTCCGGTTCTACTCCCATGATGCGAATGGATGGCTGCATCGATTTGGCGATGGTGGCGCAGCCGGAGATCAACCCGCCCCCGCCCAGCGGCACGACCAGCGCGTCCAGGCCGCCGACTTCTGCCAGGAACTCAAGCGCGCAGGTTCCTTGTCCGGCGATGATCCAGGGGTGGTCGAAGGGAGGGACCAGGGTGGCGCCCGTCTCCTCGCTGATGCTGCGACCAATCGCTTCGCGGCTCTGCTTGTGGCGGTCGTAGAGTACGATCTCCGCGCCGTATTCGCGCGTGGCGGCGAGCTTCGATTTCGGAGCGTCGGCGGGCATCACGAGCGTCGCCCGCATGCCCAGACTGCGCGCGGCAATAGCCACCGCCTGCGCGTGATTGCCGGAGGAAAACGCCACCACGCCGCGCGGGCGGTCCGCCGCCGGGATGGAATAGAGGAAGTTGGTCGCGCCGCGTATCTTGAAGGCGCCGCCGCGCTGGAAATTCTCCGCCTTGAGGTACGCTTCAACGCCGGTGAGGGCGTTCAACGTCCGCGAGGTAAGCACCGGCGTTACGGCGGCAACGGGGCGGATGCGTCCGGTGGCCTGGCGGATCTCCTCGGGCTGGATGCAGGACATATTCCCCTAATATCTCAGGACTTTAGACCAGCCCCAAAACACAAACCGCCAAAAATTAGCGGTTTGTGAAATCTGGCCCTTTAGAATCAATGGGTTGAGCGAAGCAACCGCTAATTTTAGCGGTTTGGGAATATCCGCCCCCAAGACTAATACCCCAGCCGCTTGTCCGTCACGTTCAAAAGCGGCTCCCCGGCGGCGAAACGGCGGTAGTTTTCGAGGAACAATTCCACCGCG
This sequence comes from uncultured Acidobacteriia bacterium, assembly GCA_903909435.1. Lineage (GTDB taxonomy): Bacteria > Acidobacteriota > Terriglobia > Bryobacterales > Bryobacteraceae > CAIVVT01. The sequence goes on along the minus strand of CAIVVT010000012.1, from coordinate 19,847 downwards.
TCCTGCAGCCACGTCTCGGTATGGTCGGCGGTGTGCGGCGACAGCAGAACGTTTTCCAGGCCCCACAGCGGGTGACCTGGCGGCAGTGGTTCCTGGTCGAACACATCGAGCACCGCGCCCCGGATGCGGTGCTCGCGCAAGGCGAGCACGAGCTGTTCTTCCACCACCACCGGCCCACGTCCCAGATTGATCAGCACCGCGCTGGGCTTCATCACGGCGAACGCGGGTGCGCCGATCAACCCGCGCGTCTCGGGTGTCAGCGGCGTGGCCACCAGGACATAATCCGACTGCGCCAGCAGCGTGTTCAATTGGCTGGGCCGATAGGCGCGATCGACCAGCGGATCGTCCGCGCAATTCTCAGGGTGACGGCGCAGCGCCAGCACCCGCATGCCAAACGCCTGCGCGCGTTCCGCCGCGACGCGGCCGATGGCCCCGTAGCCCACGACACCTAAGGTATGACCGAACAACTCCTCGATATCGAAAACCTCCCAGCGCTTGTTCGCCTGCTGGGCCTTCATGCGCGCCAGGTTCTTAGCGAAATGCAACATACCGGCTAGGGCAAACTCGCCCAGGCTGCGTGCAAAAACGCCTCGTCCGTTGGTGAGAATCGCCGTACTCTCGACCAGTTCCTGAAACAGATTGGACTCCAGCCCGGCCCACAGCGAATGGACCCACTGCAGCTTGCGCAGCCTGGGCCACAACGTGCGCATCAGCCCGGCATAGCTCCCCGCCAGCAGGACCACCTGCGCCTCCGCCGCGAACTCCTCAAAATCCTCGAAACTTTCGCCGATAATAACGCGCGTGTTTTCGGGCAGCCGCCGGAGTAGGGCCAGATGGCTGGCGGTGGGGCTGCCGAGGACCAGGATGGTGTGGGCGGGCATCGGGGAATTCAAACAGGATAGCGCGATCAGGCCGCTGAGCGGAGTGGAACTGTCGCGGGCTCACTTGACCGGCAGAGTCGTTTCCCCCGCCTGCTCAGCGATCACCAGAATCTGGTCCGCCGGCACGTTGTGCAGGGTCTGGCGGATCCCGCTGGGCCACTTGATCTCGATCTCCTTGACGACCTTCGAAGTTCCCAGTCCGAAGTGCACGCGCGGGTCGCTGGAGCAGGCGTAGCCGCTGGAAGTCGTCGCGTGGTTGTACTGCTTCGCGCCGTCCTCGGCAGTGATGGCGATCTGCGCCCCGAGTCCCATGCGGTTGCTCTTGACGCCGGTCAACTTGAACAGAATCCAGTGGTTGCCGCTCTGCGTGACGTTGTGGAGGTACTTCACCTTGCCGTTCAGCACCGTCACCACCGCGTCGATCCGGCCGTCGTTATCCAGGTCGCCATAGGCGATACCGCGGTGGGCCGAGGCGATCTGGAAGTCGGCACCGGCGTCGGCGCTGACGTCCTGGAACTTGCCCTTGCCCAGGTTGCGGAAGATGGTGTTGGGCTCCTCGTACTTGCGCAGCGACATCTCGGAGATGTTGTCGAGCACGTTTCCGCGCGCGACGAACAGGTCCTTCCAGCCGTCGTTGTCGAAGTCCGCAATGCCGTTGGACCAGCCTGACATCTGGCGCGTGGCGTGACCTAGCCCACTGGGGTTGGTGGCTTCGGAGAAGTCGCCGCTGCCCGCCCGGTTCTTGAACAGCGGGAACGACTCGCCCTCGATGGCGGTGTGCCAGATGTCGTCGAACCCGTCGTTGTCGACGTCCTTGAAGTCCGCGCCCATGCCCGAGATGAAAGACCCCGATTCGGGATAGGCCACGCCCGCTTGCAGCGCGACCTCTTCAAACTTCTTGCCCTTCAGATTGTGGAACAACTGGTTGGCGGCGTTGTCGTTGGCGACAAAAACGTCGGTGAATCCATCGTGGTCGTAGTCGGCAAAAACGACGCCCATCCCCTTGCCGTACGCCTTGTCGATCCCGGTCTCGGCGGATACGTCCGTAAACGTGCCGTCGCCGTTGTTGCGGTAGAGCGTGTTCGGCAGTGCGGCGTAATTCTTAGGGTGGCAATACGCGCGCATCCCGGGATGCGGTCCGCAGACCGGGTCCTTGTTGACGTCCCACTTGCAGTAGTTCGACACGAACAGGTCGAGGTGGCCATCGTTGTTGTAGTCGACCCAGCCCGCCGAGACGGACCACATCTTCTTGCCGTCGAGCATCCCGCCGGCGACGCCTGCCTTCCCCGTGACGTCGGTGAAAGTGCCGTCGTGGTTGTTGTGGAAAAGCTGGTTCTTCGTCACGTTTGCTACAAAGATGTCCGGCCACCCGTCGTTGTCGTAATCGCCGATAGCTACGCCCATGCCGTAGCCCTCCCCGGCGACGCCCGCCTTTTCGGTCACGTCGGTGAACGTCCCGTCGTGATTGTTGTGGAACAGCCGGTTCCAGTACTGTGGTCCCTCTTTCCTGAGGGATGGGATCGCCGCACCGTTGACGAAATAGACGTCCAGGTATCCGTCGTTGTCGTAGTCGAAAAGAGCGGCCCCCGCGACCATCGTCTCCGGCTGATTCTTGTTCGGCGTGGGAGAGCTATTGGAGGCGAAGACGAGACCGGACTTTGCGGCAAGGTCTTCGAAGCGGATGCTGCTTGCGACGGGGGCCGCGGCAAGCGCGCAGACAAGAATAGACACCACCACCGCAACGCTGGTCAGGGAAGCTCTCATAACTTGATGGAATCAGTTTATCAGCCGGGGGTGTCGATTCCGACACAACGGCGGGCGCACCGTAGTTACGTCAGAAGTCACCGGCAGTGGCCCGTCGTTCGCACGCGACGGCGACCGCCCAGCGGTCAGTTCTTTGCAGCAAGCGCGTCGAGCGCCGCAATCGCCTTTTCACGCACAGGACGGGGGAGTTCGACATAGCCGTTTTCGCGCGCCAGGTCCTGTCCGCCGCTCAGGCTCCAGACGAACAGATCGTGGAGCGAACGTGCGCGCGCCGGGTCGTCGTAGCGGCGGTGAAGCAGAATCCAACTGAAGGTGACGATCGGGTAGGAACTCGCTCCCGGCGGGTCGGGGACGAACGCCCGGAGATTGCCGGGCATCTCGACGGAGGCCAGAGCGGCGCTGCAGCTTGCCTGGGTGGCCGCAACGAACTGGCCTTCGCGGTTCTCCAACAGAGCCGTCTTCAAACCCAGTCGATGAGCGAACTCGTAGCCGGCGTAGCCGATGGAACCGACCGAGTTCTGGATCAGCGCGGCCACGCGTTCGTTGCCCGCGCCGCGCATGGCCACGCCGGGGAAATTGATCAGAGAGGCCGTGCCGAAGCGGCTGTGCCAAGCCGGGCTGATGGCGTCGAGGTGCCGTGTGAAGGCGGACGTAGTCCCGCTGGCGTCCTGGCGAACAGCCGTCGTCAGGGTGAGTTTGGGGAGCTTTACACCGGGATTCGAGGTGGTGAGCCGGGGGTCGTTCCAGGACGTAATCTCGCCCAGGAAGATGGCCGCGTAGGCCGCGCGTGTGAGCTTCAGTTCAGGCACGCCGGGGAGGTTGTAAGCGAGCACGATGCCCCCGGCGGTGGCGGGTAGCAGGAGGACGCCATTGGGGGCCCTGGCGATATCTTCGTCCGTCATGGCGGCATCGCTTGCGCCGAAATCGATCGCTTCCCCAGGAGCAAGCCGGTTGCCCAGGAAGCGCCGGGCGCCTTCCCCGCTGCCGACGGCATCATACGCGACCGCGACCTGCGGATGAGCCTGCTGGTAGGCCTGAAACCATTTTTTGTAGATTGGAGCGGGAAAGGTGGCTCCGGCTCCCTTCAGAAGGATGCCGCCGGGGGGAGCCTGCGCCGCCGGTTGATTCGGGGAGCTCGAACAGCCGGTGAGCGCCAGCACGAGGGATGCGATCGAAGCCAGTTTGAGAACACGGTCGGGAGGCATGCGCAATTCTCCTGTTTGAACGAGCCGAAGCATGGCCGAAGTGGGCGTCGGACGCCGGCCAGGGTGACCGCTTTACTAACTGAATTCGCCGCGGATGTATTCTTTGGTGTGCTTTTCCTGCGGGTCGCCAAAGATCTGCGCCGACTCTCCAAACTCGACCAGATAGCCCGTTCGCCCGCCCTGCGTCGTATCCACGTACAAGAAGCCGGTCCGGTCGGCGACGCGCTGGGCCTGGTGCAGATTGTGCGTAACGATGGCGATGGTGTAGCGCTTTTTCAACTCCAGCATCAACTCCTCGATCTTGCGCGTGGCCACCGGATCGAGAGCGGAGCAGGGCTCATCCATCAGCAGCACGCCCGGTTGCGTCGCAATCGCGCGCGCGATGCAAAGCCTCTGTTGTTGGCCGCCGGAGAGCGAAAGGCCGCTCTTGTGGAGCTTGTCCTTGACCTCTTCCCACAGGCCGGCTTGCTTGAGTGCCTGTTCCACCCGCTCGCCGACGTCGCCCTTGTAGCCATTCAGCCGCAGGCCGAACGCCACGTTATTGAAGATGCTGGTGGCGAACGGGTTGGGCTGCTGGAACACCATCCCGATGTACCGGCGCACCGCGACTGGATCGACCGAAGGCAGATAGATATCCTGCCCGCCGTACTTTACGTGGCCTTCGAAGCGGAAGCCGCGCACCAGATCGTTCATGCGATTCAGGCAGCGCAGCACGGTGCTCTTGCCGCAGCCCGAGGGACCGATGAAGGCGGTGATGCTCTTCTTGACGATCGGAATCGTCGTATCCCGCACCGCTTTGAACGTGCCGTAGTAGAGCTCCCGGATGTGGCAATCGATCACAACTTCGGATTCGGGGCTCGTCTTCTCACGGGCGGGCGCGGCGCCTACGCCGGCCCCGTTCGATTCTCCAGCTAGCGACATAGATCGAGTTCCTCTCGGATGGTTAACGGACCTGACGGCTCGACAGAGCCTGACCGGCCAGGTTGGTAATAAGCACCAGGAGCACCAGAACCAGGGCGGCCGCCCAGGCCAGCTCCACCTGATTCTCAAAGGGCATACCGGCGAAGTTGTAGATCAGCACGGCCAGTGAAGCCGTGGGCTGCATCAGGTTCAGATGCCCGTTTGTGGCGGGCCAGTAGTTGCTGAAAAGGGAAGTGAAGAGCAGTGGGGCGGTCTCGCCGGCGCCGCGAGCGATGGCCAGCATGACTCCGGTGAGAATGCCCGGAAGGGCGGTCGGGAGCAGCACCATCCACGCCGTCTGCGTCTCGGTCGCGCCCATGCCGATGGCGGCTTCCACCATCTTGACCGGGACCATGCGAATGGCGTCCTCCGCCGTAAGCAGGATCGTCGGCAGCATCAGGATCGAGACGGCCACGGAACCGGCGATAGCGGAGAATCCACCGGTCAAAAGCACGATGGCACCGTAGGCGAATACGCCGGCCAGGATGGACGGGAAGCCGGTCAGTACCTTGGCGGCAAATCGTACGGCCTGAGCCAGTTTGTCTTCGGGCTTAGCCTTGGCCAGAAAAACGGCGCTTAAGACACCGACCGGAACGGTGATCAGAGTGGCAATCACGATCATGATGAGCGTGCCGGCGATAGCGTTGCCGAAGCCGCCGCCAGCCTCCAGCGCCGATGGCGGCAACTGCGTGAAAACGGCGATGCTGAGCTTGCGGCCGCCGCGCCAGAACAGCATCCAAACCACGGAGAACAGGGGCCCGAGGGCCAGCAGCGTCATGACGGTCACCAGCCCGCTGAGCAAGACGCTCATCAACGTTCTGGGACGGCGCAGCGACTTCTCCAGGTCGAAGAAATCCACTTCGGCGAAGGGGTTCATGTCGTCGGCGGAGTTCGGGAGTTGTTGATCGAGCGTGCTCATCAGTGAGCTCCTTGCTGCGACTTGGAAGTCTGTTGGAGGATCACAGCTCCCAGGATGTTCACGATGAGCGTGATCGCCAAAAGGACCAGAGCCGCATACATCAAAACCGCAACCTCATTGGGCCGGGCTTCCGGAAAGGTATTGGCCAGCAGAGCGGCCAGGGTATTGGCGGGCGAGAACAGGGAAACGCTGATCCGGTTGGAATTGCCCACCAGCATTGCCAGCGCCATGGTCTCTCCCAACGCTCGTCCAAAGGCCAGCACGACGCCGCCGAAAACGCCCCGCGAGGCGGTCGGCAGAATCACGGCGAAGATCGTCTCCCAGCGCGTGGCGCCCAGTCCGTAAGCGGCCATGCGGAGCTTGGGTGGAACGGAGGTCAGGGCATCGCGGCTGATGGCCGTGATGGTCGGCAGGATCATGATCGACAGAACCAGTACGGCCGGCAGCATGCCGGGGCCGCTCAGGTCGGTGCTGAACAAAGCGAACCAGCCCATCTTCAGATGCAGCCAGTTGCAGACCGGCCGGATCGCCGGCACGACCACGAAAATGCCCCACAGCCCGTAAACGACGCTCGGGATCGCGGCCAGGAGTTCAATCAGGTTCCGCAACAGATCCTCCAAGCGCTGGGGCAGGTGCGTCCAGAACGGGTGGAAATGCAGATTGAACACTCTCAGCGCTCCGAAGACGAACTCTCCGAGGTAGCCCTCGCTCAGGAAGATCGCAGCGGCGACCCCGAACGCGGTGCCGATGATCAGAGACAGGATGGAACTATAGAGCGTGCCCCAAATCTCAGGCAGGATTCCGTAAGCATCTTTGTTCGGGTCCCAGGTGGTGCCGGTCAGGAACCCGGGGCCATATTCCCGCATAGCCGGGACGCCCGCCAGGATAATGCGCGCAACGATAAAAACGATGCCTATAACGGTCACCCAGGCAAAGGTGTGGCAGGCCGTTCTAAAAGTTCTGTCGGCGATAACCTGCCACCGGGAAGGCGGCTGGCAAACGGTGGTCTCAGCGGTTTCCAGGATGTCTGCAGTTGTACTCACGGGGATTCCAGATTGATCCGGCGCTGCCACCCACGTCGCGCGAAGTTCTTCGCGCGGCGTGGGTGATAGCCATCGGGTTCGTTACTTGATGGTGGCCAACGCTGCTTTGACCTTGTCCACTACGGGGGCGGGCAGCGGCAAATAACCGAGCGTTTCCGCGTCCTTCTGGCCCTCGGTCAGGCCATAGGTGAGCACGCCCTTGAGCGCTTCGAGTTTGTTCTTATCGGCGTAAGTCTTATACGCGAGGACCCAGGTGTAGGTGACGATGGGGTAGGCTTCTTTCGCCTCGGGATCGGGTACCCAGGCGATCAGGTTTTCCGGAAACTCCGCTGCCGCGAGCGCGGCCTGGCCGGAAGCGGTCGAGGCTGCTACGAATGCGCCGGACTTGTTTTCGAGAACCGCCATCGGCATGTTCTGGCTCTTGGCGTAGCCGTACTCGATGTAGCCGATGGAGCCGGGCGTGGTTTTCACGCTGGCCGTCACGCCTTCGTTGCCCTTCGACTTAGTACCCACGGCCCAGTTCGGCATCTTGTTGACGCCCGGGCTCTTGGCGAACTCCTCGCTCACAGCACTCAGGTGTTTGGTGAAGACAAAAGTCGTGCCGCTGCCATCAGCCCGGACGACGACGTTGATGTCCGAGTCGGGGAGCTTCACGCCGGGGTTCGCAGCGACGATGACCGGATCATTCCACTTCTTGACCTTGCCCAGGAAGATACCGGTATACGCTTTGCGGGAGAGCTTTAAATCGGAGACGCCCGGCACGTTGTAGGTAAGTACGATGGCCCCCGCGGTGAGCGGCAGCAACTGCGCGCCGGCGTCCACGCGAGCGATCTCTTCCGGCGACATGGCCGCGTCGCTGGCCCCGAAATCGACGGTCTTGTCGATGAAGCTCTTGACGCCGTTCCCGCTGCCGACCGACTGGTAGTCCACCTGTATGTTCTGGTGTGCGGCTCCGTACGCCTTGAACCATTTGGAATACAGCGGGGCGGGGAAGCTGGCCCCAGCGCCCTGGAGTTTGACGATCGCGGTGCTGGTTCCACCCCCACAGGAGGACAGCAGAATGGTCAGGGCGGCGGTTGCAGCCGCTCCGGCCCAGCGGGAAAAACGCATAACGAGGCTCCTTGTGTTACGACTTAGTTACAATTAGTTTGTAATCGAATAGAAATAAAGCTACTGACTTGATTGTTACAACAATATGTCTATTGTTTACTTAGCTCAGGAAAGTAAGCATAGCACGACAAATAGTATTCAGTATATGGGCCGGGAGAACTACGCGCGTCGGGTTTGCACTGGCAAGTAGAGCGCAGCAGGCGCAGTTCACTCCAGCATCGAGCCGCTGGAAGACGGGCCATAGGCTCAAGCCGGGCGTACCTTCCGGGGGACGCGCCGCGCCAGATTCGGCCTAGCCCCATGAATTGGGCGTGGCTTTGCCGCCAGAGGGGCGCGTAGCGAACACAGGGCTACGCTGCAGGCCCGCACAGACGGAGCCCGTCCGAATACGGATTAATCTTCGCCAGCGTTACTATAGCTAAGGAGCCTGCCGCGGGGATGCGTTTCTTAGGATGAAGAGTTCCATACTACGGCGTTTTGTCCTGGTCACACAGGTACTTGTTCTCTTTACGCTTGTCGCATCGTTTTATGCGTTCAGGATTCCGGCTTCGAAGGACAGCCCCGGCGCCGCCGCTGTTCTGGTATGGCTATCTTGCGCGACACTCGCGCTCGGCTTGGCCTGGCTTGTTTCACTGCCCCTCATGCTGAGGGTGCGGCGGCTGAAGCGGATGGCCGAAGGGCTTCTGGACGTCCCGCTCCATCAAAACGGAACCCAGGATGCCAGCAACGAATTGGGGGCGCTCGAAATCTCGCTCTCGGGCGTGGCGGCGCAGGTGCGCACTCTCGTGGACAGGCTCAGGCTGGAGTCAGCGCGGCGCGAAGCGATCCTGGCCAGTATGGCCGAGGGCGTGCTCGCCGTGGATAGCGATCTCCGCATCATCTTCTCGAACGATGCGCTGTTCCGCTCGGTTGGCGGCAGTCGCAAGATTGCGGAGAACACGAGATTGCTGGCGCTGATCCGCGATACCGGGCTTTTCGACACGCTCCGCGACGTCGTGCGGACGGGTGAGAATCGCAAACACCGCCTGAAGATCATCAGCGACAGGGAGCGGTCGTTCGAAGTGCAGGCGGGGCCTCTCGAAATGCCAAGCGGGTCCGGCGCGATCGCGATCCTCTACGACACGACCGACATCGAACGTCTCGAGCAGGTGCGCAAGGACTTCGTGGCCAATGTGTCGCATGAAATGCGAACTCCGCTGGCAGGGATCATCGGCTATGCGGAAACGCTGCTGGACGGAGCTTTGGAAGATGAGCAGAACAACCGGCGGTTCGTGCAAATCATCCACTCCAGCGCCATCCGGCTGAACAGCATCGCCTCGGATCTACTCGTGTTGTCGGAACTTGAGTCGAAGGTCGAGCCGCGCGAATCGGGTAGGATTGCCGTGCGGGACGTCGTCGAAAGCGCGCTGGCAATTGTCGAAAAGGAAGCGGAAATGCGCGGCGTGAAGCTCATCCGCGAAGAGATCCAGGAGCTTCAGGTCGTGGGCACCCGTCTGCGCCTGGAGCAGGCTGTGCTGAATCTGGTCGCGAACGCCATCAAGTTCAACCTGCCTGGCGGCGAGGTGCGAATTCGGGTAGTTCAAGACGCCGCTGGTTACGTTTCGATTACAGTCTCGGACACAGGAGTCGGGATTCCGTCGCAGGATCTGCCCAGGATCTTCGAACGTTTCTACCGCGTGGACAAGGGGCGCTCGCGGCAGGTGGGCGGCACCGGACTCGGACTCACGATCGTAAAGCACGTGATCGAGCGCATGAATGGGACCATTGAGGTCCAAAGCCAATTGAGATACGGGTCTACGTTCACCGTGCGTCTACCGCTCGCGACGAACGCGGGTTAAGCACGATCGCGGACCGGTTGGAACACCTCAGGCAGTACTCCGGCCGTACTACGGTACCTGTAATCGGATCGTCATCTACTATTCATGTCCCGCTAACGGCGGCTCGCTAACCTCTGGTTGACGTCATTAAACCCTCTGGACGCCGGGATAGCGCAGGCGAATCCGTTCGTCCGGGTAGAGCATATACGATTCTCCTCGCAATAGATTCGACTTTGACGAAGAGGCGAACTGGCCATGCGCCAGTAAGGTAACAGCGTCTCAAAGACAGGAAACACAAATGAGCCAACACAGATTTCAGTCTTGGATCGCGACGCCGCTGGCGGCATGCCTGCTGCTCGCGACCACGTCCATGGCTGCCGAGTCCCCGGCCGCCGACCGCGGCGACAACTCCAACGGAACGCGCAGCGCAAGCGGCCAGAAAATCGACATCGATAAACTCCGCAAGCAGATTGCGGATCAACAGAAACAGATCGACACGATGCAGAAGATGCTGGCCGAACAGCAGCGCCTGCTGGACTCCGCCAGCGGAGAGCCCGCCGAAGTAGCTGCACAGCCGAGGCCGGTGCGCGCGCCGCTGGGCGAAGTTGCCAGCACGTCTCCGATGATTCCGGCCGCTGCCGCACCGATGAGCCAGCCCGCCGCCCCGAAGAAGTCGGACGAGAAGGCATCGCCGCTCCAGTTCGGGATCGGCAATACGACAATTATGCCGGTGGGTTTCATGGATCTGACCAGCGTGTGGCGCGACAAGGACGCGGGTTCCAGCATCGGCTCGAACTTCGGCAGCATTCCTTACAACAACGTAACCGCAGCGCACCTCAGCGAGTTTCGCTTCAGCCCGCAGAACTCGCGATTGGGTTTCCGCGTGGATGGCGACTGGAAGGGCGCCCACTTCATCGGTTACAACGAATTCGACTTCCTGGGAACCAGCGGCAGCAACAACCTGGGCGTGACGAACGGCGCTTTCGTGCCGCGCATCCGCTTGTACTGGGTAGACGTTCGCAAAGATAAGTTTGAGATCCTGGCCGGCCAGAGTTGGAGCATGATGACCCCCAACCGCAAGGGCATCTCGGCGCTGCCAGGCGACCTGTTCTACAGCCAGGTGATCGACGTCAATTACATGATCGGCCTCCCCTGGAGCCGTCAGCCGGGCATCCGCTTCCTGCTGCACCCGAGCGACAAGGTTACCTTCGGTCTCTCGCTTGAGAATCCGGACCAATACATCGGCGGTTCCGGCGGCGGCTCTTCCATCGTTCTGCCCACGGCGTTGACCTCGCTGGCCGGCGGCCAGTTCGACAACGCCTCCAACGTTCTGGTCACGCCGAACGTGCACCCCGACATCATCGCCAAGCTGGCCTTCGATCCGAGTTCGCGCGCTCACGTTGAGTTTGCGGGCATCTACCGTACCTTCAAGGACTGGAATCCGGTCACGAGCGTGTATTCGACCAAGGGTGGCGGCGGTGCTTCCGTCAACGCCAACTTTGAGATTGTGAAGAACTTCCGTCTCGTGACGAACAACTTCTGGAGCGATGGCGGCGGCCGCTACCTGTTCGGTAATGCTCCCGACCTGGTGGTCCGCGCTGATGGGACGATCTCGCCGATTCACTCCGGCGGAACCGTCGATGGCTTCGAGGCCCAGGTCACCAAGAAGCTGTTGCTTTACGCCTACTACGGCGGCGTCTACGTCGGCCGCAACACGGCGCTGGATGCCAATGGAACAAGCCTGATTGGTTACGGCTACACGAAGTCCGCCAACAGCCAGAACCGCTCCATTCAGGAAGGCAGCTTTGGCTTCAACCAGACGATCTGGAAGGACTCGAAGTACGGCGCTCTCAACTTGATGGGCCAATACGAATACCTGACCCGCAATCCCTGGTACGTCGCCACGAATGCGCCGAAGGCTACCCATACCAACACGATCTATTTCAACCTGCGTTACACCCTGCCCGGCTCCGCGCCGACCATGGGCAAGTAGCGGGCGGCTGACCAGCGATTGACTATCTCCAAGGAAGAGATCGGACAAAATGAAAAGAACTGCATTACTAGTGTTTCTCTCGGCGCTGTTGACGGGAATTGCCTTCGCGGAGGATCTTCTCATCAACGCGGCGGGCGCTTCGTTCCCGAACCCCATCTACCAGAAGTGGTTTAGCGAATACCAGAAGAAGACCGGCGTGCGAATCAACTACCAGTCGGTGGGTTCCGGCGCCGGCATCGGACAGATCACCGAAGGAACCGTTGACTTCGGCGCTTCCGACGGCCCGATGAACGCAGAACAGACCAAGAAGTTTCAGGACAAGCGCGGTTTCGGCGTCCTGCACTTCCCGACCGTGATGGGCGCGGTGGTGGTCACCTACAACCTGCCTGGCATCAGCCAGGCGTTAAACTTCACCCCTGCCGCGATCTCAGGGATTTACCTGGGCAAGATCACCAAGTGGAACGACCCCGAAATCGCCAAAGCGAATCCGGGCGTGAAGATTCCGGCGAACGACATCGTCGTCGTGCATCGTTCGGACGGCAGCGGCACCACCTACGTGTTTACCGACTACCTCTCCAAGGTCAATCCCGACTGGAAGAGCAAGGTTGGCAGCGCGACATCCGTGACCTGGCCGATCGGCCTTGGCGCGGCCAAGAACGACGGCGTGGCCGGTCTGGTGAAGCAGACAGCCAATTCAATCGGCTATGTCGAGCTGATCTACGCCACGCAGAACAAAATGGCATACGGCAATGTGAAGAACAAAGCCGGCGCCTTCGTGACGGCTTCCTCGGCCAGTGTCTCGGCCGCGGCCGCCGCTTCCGCCAAGACGATGCCGGAGGACTTCAAGGTTTCCATCGTGGATGCGGAAGGCAAGTCGTCCTACCCGATCTCCACGTTTACCTGGCTGTTGATACCCGAGAAGATTGCCGACAAAGGCAAGAAGACCGCGATCGTCAACTTCATCAAGTGGATGCTCGACAAAGACGCGCAGGCGCTCGCCGAGAGCCTGGATTACGCGAGTTTGCCCAAGCCTGTAGTTGCTAAAGAACTGAAGGCCATCGCCAAAGTACAATAGCGGCAAGGCCTGGAATGGAAACGTCTGAGATATCGACGAACCGCGCCCGCTCACCCGAGCGGGCGCGGCGTTTTTCGGATCGCCTGGCATCGGGGGACACAGCCGCCAACCTGATCGTGTTTCTGGCGGCTGCCAGTATTGTCTTCATCACGTCCTGGATCGTCTTCGAACTGTACCGGAATTCGGCGGCCTCGCGGCATGAATTCGGCTGGTCGTTTCTGACCGGAAGTTCCTGGGATCCGGTCAACGAGCACTACGGCGCACTGCCGTTCATCTACGGGACGATTGTAACCTCGGCGCTCGCATTGTTGATGGCGATCCCCTTCGGCGTCGGCGCGGCGATCTTCCTGGCTGAGCTCGCCCCACCTAGAATTTCGAACGCACTCACTTTTCTCATCGAGTTGCTGGCGGCTGTGCCGAGCGTGATTTACGGCCTGCTGGGCATCTTCGTACTCGTACCGATGTTGAAGTCCGCAGAACCGGCAATTCGCGCCACGCTCGGATTCCTACCCTTCTTCAAGGGGCCGTTCTATGGCGTCAGCCTGCTGGCGGCGGGGTTCGTGCTGGCCGTGATGATCGTGCCGTTCATCATTTCGATTTCGCGCGAAGTGCTGCTGGCCGTCCCGGCCGACCAGCGCGAGGCGGCGCTGGCCCTGGGTGCGACCAAGTGGGAGAGCACCTGGGACATCGTGGTTCCCTTCGCCGGCAAAGGCATCGTAGGCTCGATCTTCCTGGCCCTGGCGCGCTCCCTCGGGGAGACGATGGCGGTGACCATGGTCATCGGCAACACGCCTCAGATCAGCATGTCGCTGTTCGCGCCCGGGTACTCCATCGCGGCCGTGATTGCGAACGAGTTCGCCGAAGCGAGTTCGGAAATGCTGCGCAGTACGCTGATCGAGTTGGGCATGGTGCTGTTCGCCCTCACTTTCCTGATCAACGGCTTCGCCCGCATCCTGATTATCACGACATCGAAGAAGGGGAACGCCACGTGACCCCGCGTCTGTTCTATCGCAAAGCCACCAACTACGTAATGTTGACGCTCACTGGTCTGTGCGCCCTGGTTGCGGTCGGTATTCTGTTCTTCATCCTCGGATACCTGCTTTGGAACGGCGGAACCAGCTTGAACCTGGACTTCTTCACCAAGTTGCCCGTTCCGGTGGGCGAGAGCGGCGGCGGCATGGCCAACGCGCTGGTCGGCACCGGCAAACTCCTGCTGATCGCCTCGCTGGTTGGTGTGCCCATCGGCTTCCTGGGCGGGGTTTACCTCTCCGAGTATGGCGGCAGCACCTTCTCTTTCCTGGTCCGGTACATGACGGATCTGCTGAATGGCGTGCCCTCCATCGTGATCGGGATTTTCGCTTATACGGTCATTATTTTGAGGCAGCACCATTTCTCGACCCTGGCGGGCGGCATCGCGCTGGGCATCATGATGATCCCCATCGCCGTGCGCAGCAGCGAGGAATTCCTGCGCGCTGTGCCGGCGTCCCTGCGGGAAGCGGCAGTCGCCTTGGGCGCCTCCAAGTCGAGGGCCATCGTCACAGTGGTCATTCCGGCGGCGTTAGACGCCATCATTACCGGCATCATGCTGGATCTGGCCCGGGTGGCTGGAGAGACCGCACCGCTGATCTTCACCGCTTTCGGCAACCAGTTCTGGAGCCCCGGCTGGAATCAACCCACATCTTCACTGCCTGTGATGATTTACAGCTACGCAATTTCGCCCTATGACGAATGGCATCGTCAAGCCTGGTCTGCTGGCTTCGTCCTGCTCTCGCTTGTATTGTTCGTGAACGTGTTTTCGCGACTGGTTCTGGCGAGAAAAGGGCACGCTAGAAGCTAGCCAGGGGAAAGTCACCATGGAGAATCCGATTCGCGTTACCTCAGTCACCGGCACGACCCCGGGAAGTTCTGCGCTGCCTCGCGGCGCGGAAGCCGGGTCGAAGGGGGCGGGGACCGCTGAGCTGAAGCTCAGAGCATCCAATCTCAACTTCTTCTACGGCAAGTTCCAGGCGCTCCACGACATTAACCTGGACATCCACGAGAATCGCGTCACCGCCTTTATCGGGCCTTCCGGATGCGGCAAGTCCACATTTCTGAGGACGCTGAACCGGATGCACGAAATGGTCCGGAATACGCGGGTGGAAGGCGAGGTGGAACTGGACGGGCAGGACATCTTCGGCTTGGAAGTGTCGCAGCTGAGACGCCGTGTGGGCATGGTGTTTCAGAAGTCGAATCCGTTTCCCAAGTCGATTTTCGACAACGTCGCCTACGGTCTGCGGGTGAATGGTTTCGCGGGGGGCAAGCCGCTCCACGATGCGGTCGAGAGCAGCCTGCGCCGAGCCGCGCTGTGGGAAGAAGTGAAAGACAAGCTTAACGACTCGGCATATTCACTATCGGGTGGGCAACAGCAGCGGCTGTGCATAGCGCGCGCGCTGGCCGTGAACCCCGAGGTGCTGCTGCTGGACGAGCCGTGCTCCGCTTTGGATCCAATCGCTACGGCCAAGATCGAGGACCTGATCTTCCAATTGAAGGATAGCTGCACCCTCGTAATCGTCACCCACAACATGCAGCAGGCCGCCCGGGTAGCCGAATATACTGGATTTTTCCTGCTCGGACGTCTGGTCGAATTCGATAAGACGACGACCATTTTCAAGAACCCGGCGCAAAAGGAAACCGAGGATTACGTGACGGGACGGTTCGGATAGAGCTCGGAGCAGGAGGAGCACGGTGCGTCATTTCGTCGAAGAGTTGGACCAACTCAGCCAGAAGCTGCTTGAGATGTGCTCGCTGGTCGAATCCGCCGTCCAGCGCAGCATCAGCGCCGTCACGGAGAAGGACCGGTTTGCGGCCGAGGACGTTCTCAGGAACGAGGCGCGGATCAATCAGATTGAAATCGAGATCGACGAATTCGCGATCAATCTGCTGGCGCTGCACCAGCCCATGGCAACGGACCTGCGCCTGATCATCGCGGCGCTTAAGATCAATACCGATCTGGAGCGGATGGGTGACCTCGCGGTGAACATCGCCCAGCGCGCCAAGTCGCTCAGCGAAGAGCCCATGATCAAGCCGATGGTCGACATTCCGCACATCGCCGGTCTGGTGCAGTCCATGGTGCGCAAGAGCCTGGATTCGTTCGTGCTCAGAGACGCGGAGTTGGCCCGTAGCGTACTCTCCTCGGATAGTGCGGTAGACAACCTGCGCAACGCCAGCTACCACGAGTTGATCAGCTTCATGGAGCATGAACCATCAGGCATCCGTCAGGCCGTTGACTTGATTGCAATCGTAAGAAATCTGGAGCGGATTGCCGACCACACGACGAACATCGCCGAGGACGTTTTGTTTATGGTGAAGGGCGTTGACGTGCGCCATCACGGGGAAACTCGCTGGGAACAGCCTGAACAATAAGGTGCAGTTTGACTTCGAGCACTCGATGCAGCGCGCTATCGAAAGATTTATTGGGCCAAACCGGCGCTGTTGCACCGCCGAATGGGCCCTGGGATTGACAGGTGTGGCATTTGATGTGCTACGCTGGAAAAGTTCGAGAAGTTAGCTGGACTGCTGCGGTTACCCTTTCTGTGATCAGGCGAAAGCTTGAAAAACAGAGAGTAGCCCGGGCGGCCGCCCCGAGGTTCCTATCGGCAGAGCTCCGGTAGGGATATGGGCGGGTCTTAAAGACCCTCTTTTACGGCTAGACCGGTGTTTGCCGGGACGACGCCGCCAGGTTTTCGGGAATTCTCCAACGGTCGCGATAGTTTTTAAGTGCGTAAATGCACGTTTGCGGCCGCGTGGTGGAAACGACGCTCTGACAAACGAGACAGAGGTTAGTTCGTGCCTACGTTTAATCAGCTTGTCCGCAAAGGGCGCAGGCCGCCCAGATACAAGACCGCGAGCCCGGCGCTGCAGTCCTGCCCGCAAAGGCGGGGAGTCTGCACGCGTGTCTACACGACAACGCCGAAGAAGCCGAACTCGGCGCTGCGCAAGGTCGCGCGCGTTCGCCTAACCAACCAAATTGAAGTGACGACCTACATCCCAGGCGTCGGCCACAACCTGCAGGAGCACTCGATTGTGCTCATTCGCGGCGGCCGCGTTAAAGATCTGCCCGGCGTGCGATATCACATCGTGCGTGGCACTCTGGATACCGCCGGGGTGGCAGGACGTCAGCAAAGCCGCTCCAAGTATGGGGCGAAGCGCCCGAAAGCAGGCCAGGCGCCTGCCGCCAAGGGCAAGAAGTAAGGCAACGAATTATGACGCGAAGGGAAAGGAGCTGAGCCAACATGCCTCGCAGACGCCGCGCTGAGGTGCGGGAAATTCAGCCCGACAGCGTTTACGGTTCAACGCTGGCCGAGAAGTTCATCAACTCGATGATGTGGGAAGGCAAGAAGACTGCTTCCCAAAACATCTTTTACGGAGCGATGAACCTGATCCAGGAACGGACCAACGACGAGCCCGTAAAGCTCTTCAAGAAGGCCGTTGAAAACTGTAAGCCGCTGCTGGAAGTCAAGACGCGCCGCGTGGGTGGCGCGAACTACCAGGTGCCGATCGAGGTTCCGCAGAATCGCCGCACATCGCTGGCGATCCGCTGGATTCTCAACGGCTCACGGTCGCGCTCCGAAAAGAGCATGGCTGAGAAGCTGGCGAACGAATTGATGGATGCCGCGAACAACCGTGGCTCCGCGATGAAGAAGAAAGACGACGTCCACCGCATGGCCGAAGCCAACAAGGCTTTTGCTCATTACCGGTGGTAGCTACGGAGGATAGCGGAACCAGCCTTTTGCGCTGATCACGATAGTATGCCACGCACTATTGCACTCGATCGAATGAGAAACATCGGCATCATGGCCCATATTGATGCCGGTAAAACCACGGTTACCGAGCGCATTCTCTATTACACTGGCCGCACCTACAAGATTGGTGAAGTGCACGAAGGCACTGCCACCATGGATTGGATGGTGCAGGAGCAGGAGCGTGGTATCACCATTACGTCCGCGGCAACTACTTGCCATTGGCGTGATCAGCAGATCAACATCATCGACACGCCGGGCCACGTGGATTTCACGGCCGAAGTGGAGCGCAGTTTGCGTGTCCTCGACGGCGCGGTAGCGGTGTTCGACGCAGTGGCTGGAGTTCAGCCCCAGACCGAGACGGTTTGGCGCCAGGCCGACAAGTATTCTGTGCCCAGGATTTGCTTCATCAATAAGATGGATCGAATCGGCGCGGACTTCTTCCATTCCCTCGATACGATCGTTCAGCGTCTCGGTTGCCGCCCAGTGCCAGTCCAGTTGCCCATCGGCGCTGAGGATCAGTTCAAGGGTGTCATTAACCTGGTCACCATGAAGGCGCGCATTTGGCGCGATGAGACGCTAGGCGCCGAATACGACGACGTCGATATTCCTGCTGACTTGCTGGATGAAGCGCAGGAATACCA
The DNA here is from genome assembly GCA_903909435.1 of uncultured Acidobacteriia bacterium. Lineage (GTDB taxonomy): Bacteria > Acidobacteriota > Terriglobia > Bryobacterales > Bryobacteraceae > CAIVVT01. The sequence goes on along the minus strand of CAIVVT010000012.1, from coordinate 1,658 downwards.
CGACAAGATGGTCGAGGCGGCCGCCGAGTGCGACGAAGCGCTGGAGCATAAGTACATTGAGGGGCTGCCGATCACTCCTGAGGAGTTGATGGCCGGTCTCCGCAAGGGAACCATCGAGCAAAAGATCTTCCCCGTTATCTGCGGCACTGCATTTAAGAACAAGGGTGTCCAGAACCTGCTCGACGCCATTGTTGACCTGCTGCCCTCGCCAATCGACGTTCCCCCCATGGAGGGTCACGATATCGACGACAAGTCGATTGTGATCGAGCGGCGGCCGGACGATGCCGAGCCTTTTGCGGCACTCGTGTTTAAGATCATGACCGACACCTTCGTCGGCCAACTCGCCTTCATTCGCGTGTATTCGGGCAAATTGAACACGGGTCAGACGATTCTCAACGTGGCGAAGCATCGCACGGAACGCATCGGGCGTCTGGTCCGCATGCACGCGAACAAGCGTGAAGAGCTTACCGAGGTGCTCTCGGGCGATATCGTCGCTTGCGTCGGGCTGAGAAGCGTCAGCACGGGCGACACGATTTGTTCGGACGATCATCCGGTGCTGCTCGAGTCCATCGATTTCCCCGAGCCGGTCATTCAACTCGCGATCGAGCCGAAGACCAAGGCCGACCAGGAAAAGCTGGGCATGGCGATTGCCAAACTGGTGCAGGAAGATCCGACCCTCCGTATCTCAACGGATCACGAAACGGGCCAGACGATCCTCGCCGGCATGGGCGAATTACATCTGGAAATCATCGTCGATCGCCTGCAGCGTGAATTTGGTGTCGGCGCGAATGTCGGCAAGCCGCAAGTCGCCTACCGCGAGACGGTGCGCAAGAAGGCTGAAGGCGAAGGCCGCTTCGTCCGCCAGACCGGTGGCCACGGCCAGTACGGTCACGTCAAGATCAGAATCGAACCGATCACTGATTCCAATTACATTTTTGTAAACGGGACCACGGGCGGATCGGTGCCGAAGGAATTCATCGGACCCGCGGAGAAGGGGATTGTCGAGGCGATGGAGGGCGGCGTGCTCGCCGGTTTCCCCATCAACAATCTCAAAGTCACCATCTACGACGGTAGCTATCACGACGTCGATTCATCGGAAATGGCGTTTAAGATCGCTGGTTCGATGGCGTTGAAAGATGCTGTCAGGAAGGCCAAGCCGGTCCTCCTGGAGCCGGTGATGAGCGTCGAAGTAGTTGTACCCGACGAGTATATGGGCTCCGTGAATGGCGATTTGATTGGCCGTCGCGGGCGGTTGGAAGGCGTTGAACGTCGCGGTGGAACTCAGATCATCCGCGCGATGGTGCCGCTTTCAGAAATGTTCGGATACGCGACCGAGATCCGGTCGCGGACGCAAGGTCGAGGCAGTTTTACAATGCACTTCGGCCGCTATGAAGAGGCTCCGGCTTCGGTGACCGAAGAGGTTGTCAGCCGGGCGCAGGGTAAGGTTTCAGACTAGTAGTTCCGGACTTGAGTTGGCTGAGTAGTAATTTTCGCGATTCCGCAGGAGAGTGAACCGAGATGGCGAAAGAGAAATTTGATCGCAGCAAACCGCACGTCAACATCGGCACGATCGGTCACATTGACCACGGCAAGACGACGCTGACGGCGGCGATCACGAAGGTACTGGCGAAGCACAATCCGAAGAACACGTTCCGGAG
>CAIVVT010000011.1 GCA_903909435.1 uncultured Acidobacteriia bacterium | reverse complement strand
CTTGGGTACACTCTGTCATAGCGAAAGCCGCCTCCCTGCGGAACGTAACTGTAGCCTGGAAACTCAGTTATGCCCCAGCTGGCGGCTTCTTGCTACTCGCTGTGTGAGAAATCGCGGCTAGCTCATATCCTCTGCGTGCTGGCGAGGGGAAGCTCTACAAGCCGAGGTGCCTCCGTCACGGCGGTCAAGCTGAGAGGGACAGGTCACGGCGGTCAAGCTGAGAGGGACAGGTCACGGCGGCTTCGCTCGCACTAAAGCAAGGCATCCTGCGCCTAGCGCCCAACCGAAAGGCGCCGGTCGCCGTCAGCGTCCCACCTGCACCTCCGCCGACAGCCCGCTGACGACGTCTCTGGCGCGGACTCTCCAAATCCCGCCCGCATCGCTCAGCGCGAATGGAATCTGGTAAGACGCGCGACCGTCCTTGATGGTCACGTTTCCCGAGTACTGCCGGGCGACTTTCCCGGCCGGATCGAACACTTCAACTTTCACGACTGACAGATCCACGGGCGCTCCAGTCACATCTTCCAAGCGCAGATCCAGCTTCTTATCGATGCTCAGCTTGCTGATCTTGGTGGCTCTTTCGACGAACAACGCCGGTTGCGACGGCGACGCGGTCACGTCCGCCTTCGCCAGACCGCCGCGCAGCAGATCGTAAGCGCCCGCCGGCGCATGAACGGTGGTCGCCTTCTTCGGTAGCACCCCGGTCAGGCGGGACTCGCCGAAGTCTCGAATGGTCACCAGCAAGTCGCCGTCAAAGGCGCGCTTCATCCCAAGATCGCGCGGGCCACTTGCCTCAAATCCCCTAAGGCCCACAGCCCACAAAGCGGTCCTCCCTGGGGTGCGCCAGCGGCAGCGCGCATCCATCCGCCCAGTCTGGTCGTCGCCGATGACGATACCCCCACGATCCATGAAGCGCTCGATTTCACGAGCCTCTTTGTCGCCGATGGCGATGGAATAGGGCAGGATCAGAACCTTGTACTTGTCGAGCGCGCCCGTCTCGATTTGCGGCGTCGCCAGGAATCGGAACTGGACGTTTTGCTGTTCCAGCGACTTCACCCAGTCGCCGCGCCGCTTGCCCAATTCCGAGTAGTTCTTCGACGATCCCTCGTCGCCGTCCAGCCCTGCATTGATCTTCCCGTCCGTGATCCAGGCTCCGCGAATGCTCGCCATGGAGAAGTGAATCGCGACGCCATCCTCCCGCACCGTCGAGTTCATGAAGGCCCGGCCGATACCGGACTGGATGCGTCCGAACGCCTCAGACAGCGCTTTCCCTTGCTCGCTGAGCGTTAGGTCGGGGTTCATCAGCGTGTAGTGCCAGAAGATCGACGCGCCGCTATGCCCGTAGAACAGGCGCTGCCACTGTTGGTACTGCGCCTCGTCGCCGATCGAGCCGTAGCCCGTGAAACCGGTGATGGTCAAGCCCGGCCGGAACAAATGGTGCATGGCATCCTGATTGCCGTCGGAGTACGGCTGCAGGTAGTCGATTTGCTGGTCGATTTCATACCAATTACACCCGTTGTGCGCGCCGGGAACCTGTGTGCCGGATATCGAAGCGCGCCCGCCCGGATCCATCTCGTGGACCAGTGCCGTTGCTTTGCCGAAGGCTCGGCCAAACTCCTGCTCCATGTAGGCGCGATGGTCAGCCCATGGCGCGTAGTTGCCGTGCCAATGCGCCTGCTCCGTGGTCATAGGCACTACCGCTTCCCAGTTTGCGAAGCTCGTGCCCCAGGTGGCGTTCAGCGCCGGTAGATCGGCGTATTCCGTCTTGAGCCACGACCGGAAACCGGCCAGCGCCGCGGGCGCCCAACTCACGTCGAAAGAGTCGCCATAGAAGGTCAGCGAGGACTCGTCGGCCAAGTATACGGCCATCGGCTTGAGCGGCACGATCGGGCGCAGGCCTTTGTCGAGTTGGGCGCGCAAGCCGGCGTCGAATTCCGGCGATTGCAATTCGACTTCGCGCACCAGGTACTGCGGGTCCTTGGTGCGGGCGTAGTCCGCTTTGCGCTTCAGATAGGCGTCGCGCCGGTACCAGTAGATTCCGAACCCGGGCAGGTGCGCACTCGCCATGATCTTGAAGTTGCGCTGGGGATCGGCCAAAGTGGTGATCCCGATCTTGCGGAACTGTGCGTCTACGGCGGAGATCCAGGGTTGGTAGGTCTTGGGACCAAACCAGGGCAGCATCACCTCGTAGTCGTTCCAGACGCGGGAAGATGCTGCAAATTGAACCGGGCTCTGTTCGATGGCGGTTCCGCAAGTCGCGCGCACAAAACCGGAGTGGGTTAACGGCCGCCCGGCTTTCAGCACCACCGAATCGGAGCCCTCCGCACGGGCGATCACGCGGCCCAAGCCGTCGATCAACTCGATGCGCGCGGGCTTCGTCGAATGGAAGGTCACGGTGACGGACTGACCTTCACCTATCACCGCAGCGGAGGCGGTCAAATGCTCCACTTTGTCCGGCTGCGCGACGTCGATCACCGTGATATTCCAGTCCGCGGGCATCTGCTGTTCCAGAAAGTGCCGGCCCGGGCCGAGGTTGGTAAAGTGTGGGCGTGGACCCTGGCCGGATTTCTCAATCGAGCCGAGTGCGTTCTTCAGACGCCAGGTAGCCGGAGCCTTCTCCCAGTCGATTTGCGACGCAGGCTCGCGACCGGCGGCGTAGATCAGCGAGCGGCTTAGCAGTGCGTAGAAGTACTCCCAATAGGGATCGACCAGATGGCCGCGCGCCGACATCGGCATGTGCCAGCTCAAACCCTGATTGCGATAGCCGAAGGCGACCACGCGCCCCTTGCCGAATTGGCGCTCGGCGAGTATGGGACTCCCCGATGCCGTCTGGATCAGGACAGTGGCTCCAGGCTCGGCACGGTACACAAAACTCTCGAGGTCGGCGAAAGGGAAACTCTCTACCGGAATGGCCCGCGTGATGTAGTGACGGCCAACTCGGTTCCAGGCGGAGGACTCGGTTCGGCCGGGCTGCTGCGGCTCTTCCAGTTCGCTGTCTTCGGGCTTCAGATCCGTGGGCGCGAGCGGCGACAGTTCGCCTGCGAACGGACGGATCAACACCAGCCCGCAGCCCTCTCGTACCCGCCGTGCTAGGGCTTCGCGCGATTTCGGAGTCAGCTGCCCCCAGCCGTGGTTCAAAGGCAGGAGAATAGCATCGAACTTCTTGTCGCTGGTGAGTTCCCGCTCCAGGTACGAATAGACTAGCTTCAGATCGCCCTTTTCAGCGCGCGCGCCGTAGTCGTCGCCAAACGACATGGTCCATTTGTTGACGTCCCAGTCCGGGTCGATGCTGACCGTCGTGAGATCGAGCGAGAGTCGTTGCGCGAGTTCGACCAGCGTGCGCCCTTCACCCACGGTCGGCACCGCCAGCAGGTGAATCGGCCCACCCGCTAGCGGCTTAGCCCACTTGACGTGCGGCGTCTCCACGGCGAGAGTGTAGGGCGCTTCGAACCGCTTGCCGCTGCCCTTCCTCTCGCCCATCGCGACGTCCTGCCCGAAGCACAGGCAGGCCTCAAGCGCGACCATAAACGCGATTGCAGCGCTTCTCATGAAGTCCCCCATCGGCCCGAAGTCATTTCTCTATGCTTTCGTTTGCTTTTGAATGACCTAACATTATCAGACGGCGGGCGTGCACCGCTGGACCGCTCCGTCCGGCGGCTTGGTGAGAGTCGATTAGAACGAGCAACGGCGGCCAGTCGTCTAATATCCGAGTGCGCGCCTGCCGTCCATGGCGGGCGGCAGCCACTCTAGGAAGCTTGACTGATTTGGCTTTCGGGTTCGCCGCGCCGGCCGCGCAGGACCTACAGAGCCACCGGATCAAACGGGGACGATCAGCGGCTGCGAATCGTCGCAGGGCATTCGCAATCGGATGCCTACGCGCCCAGTGTCTTCGGTAACAACGACAGTTCCGCTGCGGAACTGTCGTTCGGCACCGAGCAACCGGGTGTCAGGATGTACTTTTTGCCGGCACCATGACTAGCCGCTTCCCATTGCGCACGAATTTCCTTCGCGCTCAGTTTCTTGTAATTCACTTCGTCCACTCCGCCGGCGATCACCTGCTGCGGGAACTTCGCGCGCACCTCCGCAATCGGGATACCAGTAACGTGCTGCGAGTAGTTCACCACCGCAGCAGGGAAGGCGCGGAACTGATCCAGGTATTCACGCTCCACGTGCAGATGCAGGAAGTTCAGCGGGGCTCCGCTGACCGCCTCCAGGATGCGTTTGTCAAACGGCGCGTTGAAGCGCGTGTAGTCCGCAGTGGAAAGCTCCTTGGAGTTGGCGTTGGCTACCGCGAGTAGAATGCCGCGCGCACCAAGAGCGACGGCTCGCTTGGCGTGGTTGATCTCCGACTGGGTTATGACGTCCAGTGCGGCCAGAAGCGCCTTGGGATTCTCCTGCTTGAGCTTGCGCACTTCCTCCTTCGAGGAGAGCTTCTCAGCGACGTTGAAGGGGTTGAAGATCGTCTCGATGAAGTACGCATCGCCATTGAGCCCATTGCGGATCAGTTCAAGCGCACGGATCTGATCCGGGAACGGGTTTTCGAGCGGCTTGAGTTCATACCACTTCCCTTGCGGTTTGGGATACGGGAAATCACTCATCACTTTCACGATGTCGGTGCGGTACTGTTTGTGGAAGGCCAGTGTCCGCTCCGAATGCGCTTCGGCGCTCTTCAGGCCAAAGTGATGCCAGAACGTGAAGGGCGGCCGATCGACATCCGCACCTTTCAACGCGCGGTCCACGCGCTCCTTGTGGCTCAATGGCGCAGTGCCGAATGCAGCCTGCGGCCCAAGCGCGGCCGCGGCGGCGGCGGAATATAGAAACTCGCGTCTAAGCATAACCGTAACCATCCTCTCCCTGATGTCATCGTGACCCACGAAATGGCATGGAGGCAACGAGGCGCGTGCCAAAATTCAGCCGCCCAAAGCAAGGTCTGGAGCATGGGGCAACTTGAAGTCTCATAATAAAGCAAAGTCGATAGGAATTGCCGTCAATCCTTGAAAAGCGCACTTGTCAGGACTCGCTTTCAGAGCCGGGTCAACGATTCGAGAATGGTTGTTGCCGGGCAACACCAGTCCCATCGACTTTCCATCATCCGGCGGCGGTTCCTGCTGCGCCCCTCAAAGACCGCCGTTCGGGGTGGCGGCCGGGCGTGATTCCCGAAACGGCTTCTGCTTTTCATACAGCGTAATCCGCCGGCGGATGCCCTCCAGGAGCGGCAGGTCGCGCTCCTGCGTGGCAACTTCCAGGGCTTGGTGCGCCACGCGAATTGCCTCCGCAAACTGGCCGTTTTCGGCTTCGGACGCGGCTAAGGCGTCGAGTGCCCGGGCATCGCGCCAGCACGACGATTGCGTAGCTCGCAAGGCGAGTTGCCGGGCTTCCGCTCCTGAGCGCACATCCTCCTCGGCACACGTCGCGAGCACCCACGCCGTGCGCGTAAGCGCCGGAACCGAATCTGGATTCAGCCGCAGGGTTGCACGCCATTCAAGTAAAGCGCCGCGGACATCACCGCGAGCGTCGGAGAGCGCCATTCCCAAGTTGTAGTGAGCGCTCGCCGAGTCAGGCGCAATCTCTGTGGCCTTTCTTAGGTGGGCGATGGCTGAATCAACCTCCCCCAATCCGGCAAGCACCCCACCCAGGTTGCTATGCGCCAGTGCATCGTTCGGATTCAGCGCGACCGCCTTCTCCAAGTGAGTGACTGCCTCGCGCCTGCGCTGCGTTTTGGCCAGCGCAACCCCTAAATTGCCCTCCGCAACTGCATCCTCCAGTTGCAGGGCCACCGCGCGCCGCCACTCTTGGACGGCTTCCTCGTGGCGTCCCTGCTGCCCAAGTTCCCGCGCCAGGTCAGTTAACCGGTAGAACTCAGTGGCCGGCGAGTCGATCTTCAACAACCCATCCGGCGGAATGTTCACAAACTCGGGGATGTTCACTGCGCGGTTGGCTGCCGTCGCGTTTTCGATCAGGATCGCCGGAGTGTCGTTACCGTTCTCGTCGATGTGGGTTAAGAACATCTGCGTGTAAGGTGTCCTGCTTTTGGATGAAAACACCAGCCAGCGGCCGTTCGGGGACCAACTGTGCCATGAGTTCATTAGGGGTGTATTGCACTTCAGGCGTCGTGCAACGCCGCCGGCGGCAGGCACGATATAGAGCTGGCTGTCGGGCCTCATCAGCAAACCGTTACGCGCCTGCACGTAAACGATCCAGCGGCCATCGGGCGAGATCTTGGGAAACGAATTGCTCATGCCGTTGGCCGACGCGCCCGCAATCGGCTCCGCCTGACCACCCCGGCCCCGGTTGAAGGGTAAACGGTAAAGGTCGTACTGGATTTGCGTTTCGTTCGGGTCGTTGGCACGCAGGGCTAAGGGCTGGCCCGCGGCATAGGGCTCCTTCGCCCGGGCGCGGGCGAACACGACGGTCTGACCGTCCGGACTCCACACTCCGCCGGTTTGCACATAGCGCGGGTCGTCGGCGCCAGGCAAAGGCTCCAGATGTCCGCTTTCGCGGCTGTACCAGGCCAGAATTCCGCGCGTCGGATAGAACACTTGCAGGAAACGATAGTCCTTAAAATTGGTCGCGTAGTACTTGTTGCGTACATCGCCCATGCGCTCGGGCGTCTCTGCGCCGGGGTCGTTGATCATGGTCACGACGTGCCGGCCATCGGGCGAGACCTGGGACATGAATCCGACTCGGAGCTTACCGCCCAGCTTCCCGCGAAACGTGCTCCACTCGATCAAATCCTGCGCACGAATCGTGGTTTGCGGTCCAACCGCAACCAGCGCATAGAGTCCCTTCTCGTTCTGCGGACCGTCCACATCCACTCCGAGCGTCTTCCCATCCGCGGAAAACGAGTGGCAGTTAGCGCAGGTAGGGAAGCTGTCAATCAGAATGCGGCTGTCCTCCCGTCCGACGTCGCGCAAACGCCAACTGATCAGCCGCACCGCCTGGGCCGATAGCGGCTTGATCACGCCCTCCTCGCCTTCCGACGGCATTAACGGTACGTCGCGGTAGAAGATAGGTGCACCGACCGGGTCGCTCGAAGTGCGCAGCGTCATTTGCCCTTGCGATACCGGGGTCTCGCCGCGCAGCCCGGTAATGGTCAGCGTGGCCGCGTGTTCCAACGAGTGTCGCTTGATCGTCGCCCAAACCAGCGGCTCCGGTTTCCACGCGTGCGCGGTGGCCTGCTCGGCGGTGAGCCGTGGGAGCTCGTTGGTTGACGAGACGCAGCGCGGATCTATTGGGCCAAGTCGTGGAGTATCTCCGGCCGATTCCAACTTGATTCGCGGGTTGCCGTCGGCGAACGAAACCTCAATATGCCAGCGCGTCGCGGCGTCGGGACGCTCGCGCGTGAGGTCGTGCCAGAGTAGCGTCGGAGCCGTCATGTCCGGCGGAAAGAGGGCGCCCTCGGCGGGATAGTCCACGGTGATCCGGGCGAGTTGGACGGCATTCGGAATGGTTTCCTTGCGTTCACCGATCCGTCCACCGCCGGGGGCCAGCACGCTAAGAAGCGCTCCAGCTGCGAGGATCGGCGCGAGCCACCGCCTTGCTCCGGTCAAACTAAAGTGCCACATCCCATGCCTCTTGCCTATTCACGGTGCTCTACTGTGGGCGCACCCGTTGACGTTGCGGCGGCCAATTGGCCCGACGAGTTTCCGGCCCGAACCGCGCATTCCGGCAGTTGCGCTCCACGAGCGCAGCCATATGAAAGTGATGCACTAAAGTAAGTTTCTTGAGCGTATCCGATTCAACTTCGAATTGAGTCATTAATCTGCCCTAGTGCCGCGGGTCAGGGACAGCGTTAGTTCCCATCGGGCGGCGACTAGCAACCCCGAAATCACCTGGCGTCTACCACCGTGAACTCCGGAGTTCGTTTCCTGTTAAGCCACAACCGGATGGATTCGGGTGTTCTCTGACCCTCAGCATGCGCGGAATAGTCCGATTGACAACCCCCCGTTTCAGAAGTATACTCCAACGAAGAAATCACTCTTCGCACAGTAACGAAGATGAAATGTCATTTCAGTTTTTGAATCCACCTGGAGCTTGCTGCACAACGCGGCACAGCTTGCCTAGTGCTCGGGGGCGCTGATAGCCATCCAGAATGGCCTCTAGCGGGTGTCGTGATTGGCTCAGACACGGCGACGGTCCTTAGTTCGTGGGCAATTACGGTCTGGTGTTGAAGACGCCGACCTGCAAGCAGGATCTAGCCTTTCGGTTCAGTCGTTTAGGACCCGGAGGCAGTTCTTCGCGGCCTAAACGAAGGGTTCAACGAAACGCGGCTTCAATCGACGCTGACAAGCCTCCTGGAAGATTGGAGCGGGCGCGTCAATCTCGAGCCGCGGATCAGCGCTTTTGGCGTGCCGGGAGCGATTTCGGCCGCCAGTTTCAACAATTTGACTTGAGCTAGGTTAGACAAAATCAGGAGAGTCCGATGAAGGCAGTTTACAAGTTCGCATGTTTCGCTTGCCTGTTCGTCTCGTCCAGTGTGTTGGCGCAGGAGTTCCGCGCAACGATCTCCGGTGAAGTCACGGACCAGACGGGAGCAATCGTCACAGGTGTCAAGGTTGTCGCCCTGAGCACGGAACGTAATACCCCCTATGAGACGGTTACGAATGGTGCGGGACGCTACTCCATTCAATTCCTACTTCCCGGAAAGTACACGGTTAGCGCAGAACAAGCCGGCTTCAAGAAGTACTCCAGGGAGGATATCGTCCTTTTGGCCTCCGACAAGGCCGTACTGGATATCAAACTGGAAGTCGGAGCGCAAGCAGAAAGCGTTACTGTGTCGGGGGAGCTCTCGCCGCTTCAGACCGAGTCCGCTACGCGCCAATCAACCGTCGAGAATAAGCTCCTGGAAGAGGTCCCGTCGGGCGGGCGCAACCTGTATGCGCTTGAGTACAACGAGCCTGGTGTCGTCAAAACCAGCACTTACTGGGGCTCGATGGAGTTATACGCTTTCGGCAACGTAAATGGTGTCGCGATCAGCGGTGGTAAGCAGGGTGAGAACGAGACTGTTCTCGATGGTGTGACAAACACGAAGAGCGACCGCGGCGTGGCATTCGTTCCAAATCTGGCGGCTACGCAGGAATTCACAGTACAGACGAACTCCTACGATGCGCAGTTCGGACGAGTGGGCGGCGGCGTAATGATGATCAACCTCAAGTCGGGTTCAAACTCACCGCACGGACAACTCTATGAGTTCTTCAAAAACGATAAGTTCCGCACGGGCGAGTGGAACGACAACGCCAACGGGCTGGACAAGACGCCCTTCAAGAACAATACATTTGGCTTCGAACTGGATGGTCCAGTGTTCATACCGAAGCTGTATAACGGCCGGAATAAGATGTTCTTCCTGATTTCCCTGGAAGGACTGCGCGAGCACAACCCTGGCAGTCCGGTAGGAACGAATCTACCTCAGCCGGAGCAATTAAAGGGCGACTTCTCAAAGCTCTTCAATGATGCCGGGGACCAGGTTCTGATCTACGATCCATTGACCACGGTACTTGGCTCGGATGGCAAGACCTACCAGCGCACCGTATTCTCTGGCAACGTCATCCCGACCGCGCGCCTCAGCCCGGTGGCAGCTAAGGTTGCCTCCTACTACCCGGCACCGAACCTTCCGGGCATCGGGCCTGCACAGCGCAACAACTACGAGAAGTTGCTGCCGTCGACGAACAGTTATGACTCCTGGCTCGGCAAGATGGACTATGTGTTCAACGAGAAGAGCCGGGTTTCGTTTCACTACGGTCAGACTCCCTGGCTGAACTATTCGAAGCTGGTGTGGGGCAACAACGCAGCGGAGCCGAGTACCGAGTGGCCTTCCACCCGCATCCCACGGACGTGGGCGGCAGACTGGACCTACACTCTGAGTCCGTCCTTAGTATTCGACTTGCGGGCGGGCCTTGGACGGTATGAGGGCCAGGGTGGAAACACCTTTGGGGACAATTTCGATCCCACGACCTTGGGCTTCCCGAGCTCCCTGGTATCCCAATTCAGGAAGTTGGTATACCCAAGCTTCGTCATCGCTAACTATTCCAACATCGGCTCCACTGGCGTTTTTAACTATGGAACACAAGACGTCTACTCCCTGCAGCCCAGCCTGAGTTGGATGCACGGACGGCACTTGTTTCACTATGGCGCGGAGTTCCGCCGATACAATGACAACTCAGTAAACCCCGGTTTGGCTAGTGGACAATACAACTTCGATCCTGGCTGGACTCAGGGCGACCCGCTGCAGGCCAGCGACACCTCCGGGAATTCCTTCGCCTCGTTCCTGCTCGGCTATCCGACAGGTGGTCACGTGGACAACAACGTGAGCCCGGCTTACCGTGCTTCCTATTACTCGCTGTTCGCGCAGGATGACTTCAAGCTATCTTCAAAGCTCACGCTGAATCTCGGCTTGCGCTGGGACTACGAGACCCCGCGTAACGAGCGCTATAACCAAATGGTTCGGGGATTTGCGTTCAGTCAATCCAGTGCTATCGCTTCCGCCGTTCAGAACGCGGCGGGAGCCGCACAGTGTCCCGCTTGCCAGACCGGATTAAAGGGCGGGTTGCTGTACGCTGGAGCGGGCGGCAATTCGACTTACGCGTTCGATCCCAAGAAGGCCGACTTCCAGCCTCGCATTGGCATTGCGTATCGCGTCGGTTCGAAGCTGGTGTTCCGGGGCGGCTATGCGATGAGTTATCTGGGCCAGAACTCCAATGGGCCACAGACCGGGTATAGCCAATCAACTGGCCTGGTGTCTTCTCTCGACGGCGGCATCACACCGGCGGTGACCCTCAGCGACCCATACCCGAGCAACATCTACCCGAGCGGCCTGCTCAAACCGATCGGCAATACACACGGGCTTGCCACAAATCTGGGGCAAGGGATCAGCTTCCAATACCTGGATCGCCCGCTGCCCTACTCGCAACAGTATTCGGCGGGCCTCCAGTATCAGCTACCCGGGAACTGGGTGCTGGATGCCTCTTACGTTGGTAACCAAACCAAGCGCCTGCCCGTCAGCCTGGGACTGAACTTCATCCCAGCCAGCGTGCTCGAAAGCGTGCCGGTCGATCAGCGCAGTTCCTACTTCTCCCAAGCGGTTACGAACCCCATGGCGGGTCTGCTGCCCAACTCAGGTTTGAACGGCGCAACCATCCCGCTTCAACAACTTCTGGTCGCCTATCCGCAATACAGTAGTGTGACCATGACCGATGTTCCGATCGGCTCGCAGCGATATGACGGCCTCCAGATGAAGGTGAGCCATCGCTTTTCGCATGGGCTCAGCATGTCGATCTCGTTCACGGGATCGAAGAATCTGCAGAAGTTGAATGTCTTGAATGCCCAGGACACGAATCTCGGGAATGTACTGAGCACGCCGCTTGAAAAGCATCTCACCCAGTACGACGTTCCCAAGCAGTTCTCCATCATCGGATCCTACGACCTCCCGCTCGGCAAGAACCGCTACTTCGGCCGAAACATGAACAAGTGGCTGGATGCCGTAGTGGGTGGTTGGACGGCTTCTGGCGCTTTCAACTCGCACTCCGGATTCCCGATTCCTTTCCCCAACGCCGCCCCGCTGACCAAGGGGACGGCGAATTGGACCGACTCGCAGCGCGACGCCAATGCCCGGAAGAACGGTGATAAGCAGTACGACGTCACCAACGACCCGTACTTCAATACGTCGATCTTCCCCACCACGGCGCAGTCTCCCTTCACACTGCGCAACTTCCCCACCTGGTTCCCGGACGTGCGCACGAAACCGATGAACATAGCGGACGTTTCCCTGCAGAAGGAATTCAAGCTCCGCGAGCGGGCCCGTCTACAGGTTAGGGCCGATGGCCACAACATCGGGAATTTCCCCTGGTTTGGACAGTACGATACCTCGTTCACTAACAAGGTCACCGATCCGCAGTTCGGCTTCCTCGTCAACGATGAGGGAAATGAGCAGCGACTGATCGTATTCGTCATGAAAATCGTGTTCTGAGTTAGGATAAGGCGTTCACGAGGGCTCCCGGCGCAGTCTGATGGAGTGGGAGCCCTCTGCGTGAAGTTGCGCTGCATAATGGAGTTTCTTAATGAGACGTGCCTTCCTCGCCTGCCTGCCTTTCCTCTGTCTGGCCGCTATCTGCTCGGCGCAAATTCCTCGCGTGGAGCAAATCAAAGGTAAGACAATCCTGCTATTCACGCCACATCCCGACGACGATGCGTTCTGCTGCGGCGGCACGCTGGCGCTCCTAGCGCAGAATGGTAACCGGATCTATGTCGTGATTTACACGAACGACGACAAGGGCTCCTACGATCCCGAAATGACCAGCGAACGACTGGCCCGAATTCGCAAGTCCGAAGAAGAGGCCGGGAACCGTGTCGTCGGAGTCCCCAGCGATCACCTGATCTGGCTCGGACATCACGACGGCATGCTCGAATACGTCGAAAGCAAAAGCCTGGTGGAACAAGTGACCGGAGTGATTCGAAAATACCGGCCCGACATCGTAATGACGGTGGATCCGGGCGCCGACAACGTCCGGTGGCATAAGACCGATCATCGCATGGCTGCCATGAATACGCTGGATGCCATACGCGCTGCTGAGTGGCACCTCTACTTCCCGAACCAGCGGCTGCAATTAGGACTCGAACCCTGGCGCGTTCCGGAGATTCTGTTCTTCTACGTGCTCGACAGCGCGGCCAATGTCTGGGTGAACATCGACAGTGTCATGGACAAGAAACTCGACGCCTCGCTCTCGCACGTGAGCCAGTTCGAGCCGGGTGTCCACAAGTACCGTCCGGACTGGCAACCTGACGACCGCAGGAAGGCCGAGGCGGAAGTGAAATCGATGCTCAGACAGCGCGACGGCCACAGTGTCGAGACCTTCCGCTATGCGACCGACTTCAATCAGTACTGAGTGGCCGTCGCTGATGGTCCATTAACCGGGCGAAGAACTAATCTCACCATGGCTACTGAATACCCGTCCGCGGCGCGGAGGCGATCAGGCGCGGTAGCTGCCTTTGCCCTAACGCTGTCGGTGTGTGGACCGGCCTTGCCGGCCGTCCTTACACCTTTCCCCGACACGCCCTTCGTTCAGGAGTATCGCGAGGAGGTCGCCTACTCATCAAGTGAGGGGGCCAGGCAGGTTCGCGCACTCGCTGTTACCTCGGACCACAGTCTGTGGGTCGCGTCGAAGGCCGGTGTGTATCGTTTCGCGAACAGCGCTTGGACCGAAGTGCTGCGAGGCTCCGCGTACGCGCTCGCAACACAAGGGAACGACGTATGGGCAGGAACCTGGCAAGGCCTTTACCGCATTCAATCGGGCAAAGGCGAGCGAGTGCAAGCTGTTGCCTCCCTGCCTGTCGTCGCTGTGTGGGTTGATCGTGCAGGCGTAGTCGCTGCGAGTCAGACCGTGCTCTACGAGTGGAATGGCGCTCGGTGGCGAAGTTCGCCTTGGACTGGTTCAAAGGCTATACGTTCCCTCGCTCGCGAAGCCGGCGGAGCGCTGTGGATTGCGACTGCAATGGGCGCTTACTGCAAGCGTGGAGATTCAACTATTGAGTTGTACAAGGAGCGCGATCTGCTCGCCGGTGAGTTGCGGGCTGTTACCATCTCGTCCGTCGGCGACGTATGGCTCGGTGGCATCGGTGGCCTCGACGTGTACCGCCGGGGCTTGCGTGCGGAGCACTACAACACCACGAGCGGATTGCCTAACCAAGATGTGAAGTGCCTGGCGGCGGAACCCGATGGAACGGTGTGGGCAGGCACTGGATTGGGCGCCATACGCCGCATTAACAACCGGTGGTCTTTGCGGTACAGCAGGCGATGGCTGCCGTCGGACGACGTGCTCGCAATCGCTGTGGGTCCCGACCGAACCGTTTGGGTGGCAACGTCTGCAGGCTTGAGTGCGATCCGTCGCAGAGAAATGACCCTAGCCGACAAGGCAGACCATTACCTGCAGATCTGTCACGCGCGTCACGTCCGGCCGCCCTATCTTGTTGAGCAATGTGACTTAAAGGCGCCGGGTGATACGGAGCACTTCTTCCCGCGCGACGATGACAACGAAGGCGGATACACCGGCGAGTACTTGGCCATGGAGTCGTTCCGCTACGCAGTTTCAAAGGACCCGCAGGCCCTGGATCACGCCAGGAAAGCGTTTCGCGCGATGAAGTTTCTGCAGGAGGTGACCGGGACAGGCGGGTTCTTCGCGCGCACTGTGATTCCTTCCGACTGGACGAAAATGCACGATCCGAACCAGACTTTCACCCCCGAGGAACGGGCCGACCGCCTGGTGAGCAACCCACGGGACAAGCCGGTTGAGGAGCGCTGGCGGCGCAGCGCGGACGGCAAGTGGCTATGGAAGGGAGATACGAGTTCCGACGAAACCAGTGCGCACTTCTACGCCTATTACATCTATTACACCCTGGCGGCCGATGAAGCCGAGCGGAGGATTGTCCGCGAGCATCTCCGGCACATCGTAGACCACATGATCGAAGGCGGATACACCTTCCGCGATATCGACGGCCAGCCGACTCTGTGGGCCGTTTGGTCTCCGGAGAAACTGAACGAAGATACGGACTGGCGTGCCGAGCGATGGTTGAATGGCCTCGAGATTCTGAGTTACTTGCGGCTCGCCCATCACATGACTGGCGATGTGAAATATCGTCGTGCATATATCGACCTGTTGGAGAATCACCACTACGACCAACTGGCGCGCAGACCGCTCGGGACCGAGCCATCGGAGCGTACCGGTTTCGATCAAGAACTCGCTGCGATGGTCTTGCCGGTAGCACTGACCGAACCAGACACCAGCATCCGCAAAATATTCGAAGAGGGGCTGGCTTTCTGGCGCAAGCGCACCGGAGAGCAACGCAACCCACTATTCGCTTTCACTTGGGCCGCATTTCGGAAATCCTCCAATCCTCCCGACATCGACCTTGAGCAGTGTTTAGACGTTCTGCGCGACGAACCCCTCGACCTGGTTCAGTGGACCGTGGATAGCCGCAAGCGGGAGGATGTGCGAATCGTCCATGAGCCGATGCTCGATGACACCGAGGTGGATCGGATCCTACCTCCCAGCGAGCGGGCTACTATGCGCACCGATACTAATCTCTATAGCGCGGTCCGGGGAGAAGACGGCATGTCGGAAAGCAGTGGCGTCTTTTGGCTGCTCCCCTATTGGATGGGCCGCTACTACGGGCTCATCGGTGGCCCAAGTAAGTAGCAGCGCGGTGCACGCGCCTCCTTCGCCTACGCTTTCTTGACTGTCGTTCGGGGCGTCTTCTTCGGAGTTTCTCCGCCGTCTTCTGACGACCGCATTGCTTTTGTCACTTGTTCGGCGTATTGCTTCACTCGTCCAGGCAATATCTCCTGCAGTTCCAGAGTAAACCGATCCTTCGGCATGGAAATGCTAAGTGCCCCGATTACGTCTCCGCCTGGACTTCGGATCGGTGCTCCGACGCAGGTTCCTCCCGGTACCGTCTCTTCCCTGTCCCAGGCATAGCCGCGTTCCCTGACCTCGGCCAAGTCCTCCTGAATCGCACGGAAATCGGTCAATGTCGCGGACGTGAGCCGGAAGATGCCATAGGTGTAAAGCAGCTTCTGTGCGTTTTCCGGAGTTTGGAAGGCAGTGATGGACTTCCCAAGAGAGGAAGCGTAGGGCTGGAGAATTCCACCCTTGTAGTTAGACATTCGAATGTGGTGCGTGCTTTCGATTACTTCCACCACGCGAATGACATCTTCAAATAAGAACGCGAGTGCAACGGTCTCGCCGAATTCGGCGTTCAGACTCGCCAGAGGCGGCATTGCCGACTCACACAAGAGCCGCAAAAGGTGGTGTTGCCGCGCAGAGGGCCAATCGCGGTCAAGGTGGTAATTGTCATTTGCATCGCGAACCAGATAGCCCGTCGTTTGAAGCGTCCGGAGGAGCCGCAATGTCGAGGCCTTGCCGAGGCCGGCCGTATCCGCAAGATCTTTGAGTGCCATCGGCGCGGGGGCCAACGCGAGAGTCTCCAGAATCCGCAAGCCTTTGGCTACCGACCTGGACTCGACCGGACCCTCAGCCACCGTATCTTTGCTGAACCGGCGTTTCGGTTTATCCATAATTGATCCAATTTTATGCCATATCGTATCACCCCGTGAATCAAACAACGCTAGTTCTTTGACGCAGCGATGTTGACATGCGCGTTGAAGCGCAGTATCCTACACGTTAATTTATGAATCATGTGAATATAAAATGAAACCTCATTTCACTAATTCAGAACTCTAAGCGTGCGATGCCTTACCAAATGAGTCGTACCAAACGTGGCCAGAGTCGCAATCCCCTTCAGCGTGTGGACCCGCCAAT
>CAIVVT010000010.1 GCA_903909435.1 uncultured Acidobacteriia bacterium | reverse complement strand
TCGCCATCCAGAGCACGTGTTTAACCCCGGGCGACTTTGCCAGCGTCTGGGCGTTGACGTTCGAAAACTGGGCGCGCAGGTCTTCGCCAATCTGCCCGCCGACCGCCAGGAAGCCATTCGCGAAGGACTGCAGCACTATCGGTGCGCGTTCTTGCCGGGTCGCGTGAATATGAGCCAAGCCGTCGCCCGCGTTTGAACTTGGTGTTCGGGCCCCTGAGTGGATTGCGGCATGCGGCACGAGCCGTCGCTGGACGGCTTTCCGTACGTACGGTCGCAAGGGCCGGGACGACGCGTCCGTGGCCAACGTGGGCGCAAAGGGTGTGCAAGCGGGCGGACTTGGTGAGGTTCCCAACGTGATGGTGCTTTCCGAGGAAGGTGCAAAGTGACGGTCACCCGCGGATGGAAACCGACTCGGCAATGCAAAACCTGTGGTGTGATCGGCGATCGAATCGGCTGGCCGCACTACGCACGAAGTGGACGGTTGAGTCTCTTCTGTTCCACATGCCACGCGAAAAACAACGAGATCCTGGAGCGTGCGAACCAAGCGCTCTGCCAGCGATGCGGACTGGCACCAGCAGTCAACCACTCGAGATGCCGTGCCTGCGACCGCATGGACAGCAGGGAGCAACGCGAGCGCGAAGCATCAGCACAAGGCAATGCAATCAAGGCGTACGTCTCCCAGGACGCTCACCGATTCCAAGCTGCCATGGCGAAAGCGGAAGGCCGGGCAGACAGGCTGCGAGCACGATGGGCGGCAGCGTATCTGAGACCCTTCCGAGGACTGTCCTTGCAGGAGCAGGCTGCGGCACAGAGGAAGCACTACAAGAAGTATCGACTTCAGGAAAGCGACCGTATCCAAAAACACAAGGCGTTCAATCCAGATCGCAAGAAAAAGTGGGATGATTTGCGCCTTCGCAGAGAGGTAAGCAATGCGGATGGCAGCATCGTCCGTGGGACAATCGCCAGGCTCAAGAGCCAAGCCACTCACTGCGCGTATTGCGACGTTAGGCTGCTGCGCAAGCAAACCGATCACATGATTCCGCTGGCGGGCGGCGGCGAGCATTCCGTGCGAAACCTCGTGATCGTCTGTCAGGACTGCAACCAGCGTAAGCATGCATTGAGTTACGAACAGTGGATTGAGCGCGTCGAGCTATGCCACCGCGCACGAGTGATTGCGGTGTTCGACTCGCGCTATGGAATGCAGCACGCGGGACGGGTCGCTGCCTGATGAGTTCCCGTACGCACGGTCGCCGGGGCGCGGACATCGCGCAACGAGGCGGGAGTGCCACACGAACCTCGGGACCTGGCTTTGTGCGTTTTCCGGCGGGGTAACGGATGGCATTTACAAACTAGTCAGGCGCTTTCCGGTTGGTTGCGAGGCGGTTGCGGCCGCACCCCTAAGCCATTGAGAGTCATAGAGCTACCGACAAGCATCGACCTCCGGCCGATCGGCGATCTGTTGCCATACGCCCGCAACTCGCGGACGCACTCCGAGGAGCAGATCCTACAGATCGTCGCCTCGATCGAACGCTTTGGCTGGACCAATCCGGTGCTGGTTGGCTCCGATGGCGTGATCATCGCCGGGCACGCCCGAGTGCTGGCGGCGCGCCGGCTCGAACTGGCGGTTGTGCCGGTGATCGTGCTGGGCCACCTCACCGAAGATGAGCAGCGGGCGCTGGTCATCGCGGATAACAAGCTGGCTTTGAACGCCGGGTGGGACGAGGGGATTCTGCGGGAACAACTGCAGGTCATTGAAGCAAGCGGCTTCGATATGAACCTGCTCGGTTTCAGCGATGAAGAGGTTCGCGGCTTGCTGGCGGATCCCGCTGGCGAGGAACCGGTCGCCGCGCCTGAGACTGCGGAAGATACTACGCCTGAGGCGCCGCCGGATCCGGTGACGCGCGCCGGGGACATCTGGGTGATTGGCCGGCACCGGCTGATTTGCGGTGACTGCCGGGATATGGGCGTGGTGGAGCGGCTGCTTTGTGATCGCGAGGTCAATGTGGCGATCACCAGTCCGCCCTACGCCTCGCAGCGGGAGTACGATCCGTCAAGCGGCTTCAAGCCGGTTCCCCCGGACGAGTA
>CAIVVT010000009.1 GCA_903909435.1 uncultured Acidobacteriia bacterium | reverse complement strand
GTCTTGGCCATCCGCCAATCATGCCAAACTTCTGCGTCCCTGCTACAGGCATCTTATGCCGTATAAACAAGGCTTCTAGCACCGCACAGCCTCAGCTTTTACCCACACGAAATCACGAAGAGCCACTATTATTCACATTCATGAGTAGGTCTTATGGGCGCTGCCGCCGGTCGATGCGCGGAACTCATGATCAGTCATTACAAGCCGGCATCGGCGCTGCGACGATGCCCGATACACTGCGCCGACATTTGGACTCCTCGCTACGGCGTATGGCGGGGTGATGCTACGCGGTGTCAGGGCCAACACTCAGGGGTGCCCATGAGGCGGAGTAACCATAGTCGGCGAATCGCCGCAGCCCTGATCGCGATTGCGGCAGGGGCGTCGGCCTGCGCTGCTGCAGCACCCTACCGCGGTCCAATCGTCGACGTACACGTGCACGTCGCCGGCGTTACCGCGGACGGTGACGTGGACTGGTACAAACCGATGCCGCCGAATCCGTACACCGGCATGCCGACAGAGAAGTTCGGTAACGAGGATCAACTGCTGCGGTATCTGTTCGACGAGCTGAAGCGCAATCGGGTCGTTGTTGCGGTCGTCAGCAATACGTCCTATCACGTGAATCGTGCGGCCAAAGCGTACCCGGAGATGGTGCTGCCGGCACTGGCGCTGGCTCCAGGCGAACCATACAACTATGGAGTCAACGAGGTCCGGAACGAGATCCGTGCCGGACGCGTGAAGGTGCTGGGTGAGGTCTTCCCGCAGTTCTATGGTCGCCGGATTACCGACCCAGCCATGGAGTCCTACTACGCTCTTGCGGAGGAGATGGACGTCCCGATAGGGATTCATACCGGAGTCGCAGCGGCGGCCTCAGAAATCGAAGCCTCCGGGTTGCGATCGGCCTTTCGCGGGGACTTCGGCAATCCAGCAGGTCTCGAGGACGTGCTTAAGCGGCACCCGAAGTTGCGGTTGTATCTGATGCATGCGGGGCACCCGTATTTTTCCGAAACCTATGCGATCCTCCAATCATATCCGAACGTCTACGTCGATCTCGCTTACATCAGCGCGAACTTGCCCCGCAAGGAATTCCGACGCTACGTCCAGACGTTGATCGAGGCCATTCCCGGCATGGACAAGCGCCTCATGTTCGGGAGCGACGTCATGGTGTGGCGGGAGTCGATCCGCGAGTCGATCGAGGCGATCGACTCGCTTGACTTCCTGACGCCCGCGCAGAAGGCCGACATTTTCTGCAATAACGCGGCCCGGTTCCTCCGGCTCGATGCCCACACGTGCGTTCAATGACCAGCGATGCCGCGCCATCCCGCACGGTGCGACGTCGGCAGCGATGGTCCCGCGCAGCAAGACCGCCTGGCCCCGCAGCTCTCGCGTCCCGCAGTAGCGGGACCTGATCTATTTTTGGAGTTCAAAAGGAAATGTTATGACTATAGATCTCTCGGGGCGGGTCGCGATTGTTACTGGTGCCGGAGGGGGCCTCGGCCGTGAGCACGCCCTGCTACTCGCCCGGCTCGGTGCCAAAGTCGTTGTCAACGATCTTGGTAGCACAGTTGCAGGGACCGGCGCATCGCCATCCGCGGCGCAGAACGTCGTTGACGAAATCGTCGCCGCCGGCGGTGTTGCGATTGCAAACGGGGGATCGGTGACCGACTACGCCCAGGTTGAGCAGATGGTCGCGGCGGCCGTCGCTCACTGGGGCAGGGTCGACATCCTGGTCAACAACGCGGGAATCCTTCGCGACAAGAGCTTCGCCAAGATGGACCTCACGGACTTCAGGCTGGTAGTCGAAGTTCACCTGATGGGGGCTGTGCATTGCACCAAAGCTGTTTGGGATTTGATGCGGGCACAGAACTACGGCCGAATCGTGATGACTACCTCGTCAACAGGCCTGTTCGGCAACTTTGGACAATCTAACTACGGTGCCGCCAAGCTCGCCCTCGTGGGTCTGATGCAGACTCTCGCGCTCGAGGGCGCTCGGAACAACATCCGTGTGAACTGCCTGGCGCCGACGGCCGCGACGCGCATGGTGGACGGATTGCTGGCGCCGGACGTCATGGCCGCGCTGAAACCTGGAGTTGTAAGCCCCGCACTGGCCGCGCTCGTCGGCGCGGATGCTCCGAGTCGCTTGATCCTGTGCGCTGGCGGCGGCAGCTTCGAAGCGGCGCATCTGACGCTGACCGAGGGACTCTACCTTGGCGCCGGAGACTCCGTGGCGCATGAAATCGCAGTGCGGCTCGGAGAGATTGTCGACCGTCACGGTTCAGTCGTGCCGGCGTCCGGCGTCGAGCAGTCTGAGCTCGAACTGCGGAAGGCACGGGCTGCAAACGCGGCTGGCCATCGGGAGCCAGGACATGCGTGATGCGGTAATCGTTGCTACGGCGAGAACGCCAATCGGACGGGCCTATCGGGGGGCCTTCAATCTGACCCCGTCGCCGACTCTGGCCGCCCACGCGATCAGGGCTGCCGTTGAGCGCGCCGGGCTTGAACCTGCCGAGATTGACGACTGCATCCTCGGGTGTTCACTGCCACAAGGGTTCCAGCAATCGATCGGACGCATGGCCGCGCTGCGCGCGGGCCTGCCCGCCTCTGTCGCGGGAATGACCATCGATCGGCAGTGCTCATCCGGTCTGATGACTATTGCGACTGCCGCCAAGCAGGTCGTGCTCGACCGTATGGAGATCTGCGTCGCAGGAGGCGTCGAGTCGGTATCGCTCGTCCAGACTGCGGCGCTGCGCGTCGATCAGGATCCAGGGCTTGTCGCGATTCACGACGATGCCTACCTACCGATGATAGACACCGCGGAAATCGTGGCGACGCGCTACGGGATTTCACGCGAGCAGCAGGATGCGTATGCGCTTCAGTCGCAGTTGCGCACAGCCTCAGCCCAAATAGGTGGACTATTCGATGCCGAGATTGTTCCCATATCAACAACCATGGGAGTTCTGGACAAGGAATCTGGCGTCGTCGTCCAGCGCCAGACGACGCTTAGAATAGACGAAGGCAGCCGCTCCGATACGACACTGTCAGGGCTTGCTGCCCTCAAGGCAGTCCGGTCCGGCGGAACCATCACCGCGGGTAACGCAAGCCAGCTGTCGGATGGGGCCGCGGCTATGGTCGTTATGGAAGCCAAGGCGGCGGCCCGCCGCGGCCTTGTGCCGCTTGGACGCTACGTCGGCATGGCGGTGGCAGGCACAAAGCCTGATGAAATGGGCATTGGGCCGGCGGTTGCCGTCCCGAGACTCCTCGATCGGTTCGGTCTCAAGGTTAGCGACATTGGCCTATGGGAGCTCAATGAGGCGTTCGCCGTGCAGGTGCTCTACTGCCGGGACCGACTGGGCATCCCCGATGAACACTTGAACGTCAACGGCGGCGCGATCTCGATCGGCCACCCCTACGGCATGTCCGGCGCTCGCATGGTCGGCCACGTCCTTATTGAAGGCAAACGCCGTGGAATCCGCTATGTAGTGGTCACAATGTGCGTCGGCGGGGGCATGGGGGCAGCCGGTCTCTTTGAGGTGCTGTAGTTATGCCCGGTCGAATCATTTCACGCGCAGAATACGACGCGCTCATCGGCATGGAAGTCGGCTCGTCCGACTGGATCATGATCGACCAGTTTCGAATCGATGGCTTCGCCGAGGTGACGCTGGACCGCCAGTACATCCACGTCGATCCGGAGGCAGCACAGCGCTCCCTGTTCGGTGGCACGATCGCCCACGGGTTTCTGACGCTGTCGCTGCTGTCGGCTATGGCTCAACAGGTGCTCCCGACTATCGAGGGCAGCACGGCGGGGATCAATTTCGGCTTCGACAGCCTGCGCTTTATCTCGCCGGTCCGTTGCGGAAGACGGCTGCGTGGCCGATTCGTGCTCAAAGATGTCAAGGAGCGCGCAGCCGGCGTCGTGCAGTCGAACATCGGCGTGACCGTTGAAATCGAGGGTGAAGCAAAACCCGCGCTGGTCGCTGAATGGCTTACGCTCGCCTACTTCTGAAGCACGAGGGATGCCGGATCGAACGTTCGCGCGTCTAGCGAGCGCCGGGCGGTCCTGTAAGGCGACGATCCGGTCGCCGCGGCTCGCGTGAATACATCGGCGGCAACGTCAGCGGATATCAACGGCAAGAGTTTAGGTGTCCTGCTTTCTGCGGATTGCCACTTCTATTGATTTCGTAGCGAAGAAGCTGGCGTATCAACCTTTTGCTTCGTTTGGTCTGAAGGTTAGTGGCCGCAACGGCATCATCCGGACGGATGGATGATCGCTCACCGGTCGACAGAAGTGGGGCGCGGCATCGTGTTCTTTATAGCGCCAGCGAGGCTCGCCAGTGAGAATCATTGATTCAGCATCATACGTCCCCGAAGGAGTGGTCGATAACCATTACTTCAGCCGGCTGACAGGTCGTTCTCCCGACTGGTTCCAGCGTGTATCTGGCATTCGGGAGCGCCGTCGAGTTACGACCGAGGACGGTGTCAACGAACTCGCAGTCCGGGCGGTTGCGCCGATCGCCGAGCGAAATTCCGTCGCGCTAGACGAGGTCGACTACATCATCGGCTGCTCTTACACACCTTGGGACACAATCGGGACGATCGCGCACGTCGTACAGCGACACTATCGCCTTAGAAGCGCTCGCGCCGTGCTGCTTTCTGCAGCTTGCTCATCTGTCCTCAATGCACTGGAGCTCGTAGCCGCACTTTTTGATTCCGGTCGCGCGCAGCGCGTGCTGCTTGTTGCTGCCGAGCACAATAGTCTTTACTGCGACGACCGTGATGACCAGTCCGGACATCTATGGGGTGACGGCGCATCGGCACTGCTCCTCGAGGCCAAACGAGGGATTAGCCATGCCTCACAATTTTCTGTTGTCGACGTCCACACAGCCGCGCACGGTGACGTCGGCGAGGGCCCGAATGCCGTTCGTCTTAACCCGAAGCAGGGAGGGCTACAGATGCCGCATGGTCGGGAGGTGTTTACGAACGCCTGCCGCTATATGGCGGCGAGCGCTGTGAAACTCCTGTCGCGGAATGAAATAGACGTCGGCGCACTGCGATTGTTCGTCCCTCATCAAGCCAATCGGCGAATCATTGATCACGTCGCAAATGACCTCGGGCTCGCCCCCAATCAAATAGCCTCCACAATTGAAACGTTCGGAAACACAGGGTCTGCTAGCGTACTTATTACCTTGATCACATTCCTATCTCAATTGCAGCGGAATGATCTCGTCCTGTTAACTGTGTCCGGCGGAGGCTATTCATCGGGCGCCGCGCTCCTGTTGAAGAATTAGCCCATCAGCGCTGACGACGTCTTTCGGCGTGACACCAGTGGGTTTCGTCCATTCGCGTTCCATTCGATTTCGGCGGCCTCGTCGCCAATTCGAAGCAAATAGTGACGCCGTTTTCGCTGTTGCGCCGCAGCGAGCCGTACGATAACTGACCTTATCGCCACTAGAGCGCCGCAATTGCAATGACGGAGCCCGTGGAGGGTGATGAACACGGCACGCAGCCGGCCAGCCGGTCGCGAACTAAAGCGGCCTGTCCCCGGGCGGCATCAGCGTAGTTCCACGCTGAGATTATCCTTCTGATGCACCGGTTCTATTCCGACAGCGTGTCGGCCCCAGTCAGCTTAAGCCCCGCCTCAATTCCCCGTTCGACATCCGGCGCAGGCAATGACGGAAGCGCTAGCCCCTCTATTTCGTGTAGGGACTTTCCGGCGATGCCCTGAAGGTCGCCGTACATCCCGACCGTCGCGCCCATTACTCGCTCGATCTGCTCCTGTCGCTTCGCCCACTGCCGCATGATCGAGCGACGTTCCTTGTCGAGATCCTCCTGCATGGACGAGAAGGACTCGACGATCGCCTCCACACGCTGGCGGAAGCGCGGGCCGGTGAGGTACTGGTAGACCATCTCGGTCTTTGTCTGCTGCCCTTCAGACGTCTGCCGGGCCGCGCTAACCTGAATCAGGCCGTGCCGAAGAATGGTTGCCACCGGCACCGCCGCACGCGGATGCGTGACCCAGACCCCGTCGACGATGTCGAAGGATTCAACGCCCTTCGGGAGTACCTGGCTCACAATAACGGATATTTCCGCCTTCGCGGCCCGCTGGTCTTCGCGAAGCTTGGCAAGCCAGTTGTCGCTCCAGTGCTTCGTCCGCTTGGACTCCCAGAGCACGGTCCCGCAAGCGACTCCTCCCTGACTCACAACGCGCTGCAGCACATCGCCGCCGAATTCTCCCTTCGGAACCGGGTCGATCGTGTCGAACGGAAATTTGGCGCGTAGCAGCGTCTCCAGTTCCAATTCCTGGACCTCGCCCTGAAGCTGCTGCGAGCCCTGTTCAGCCTTCTGCTTCAATTCCTCGATCTTCTGCTGCATGGAGGCGATGGTCTGGTCCTTTTCCATCACCCGCAGCTTCAGGCTCTCCTCCGCCTCCCGTCGACCGGAGGCGCGAGCTTCGGTCAGGCTTTCCTGGACTCGTTTCTCGACGGTCAGTTCGAATTCGCGCTTCGCGTCTTCGAGTTCCCGCTGCTTACGAAGAAAGTCGGTTTGTGCCTTCTGGGCCTCTGCCAGCTTCTCTTCCTGAGCCCTGAGCACTCCCTGAAGTTCGGTGAGCTCCCGCGCCTTCGAATTCAATTCCGAGGCTGCGGCGAGCTTCGCCTTGCGCGTCTCCTCCTCGATTACACGAGCGCGCTCGCTTTCGATTCTCCCCGCCACTTCGCTCGCGACTCGCTGTTCAATGTCGCGCAAGGCTTGCGTGACGGATCTCTCCTTCGTGCGAAACTCGGCCTCACGCGCAGCGATCGCCTCATCCTTCTCGGCGAGCTGCTGCTCGAACCGCCGCCGGGTCGCGGCCACAATGGGCGCGGCGAGGGATTCGGTGAGTCGAATTTCGGTGCCGCAATTCGGGCAGACGAGCGTCGGATCGGTCATGGCAAACCCACG
Source organism: uncultured Acidobacteriia bacterium (assembly GCA_903909435.1). Classification (GTDB taxonomy): domain Bacteria; phylum Acidobacteriota; class Terriglobia; order Bryobacterales; family Bryobacteraceae; genus CAIVVT01. Next base: position 9,529 of record CAIVVT010000009.1, on the reverse strand, counting down.
ATATTTTGTTTTTGAAAGAGACCAAGCTCCATCAGCTTCACGTGGCCTCAGCTTAGGGTGTGGAAACCACCGGATAGCAGGCTGCGCCCCACAGCGTGGCGGGATTGTCCATCATGATCTCAATCAGCAACGGAACGAGCTTGCCCATGAAGCCGACGCAGTCGCGAAGCTGATCGCGATTCACGCCGCTGTTCCAAGTCGCGCCCCCGTGCATCAGCTGGTTTCGCAGCGTGTAGATTCGGCTGAGCACGATGCCGAGCACGACTTCCGTTCGGCGTCCTGCCAGTGCGGCATGCGCCGCGCCTTTCGCCTTCGCGAAGTTCCGCTTCCACTGGCTTTCATCGAGGCTGCCGTTCTGGAACCTCCAAAAGTCCTCGAATACGTACTGGTTATCGAGCAGGACGCGAATACTGCCCGTGAATTCGGTCCACACGAGTGCCTCGAGACGCTTCTGTGAGTCGAGAGATAAGAGTTTCTCCAAGAATCGTCGGAATGCGACCTGCTCGGATAGCCCAGAATCCTCCTCGATTTCCGTGGCATAGGCAGCGTTAAACGCAATCCAGAGAAAGATGAACTGGCCGTCCTGATCTTCGGCAAGTTGTTCGGCACGACCGAGCCAGCTTAGTGCCCGATGTACTCGAAGGCTCAGGTTCGTAGGGTACGTGTCTCGCTCAGTTCGCTGACGGCTCTTCAGTGCTTTATGGTCCATGACAAAGTGCTCAAACCTATTCCAGCTACACTATATTTAACTCTCAGCCTCTTCGACGTCGCGCGGTGAGCAGGCTATCGATATTGCGAGGCCGTCTTCCGTATGGAATGCGAGGGAGATGGTGATCCGGTCAGTGCTTCGGCATCTTCCCCGGGCGCTGTCGCCGCAGCGCGCCAAGGTTCGGACGGCTTAGTGATGCCGGAACCCCTCGCTCTCGCACTCTTCGGCGATCTCGAGCAGTTTCCGCCAGTCCTTTTCTATTGCGACCCGCATGCAACCCTGTACTGTCGTCACGCGACTCAACAGTCGTCGGTCTGGTTCGGTTGCGATCCCTGACAGCTGATCCCAGCCGTACAGCGCCGCCCAATATCCGTTAGCCGCGAGTTCGAGCACTCTCTTCTGGCAGGCGATGCCATCGTCGATTTTTCCCGTCTTTCTCTCGGTCTTCCGCACTAACCCAACGTCTTCCCGCTCAAGCCGCCACTGGCGGACCGACGGAGGGATGGAGCCCACCTGCTTAAGGCACTGTTGCCAGCACGCCTCCTTCTTCGCCCACTCACCGAAGTTGGTACCTCCGTCCGCGGGAGCGGTGATGATGCTCTGCGCTGTTTTCGCCAGCGCCTCAATGTAGGACAGAAGCGCCGGATCAGCTTCCTGCTTAAGCCATACCTTGCCGGTATCGAAATCCCCACCGCCGTCACGGAAGCTTTTCAAGAACATGGCTAGTGCGTACGCTACGATCTGCGCCCGATAGTCACCTTGGTACCAGTCGTCCCTGGCCGCGGATACCAATTTCTCAGTCGCTTTCCAGAGAATCGCCATTGCGACAGATCTCTCATAATACGCGTCGCCGTAGTTCGGGCTGATCCGGTTCCAGTTCTCGCTTTCAGACATGTCCGCCGAAGTGCTCTCGAACTGCTTCGCGAAATTTCGGATGTTCTTTTGAACTCCGAGGCACGCCCAGTAAGGCTTCTCGCGCCAAGTGCTGTCGTACTTGGCAAGATCCGTTTTGTTAATGACCTGCGAAGGTGGGAACTCGAGATCCCGCTGCTCCTTCTTGGATTTCGAGAGGTACAGTCGCTCGTTCTGGTACTGCCCGCGCGATCGTTCGTAAAACCACTTGCTCTGGACGCGAACGCCGGGTTTCGCCGGCACGCGCAGTCTCACCGATATATCCGCCATCTTTCTGTGGAACGGATGGTTCGAGAAGAAGTCTGCAATGTCGATCTTGTTCTGCGTGTTCGCGTACTGGGCGATCCTCGGGATTAGCTCGTGCGCGTCGTCCGCCTGCACAACCGTCAGCTTCATCGGAACAGTCACGCCGTCTAGCGACAGGCGATCCTTTTTGCGCGCGCTCAGTATGGCGGCCGTCGTCTGGCCTCCGTTCACGACCTGGAGGTCCACTGCGCGCGTGATGCGGCGCTCGCCCTTCACGAGTTCGACGTCGAGCGCGGATGCCGTCGCCGCGATTCCGTTGTTGTAGGCGAAGAAGAGCTCCGGGGTGTCCTGAATGGTCGCGCGAATGCCTTTGTTGACGTTGCCCTTGAGGCCGAGGAAGGCACGCACGTTGCCCTCCAGGATGCGACTGCCGTACTTCTCGAAGACGTCCGCCAAGAGGGATCCGGGTACCGTACAAACGTAGGATTTCGTATCGCCGTCTCCGGTGGCCGGGAGACAGGGGATACCGGCAACTCCGAACTCGGGAAAGCGAATTTCTACCGCCTCCCGCTCGCGGGACGACAGATACACGTCCTTGAGACGCCGAAGATCCCAGATATGGCGCTCAACCGGTATGCCGCGGACCTCCAGCACTGTCTGCTCCTTGAAGCGCTGGCTGAGGTACTGGTTCGAAATGACGTGAAGCCGAATCCGCGAGATTACGGCGTCCGGGTTCGCGAGCGTCCGGGCGAGGTCATAGGCAGGGTTGGATTCGACAATTCGCTCCTGGAGTGTGCCGGAGGCGGCCTCGGATACGAAGTTGGTCAGACACGCGGTGAGCTGCTCCACCTCCCTCGCCGGAAGGATCTCGGGCGACGCGGAATCGGACCATTTTCCGATCACCAGCCCGATAGTGCCGTCCGAATCATCACGGGTCGTCTCCCCGTGGAGGCGCATCGGCCTGTTTCTGGAGGCGGTCCCAGCGTACTCGACGCGTTCGAACTCCCCGAAAACGGGGTCCTCGACCAGTCGCTCGGCAACCTCCTCGACGAACGCGAGTGTGTCGACGAGGTGCATCGCCGTTGCCCGGCTCGCGACGAGCTGCCGGAGTTCCTCGAGGAAGGCCTCGTCATCCATGGTCCGCTCCAGATACCTCGCGATGGCGTTCGATCGAGTCGAGCGAGATGCGATAGACGGCAGCCTTGATCCCAGCCGGCACGGAATCCGGAACGAGCCGCGGAAATGTCCCATCCACCCGGTAGGTGCGGCTCGACACCTGCCTGAAGATAATTCCGTCGTAATGCTCGTGCTCGACATAGCCTGCCGCCAACAGGCGCGTACGGTAGACGGCAAGGGTTGCCGGGTCGGCCGAGAGCTTCGCCTCGATCCGCTGGGCGGCGCCGTTGAGGGACAAGGCGCCATCCTCGCCTGCACCGGCGCCCCGGAGTTCCAGCACCCGCACGCGCATGGGAACCGCCGGATCCAGCTGCTTCAGTGAGGAGATCGAGATTTCCTCCGCGCCCGGTCTCACGGACTTCACCTCCACGGCCGAATCGTCGAAGAGGAAGTCCTGGTCACCGCCAAGAGGGCCGCGCCAGCCCTCAAGAATCTCGGGTGGAAGTCGGAAACCCTCGTCGAGCAGAGATTCCAGCACGATCAGTTCCCCGATTAGTCCCTTGACCTCGTGCGCTGGCAGGAAGCCGTCGTTGAAGCGCAGAAAGAGCTGCCTCCATAGTTCCAGCCTCGACAGGCAGAGATCCAGCAGTTCCTGTTCGCTTCCGACCCCCTGGCCGGTGTCCATGAGGTCCTGGCAGAGGCGGCCGAAGACGGTGACGAGCACTGGCTGGTTCAGACGCAGCACCAGAAGCCAGGAGCCGTCCGCGCGGTGCAGCCGGAAACAGTCAATTGCTGAGGATTCGAGATCAACGACCGGGGGCCGTACGCTCACCCTAATTGCCAGCAGCGCCCTCGACTCCGCCTCGAGGCCTGCGTACATCTCGTACGCCGCCGCAGGGTCGACAAGCAGCATCCTGAACCCCTCGTGGTCGACCGGGGTGTCGCGCATCCGACGCCGCAGTTCTTGCCAGAGATCCTCAAGCCTCGTCATCGTCGGTGTCCTCCTCGTCGGCCAGCGCGCCGATCTGGCGGAGCGCGACCCGATTGAGGCGGTACGTCACTACGTTCGCCTCCTCGTCATCGAAGAAAGGAAAAGACAGGCTGATGCCGACAAACGCCGGCACACCGACCTCCGCCTTGGAGAGCATCCTGCGCGAAGACTCTGTCTCGCCATCCGGATCGGCCGGCTCGATCAGACTGATCGTCAGGAGCGGTCGCGAACGGAACCGACGGTACATGTGTCCCGGTACAGTCCTGCCGAGCGGCTTGTCACCTTTGGTCCGGCTCTCCTCCACCAGCACCGCCCACTCGTCCCGGGCCCGTTCGATGTCGTCCTGCGACAGATCGAGTCGCTCGTCCGTGATGTCGCCGACACGCTGCCGGTTGAGCTTGAAGTACGGACTGCCTGCCGGGACCCGCTCTAACTGGCGCCTCCTCGACATCGGCCCGACGCTCTCGCCGTCCATCGTGCGAATCTCGAGGTTGGCGACCTTCGCACCTTCGCCCTGCGGAATACAGACATCCCACTTGTCGAGCTTGCCACCAGCCATTCCGGCGATGAACGAGACAAGTGGTACGTCGCCGTCCATGTCTGGCATGAAGGCGCTGTTTTCTGCCGAGATGCCTAAATCGCCGAGAAACTGAGCGATGGCCCGGGCGCCCACCTCACGCCACACCATGCGGCTACCGACCGCAGTCGCCTTGCCGAGGCTTGTGGCGAAACGCCCCAGCGCTGCTATGTTGGCCTCATTGACCCGCGGGTCCGAAGGCAGAAACGGGGTCTCCATTGCATGTCCGCTGTACGACACGACCACGTCAACTTCGTCACCGTTCCGCATCTTGTTGCGGGCGGTGATCAGCAGCAGATCGGGATGGCTGCGGACTCGCATTCCGAACTTGCGTGGCGGCTGCCGGTTCGCGTGCATCCTGCGGATATCCGCGCGAAGTTCCGTGACCACGCCCCCGATGTGCTCAAACCAGTCCTGCACCGAATCCGGCATCCATACCCTGCAGAGATCCTCGTAGCCGGGTCGATATCCAAACCAGCGGCCCATCTGAAGGAGCGTGTCGTAGGCCTTGGAGTTCCGGTAGAAGTAGCTGACAGAGAGCCCTAACAGGGTGAGGCCGCGGGACAGCGTGAGGCCGCCGACAGCAATCACCCGACGCCCACTTTCAGTGTCCTCGTACTTCCGGTAATTGAGCTTCTGCTCCGCCTCCGTCTCTTGGTTTATCGTGAGAACCTTCACCGAAGCGACGGACGCGTGCAGTCGTCTGCGCAGCGTATCCCATGAGACGCCGGCCCCGGCGAAATGCTTCCTCCAGGTCGACTCGAGGGACGCGAGTCGGGGGTGTCCGGACCAGCTGTCGTCGGGCACGGCGAGATACTGCTTGATCTCCTCAACAAGGTCGTAGAGCTCTGCGTCTAGTCGTCTCGCGAGCCGGTCCTGGACCCTCGTAAAGCGGGACACGTTGACGAGCATCGAGCGGTGCTTCAGCTTCTCGCCGCGCTCGTCCCTGATCGCGCAGGACAGCAGGAATGTCTCGAGCGCCTCTATTAGGCTCGGCGGGAGTTCGGCGACCTGCAATTCCTTGTTGTGCTTGAAGGGGAACACGGGTTCCGCGTCGTCTATGTCGACCAGCTGGTATCGGTAGCTACCGTCCTCAGAGAATATTCCGGTGACGCCGATGTAGTTCGTCGGAGTGTTGAGGCTGTAGACGAAGTCCGAAGGAAACAGATCGTCGACGTCCGGATTGATGAAGACATTCGCGAAAGGCGTCGCTGTGTATCCGACGTAGGTCGCCCTGCGGAATCGGCCGAGGAGCGCCCTGATCAGCGAATTGATCGCCGCGGGATTGGTGTCCGGCCGGGTGTTCACGGAGGCGTTGTCGGACTCGTCGTCGATCACGAGTAGCGGGATGTCCAGCGGCTGCTCGCCATGTCTGGTTTGTCCGTCCAGATACCCCAGGAGATTGGTAAGGGGTGCGGTGTTCTTCTTCATCACGAGCAGGACAGGCTCATTGATGTTGACGATGGGTATTCCGGCAAGCACCTGGACATTCCTTAGGAGAAAATCCTGGTCCTGCGATGTCAGGACATTGGGGCGCCGCTTCCGGTACCGCCCCACTCCAATTGGGCCTCCGTTCCACTTCCGCTCGATCAGGTCATTGCTGTTCCGACCGACGAAGCCCTCGTCGAGGCGCTCCTGCGTCTGCCGGCGCAACTCCTCAATCATTCCCGTGAGCAGCACGATGACCTTGTATCCCGCGTCCGCTGCCTTGTTGATCAGGCCGCAGTAATTCGCCGTCTTCCCGGACTGGACATCTCCCATCACGAGGCCCTGCACCCGCCACTCCGCGGAATTCTGCGGGTTGCCGCATTCATCGAGAATGTTGTCCGTGTCCTGGTCCAGGACGCGCCGGACATTGCCGCTCAGTGTCTGACCCGCGAGTTCCGTCTTGTAGGCATTCCAGTAGGTCCATTCGATGCGCGGCTTTGCGTCGTCGAGCCAGGGCACCTGCCGTTCGGCCCGAATGCCTGTTCCGACGGACATGCTGATGCCGCGGTTCGCCTCGAGATCCCGGCGCAGCTCATCAACTTCCGCGCCCGAAATTCCGGCACAGATCTCGCGTATCTGCGTAAGAACCGTGGCGAGCAGTTCATCGGTGAGTTGGCGATCGTTAATGATTCCGGCGGCTATCAGTCCGGGATTAAATTCCATCGGAGAGCTTCTCCAAGACTTGGGCATGGTGCTTCGGGTAACGACATAGCGGATCTAGTTTGAGCACGTCCTCGAGCGGCAGCTTGAGCACTCGATGCAGCGTCCTCGCGACCTCAACGACTTCCTCCAAATCCTCGTTCGTGCTGCTTGTCCTGCCGTCGGAGCACATATCCGCATAGATCATGTCGAAGGGCAGCGCATTTGCGGTCAGCTGCAGCAGGGCCCCGAATGCAGCCTGCTCGTCCGGCTCCATACGTTCGGCGATCGCCATGATCATCGGGTGGTCGGGATTCAGGTCGTAGCGAAACCGGCCATGGCGCGGCTCCGTACGGACCCACAGGGGCGCTACGTTGGAATTGCGCCTTTGCCGCCCCGTATACGTGACCGTGCGATGGCTGGTGGAGGCGAAATGTGGAATGAGATCGCGCAGTCTCGATCGGATCATTTCCGGCGGGTGGGCCGCGGACTTCTTGATGTCCAGCGACCAGAGGTCGTCGAAGGAATTCGGGATGTCGACCTGAACGCGCGTCAACTTACGGAATTCCTCCTTCGGAACCAATCTGAACCACGTTCCCCAAATGACCAGTCGCCTGGTCCGATAGATGTAGAAGCCCTGAGTTCCGCGCAGGCCGTCTTCGCCCCCCGCTAACGCAATTTCGTCTCTGGACAGGTGGCTGATCGGGGGCAGGATCACGGGGGTGATGACGACCGTTCCCTTCTCGTACTGAATCGTTTGGCATTCGAGGGGCTGCCGGAACGGATTTTCCGAGAGGAACGGATCGCGGCGAGGGATACGTAGACCGTTAACGTGAATTGCAACGGCCCTGCACTCCTGCTCCCGCTCGTGGAATCGGTGGAAGACCAGTGCCAAGTGTTCAAATAGCGGCGCGAGCTTCGCCTTCATCTCTCGCTGCGGATCGCTCGCGCCGGCGGTTAGTCGATCGAGTCTCCGCCAGACGACCAGAGTCCCTTTCGCAAGCGCATCCAGCGCCCGGAAACCTGGCATTTTCCGGAGTTCCTCGATGTCGGGGACGACGACAACCCATCGGCCGGTGTCCTCGACGACATCAAGGTCCCAGCGCCGTGCATGCACGGCGCGGCCCTGCTTGCTTATTACCGTGAGTTGGCGGCACTGGGATAGCGAGGCTGTCTTCAGTCCGAGCCCGAATCGACCCAGATCTGAGGGACTGCGTTGCTCGGACGGGCGAGTGCTACCGTGACGCATCGCATTTGTAAGCTCATCCGGCGACATTCCGTCGCCGTTGTCGAGGATGGCCAGAAATGGCTCGCCGACAGAATCGTAGAGAACATCGACACGATCGGCGCTCGCCGAAATGCTGTTGTCGATAAGATCGGCGACTGCGGCCTCTACCGTGTAGCCGATCGCCCGCATCGACTCCATTAGTGATACCGGGTCCGGTATTACTTCCAGTGTATCCATCCAGCCACTCCTGGCTAAGTCTCCCTGACCGGCCCGCCGATGCGGCGGGACGGTTGCCACGCGATGCCGCCGTCACGTGGTCAGCACAAAACCATACAACTCGGAGACACACATCCGCAGGAATCCAATTCACATCAGAGATGATCGGCTTCGGCAAATATCACGCAAGTGCCAGAAGCCACGAGCGATTGGGTAGTCATCGCACTGGTCGTTCGACCGCTTGGCGGTGCAAGGCGGCGAGAGAATTTCTCGTCCGTACGGGCACATCATTGGCACTGTCCCGACCGAGTCGATAGCGTAGGACACATGGATACGGAAAACTTTCCGTAATTGTCTCGAACGAGTTCCGGAGACTTCCGCTTAGAGCTATACGAACCACGGCGGGCCAAAGAAAGTCTCTGTAGATCAAATGGATATCCTTCTCCGTGTTCCACGGACGAAGTTCCACGGGCGCTCTGAAAATCGCAGACGGCTGCCGAGCGGTCTCCGCTCGGCTCCCCTCCCCTCGCTCACCGTTCGAACACGAACGGCCGCAGGCCCTGATCTTTTCATCTGAAGAATTCCGGAAGAGTGTTTCTTACTGTCCTGCAGCCTTGCACTGCTCGTGATAGGCACGCTGCACTCCCCACTCCGCGGGCATGCGATGTGGAACCGACCAGGGTCCCTCGCGGAGCTTCTTGAGCGCGATGTTGATCGCGAGCGGGACCGGGAATTTCGTCAGGGCCCCCTCCTCCACCGCGTACATCACCTCCCGCATCAGGCCAAGATTCGCAGGGGTTCCTGCGACCGTCGCGAGCGTGCGCAGCGAGCGCTGAAGCCTCACGACCTCGAGCGCCTTCAGGCGGCGTGGGCCCTTCGGCGCCGCGGGTGCCTGAGCTGCCGGCCGATCCGGGACGGTCTGCACCGGCCGTGCCTGGGCCAGGGACTGGAGGGTATCGAGGACGTGCGCGCGATCGGTGGGACCCAAGCGCGTGTCGGCATCGAACTCCATGCCGGCGCGACGATGACGGGAGGCCTCGGCAAAGCGCGTGCGCTCTCCAGCCGAGAACCGGGCAAAAATAGCCTTCGATTCCTCGCGAGACACGGTGATCGCCGGGGTCACCGGGCTAGGCTCCGCCCTCCCCTGCGCGATCGGCTTCGCCGCCAATACAGGCTTCGGCGCGGCCGTCGACCGGCGCTTCGGCTCGCGGCCGAGCGTCGTCAGGAGTTCGCGCGGGACCCGAACTTCGGTCAGTGCCGTCGCCTGCTGGAACGGGTTCGCGGGATCCCTGCCCGGGTCTTCCCGGCGGATCAGATCGAGACTTTTCAGGAGCTGATAGGCCCGGGTGACCGTCGCGGGATCGAGGCAGCAATCACGCCCCACGATCCGGATCGGGACCTGGCTGC
>CAIVVT010000008.1 GCA_903909435.1 uncultured Acidobacteriia bacterium | reverse complement strand
TTCTCGAGCAGGATACCGCGCAGGTGTGCAATCATTTCACGCTCCGTGAGTAACCATGATAACGATCCGATAGGCTGGAGACGTGGCGCGAAGAATGTTTTATGCCGAGGTCGCGGGGAAGGGTCGAGCGCAAGTAAGTGGCGAAGCGGCCGAGCACTTGAGGCGAGTCCTGCGGGTGGAAATCGGCCAGCAATACGAGATTTCAGACCGGGCCGGCCTTTACCTGGGGCGCGTTTGCGCGCTACCGAAGGGGGCCGTCGAATTCGAATTGAGCGAGCCGCTGGCAGCCCGGCGGCAGGGCGCCCGGATCACCGTCTATGCGGCGTTGGTGAAATTCGACCGATTTGAATGGATGCTGGAGAAATGCTCGGAACTCGGGGTGGAGACGGTTGTGCCCGTTGCGACGGCACGGTCGGAGGCGGGACTCGAGAAAGCGGCGCAGAAGCGGCTCGCGCGTTGGGCTCGGATTTGTGAGGAAAGCGGCCAGCAGTGCCGGCGGGTGCGGCCGATGAATGTCGAAACCTGCACAGGATTTGATGCGGCAATTCGGAGCGCGCAGGGAAAGCGGCTATTCCTGGACGAAGCGAGCGGGGTTCCCCTGCTGGCGTGTCTCGGAGGACAAATCAGCTGCGGATGTTCACTGCTGGTCGGGCCGGAGGGTGGATGGACGGAGCCGGAGCGGGCGATGGCGCTGGGGGAGAGCTGGCAGGCGGCGACGCTGGGGGAATCCATACTGCGGGCGGAAACGGCAGGGATCGCCGCGGTAAGCCAGGTCCAGGGATATTGGTGGAGCCTGCTGAGCGACGGCAGGAACAGGGCGGAGCGAGGGGAGATCCTGTAGCGGCGGGGACTTGAAACGGCGGCAGCGGAAAAGGCACGAGGCCCCGGGATTACCGGAGCCTCGTGTCATATTCGGGCGATGTCCTACTCTCCCACGCACTCGCGCACGCAGTACCATCGGGGCTGAGAGGCTTAACTTCCGTGTTCGGGATGGGAACGGGTGGGTCCCTCTCGCTATGATCACCCAAAAATCGGTGAACTTTTCTGCCTGATGCCTTGCCACTCAGCCCGCACCAGTTTGGTAACTGCTCCGGACTGATTGCAGACAGCAACCAGGATCCTTAAATATTGACGGAACCACAAAACTCAGACTGCAATCTGTGCGCGTTGTAAATCTTATGGTCAAGCCGAACGGGCTATTAGTACCGGTCAGCTCAACGCATTACTGCGCTTCCACATCCGGCCTATCAACCAAGTCGTCTACTTGGGCCCTTCTTACCTTACGGTTGGGAGATCTCATCTTGAGGCAGGTTTCGCGCTTATATGCATTCAGCGCTTATCCTAACCGAACTTCGCTACCCAGCTATGCCTCTGGCGAGACAACTGGAACACAAGAGGTTCGTCCACTCCGGTCCTCTCGTACTAAGAGCAGGCCCCCTCAAATCTCCTACGCCCACCACAGATAGGGACCGAACTGTCTCGCGACGTTCTGAACCCAGCTCACGTACCGCTTTAATAGGCGAACAGCCTAACCCTTGGGAGCTTCTACACCCCCAGGATGCGAT
>CAIVVT010000007.1 GCA_903909435.1 uncultured Acidobacteriia bacterium | reverse complement strand
GCGTCGCGGGTAGTAGAGCCTTCGCGCATGTGTACCCACTGCGTCTTTGGTCCGTGACTTGCTGTGCGTAGCTTTACGCCCGTTGCGCCGAATACCAACGGCCGGATGCAATTGATCCGTCCTGCAAACGGAGTGGCGCTGGTGGTATCAGGAGGCTGGTAGGCGAACACCGCGATCGACTTGCTACTACTGACGTCATCGAGGACTTCACGAACGTATGCAGCCGGGGTCGCCAACGAGGAATAGCGCTCCGGTATGACAATCGCCGCAGCGCTGTATCCCTTATGCAGGTCTCCATGGGCTTGACCAATCGCGGTCAGAAGTCCGTGGATTCCCTCCTGAGTGCGCTTGTACTCAATTGCGATATCTCGTTGAATTGACGTTCCGCCCTCCAAAACCGATACGAGCCCGTCAGCTTTCGGCCATCCCGCCGAGGATGGTTCGTAAGAGGCAGAAGCGCTGATAGTGGTTGGATGAGCCGCAGCACCGTCATAGCAAAGGCCTAAATTCGCTACCAGCATCCGGGCCACCTCGGATGCCGCAAAATCGGCTTCAGCGTTGTGGTCATATGCCATTTGACAGCGAGCTCCGGCTTATACGTGACGACGCTGGATGCACCAAAGGCGCGTCGCCCAATCTCGAGTGCGTGAAATTGGGCATGAGGCAATCTCCTAGTTTGCCAGCAATCTGCCAGATGCCACCAATCAATTTCTTGGATTGATAGGCCATATGTTGCAGAAGTCAATACCGTTTCTTTTTAGAAAGGCCTGCTGCCGCTTGACGTAGCCTCTGGCGCGAACTGCCGATCAGCCAGGCGCGCCCTCGTAGGCGGCTTCGTACCACGTCTGGGTCGTCGAAGTGCCGCGAAAGGGAGAATTGCCTGCCCGGAAGGGCCCGCCCCATTTGTACCTGAGTAACTAGGCCATGCAAAAACGGAGGCCCGGATATCTGGGTTGCTCATACGTCTGGACAAATGCGGCGTCGTAGGAGTCGGCCAAGGAAGGGTCGCGCTCTCCCCTAGCACCGAAAGGCGCTAGTCGATGCACACTGGCGAATTGGCGACGCTCGCCCACGGGTCTGCCATCGGGTTGGCGTCGAACCTCGGGCTCCGGGCAGGCTTCAACTGAGAGCCCCCTGCCTAGAGAGACGGACCCGCTGGGCGCAGCTGTGGGTGGCGCTCCAGCGTGTGAGGAGCTCGCTTTGCAGCGGGGGTGTTGTGACTACCTTCGGAGGGTGTCCTCCCACGCAATCAGATCCTCGTATTTCCAGCGTACAGTCCGCAGTCCCATGCGGGTTGATTTCGGGAAGCGGCCCTCGTTCTGCATTTTGTAGATCGTCGATCGAGATAAGCCGAAAAGCTTCGTGACTTCAGCGAGGCTCAGGAACTGTCCGGGTTGGATGACTTGTTTGGCGGGTGTCTCCGGTATTTCTCGGTCGCGCTTCCCTGATCTTTCGGCGTAGCGGGAACGGGCTGCGTCCTCGCGTGCGAGCAGGGCCTGCAGGCGATGGATCTCCTGTAGTGCCCACTGGCGTTCCTGGGCCAGCTCTCCGAAGGTTCGAGTGCCGGGATCGGTGCGCAGTCGGTCGAGCAGGTCGGTTGGCATTGGGTCTCCTTTAGGACCATGTCTTCTGAATGGATGCACTGGGGCTCCGGCGCTACGCGCCGTCGGGCTCCTCCGGGTTCGCTCGCGCTCATCCGCGCT
>CAIVVT010000006.1 GCA_903909435.1 uncultured Acidobacteriia bacterium | reverse complement strand
TGCTTCAAAGGCCTAGGAAAGTTCAAGCACGGCCTGTGCTCGATAAATGGCGGATTCATCGACCATTCGGGTAAGTGGCTGATGGAGCCGCGCTTTCTGGTGGCCGACAATTTTTCAGAGGGTTGTGCGTTCGCCTCGCTTGATGGTGAAACTTTTGGCTTCATCGATCTGAGAGGCGATCCCGTTATCCAGCCCAGGTTCCAGCAATGCCGCCAGTTCAGCGAAGGCCTGGCCGGTGTCTGTCGTGATGAGCGCTGGGGATACATCGATCATCGGGGGGAGATTAGAATTCCCCACGTTTTCGAAGCGGTGCGAGTGCAGGGATTTCGTTACGGTGTAGCGGGCGCCCAAATCGACGGGCGCTGGGGGTTCATCGATCACTATGGCAATTTTGTAATCAAGCCGGGATACGAAGACCTAAAATCCTTTTCAGAAGGGTATTCTCCCGTGCAGCGCAACCGGAAATGGGGGCTGATCAATCTCGATGGATCGCTGGTCGTGGATTGTCAGTTCGACGAGCTCGGGGAACTCGACGGGGGGATGGCATCCGCACGACTTAACGGTAAAGCTGGTTTCGTGTCGGCCAGCGGATCATGGGTTATCCAACCGGCGTTTGATCGCTGTTATCGATTCTTCGGAGAGTTGGCCGTCGCCCGCAAAGGTGACACCTATTACTATCTCCGTCGCAACGGACAAACCGTTTGGACGTCCGAACCGGGCGCGATGGTGCAGTCGCCACCGGTCGCTTCTTAAAACCGGCGAGCCAAATCGTCAGTTCTACGAGAAACAGCCCGAGGGCGATGCTGCGCATCGGTTACTTAGGTGACACACCACCCTTTTCGAAGATTCCTGTGAATGTTTCCAGGATCTTTCAGCGAGCCGAAACACCACGTGCCGGTTTCAAGATGCTGCAAATTCTCACTGGTTCTTTTCGGTGTGAAGCCAGCAGGAACGCACGACAGACCCGTAGTGGAACATAAAGGGTTGTTGCACAGCAGGCGCGTTTTTGGCACGGATCTGATTTCGGTCCATGGAGTTGCAGCGGGCACACTTTGAGGCTGTTTGTGCACGAACGTGCACGGGCTTTCCGGGGCTCGGGTTTAGCGGTAAGCTTCGCGGCGGTTGCGGATGCGGGTGACTTCGATGGCGTCGCCGAGGTCGCGGAAGATGACGCGGTGATCCTGGGTACGGAGACGGTAGAGCGGCGGGTTGATGCCTTGAAGCCGCTTGACGTTGCCTTCCTCGGAGTGGGCGAAACGGGCCAGAGTCTTGAGAATCTGGATGGCGGTCTGCTGATCGATGGCGCGGAGGTCAGCTTTGGCCTGATCGGTAAAGGCGACGCGCTTAGCCATTGCCGGGGTGTTCGTCCAGCGACGGCTCTTGGCCCATCTTTTCCCAGTCGGTCATGGTGAGGCCAAAATCGGCGAGGACCGCTTCGAGCGGAATGCAATCGTTGTGCTTGCGCCACTCGTCGGCTTCGGCCACGGCCAGGCGGTCTTCCTCGGTGAAGGGCTCATCGTCGAGGGGAGCCAGCGCCAGCTTGCGGGAAAGCGGATTGAGCATGACCTCCATCAAATGCACGACCGCCGCAACCTGGTCGGGCGCCAGATGAGTCAGTAGCTGCTGGGCGTGATCTCTTTGTGAGTTCATAGCTGGCCTCAGGCCCGGCGCGCGGCGCGCGCGGCGGCTCCTTCGAGCAATGTATCGATGGTGCGCAGCAGCGTGGTCTGCTGCCCCAGGGGCAACGCCTCGATCTGCTCCAGGCGGCGCAGCACCTTGCGGCTGGGCTTTTTCGATTCCACAGGACCGCTGGGCTGCAACAAGGCGTCGGTGGAGATCTCGAGAGCGGTGGCGAAGCGGAGGATCGTGTCGGCATTGAGCCGCAGCTTGCCGCGCTCGTAATCGGAGACCAGGGTCTGCACCATGCCGGTCTTCTCGGCGAGTTCGATCTGTGTGAATCCGCGTTCGCGGCGAATGCGCGCCAGTCGCTGACCGGTGGACTCATCGCTATGAGGCAGCGGCATCAGCTTGAGCTTAGAGGGCTTGGGCATGACGAAGGCAGTGTAGCGCGGGGGGTGAAAGAGTAGCGTTTGCATATACGGTATGTTACCGTATTTATCAATCAGGCGGCATACCGACCGGCAGCCACTTGACAAGTTTTTCGCAGGAGGCCGTTTTCATGGCGCGCATTCCGGACGAGGAGATCGAGCGGCTAAAGAGAGACATTCCAATCGAACGCCTGGTGAGCGGCTTCGGAGTCGAGCTGACGGGGACCGGAGCGAACCTGGTGGGACGCTGCCCGTTTCACGACGACCGTACACCGTCGCTGATCGTCACGCCGGAAACCAATCTGTGGCGCTGCATGGGCGCGTGCAACATCGGCGGTTCCAGCATCGACTGGGTGATGAAGACGCGGGGTGTCAGCTTCCGTCATGCGGTGGAGCTGCTGAGAGCCGATCATCCTTCTTTAGCAGCCGGTGACGGCCGCGTGGTGCGCAAGGGCACCACGGTGAAGCTCGCGGCGCCGACCACGCTCGACGCCGACGACCAGCAGACCTTGCGTGATGTGGTCGGCTTCTACACCGGCACGCTCAAAGACTCGCCGGAAGCGCTGCGCTATCTGGAGAGCCGCAGTCTCACGGATCCGGAAATGATCGACCACTTCAAGCTGGGTTTCGCCAATCGCAAGCTCGGGCTGACGCTGCCGGACAGGAACCGCAAGGAAGGCGCGGAACTGCGCGGCCGCTTGCAGCGGCTCGGCATCCTGCGCGAGAGCGGCCACGAACACTTCAACGGCTCGGTCGTGTTCCCGATCTTCGACCTCGATGGCAACGTGCTGGGCATGTACGGGCGCAAGATCACGCCGAACCTGCGCGAAGGCACGCCGTTGCATTTGTATTTGCCGGGGCCACATTGCGGCGTGTGGAACGAAGAGGCGCTGTTCGCGTCGAAGGAGATCATCCTGTGCGAGTCGATGATCGACGCGCTGACGTTCTGGTGCGCAGGGTTCCGCAATGTGACTGCCAGCTACGGCGTAAACGGCTTCACCGACGATCACCGGGCGGCGTTCCGGAAGCACGGCATCAAACAGGTGTGGATCGCCTACGACCGCGACGACGCCGGCGACACGGCGGCCGAGCGGCTAAAGGAAGAACTGATCAAACTCGGCATCGGTGCGCATCGCGTGCTGTTCCCGAAGGGGATGGACGCCAACGAATACGCGCTGAAGGTGACGCCGGCGGAGCAGAGCCTGGCGGTGCTGCTGAACCGCGCAACATGGTGGGAAAGCCCGGCGGCTAAAGAAGAAATAGCATCCGAGGAACCCAAACCGGTTCTTTCTTTAGCCGCCGAATCCGTTCCCGCTGAGTCGGCCGCACCGCGGCCCGAAGCCGAAACGCCGCAGCCCATCATCCCTTTAGCCGCCGAACCGGAGGTCCACATCACGCCTTCGGTCGGGGGCGATGAGATCACCATTCCACGCGGGGACCGCCGCTACCGCATTCGAGGCCTGCAGAAGAATCTCAGCCCTGAAGTGATGAAGGTGAATCTGCTGGTTTCGCGGCAGGAAGAGTTCCATGTCGATACGCTCGATCTGCAGACGGACCGCCAGCGGGCCGCCTTCATCAAGCGCGCCGCCGAAGAGCTGAGCCTGAAGGAAGACGTCATCCGCAAGGACGTAGGACAAGTCTTCCTGACGCTCGAACGGCTGCAAGCCGAGCAGATCCGCAAGACGCTGGAACCCGTCCAGCCGGAAGCGCGGATGAGCGAAGCGGAGCGCGCCGAAGCGCTCGCGCTGCTGAGAGCTCCGGACCTGCTGGAGCGCATCCTGGAAGACTTCGGCAAGTGCGGTCTGGTGGGCGAAGAGAGCAACAAGCTGGTGGGCTATCTGGCCGCGGTCTCGCGGCATCTGGAAGCGCCGCTGGCGGTGGTGGTGCAGTCTTCCTCGGCTGCGGGCAAGAGCTCGCTGATGGATGCGGTGCTGGCCTTCGTGCCGGAAGAAGAGCGCATCCAGTACTCGGCGATGACGGGCCAGTCGCTGTACTACATGGGCGAGATGGACCTGAAGCACAAGGTGCTGGCCGTTGTCGAAGAGGAAGGCGCCAGCCGCGCCGCCTACGCGCTGAAGCTGCTGCAGAGCGAGGGCGTGCTGTCGATCGCATCGACCGGCAAGGATCCGTCTACCGGCAAGCTGGTGACGCATCAGTACCGCGTTGAAGGGCCGGTGATGATCTTCCTGACGACGACGGCAATCGATCTCGACGAAGAACTGCTGAATCGCTGTCTGGTGCTGAGCGTCAATGAAGAGCGCGAGCAGACGCAGGCGATCCACCGGCTGCAGCGGGAACAGCAAACGCTCGAAGGCCTGCTCCGCCGCCAGGAGCGCCGCGACATCATTGGCCGGCAGCAAAATGCCCAGCGGCTGCTGCGCCCACTGTTTGTGGCCAACCCCTACGCCCAGGATCTGACCTTTCTAGATACTCAGTTGCGCTCGCGGCGGGACCACATGAAGTACCTGACGCTGAT
>CAIVVT010000005.1 GCA_903909435.1 uncultured Acidobacteriia bacterium | reverse complement strand
GTGCAGACTCCGTCCCACCTGCCGCCGGCCGAAGAGAACGCTCTGTTGGGGGCCATCGAGCGCGGTACGCCGGTGGCGGTATTCGCGAGTCCGGCAGGCGGCATGAGCGCGCGCCTGGCTCGGGCCGCGGGGCTGGTTTCCTCGGATCCGAAACCCGGGGCGCTGCTGAAAACCGCCTCGCTCGAAGCGGACGACGTCTATACGACCGGCTTGCCGCGCCAGTTCGGCATCCTGCACTACGCCTCGAAGAACCGGGCTGTGGGCGGTAGCCGCACCCTTTACAGCGTGGGCGGCAGTCCCGCGCTGGTGGTGCGAACGGACAAAGGTCGGCGGGTGGCGGCCTGGGACCCGGCCGAACTGATTCCGGAGTTTCCCTGGGTTGACAAGCCGTTCATGGATTCGATCGGCAGTCCCTATGCGTACGTCATCGTGGCCCGGGTGCTGAACGATTTTCTGGCGGCTACGGCTTGCCCGCATGTTCGGGAAGTGGACCCGGCGCAGGCGGTCAGCATCGGATACTGGAAGCTGAATGACGGCTCCTACCGGATGCTCGCCGGAAACCTGGAGGAAGGGCTGCGCCACGACGCCGATTTCAGCCGTCGGACAACGGTCGTGTTT
Organism: uncultured Acidobacteriia bacterium; assembly: GCA_903909435.1. Taxonomy (GTDB): domain Bacteria; phylum Acidobacteriota; class Terriglobia; order Bryobacterales; family Bryobacteraceae; genus CAIVVT01. The sequence continues at coordinate 1,193 of CAIVVT010000005.1, read as the reverse complement.
CCGTCCTCCTGGCACCAGTCGCCCCTCTCGGTCGAACTGGGTCAGGCGGAATGCCGCCTGTTCCGGATTGCGCCGCAAAGGTAACCAGGCCCAGGAACCCGTAGCACTGGATAGCCCCTGCCGGTTCGACAGTTGCGCGATCTGACGCGACAACGGACGCACTTGCACGGCGATCGCAACTGCGTTCTCAAGCGGATCAACCGTCTGTTCGCGACTGCCAACATCAAAGGCGGTTCCACTCGGTGCAGCCAGTCCAGGCAGGGCCTTGCCGGCGGAGCAACGACACCGGATCGGGTGTCCTGGCTCTTAGGTCGTTGATATCTAAGGGATTAGGCTAAAGAGCTCACGACTGCACTGAAACTCCGCTTTGGAGTCGGCACGGCATTTGAATCGAGGCGGCTACCTCAATTACCCCAATGCCCTATTTGCAAAGGACTTGCGGCGAGTGTGAGCTGCGCCTGCGGGTCAACGCCAAATAGGTAGGTCTGCTTACCGTGATGTGTAGTTCGCAGCGGCCCCCCACTCGGTTGTCTCTGACCGCAAACGGCAGCGAATCTCAGCCGGGCATCCCCCGGGGCGGACGACTCACGGCCCCAATCTCGGATCGATGGTGGGCCGCAGAGTCTCCTCGTGCTACCCCGGCACCGATTTGGAACGCGGGGGCGGTCTCACTTGCAATCCTCTTGATCCAGCGACCGCCACTGTACGGCCTATGCGATCTGCCAGGCCCGTCCCCGCTCGCTTCCGCCGATGTTGGCGATGGTGCGGGTGACCTTCAGGACCACACGCAATGGTTCTCCGCTGCGCAAGGGCCCGGCGTTGCTCACTGCCTGCCCATGAACCTGTCCATGAAAAGGCCGAGCCCCGCCGAGAGAGCGGCGATCTTGCGATCCGCGACGGAGCGCTTCAACATCCAGAAGCCGCAGTCGGGGTGGACCCAGCGCACGCGCCCTGGACCAAACAGGCGCACCGCCTTTTCGATACGTTCGGCGACCTCAGATGCGGTTTCGACTTGGTTTACCTTAACGTCCACGACTCCGACGCCAACATGCAGGTCCGGACGCACGTCGCGCAGTGCGAACATGTCCTCTTCGGAACGGTGAGCACATTCGAGCAACACATGGTCGGCCTCAAGCGCATTGAGGAACTCGATCAGGTGCTTCCATGCGCCGGTCTGGATCGTCTGGCCGCCG
>CAIVVT010000004.1 GCA_903909435.1 uncultured Acidobacteriia bacterium | reverse complement strand
TTCGGCCGGAGGCCGGAAACCGCCTTGGGCGCAGGGGGTCGGGCGTTCAAATCGCCCCGCCCCGACCAATAGAATCAATCCGTTACAATCCTGACGGTAGTGCCCCTGCGTTTCAGGCAGCAGGATGAGTTCCTTAGAATGAACCAAATCAATCTCTTGCGTGAAGAGTTGTGTCAGAACTGTGTCGGAATTGTCCAACACAGACGCGAAGGAGCTGTGTCGCGAGCGCAATGAAACGGCTCTGCTGGTGCCAGCCCAAGCTGGATGTCGCGGGTTCGAGTCCCGTGGCGGAAAGGCGTTCACGCCGACGCAGGGCACCAACCCCGTCGGCCAATCTAGGACTTAGGCGATCCTGCACGCATCCATTCACGACGCCTTGAACTCGATTGATGCCCGCTAGCTTCCATACACGCCAGGACTACCGTAGAATCCAGGAGCCTCGACCGCCTGAGGATTGAAGCTCTGAGCTTCGGCGCACTGGAGCGCAACTTCATGAAGGCCCGCGCGTCCACGGCGCTGCCGTCGACCGTGCCGCTGTCCTGGCCGGCATCTTCAATCGGCGACCTGATCCCCTGGTTCAAGGGCGGCTACCCCTGGGACCGCGAATGGCTCGCCGCCATCGACGCCAGCGTGAACCCAGCATGGATCGGGTTTTGGGCCATCGACCACCTCCGCTCGTTCGGATGGTCCCTTCCACTGCCCGTCCGCAAGTTTAATTCACAGGCTTACTGACCAAAGCTGACACCGCTTCAAACTGAGCGGCACTCGGCCGCCTTCAAATCCAAATTGCTCTGCGAGGACGCCGCTGGGCGATTGAAGACGGATGGGGGCTGCTACTCCCGACAACAACTCCTTCGGAATCAGTGCAGAATCTTATTGAGCGTGGCGCCGCCGGCGCATTCGAGCAGGCCACCTAATGTTCTCGAAAAGCTGAACATCTTAAGAGGTTTCAATCATATCAGCTGCACTCTCTATATCGTGCCGACCACAAAGACTGAGTTAATGGCTTCCAGTTTCAACGGAAAACGTGTGTAGTCTCGCCCATCTTTCCTGATGTGCTCTACGTGATCCACTTGTGCAACGTCGCCGGTGGATGGATCCCAAAGCTGCGGTTGTAGCCGCCCTCGTACTTCGGCAAAAGTATTGATTGCATCGTCGCTCGAGTTCGCGAAGAAGTAGATGTCCCGACCTTCCTTTTTCTTATGAACATAGGAGAACGCTCCGCCGCCACTTGATGGTGAAGGATTCCCAGCAAACACGACGTCCGCAGCCAGCCCCAACTTCCCAAGTGCCTCCGACAACACGGCAGGATCTGGTTTCTGAATGAAGACTGCCTTGCCCTGCCTGGCATTCGTATTGACGGCGGAAGCGCCGCTGGGCATCGGCTTGCCTGGGTCTATTCCGAACATCTCCCGAATGATGGCCCGCACTTTCGAATCGTTCGCCTGTGCGCTCTGGTCGCTCCCGGCGAGTTCCGCAGCCTTCGAGGGCAGGAGAGAGGTCGCCAGAACAGCTCCGCCGCCGTCGTAGTAAGCCTTTATCCTTTGCAGAGCCTTGAGCGAGATTACCCTTTCTCCTGGAAGAATCAGCACTTTAAAGCTCTGGCGGTTTACTTGATTATCAAGCTCGAGAGTCGACGCCTTCAGCTTTATTCTGTCACTCAAAAAGACTTCGGGAGGAAGTAGCGTATAGTCACGATGTACCTGATTCAATAACATCTCACCTATCGCCAGATAGTCTGTTTCATAAGGAACGAAGGTACCGACTCGCATTTCGGGCGGGTATTCAACGGCATCGAAGTGAAAATGCGCTTCGAGCGCCGCGATAGGAAAGAAGATCGCGATCTCGGAGACGCGCCGCCCGCCTTGCAACAGCATAGAGTTTCGCCCCAGCCAATCGGCCCAGGAGGACGGACCATTGCCGCTGGTCGCCATAGGGCGGTTAATGCCGCGGATATAGAGTTCCATGACCCGCCGGTATCCGGCCGGCAGGCCCGCGGGGGCGAACGAATTGAACGTCTCCGCGGCGACGATTGGCTTGTCATAGAGATCCGCGCCATCGCTAATCAGCTTGAGGCCGTCCCGCCCAAATGGATAGGCGAAGATCACGTCCGCCATGGGAATAGGCTGCGCGCGATAGAACTTGAACGGGTCGCCGTTCATATCAACGGGCCCGATTTCGTAATTGCCGGGGCAGTGCCCGGAGACTGGAAGGTTGTGTTTGGCGCCCCATTCGGCAACCGTCTTGGGGAACCCGTCGGCGAGCAATTCGGCGCGGGTATCGAAGAAGGCGACGCGCGCCGCTTCCGTCTCCGGACCGATGTCTTCCCACAGCGACGGGTAGTAAACGGCCGGATCCATGCCGATTCTCGCCTTGAAGCGCGCGTTGAATTTGGGGGTCCAAGTCCGCTCTTCGTTGTAGATGCCCACATCGTCGAAGAAGGTCATGTTGAGGGTGTTTCCAAAGTACTCGCCGACTTGCCTGGAGTGCGGCTCATAGACGGTATCGAGGAACCATTTGACGGCATCGGGGTCGAGATAGTCGACGACGCCGCTATAGTCAACGCTGCCGCCCTCCGCACTCATCGTGATGCAATTGAAGATCATGACTCTCCACTCCCCGGCCGGGACACGCCACGAGAGCAGCCCGTTTTGTACGCGTGGAGTCAGATCGATGCGTTGGAGTGTCTTTGTGTTCAGCGCCACCACGGCCATGAGCACGCCACGTTCAGGCATGGCTTTCGCATAGGCACGCGGTCCGGTTACGGCCTCTTCGCTCTTGTCCAGGCGTTTGCGGTAGAGCGACTTCGGCGTGGTGTGATTGGCCATGCCACTGGGGAATCGTACCTCGTCGTAAAAGACGGCCTTGCGCCCCCGCTCTTTTGAATACGCCAGGATCTCCTTGACGCGGTCGAAGTACTCCTGGCTGAGGTAGGCCGGTTCGGCCTGCGGCGGTCCTGCCGCCGGGCCAATGGAAGCATCCGAGCCGGCATAACCCGCCGAGCCACCCGTAGTGCCCGGAGGAGCGATCATCACCCACGGCGAGGCACCGGGGGCCACCGAAGTCCGGAGTCCGTAGCCGGTGTGGCGTGGTGGCGAGGGGGCGCCCCCGCCTGGGTTGTCGTTAGCGCTTGCGGCGGTGGGGGCGAACATGACTCCGCCGTAGCCCCGGTCATAGATCGCTTTCAGTTGCTCGCTGACTGTTCCAGCACCGGTTACCGCGCCGCCGCCTGCGCCGCGGAACTGGGCCACCGGCCGGTACTCGGCCAGGGGATCCTTAAACGCGCTTTCCGTAACCACTTGTTGGGCGGAAGCCGTGGGAGCGATGAGGCACACAACGCCATAGGCGGCAAGATGCAGTTTACAGATATGAGTACGCCGTCCTTCCCCGTGAACCGTATGAACCCAGCTCATCAGCCTCCAGCCGCTGGACCAACTCACGAACGTTGTCGAGATCGTTAATTGCCTTTCGAGCCCCATTGCAATAGAGAGCCGTTTATACAGTCCTGGCCGCTGCGGCCAAGTGCTAAAACAACATGGGAGCCTTGGCCTATCGGATGCTGACGGATCCTCGCAGCCGGTCCGGCGTCGCCACAAGCAAGCGTTCCAGCATGGAGCCGATCTTGCCAGTTGACTCTGCCTCGCATGCATGAGGGAGTTCGCCACTCTTTCTGATCGAGCGCTGCGCTCTCATGCCAGTTTCTGCAGCTGGGGATACCGGGCAAAGATGCGGCGCTGATCCCCAGGAGACAATTGTCCTAGCCGGATCGGCTTGTCCTGCGGCCGCGTGCCCTTCTGATTCAGGACGTTCAACAGGCTCCATTCCCGCTGTCCGATCCCTGGCTCGCGCGCCGGCAGGTCGTAGCGGGTGAAATCGATCGCCATGGGCGGGCCGCCCGCGACCCAGTTTCTCAGCAGCCCCAGCCGGAACTCCCGGTTCATGAACCACTGGATCTCCAACTCCTTCTCCGATCCGGGGGCGCCGGTTCCTTTGGCATCGAAGCGGTAGTTGAGCGTGGTGTTGTCGGGCGTATGCTTCCGCCACTCCAGCCCGAAGGCGCCCTCGGTCATCACGCGAGTCTGGGGCCAACGCTCACGGACGGCCCCAAGCCACCAGGCCAGGTCCTCATCGTGGCCAACCGACACCTCCCAGATGCCCGTCACCCAGCCAAAGCCATTCAGTGCGTGCCCCCCGTCGAAGTGCATCGCGGTGGTGTCTAACATCTCTTTGCGGCCGACCGCCGTCCCCAGGTTCCCCACCGTCTCGATGGGGCCGACACCCAGCCGGCTGTTGAACCCGCCCTCGAAGCCGTTGCGTCGCGCGGCGAGGAAATCGCAGGTCCAGCCGTCGAGACAGACGCAGTCGATGAAATCGGCCGTGCCCTGGGCCGGCTTCAGATAGTGCTCGCGGCTGGGGTAGTAGGGATAGCAAACGCCTCCGTCGCCGTCGCCGTAATCTATGGCGTGCTGGCTCCAGATCTGGCCTTGGCAGACGTGGATTCCCTCTTCAGCGGAGAGCCAGCGCTGCAGCTCCGCATCGAGAATGCCAGTCACCAGGCACTCCGGACGATAGCCGCTGCCGACGATCGCGGAGATCAGACGCAAGGCCTTGTGAATCGTCTGCTTATTGTGCTCTGGGGTGTCGTACAAGGGCGCGTAATAGCCGCCGGGTATGAAGGTGATCTCATCGCCGTAGCGGTCGTGATAGGAAGCAAGAAGCCGCCGCACCTCTTTAAATGCCGGGCGGGGATCGTTCAAGGCGAGCCAGCTGACCGCCCAGGTCATCCGGCCGTCGGGGCAGCCTCTGGAGAAGGCGTCTCGGCGCGAAATAACGCGGGCCGGCGTGTTGTCAGCGGTCTCATCCAGGCCAATCGCACGCGTGGGCGTCACCTCGATCTGGTTCACGCGAACGAGTGAGATGTGCGTCAGGAATCTGCCCCGTAGCGCACTTCTGGCCGCGCGATTGACAGGCGCTTGGCTGGCGGCAGCGGCGCTGGCGAGAAATGCCGAGGAAGCTGCCGCCCTGTTCAAAAACTCGCGCCGGTTCCACAGACCTTTCATTTCGAATCTCCTTGCTCTCTCCCCGACTGTTGTGCCTCCACCCTCAACGCCTCTTGCGAACTGGGCGTCGGCTCGTGCGCCAATCATCGTGGGATCGCCGGCATCGCTAACAAACACTGCTCGCCAACCGATTCGCACGGGAGTCCGGCGAACGACTCACGGTCCCCTCAGGTTCTCACGCGGGCCATGTTAACGCGCGCCTTCACGGTTCCAGCACGCCGTCGAAACCAAACCTCGCTCAGTGCTGCGCCGCATTCAGCGAGGCCAATTGGTAGGTGGCCTGCAGGTGATTCACATTCAACTGCACGGCCCGCTCAAACTCCGCCTTTGCCGCGGACAGCTTGCCTGCGCCGAGGTATCCAAGCCCGAGCGTGTAGTGTGCCTGGGCGACGCGAACCGCTTGCGACTCGCCTCCGCCGAACTTGGCAAAGTAGTCCGGCGCGCCGCTGTCCTTGCGCGCGATCTCCTCCTGGCCCGATTTGATCAGGGCGTCGAATGCCTGCGCAGCCGCCTCGACCCGTCCGAGCTTAAGTGCTGCGCAGCCGCGGTGATAAGCGATTGAGGAAGCCTCGGCCAACGCCGCTTCACTCGCTTGAAAGCGCCGTGGCGGGGCCGCGAGAGTCTTCTCAAAGAAGGACTTGGCCCCCTTCGCATCGCCAAGGGCCTCCACGACGAGGCCAATGTAGTAGTTGATGATAGGAGCTTTGCCGCCATCCACAGGACGGCCTTCAGAGAAGCTCTCGGGGTACTCCAATGCAGCTTCGTAGTGCTTCAGCGCTTCCTTATACTGTTTACGCGCCCGCGCTTCATGACCACTCAATAGTTGGGCATCTTCCCACGAAGAGTGCGCAGAATAATCGCGTCCTCCCTCCCAGGTCGTATAATGATGACCACTTTGAAGAACATCTAATGCCTTGCCATACCGCCCCACCTGGATATTGAGGCGGATCAGGCGGGTCAGCGAGTCGTCGCGATCGGCGACCGCCTGTGGATGCTTCTCCAAGCTCTCCAAGCGCTTCAGCGGAGCCACACCCGCCTGCTCGTAGAGTTCGTCCAATTCCGCGAGGAACTTGGGATTGGGATCGAGGGCGACCGCGCGTTCGAGGCTCTTGATGGCCTTGCGGAAGTCCTGCTCGCTCCAGGCGTAGGCATCGGCGAGGTTCCGGTGCGCCATCGCAAAACCGGAGTCAAGGCTGCGGGCGGTCTCCCAAAGCCTGACCGCCTCTTTGGGCTGCCGCTCATACACGAGGTTGCCCAAATAGTACGGAGCGCGGGCGTCATTCGGGTTCTTCGCCATCGCACGGCGGAGCACTTCAATGGATTCTACGCGGAACGGAAAGCAATAGTCCGCCGGCATGCGGCTGGCGAGATTGTAGGAGATCATCGCTTCCTGTTCATTGCCCGCCCGTTCGTTCAGATAACCGAGCCAATAGTAAACCATCGGATAGACGGCCGACTTGTCCGGGTATGCATCTATAACCTGTTTCAGCAACTCGATTCCGTCGCTCCATAAGCCGGCGTCGGCAAGACGTACGACGGTCTCCAGGTAAGGCTGGATATCGTTGCTGTCGAAATGCGCCGCCAGCGCGAGACGGTAGTTCTCCCCGCCACCAGAGCGCTTCTGCTCGCGCAGCGCCCAGACATCCAGCGGATCGAGCGCAAGCGCGGTGGTGGCAACTGCTGCCGCCGCCGCGCCTTTGCCGAGTTTCAGTAGCACGGTCGCCTTCAGGTCCAGCGCGTTCGCGTTCGATGTATTGGTTGAGATCGAGCGGTCCAGGAACTCGATCGCCTTGGGGAAGTCGCGCTGCATGCAGGCGAGCGCGGCAAGTTCATAGTAGCTGGAGGAAGACCACGCATAGCTCCAAGTCGCGGCGTAAAACAGCTTGTAAGCTTCCTCGTTCTTGCCTTGCGCCTTCAGTGTCAATGCTAGGTAATACAGAGGCTCGCCATCTTTCGGACGGGTGTAGTTATGGGTTAGCCGACCTACAGCGGCGCGGAGCTTTTCTTCGGCTTCCTTGAACATGCCTCGCTTCCAGTACAGAATCCCCAACTCGGCATTCACCTTCTCGTCGCCGGGATCTCTCTTCAGAACCTCGGCATACCAGGGATAGGGCTCCGCCGCAGGGTTGAAGAACTGCTCGAGGCGCAAGCCTGCGAGATAGGTCTCTTCGTTTGTCTTGATCTTCGAGGGCGCCGGCGGCGGTTGCGCGGGCATCGGGAGCGGAAGATTCTTGCGCTGATAGGGGCTATAGGAGATCAACTCGTCCGTGCCATCGAATAGCGCGAGTCTGAGACTCTCTATTCTTACATCCTTTGGGAGCTTAATCTCCTTAGTAAACCCCTGTCCTGGAGCAACTGTAATATTTTCTTCGTAGATTGTTTGATTGCCGGCCGAAAGCATGACCTTAGCATGGGGATATTCGGATGTCGCTTGCAGCCCGATAAAAGCAGTGTTCCCGGCACGAATCTCCAAAGTCATCGCGGCTTTCAAGTTGGCGTTTTTGACAACCCCGATGTTTTGGAATGGATACCAATACTGCTTGACGACTTTGACCTCGGCAGGCTGGATCCAGCTATAATCAGGTTCATTGTCCGAGTAAGCGCCCGCCATCAACTCCATCACAGCGCCGTCTTGCGGCTCGGTCAGGAGTTTGTCCCACATCTGTCCCTCTTCACCGGCACCCCAGGTCCAAAACTTCTTGCCCGGCGAGACATTGTGATCGGCAACGTAAATCACCCCGGCATGCTTGCCGTGGTCGTATCCACCGAACCAGTCCTCGATGCAGTCGTGGGCGAAGATTGAGTTCATCTGGATGTGGTTCTTCCACCAGGAAATATCTTGGCCCGTGAAGTCGATCCCCCGATAGTCGCCATCGGCGATAGGCCAGCGAACGAAGTCGGTCTTGGCGTGATAAGTTCCCACCTCAGTACTCGGTGGGAAGATGACCTGATAGTCGGGGCTGGCGTGGACCCCGAAGTTGGCAAAGTACAGAAAGCTGTTGGCAACTGGGGTCGCATTGATGAGTTTGAAAGTACCCTCGACGTAAGATTTGTCCGGACGGAGCGTGAGCCCGATCAGCCAGCGCATACGGTGGTTTAGTTCCATTTCACCGACCCAAATCGTCTTGCTGCCGTCGGCATTATCCGCTAACTGGTATTGCACCGGCATATAGACCGACGGCCGGTGGTGATGGGGAACATTCCATTCGATGCCTCCGTCCAGCCACGCACCTAGCATCCCGACGAGGCCCGGCTTGACCACACTGGCGCTGTAGAGGAACTTGTAGTTGTTAGTCTTGTCCAGCGCATAGAAGAGTCGCCCGCCGATTTCCGGCAATATCCCGATCTTGATGTACTTGTTCTCGAGATAGAGCATCTTGTAAGACTCATCCTTGCGGACGTAGGTGAGCTTATCCTGGACCGGATAGGGATAGAAGTGCTTCTGGGCGCCCTGATAAGCTCGCCCGTGATAGAACTGCGGCACAGTCAGCGGCGCCCCAATCTCGTAGGTGGGTAGGCTCACCTGCTCTTCCCAGGCTTTGACGGCTGGGGGCTGCGCAAGAACGCCTTGTGTAAGCAGTCCCAGACCGAAGACCTCATAGCAGCCCAGATAAAACAGTGCGCGTGTATTGAACATGATGGACTCCAGATCTTATGTATGACGGATCAATTCGGGATTGTCGTGTCGTGATGCGAGCCTGTGTCCGTGGTTAACTTTCCGGGCAGGAAGCACTCCGCACCGGCCTCGTCTCTGGCCGGCGGTCACAGTTGTGGAATTCTGTGCTCAACATCATTCGTCTGCCGGCGCGCCTCGAAACGAACTCCGTGCGACAGAGCAAGGAGCTTCGAATCGCGGAAGACGGCGCTGGGGTCTCCATCGCCGTCTTCCGCACGTTGCTAGTTGACAGAACTGCTAGAAGAGGAGCTTCAAGCCGAACTCCAGTTGACGGCCAGACACGCTGGTTGGAGCCGGTAGACCGCCGCCATTTCCGGACTGACCGAATATGCCCCCCGGAGCACCCTGATAGAGTGCAGTGCCAAACAGAGGCGACCCAACGCTTAGGTTCGGGTCCGCCCGATTCAGGTTATTGAAGGTGTTGTAGGCGTTCATCCGCAGTTCAATGCGGAACTTCTCAGTGATGTTGAAGAACTTCGAGATGGTGGAATCGACGTTCCAGAAGTGAGGTCCGTTCAGGCACGGGAACGTGTAGGGGTTGGTCCTGGCCGTAAATGGCACGTTGGTCGGCACGGGCGAAAACACACTCGTGTTGAACCAGTCCGATGGCGTGGGATTTGCAACACATGGGCTCTGGCCGTTCCAGATCATGTTCCCATTCTGTGGATTGTTGTACATGCCGCTGCCACCGTTGAATGTGACAAAGTCGCCCGACATCATCGTCAAAAGTCCGGTTAGCTGCCAGCCGCCGATCACGGCTTCGCCGACTCTGTTCATACCGCTCAGGTACGGGCGGCCCTTGCCAAACGGAACCTGGTAAGTTCCGGCGGCGTTGAGCCGGTGGTGCGGCTGGTTGCTGTCCTGCCACTGAAACTCATTTGAGTACATCGACCAATCCGTCAAACTGTTCCACGCGGCCCTCTCACGGATGTAGACATAAGTAAGCAGGAAGTTGTAGCCCTTGCTGAAGGCCTTCTGGGCCTTCAACTCGAATGAGTTATACCGCTCTGGAGCGCAGCACTTGCCCATCTCGACCAGCGAGCCATATTGCGGATAGGGACTCAGCAGAGATCCCAGGCTGACGGTGGGTTGATTCCACAGCGAACCGGGAGACAGTTTGTTGGACCCAACGTGGTAGAAGGGATTCGCCACGGAGTTGTTTAGGCTGCTTTCGTTCGCGGTCAGGAACCGCGGATTTGCGGTGTTCAACGCTTGCGAGTACCACTTGTCGCCGAGATTCAGGAAGTACGTAGCAGAGACCACGAACTGTCCACGGAATTCATGCTGCAGGTTGACATTGAAGCGCTGATTGAACGCCTTACTCAGGTTCTTCGGATAGAACTCGAAAGCCCCACCGCCGGTGCCAAGCTGCGGACCGGAATCTCTTCCAAGAATCGGATTTATCGGGTTGATGCTGGCCGGAAATGGGTTAGAGAAAGACTGCTGGGGTACCCCTTGCAGAGGACTGAGGGTGTTCTGGCTGCCAAACACGCCGTAATACGGCACTGAGATCGCGTTTACGTCGCCTTGTCCCGCGATGCCGTTCATGTACATGTTTGCCGTCGGAGTCATGTAGATGGAATAGCCCGCGCGAAGCGCCGTTCGCTCGTTGATCGCGTACGCGATGCCAATGCGCGGCTGGATGGCAAGCTTCTGCGGGGACCACATGCCCGGGTTGCTCGAGCTCGTGAAACCCCACTGCCCCATCCAGTTGTAATAGTTGTTGCCGACAATCCCCAAAGCAGAAGCCGGCATGGTGGGCGCGTTGCCGCCGCCATAAGCGGGGTTGGGCTGTGAGATGTCGAGCGTGCCCAGGATGTGCTGCGCGTCATGATAGGCCGTCTCGTATTCCTCGCGCACTCCCAGATTGAGGGTGATCTTGCGGTTGAGCTTCCAGTCGTCCTGGAAGAAGAATCCATAGAATTCCGATTGCGGAACCTCTGCCGGTCCGCCGATCATGTACGAGCTCCCTTCGAGGCTGCCGAGCAGGAACGTGGCGTAGCCGTCGCCGGAGGTAAGTGTCGATGTTCCGTTGACGTACGACTTAGCGCTGAGTCCACCACTGAAATTGAACGTGGGTATGTTTGTGAAGATGTTCGAATTCTTCTCCCGGCGCATTTCGAAGCCGGTCTTCAGATAATGTGAACCTGCCTGGTGGGAGATCTTCCAATCCCAGGCCTGTGCGCCCAGGTTCTGATTCCAGAAAATGCCCCACTCGCCGCCGCCAAATCCGACGCCATTGTCGATATTGATTTCAGGCGTGTAGATCGGCTGGCCCTTCATCGCGGTGACGTAGGTCTGATACCAACTGTTGTTGGGCCACCATTTCGAATAGACATTCTTGTCTTCGGGCGACACCAGGGAGTCGGCTACGGTGTGATAGTCACCGTGCATGCTCATGACGGTTCTCGAACTCATCGTCCAGATCGCATCGCCGCCCACCGACCATCCTCCGCGCAGCGTTCCTGAAGTCGGGAAAAGCGGCGACCCTGTGGGGTTGGGCATCAGGTTGTTCGTATAGTACTTCGCGAGCCGGCCGAAGACCTTCCAGTTGTCGCTGATGTTGTAATCGACTCGCTCGGAATAATCGTAGTAGTCGTTGGTGTTGGCAAACGCTGCGTTAAACGTGTTTATCTTGGCGGCGGTGATACCCGTAGTATTCGGCTTCCAGATCTGGCCCATCATCGCCTTGGTGCTAGGATCCATGCGGGCGCCTGGAATGACGTTTCCTGCAAAGGGCGATCGAGTGAGATTGCCTTGGGCGTCAGTCGTAGACGGGACGGCTGGGTCGTAGATCGTGCGCAGTCCTGTTTGTCCGCCGCCGAGGTCGTACATCGTCTGCGAAAAGTCGCCGTTCCGCTCGAGATCGGTCGGGGGCGTGTTGGTCATGGAGTTCGACGGGGCCGTCTGCTTCCAGCGCTCCAGCGAGAAGAAGCTGAACAATTTGTTCTTTAGAATTGGATTGCCGATGGTACCGCCATACATGTGCTGACGGGTGCTGGTAGTGTAAGGAGGATTCTGAGTCCGGTCCGCCATGGCGCTCGCCCAAGGGTATCGGCCCAGATAGAAGCCGCTGCCGTGCCACTCGTTTGTCCCGGCTTTGGTGGTGATCGTGATTGCGCCACCGCCACTGTGGCCGGTCTCGGCGTCCACGCTGTTGGTCGAAACGACGACTTCCTGCAAGGCGTCGATGTTCGGCACGACGGTGGACTTGTAGCCGGTGCCGATCGGGCTGCCATCGACCCGCAATTCGTTGTTCAGGTTCGTGCCGCCGCCTAAGTCGACGCTATTGGCGCCCCAGGAGTTATATGGCTGGATTTCGCCGCGCGTGTTGAACGCGGACGGCGTGAGCAACGTCAGCTTAAACGGGTTCCGGTCGAGGCGCGGAACCTCATTGACCATCGTGGAGTCAAGCGTAATGTCCTTGTTGGCGGAGTTGAATTCCACCGACTCGGGCGTGTCGGTGATCGTGATCGTGGTTTGGATCGAGCCCGTCTTCAGTGCGACATTCACGGTCACGTCGCCGCCGGTCTGCACCAGGACGTTCTTCTGAACGGCGCGGCTAAACCCGGCGTTTTCGACAGTCACTGAGTAGCTCCCCGGATCGACATTGTCGAATACGTACAAACCGGTGGCGCTCGTTTGGCGGACTACCTTAACTTGGGTATTGACATTGAGCAGCGTGACTGTGGCGTTGGCAACCACCGCCTTGCTCTCGTCGGTCACGAGACCTTGGACACGACCGCGAGTAGTTTGCGCCAATCCAGCCTGCGTTACGCACAGCAGGATGCACACGAGCATCAGTATTAATTGTGATTTCCTCATGACCCTCTCCGCTTTCTCCGGATGACAGCGTTCACGACGCCATCATTCGCATTCGTTGTCAGCTTCTACGTGGAGCAGCCCAACTGGGCCATGCTCGCAGGACCTCTCCGGCACATCAGATACAGTGGCTCCTGTCCCGCGCTGAACCGTCGGGGCCAATTAACTCCCTAGCAGTAGGGAACTCGCAAACTCGGGTGTTGTGGCCGAAGGCCAACCGTGGCCCTACCCACGGCGATTCCCACCTTACTGTGAGTGAGCTTACGGCATGTTGTGAACGACAAAAACGCTATATAGGTTAGCGAAAGCGTTAGCTGCCGTTCCCGACCATGTCAGTATGGCCTCCCGCTGACGTACCGGCTCGCTCCTAAATCGTCTACGCTATTGAGCAGATTGTTTATTTGCAATGACTTGCTATCAGAATTGGGCCGCCACTAGACTGCTTTTCGGCCTCCAGCTAACATTCGCTAACGTCGCTCATAACCGGCGTTTCTGGGATAGAATGAACCCGTCGGGAGAATCCACTTGCCCAACTTGCCGGCCGGCGTTTCGCGCTACGAGGTGCGCGAGGAGCTCAACCGCATCCTCGCCAGCCGCCACTTCGCCCGCGCGAAGAAGAAGAGCCGCTTCCTCGAATTCCTCTGCGAGCAGGCCCTCTCGGGAGTCTCCAGTGCTGCCAACGAGTACGCGATCGGGGTAGACATCTTCGAACGCGGGCACGATTTCGATCCTCAACGCGACTCCATCGTTCGAGTGCAGGCGCATGAAACCCGGAAGTCCCTCTTGGCCTATTACGAGGATGACGGTAAGAGTGACCGTCTGCGGATCGACTTGCCCGCGGGTGGCTACGTGCCGGTATTCACCAGGATTAACGGGGAGTCGCCGCTCCCCGCGCCGCCACTGCTGGATCTGCCTTCAGCCTCCCTTCCCGTCCGGCGGCGGCCAGCTTGGCTGCTCATTCTCGTCACGTTGGCCTGCGCTTCATCTGCCGGGTGGACGCTCCGCGGCATCTTATTGCCGGGCGGCTCCGTCGTTGTTCCCCCCAGGCTTCCCGACGAAGCCAAGTGGTTCTGGCGACCGTTCATGCCCCCTGCCGCGCCGCCACTCCTGGTCCTGCCAGGGGCACTGCTTTTGCGCCCCGCGCACGGCGGCGATAGCCCAGCCATCTGGGGCAAGTCTCAACTGGTCGACAAGGACAAGTTCCCGGAGTTTCGCGACACTGTCCATTTTCGGGAGATGCCGGAATTCCGATTCGTACCCACCACCACCGACTTCACTGGAATGGGTGAAGCTCTGGGGTTGCTGAGGCTCTCCGATTTCCTCGGCAGCGCCGGCCAGAGGTTCCAAGTCATCGCTGGGCACATGGTTGACTACGAGTCCATCAAACGCTCGAACTGCGTGCTGCTGGGGGGGTATCAATCCTGGAGCAGCAGGGTGTTCGTGAACCCGGAGGGTTTTGAGTTTCATGGCGGGGTCATCGCCAATAAGCGCCCCCGGCCGAAAGAACTGGCGGTGTACCGCCCGGAATTCGACCCGGTGACGGGCCATCTCAGCCGCGATTACGGCCTGGTGCTGATGCTCCCTAACGAACGGAAGGAAGAGCGCGTCCTGCTGCTCTACGGCATCTACACGCAAGGCACCCAAGCTGCGATGGAGTTTGTGACCAACCCGGCACGGCTGGGCGAGCTGCGCAAGTCGCTCTTGGAGTCTAGTGCCGACCAGAAGACACTCCCCAAGTACTTCCAAGCGCTGCTGACCACCACCGTGGAGAACTATGTTCCCAGCAAAGTCTCTCTGGTCAGCGCTCGCGCCATTCCTGAGTAGACAGCCAGCCGCCACAGACCTGCTATTTCGGCGGAACTGATACTTGAGGGACCCTCCGTCCCGTGCCTCGACTTTGAAGCAGGTCTTCAGCCGCAACGCGAAGTCGGATGAAATGCCGTCGCAGTTCGTGTCGCAGTTTTTGAGGACGGGCGCGAGGGTTGTCGGTATACTGGTCGTTCAGACGACGCTCCGCCCCGATGAGTGCCCTCTCCCGCCGCATCTTTCTAGGTATGCTCGCGCCCGCCGCCCCTGGTTTCGGGCAGGGTATGGCGTCACGCGGAGTGAAGCCGGCGGTGCGCGGCAAGCCCTCGGGACTGCCGTTCCACGCCCATTTCACTGATGTGGCGGCCCAGGCGGGTCTGAAGACTGCGGTGATCGCCGGCCATCAGTTCCGGGCCGACTACATCTTCGAGACGATGAGCTGCGGCATCGCCTTCCTTGACTACGACAACGACGGCTGGCTTGACATCCTGATGCTGTGCGGCTCGCGTTTCGGCGATCCACCCGAGGACGCCTCCAACCGGCTGTACAAGAACAATCGAGACGGCACGTTCAGCGACGTTACGCGCCAGGCCGGGCTCTGGCGCCGCGGCTTTGCCCAGGGTGTCACGGTCGGCGATTACAATAACGACGGCTTCGAAGACATCTTCATCACCTACTACGGGCAGAACGTCCTGTACCGGAACAACGGAGATGGCACCTTCACCGACGTCACGAAGGAGGCCGGGTTATTGAGCGCGATGCCCCGTCTCGGTGCCGGCTGCACCTTCGTGGATTATGATCGCGACGGCAGGCTTGATCTGTTCGTTTCCAACTACGCCGACTTCGACATCAACGTCGTTCCGCGCTCGGGAGATCCGAGTTGCAACCACTCCGACGTCTTCTGCGGGCCCTTCGGGTTGCCGTATGGCAAGCACTCGCTGTATCACAACAACGGCGACGGGAGCTTCACCGACGTGACGGCGGCGGCGGGCATCGACAAAGTCTCAGGCGGCTACGGCCTCACGGCGGTGGCGGCCGACTTCGACAATGACGGCTGGCCTGACATCCTGCTGGCGTGTGACTCCACGCCGAGCCGCCTATTTCGTTATAACCGCGATGGAACCTTCCGCGAGGAGGGCTTCGAGAGCGGCATTGCGCTCAGTGACGACGGGCAGGTGCAGGCCGGTATGGGCGTCGGCATAGGCGACCTGCGGCTTGACGGGGCCCTGGACATTATTAAGACGCACTTCTCGGGCGACACGCCAGCAGTCCTAGTGAACAATGGCAAAGGTAGCTTCGAGGACTCCACTATCCGCTCGGGCCTCGCGGTGGAGACGCGCTACATCAGCTGGGGCGTGGGCATCCAGGACCTCGACAACGACGGCAATCCGGACATCTTCTGCGTCACCGGAGGCATCTATCCGGAGCTTGACGCGCGCACTGGGTTCCCGCCCAACAAAACGCCTCGGGTGCTGTTCCGCAATCTCGGCAACGGGCACTTCGAGGAATTGCTCTCGGAAGCCGGACCAGGCATTGAGTCACCGCACATCAGCCGCGGCTGCGCATTCGGCGACTTCGATAACGACGGTGACGTGGACGTCGTGATCGTCAATCACTATGAGCCGCCATCGCTGCTCCGGAACGATATCAGCGGCAGCAACCACTGGATCAAGGTCAAGCTCACCGGAGTGAAGTCGAACCGCAGTGCGATCGGAGCGCGCGTGACAGCGCGTTACCTCGGCAAGGTCCATGTCCAGGAGGTGTTAGGCCAGTGTTCATATCTCTCGGTAAATGACCGCAGGCTGCACTTCGGCCTGGGCAGTGCCGCAACGGTCGATCTTGAGGTGCGCTGGCCGCTCGGACTAGTAGAGAAGTTCGCGGGCATTTCGGCCGATCGACTGGTCTTCATCACCGAAGGTTCAGGCATCACTCACACTCAGGAGTTTCCCGCGGCCGCCGCGGCCCCGGTGCGGCTTAAGACATAAGGGGGCGCTGGGATCCCCGCCAGCGGGGATCCCATGGACTGGGGAAGGAAGAGGTGGTCGCGTGCGACGATTCTGGGCATTTCTGGCAGTAGCCGGCACACTGCTGGCGCAGCGTGCTCCGCTGGAGACGGCATGGGACTTGGCGGCCAAGGGGCAGACTGCGAAGGCGGTCGCCTTGCTCGAAGAACTGACTGGGAAGGAACCCCGCAACGGCGAGGCGCGGCTGCTGCTGGGGAGCCTCCTCGCGTCGATGGGTAAGGCACCCGAGTCACTGAAGCAATTACAGGCGGCCGTCCGACTGTTGCCCAACTCAGCCGAAGCACACGATGCGCTGGGTGAAGCGTACCACGCCGCGCTGGACATAGACCATGCCCGGCCAGAGTTCGAGCTTGCGGTGAAGCTTAGTCCCAATCTCGCGCAAGCGCAGTCGAATCTCGGCATGGCGCTGGGCGAACTCGGCGAGTTGCCCGCCGCCGCACAGCATCTTGATCGTGCCATTAAGCTTCTCGGCTCGAACCCTGACGCAGTCGTGCCGCACTTTCTGCGGGCCAAGGTCTACACCCAGGAGGGGCTCGCGGAGAAAGCGGCCGCAGAACTCGCGCTGGCGCTCAAGCTGAGGCCGGATCTCGCTGCCGCATGGTCCGACCTCGGACAGGCGCGCAAGGCCCAACAGGATGACGTCGGCGCATTTGCTGCCTTCGAGCACGCTGCAACTCTCGATCCTCGCGATGCCTCCGCTCAGGCGCGTCTGGGCGCTGAGTACCTCCATCGCGGACAGCCGCACGAAGCGGTCCAGCATCTGCAACAAGCGATTTCCGTCGATGCCACTGACCAGACCGCGCTCTTCAACCTGCAACGAGCTCTGCACCAAGACAGCCGGGAGGCGGAAGCACGAGCGGTCAGCAAGCAACTAGCGGAGATCATTGCCCGGAAAGACGAGCAGATGCAGAATCATCTGACCGCCAACCGCCTCAATAATGAGGGCGTCAAGTTGCAACAAACGGGTGACCTGAAGGGTGCCCTGCCGAAGTACAGCGCCGCGCACGAACTCAATCCGGAAAGCGGCCTCTTCCGCTTCAACATGGCCGTGGCGCTGCTCAGAGTGGGGCGTTGGAAGGAGGGGCTCGCGGAGTTGCACACGTGCATGGATCTCGAACCGGACAACACCAAGCTGAAGGCTGTGTGGGACGACGCGATTCGCCAAGCTCCGCCAGGCTCGTGGACCGGGGATGGGACTGCGCCCAGCAGGGTGCAGGCTCACCAGTGAGCGGCGACAACCAGCGGTGCTGCCTACTTTGAAAAAGAATTACGCGCGGTGGCGCCGCGAGGGCGAAACAACGCCCTATCTGGACCTTGAGTCAAGCACGATTTAGTTGGCGCTGATCCAGGCAGAACCGACCACTTCCAAGCCTGCCCGTGCCAGCAGTCGGGCCAAGCCAGGCGCAGCGATACTCTCATGACCGGTCGCTAACCGCCATTTCTCACAGAGTCGGCGCTGATGGCAGGTGGGCTATCGTCCGGTGGGTTTCGGAGGCCGATTTCGAGGTGCACTGATGCGGCTCGACATGAGCGGGCGGATTTGACGGGGCGAAGGTGCGTTGTGCT
>CAIVVT010000003.1 GCA_903909435.1 uncultured Acidobacteriia bacterium | reverse complement strand
GTGACCCCCGCCTCCGCTTCCGCAGGCGTAGCCGCGCTCGATGGCACCACCTCGCTCGAACTCACCAATACGCTCCGCCTCATCCCTCAAGCATCGGGAGCAACATCGCTATTGTCGAGACATTGGTCGGCGGACGCTTACGATGGTCAGCAGTCTCTTCCAAGAACTTAGAAACGGAGAGGGTATCCTTCCTGGCATCGAATAATCGCCCGAGGATCAAGCATAGTGCGCACCGCAAGGTCGCCACGTGCATGTTCCAAAAAAGCGCTTCCGCCTCCATGCACTGCAGAATTCTTACGTCTTCCTGCGCAAGATGCAGGATTTATTCCTCGGCGTGAAAGATCGCCACGGCATCATCGATGTCGATTGCGATCGGCCTATAATGCTCCCAGTACTCACCTTCAGTCATCTACCGGGAATCGTCTCATTGTTACCGGACCGTCGGTGCTCCACCCGACTGGGTGGACCCATTGAGGCGGTGTGGCACTTGTAGCCCCACTACACCCGAGCCGCGGCCACGGATCTGCCAACACAAGCCAGTTGAACTCTCCATCGTCGTATCGGACGACCGGTCGGGACTAAGAAAAGAACGGAATTGAGCCACAATCGATCGCAGACAACCGATATCCTTGGAGTCTAAAGCACCCCGAACTTCGCGTACACGTCCCTCAGATACGCGCCCCGCATCAACTCGGCGCGGCTGCCATTCTCCCGGTCTACCTTGTCCGTAGCCATGCGGACGACTTCGGGCAGGACCGTGAATGGCACCACGACAACGCCGTCGTAGTCGGCAAATACGAGGTCTCCCGGCGAGACAAGCACGCCCGCGCAATCGACGGGCACGTTGTAGTCGAGCACGGTGCCGCGGCCCTTCGAGTCCACGGGCTTGATGCCTCGCGCGAAAACCGGGAAGCCCAATTCCTGGATCTTGCGGACGTCGCGCACCAGTCCGTCAATCACCGCGCCGTGCGACCCTCGGACTTTCGCCGCCGTGGATAACAGCTCGCCCCACGGTGCGTTCTGCAGCGATCCCGCCGTCGAGATGACCAAAACTTCTCCGGGCAGTATGGTGTCGAGCGCCTCGATCTCCATGGCGTAGGGGTCGGGTGGGATATGGTACAGATCCACATAAGAGAACGTCCGAGCCCAGCCCACGAAGCGGTCATTCGGCCCGAGCGGGCGCAGGAATTCCCGCATCGCCTGGTTGCGATAGCCGAGTTCGTCGAGCGAATCGGATACTACCGCGGTGTAGAGTTTCGCCTCGACGTGCCGGAACAGTTCGAGCTCCTCGGCCGTCGCCGGACTTCGCACGGCACGGGGTGACTGGTTGTCCATAAATCCAGATTACAGACAGGACGCACCGGAGGATTACCGCATCTGCGTCGGAGCGTGGAAGCGTCCGATACTTCGGACGATTCCAAAGCGCAGTAGGACAGACCATCGCTTTGCGTGTTCTGTCGCGCACTCAGAAAACTGTCGATGGCTTTCGGGCAATGGAGCGACTGGACCGAGTGTGGCGAGAGCCTGTGGTTGTGCAGAGCTGGCACATCTCGTGCAAGACACACACACTGCGAGGACGACAGACGACGCCAGCGATCGTTTGTCCCACAAAGTCCAAACGGCTGATTCTAGCCTGCGTGCCTGGCGTTCTCGTTCGCCGCGGGAACGAACTGGCCAGACAGCGCGAGGGCAGTCTCCTTGACGCGCGCCGCCATGGCGGGGATGTTTGCGAGCTGCGCCTTGGAGCCCGAGATGCTGATGGCCGCGACGACCCCGCCCTTGTCGTTGAACACCGGAGCGCCGATGCAGCGCACGCCGATCTCCTCTTCCTCGTCGTCCACCGCATAGCCCAGACGCTGCACGTCATCGCAGGCCTGGCGCAGACGCGCCATGGAAGCAATCGTGTTCTCGTTGTGGCGCAACAAACCCTGTTTACGGATCAGTTCGTCCAGCCTCGCCGCAGGAAGGTGCGCGATCAGGGCCTTCCCGATCGCGGTGCAATGCAGGCCCATGCGCCGGCCGACCCACGTGGCCACCTTGGGCGCTCCCGCCGGCTCGATGCGGTCGATCAGAATGGCCTCGCCTTCTTCCAAAATCCCCAGATGCACGGTCAGGCCGGTCGCTTGCATCAACCGGTAGAGGTGCGGCGCGGCGTGGTCCCGTACACTGATCCCGCTGAGAGCCATGTTCGCCAACGCGTACAAGCGGAAGCCGAGGCGGTATCGGCCGGTTTCCTCGTCGGGCTGAATGTAGCCGCATCGTCGGAACGTCAACAGCAGTGCGTGGCAGGTGCTCCGAGGGAGGTTGAGCTTTTGCGTGAGTTGGGAGAGTGTGACGCCGCGCCTGGACTTGGCGACATGCTCCAGGATCAGCAGCCCCCGCTCAAGCGCCGGTACCGATTGTGTCCTTGGTTCAGTCCCAGAGCCCATGCCGAACACTATACCCCGGCCGGCACTGTTCGCCGCTCGGAAGTGGCGGCGTTGATCTCCAAACTCAGCGACCAGGACGCCGAGCCGCCCACGGCAATGCTCGAATAGGCGCTGGCCGGGAGGTCGTCCAGGGCGTCCGAGATCGAAGTGCAAGGTTCGACCGCTACACAGCGGAAGGGCGGGCCATCGGTGGGAAACCCGAAGTTGTTGAACCAGATACCGACGACCGGCGTCGTCTTCAGATCAAACGTAAAGCGGAGTGTGTGTTCCGGAAGATGTAACTCGCACCAGCCCTCGGCGAGGCCGCTCACGAAGACCTTCAAGTCTTTCCCACGAGCGATCCACTCGCGGGTAAAGTCCATGGACTCGAATTGCGGCCAGATGTGCTCCTGCTCGTCGTAGGGGAATGTCCGGTAGGTCAGGCGGCCCTCAGGCAGCTTCAATTCGTACGGACCCTCGACCGCAATCAGCGGGTGAGCGGCCCACATATAACACAACGGCGCTGGTCCCCGGTTCTCCACGAAATACGAGAGTTCCACTGTGCGTTCACCGGCAAAGCGAACCGTTTTGCGGGCGAAATAGGGCAAGGCACGACCCGATCGGTGCCCGCCTCGACGACATCCCAAACGCCGTGCGTCCACTCGCCCAGGTCCAGCAAGTGGAGATCTGTCCAAGGTTCGGCCGGATAGGGCCCTGCGGCGATGTTCGGAAAGCAGTCGTCCATGCCGCTGGTGTCGTACAGGATCCACTCGCCATCGGAGGGGATAGTGCGGTATGGCTTTTGCGGACCGATAAGCAGTTCGCGGTCCGACACTCTGTCCCTGATCTGCCCGAGCTTGCCTCCCACCTCGGGCAGCAAATCCACCAAAAGCGCCGGCGATTCGATCCGCAACATGCACCCTCCTAAGCCGTCGAAGCCAACCCTACCACGATAGCCGGGGCGGCATACTCCGCCGTACGTCGTCCGCAGATTCTGTCCGATTGGCTGGAGAGGAAAGGCGAAGGCGTGCTGCCGGAACGGGCTCAGAGCCGCATAGTAGAGGAACGCCGCGCGGGGGGCCGATCCCCGCTAGGGACGAAGTAGACTAGGTTGTTTCGGTACGAGAGGTGTGCATGCGAGAACTCACGATCATGACCACCGGTTTGGTCTGCCTGTGTGTGCTGTTGGCCGGCTGCAGCCCCCAAAGCGAACCTGCGGCCAAGGCGAGCGGCGCCCCGGAAGCCTCACGCAGTCCGGAGCAGGCGGCCCTGGCCAAAGAGGTCGGCAGCCTGGGATGGATCGCGTTCGGAGCCAGAACGGAGCAGGGCGACTGGGACCTGTTCGTGATGCGGCCAGACGGTTCCGCGTGCCGCAACATCACCAACACGCCCGGCTTCAACGAGGCTGCACCGCGGTTCTCTCCCGATGGACGCAAACTGCTGTACCGCCGCATGAACAAGGCGACGCAGATCGACGGAAACCGCTACGGTATGCAGGGTCAGCTGGTCATCGCGAACAGCGAGGGATCAGACCCGAAAGTGGTCGGTGGCGAGGGGGAGTTTCCCTGGGCCACGTGGGGTCCGGACGGCAAGCAGGTTGCGTGCCTCAATCCGAAGGGGATCACGTTCGTGGAACTGGCGACCGGCAAGGTCGTCCGGACACTCGACCGTAAGGGCATCTTCCAGCAGTTGAGCTGGTCGCCGGACGGCAAGTGGCTGGCCGGGGTGGCCAATTTCGGCGAGGTCTGGACAATCGTCCGGATGGATGCCGTGAGTGGCGAGTTGAATCCGGTGCACGACTATCAGAACTGCACTCCGCACTGGTTCGCGGATTCGGTCCACCTGCTGTTCTCCTACCGGCCGGCCGGCCAGGAGAAGGAGAACAACGGCGACGGGTGGTCTCAGCTCTACACGGCGAAGGGCGATGGCACGGACAGCGGCATGGTGTACGGCGAGGACGGCGTGCACATCTACGGAAACATGCCCTCGCCGGACGGCAAGTACGTCGTCTTTACGCGCAGCGTGTCGGAAGACGGCGACCCGCACAATGCAGGCTCGCCGATGGCCATCATGCGGCTCAGCGACGCGCCCGCGCTGGGCGGAAAGAGCGTCACACTGCGGAAGCAGCACAAGGAGGCGAAAGACGGGCTGCTGCTGAACCTGCCGAACGGCTGGAAGCCGTACTGGGCGACGCCGAATCTCTAACGCAGTTTGCCTCCGGAAGCCGGGCTTGACGCCTGCACTGCCGGTAAGGGTACGTCCTGCCAGCCTTCGGCGCCGAAGCGAATATCGCGCTCGACGAATTCCCAGATCACCAGTCGCTTGCCGGCGAGCAGATCGGGGCTACGCGCGAGTTGACGGCGCACCAGCGTAGAGGCGCCGCCATCGTTCACGATGGATGTCAGCGAAGTGCGAAGCTCGCGCGCTAGGTGAGCGATGAAGCCCGCGGCATTGGGTTCGTCGGTCTGATACATCCGCAGGTAGCTGTCGCCGAGGACCAGAACGGGGGAATGCGGGTCGTCGGTGTAGAGTTCCCCGGTTCGTTTCGCATACACCTGATCGCACTCCACCGGCTCCGCTGGCAAGGTCCGCTCCAGCGACGGAGCCTCCAACATACGTACCAGGTCGCCCCGGCGGTCGATGGAAACGGGTCGTGTAAGGTATTCCGTGGAGCCGACGATGCCTGGATCCGAGGCCAGAATCCTGGCTGCCACCAACTCCGCCGCTTTGCGCGCCGCGGCGGCAGACCAGTGCGTATCGCGTTTCAGGTAGCCCGCACTCTGCCCGCGCCAGAGCACCAGCGAGTCGCGCAGATCAACCGTCTCGACACCAGCGCGACCGAGGAGTTCGAGCAATTCCTGCGTGTGGGTCCAGCCCAGCGAGCCCCCCGGCAGCGAACGCGCGGCCAGTCTATCCGGATAGACGCTGGGCTTGGCGGGCATGGGAATGACCAGCAATCCAATGCTGCGGCTGGCAAGTTGATCGCGGAATCGAACGATTGCTCTGACCGGGCTGTTTTCCGGCACGCTATCGAGCCGGCAGGGCTCAACCAGATACTGCACGTCGGGCTTGTAGAAGAGCCATCCGCCGCTGCCCAGAGTAGTCTTCTCACCGGGATCGCGGAACAGTTCGAATCGAAGCGATTGGACCCACGGGCGAACGAAAGCCACGGCGGCAGATGCGTGTTCCGTGTCGCGCTCGAACGATCTCAAGTTTGCCGCGGTGGGCGTCTGACGGAACACGTCCAGGGCCTGCGGCCATTCACCGTGGCTGGCCTCGACCGCGACCTGCGAGAGCGGCAGCGAATAGATCACGGCCAGAAAGAAACCGATCAGCCAGGGGCGATAAGAGAGTGGCATCGGTTCCTCCTAGAACTGAAAGTACAGGAACGGGTTGAACGACTGGGTGAACATCGCTGCGATGGCGAGCAGGAAGAGCGGCGCCAGCACGAGCGCTTTGCTCCAATTCAGTTCGATCACGAAGTCGTATACCTCATAGCGCCAGAAAGAGAGGCACGCGCAGATGGCGAGGATCGCGAGATGGTGCGGAGTATAAATCTCGGACGACAGCAGCGCTGCCGGCCCAGACGCGGCGGTCCACCCGAACATGCACCCGAGGTAGGAGAGCGCGTGGGAGATGTCAGGCGATCTGAAGAGCGCCCAGGAGATCAATACGAGGACGAATGTGACCGCCACGCGCCCGGGACGGGGCAGCCAGGAATAGAGCGATTTCTTGCCGCACCAGCGCTCCGTCGCGAGCAGCGAGCCGTGGTACGCGCCCCACGCCAGGAACGTCCAGTTCGCTCCGTGCCACAGTCCGCCCAGGAGCATCACGAGGCCCAGATTGAAGTACGTGCGGCGCGGCGAACGCTGGTTCCCTCCGAGTGGAATGTAGAGGTAGTCTCGCAGCCAGGTAGACAGGGAGATGTGCCAGCGGCGCCAGAATTCGGTGATGCTCTCCGAGACGTATGGCGTGGCGAAGTTCTTGGGGATGATGAAACCGAACATGCGCGCAAGCCCGATCGCCATGTCGGAATAGGCGGAGAAATCGAAGTAGATCTGGAACGCGTAAGCGATGACGCCTACCCAGGCGTCCAAGGCGTATGGGGCGTTCGCGTTGAACACGGCGTCGGCCACCGAACCCATCGGGTTCGCCAGCAGGATCTTCTTCGCAAATCCGAGGATGAAGAGCGCCACGCCCTCAGTGAACTTCTCGACGGTGTGCTCGCGGTGCTCAAGCTGCTCCGCGATGATGTTGTAACGCACGATGGGGCCGGCGACCAAATGAGGGAAGAGGCTGATGAAGCAGGACAGGTCCGAGAGCGAACGCGCCGGCTTCACGATGCCGCGATAAACGTCGATGGTGTAGCTCATGCTCTCGAACGTGTAGAAGGAAATGCCGATGGGAAGCGCCACCGCAAAGACGGGCAGAAACCCGTGGCCGGACCCGCCCAGCAGGGACGCCAGCCGGTTCAGATTCTCCGCGGTGAAGGTGTAGTACTTGAAGAAGGCGAGCAGCCCGAGGTCGCCGAGAATGGCTGCCACAAGCGCCATTCGACGAACGCGGGAACCGGCTCCCGGCCTGGAGATGATGCCCCCGCAGAGGTAGTCCAATCCCGTCGAGAACATCATCAACACTACAAACCATGGCTGCCACCAGCCGTAGAACACATAGCTGACGAGAGTCAGGAAAACGTTGCGGCCGCGCGGCAGCAAATAGTAAATCAACAGGACCGCCGGCAGGAAATAGAAGAGGAATATGTGCGAACTGAATACCACTCTATTTTGTCTCCAGATTGGTCCAGACCGCCCAATAACGCTGTCCCTTCTCAGTGTGGTACTTGTCGATCACACCGCCCATCCAGTATTGGTCGAGCGGCGCCTGCAGAGCCATGCGGTGGATGTCGCCGGCGCGAAACCGCTGAAGATGGCCTCCGAGATTGCCGGAGAACTCGTCGCGCGCCTTGGATCGCGCCTTCAGCGGATTGTAGTGTGCCACGAAGATCTCATTGCCTTCCACCTGCCCCCGATGAACCGACACTATGCGGTATTTGAACACGTAAGCATAGTTGTAGAGGTCGTTGGCGGGAAACGGGCCGGGAATCTCAACCAAGCGGGCCGTTACTTCCGTGGTTCCGAGGGTAGTAACCTCCCGATCCAGCGCGGGCGGGGCTCCGCAGGAGACCAGCAGCAGGCAGAGAGCGACGAAACCGGCAAGTCGATGCAATGGCATGAATGCACATTGTCCCGACCGAAAGCCAATGCGGTCAAGGCTGCAAGATGGTCCTGTCCGATTAGGCGGACAATACTCCCGCTGCGCCGGATGCTAACAGCGGCATCGACGCGCCGAGGATCAGGCCGCGCCTCTGCGCCGCGCCAGCCAGGAGAGGATTTCTGCTTCGTACGCGGTGACCAGCAGCGTGCTCAAGAAGGCGATGACCCCGCCGAAGATCACCAGCGGCGTGATGGTCTCCTTCAAAACGATCACCGCGAGCAGGCCAATGAAAAACGGTAGCACGTAATTGCTCAACGTGGCCTGGGTGACGTCCAGCCTCTTCAGGATTGCGAAAAACATCAGCATAGATCCGCCATAGACGATCAGAGCCAGTTCCAGAATGCCCCACAGCGCCGCACTATCCAGACTCCGGATGTCGGCTACGCGAAGCGGTTCCACCCAGATAAACAACGGGACGCTGCACGCGCTGGCGACCACGGAGGTGTACACCAGGATCTCCAGTTCGGTGTATTTTTTGTCGATCAGCAACTTGCAGTAGGTGTTGTAGAAAGCCGAACCGGCACACGCGCCGAGGAACAGCAGGTTCCCCACAAGGTACTGCCCCGACCCAAAGCTGGCGCCGCGGATATCGGGAACCGAGGTCATCAGGACGCCTCCGAGAGCGAGGATAAAGCCGAGCACGCGCACCAGATTGAGTTTCTCGCCAAGCATGGTGGACGCCGCCAGCGCCACCATCACCGGGATGCTCAGCGTGATGACCGCGGCGTTGGCCGCGAGCGTGCGCTGTGCGCCCAGAGTGTATGTGAGTTGCAGGAAGAAGAAGCCGAAGAGTCCAGCAATGGCGAAGTGACGGGCGTCGCTCCAGCGCCATTGAATGGGTCTGCCCAACCGCTTCCCTTCGTAGAACAGGGCGGGGAGAAAAAGGAGTGTACTCAGGATCATGGGCACGAAAGCAATGGCTACCGGACCGAGCCGGTTGCCGATCAACTTGATCACGGGGGCCTGCGTGGCCCACATGAAGTTGATCACCATCAGACAGAACCAGTCGAAGAGCTTTTGAGGTCTTTGCGTCATATTGGTGCTCGCCCCATCACCGAGTCGCAGGTCAAGCTGCGTATGCATTCTTGATGCAGCTGGGATTGGATTACCGATTGTACGAGCAGTGTGACAGCCGACGCCAATCCGATCTGCGCGATGCTTCAACATTTCTGTCCGGCCAATCGGACAATGTGGCGCACAACCAGGATCAAGGGCGTATGTGAATCGCAGACGGACAAGCAGACTGTCGTTAGGTGCACATGGACTTTCCAGCCGACCGGCACTCCACCACTGGCACCTGCATGTCCCCACGGCATGCTCTGGCAATTTCCCGGCCAATCGAAGGGCTCCTGGTCCTTTGAAGGCTATAATGCTTCGGTTACCTGTGTGGAGGACTAATGATGCTCGCGAAGCGCCTGACCATCTCGATGATGCTCGCCTCTATGTTCGCCGCAGTTGGGAGCACCCAACCTGTGGTGGGTTTCGAGACTGGGGACGAACTCGCAAAGCTAGTCACGATCTATCGCGACAATTACGGCGTCCCGCACGTCGTCGGCGAGACTGAAGTGGCTACGTTTTTCGGCTACGGGTACGCCCAGGCTGAGGATCACTTGGAAAGGATGATGGTTCAGTACCGGGACGCGCAGGGGCGCCGCGCGGAAGTCGAAGGCTTTGGCGCACTGGGCGACGGCTATCTTCACTTCATCCCATACGAGTACCGTTGGGACGGCGACTACCTCCAGCGGCTGCTGCGGACAAAGAGGGCGGTCGTTGAGAACAAGGCCAGAATCGATCCCAGCGTTTACGAAATCCTCGACGGGTTCGCGCGCGGCGTGAACTACTTCATCGCCCAGCACCGCAAGGAAGTTCCCGCCTGGATCGATGGCATTACCGCGGAGGATATCGAAGCACTGGAGCGCAGCCAGTATCTGCGGTTCTACAGCATTCACGACGCGTTGAAGAAGATGTCCGGCGAGACTTGGTCATTTCCCGACTTCGGATCGAATCAATGGGCCATCGCGCCGGAGAAGTCCGCAAATGGCCGAATCATCCACGTCGAACACACGCACATGCCTTGGGCGAATCGCTTCCAAAACTACGAGGCGCACCTCACGACTCCCGGCAAACTGGATGCCGCCGGTATCAGCTGGTTCGGCAGCCCGTTTTTCCTGATGGGTTTTAACGACAGGATCACGTGGTCAGCCACGTGGAACGAACCGAACATGTCCGACGTTTACGAGGAGAAGATCAACCCGGAGAACAGCCTTCAGTATCTCTACGACGGGCAATGGCGCGATATCCGAGTCGAAAGTGAGGCCTTTCAGGTAAAGGGACCAAATGGCCAGGAGGCGGTCACGCTGCCACTCTATTACACACACCACGGGCCTATCGTGAAATTCGAAAAAGGGAGCCATCGCGCCTGGTCGGTGAAGCTACCGAATTTCGATGGGGTAAACTATTCGCTGGGTCTGTACGGCCTGATGAAGTCAGGCAATCTCGACGAGTTCAAGGCCTCGGTCGCGCGACAACTGATGCCGAGATGGAGCCTGTTGTTCTCCGATTCGAAGAACATCTTCTGGGTGCATAACGGGAATGTAGCGCGACGCGACGAGAGTTTCGACTGGTTCAAACCGGTTCCCGGATGGACCCACGAGACGGAGTGGGGTCCGTATTTCCAGTTTGCAAACTATCCACAAATTACAAACCCCAATTCGAAGTTCCTGCAGAACTGCAACAACCCTTACTGGGTAACCACGCGGAACTCCGGACTGAAGCCGCTGGTCCCCGCACCTTACTATCTCTCCTACCCGGTCAAGGCGAACGCAGGAGAGGAATCGCTGAATCCCAGGGGCGAACGGGTTTTCCAAGTTCTGACACAGGATCGGAAGCTCACGCTCGAAGAGATGACTGATCTCGGCTGGGACACCTACATGCTACCAGCGGACGTTATCGTGCCTATGCTGCTCGATGCCGCTAAAACTCACCATGCTATCGATGGCACGCCGGCCATTCTGAGTGCCCTCGAGAAACTGAGGACATGGAACAAACGGTCGTCTGCCGACTCGGTCGCGACAACCTACATTTACTACTGGGCCAAGGCGTATGAGGAACTATTTACCAAGCAGAAGTACGAGCGCTTCGTCAGCTACGATCGCGGCAAGATCGACATCCACTCCAAAGCAGAGCAAGACATGGCTTGGCATGCGCTGGAACATGCGGTTGCGGCGATAGAGAAGAAGTTCGGAAAGGCGGAAGTGCCTTGGGGGCAAATCAACGTGGTCGCACGCGGCGGGGAATTCCCCATGGACGGAACCAGCGTCGAGATGTTTGGCGTGCTGCATCCGGATGAAGGCCCCGAGGACGAGAACGGGAAGATCCATTCGAACGACGGCTGGGGACACCTGATGATCGTCATGGAGTCCGACCCCTTGAAGCCAGCACCGAAGCAGATCTGGAGCCTACTTCCTTACGGCGAATCCGAACACCCGGCGTCCCCGCATTTCAACGATCAGGCGA
Organism: uncultured Acidobacteriia bacterium; assembly: GCA_903909435.1. Taxonomy (GTDB): domain Bacteria; phylum Acidobacteriota; class Terriglobia; order Bryobacterales; family Bryobacteraceae; genus CAIVVT01. The sequence goes on along the minus strand of CAIVVT010000003.1, from coordinate 60,270 downwards.
AGCTTCACAGCCAACGCAAAGCCAAGCGCTTTTGGTTTACGCCCAGCGAAATCCTGGACCATACGGAATCGGTCTGGGGTGACAAGGACAGGCTTGGCCGGATGACATCGGCGGGCAGGCGAGGGGAATGATGCGGCGAACACTACAGACAATCCTCCTGCTCGCTTTCTCTCTGCGGGCCGAGCCGCTGGAACGACTGAATGTGCAGTTTTCGATTGGCCAGACTACAGCTAAGCAATCGCCCTTTTCGATCCGGCTCGCTCCAGTCGGCGGAGTTGGGGTGCAAGACACGGGTGTCTGGAAGGGCAATGCGGGCGGTGGGCATACGGAGACGCGAACCTATGTAATCGCATATCCGCAGGCCGAGGTCGAGCCGCTGCAGGACTTGCAGGTCATCTGGGCCGACTTGATCGCCCATAGTGACCCCGAAACGGTGCACCGCCTCACCCACGATCCCGCGTGGCGCATCGACCGGCGGAAGCTCACCGTCGAAATGGACGCAGAGGGAACACGCGGGTTCTCGCTCACCATCGACCAACTGCTGAGCAACAGGGCGTTCTGGATACCCTCGCTCGATCTGTACATTGCGACCGGTGACTCGCCTTTGCCCTTCGCCGCGCACCAACAGGAAATCTCCAAACAAAGTGGCGAGCGGGTGCTCGACCAGGTTCACGCAGCTCCCGAAGCGAGTTACGAGCAGTTCAAAGGTGTCTGGGAGGACATGGGAAGCCCCGACTATGCGCACCCCGCACAACAGGGCCCGGGACAAATCGTGTGCTTGAGTTGGGACAGCGCAATCCGCAAATTCGGCATCGACCGGGGCGGTGGGGTCTGGAACGACTACGGCAACTCGGACCGCTTCCGCTTCTGGTTCGGGTTCAGCGACCTCTCCGAGGGCATCGGCCGGTACTGGAAGAAGCAGTCGTTGGAGGATGGACTCCCCGTTGTCACGACGGTGGTGGAGCGAGCCGGTGTGCGCTACGAAATCGAGCAATTCGCCTATCCTCTCAACGGCCCCCCAAGGCAAAGGACGGGCGAACTGGGCATGGTCCTGATGCAGCGGGTGGTAATGACAGATCTGTTGGGACAGGCTCGCACGGTGCCCGTCACTTTGGTTCATGAGCGGCAGTTCGGCTCGCAGGCAGATACCGACGTGATTGCCGAACACGATGGTGGCCGCCTGCTGCTGGTAGACACTGCGCACCGCAACATTCTGCTTTCCGTGAGCGGCGCAGGAGACGAGGTCGCATGGACCGGCACGCACGAGTCGGACCGGATGAAGCGCCTGAACATCACTTTCCCCGTCGATCTGCCTGCACGCGGCTCCCGCGAATTCTTCATCACGTTGCCGTCTCCCGTTATCAGCCGCGGCGACAAGTCTTCGTTACTGGCCCTGAATTACTACACTGCGCGGTCACGCACGCTTGAGTTCTGGTCCAACTACTTGGCTCAAGGGACACAGATCAGTGTCCCCGAGAAGGCCGTAAATGAGCTATTCCGAGCCAACCTGTGGCACGCGCTAAGGCTTCCCCGGCGGCATGACGACGGCCGGATCGACCTGCCCTATTCGAACTTCGCATACGATCAAACGGGCACGCCGTGGCCTGTGAATCAAGCTGTCTACGTGGACTATATGCTCTACGGACTGCGCGGCTACAACCGCATAGCCACCGAGGAAATAGAGGCCATTTATCGCAACAATCAGGAATACAGCGGGCGCGTGGGCGGATGGGCACACTGGTTGGTGTATACGCCGGGCATGCTCTATTCGGTGGCGCAGGACTTTCTGCTTTCCGGGGACCGACAGGCTTTCGATAGCCTGCTGCCGAGTACGCTCTGGGCCCTCGATTGGGCATTGGAACAGATTCGCGGCGCGGCGAAGGAGAACGGCCAAACGAAAGGGATCGTCGCCGGACCCTTGAATGACCTCACTGGCACCGGATATTGGGCGTTCAACCAGGCGTATCTCTACGCAGGCCTCGACCTGATGAGCAAAGCGCTGGCGCGCGCAGGACACCCGCGCGCCGGGGAGTGCCGCAAGGCGGCGGACGAATTCCGATCCGCCGTGGAACGCGGCTTCCGCGTGGCCGTTGTGCGTTCACCGCTGGTACAACTGCGCGATCATACCTGGATTCCCTATGTGCCCTGCGAGGCTACCAAGTACGGGCGAATCTACGAGCAGTGGTATCCCACCGATGTCGATACCGGAGCCGTCCATCTGCTCCGCCTGAAAGCACTGCCGGCGGACGGCGACCTGGCCGAGTCGCTGCTCAACGACCACGAGGACAATCTGTTCCTCGGTGGGTTAGGCATGGCGAACGAGCCGGTGTATAACCAGCAGGCCACCGCGTACCTGTTGCGAGACGACGCCAAAGCTACTATCCGGGCCTTCTACAGCCAGATGGCCAGCGCGTTCAGCCAGAGCGTCTTTGAACCGGTTGAGCACCGCTGGCGATGGGGACAGTACTTCGGGCCCCCGAGCACTGACGGTGCATGGTTTGAACTATACCGGAACATGCTCGTGCGCGAGCTTGACGATGAAACGCTGCTGCTGTGCCAGGCCACGCCACGAAGATGGCTTGAGAACGGGAAGCACATCGAAGTGAAGCGAGCGCCAACATGGTTCGGGAACATCTCGCTTGAGCTTCAGAGCCTCGCCAAGAGCGGCATCATCCGAGCGACTTTTCAACTCGATGGACGCCAGAGTGTGAAATCGGTGCTCGTGCGGCTACGTCACCCGGAGGGACTGCGGATCCGGCGCGTCACCGTCAACGGGAAGGATTGGCAGGACTTCGACCCTGCCAAGGAATGGGTACGCATCTCAGATGTCGGCGGGCGGTCGTATTCGGTGGTCGCGACCTTTTAGTGGGAATCCTCATTCGATTCAGAGTCATCAGCCGTTCAGGCAGTTTCCCCAATTTCACAGCGCGGGCGGCAATCCCGATCCGAAGCCGCCATCCACCACTAATGACGCGCCGGTGACGAACGAAGCGGCGTCGCTGGCCAGAAATACGGCGGCGCGACCGACCTCTTCGGGCCGGCCGATGCGCCACAGGGCATGCAGTTTTCCGGCCGACGCCCGCGCAGCGTCAGGGTCTGGTTGAGCCAAAAAGTAACCTTCCGCAAGTCCCGCATCGATGTAACCCGGGCAGATGCAGTTGACCCGGATACCCTCCTTACCGTGATCGATGGCCATGGCCTTGGTGAGCCCGATGATCGCCGCCTTGGTCGCGCAATAACCAGCGCAGAAGGGCTCTACGAAGAAGCCATTGACCGAGGACATGTTGACGATGCAACCACGGGTCTTACGAAGTTCCGGAAGGAAGTATTTCGAGCACAAGAAGACGCCGCCTAGGTTGACCGCAATCTCGCGGTTCCACTCTTCAAACGTCGTGTCTTCCACCGTCTTGTTGACCTGAACAGCGGCGTTGTTGAACAGCACATTGACCTGTCCGAAGCGCCTAAGCGTGAGATCCACCAGGCGCTCCACCGATGCCGGATCGGCAACATCGGCCCCAATGGCGAGTGCCGTGCCACCTTGCGCTTCGATCAACCCGGCCGTCTGCAGCGCGCCTATGTGGTTGATGTCGGCAACCACCACGAGCGCGCCTTCTTTGGCAAACTCCAGGGCGCTGAAGCGCCCGATGCCGGCACCCGCGCCGGTGATCACAGCCACTCGATTCTGCAACTTCATTATATTTGCCCCCAAATGGCCAACCCGTCGCTCACGGTAATTGCTGTGTAAGTCTACGCGATTGCAGGCACGCCGCCGACGCGATCGAGCGCCTGCACCAAGGACCGTTCAATCAACTCGAACATCTCGTCGATGTCTGCCTGCTGTGCAATGAGTGCAGGCGACACTGCGAACCACGTCGGATCGACGCGCAGAATGAGCCCGTTTTCGAGTGCCGTCTGCTTCAAGGCGATTCCCAATTCAGGGAACGGCTGCAGCGTGTTCGTGTTCCTAACCAATTCCACACCACGCAGAATGCCGCGCCCGCGCACCTCGCGCACCACGCCATACCGCTTCAGCGATTCGAGGCGGCCTGCCAGATACTCGCCGATCTCCAGCGCGTGCTCCACCAGTTTCCGTTCGACGATCTCGTCAATCACTGCGATCCCAGCTGCACAGGCGAGTGGATTGCCCGCAAACGTGTTGCCGTGCATGAATTGAACGTCGTCCTCGGCACGGCCCCAGAAGGCATCAGCGAAGTCCTCTCTCGCGACCATCGCGGCCAGCGGTACGGCGCCGTTTGAGATACCTTTGCCGCAGCACAAGATATCCGGCGTCACCCCGAAAGTCTGCGCGGCGAACATACGGCCCGTCTTACCGAACCCGGTGATCACCTCATCGAAAATGAGCAGGACGTTGTGCCGATCGCAGATTTCCCGGATGATTTGAAAGTACTCGGCCGTAGGCGTTATGATGCCACCCGTGTTACCGATGGGCTCGACGATAATGCCGGCCACCGTGGCTGGATCCTCGCCAATGATTACGTCTTCGAAAGCGCGTGCGGCGAAGCGGTTGCACTCCTCCCACGACGAGAATTGCGAGCGGTAATGCGTCGGCGGGAACACCTTCAGGAAGCCGGGCATTTGCGGCTCGAACTTGGTCTTGCGGGGACCCGTCCCACTGGCACTCATCGCGGCTCCCGTGGATCCGTGATAGCCTTGGTAGCGGCTGATGAACTTGTACTTGCCAGGCTGGCCGGTCTGCTTGAAGTACTGGCGAGCGAATTTCATGGCCGCTTCAGTTGCCTCAGAACCACCACTGAAGGGCTTCACGTAGTTCAATCCAGCCGGCGTCACCGAGCCGAGTTTCTCGACGTAGTCAAGAGTCACGTCCGAGACTCCGTGCAGCGGCGGGGCAAACGTCATGCGCTCCATTTGTCGCCGCATTGCATCGAGCACGCGCAAGTTGCCGTGGCCAAGCGTGGCAACGAAAATGCCACTGATGGCGTCAAAATAGCGGCGTCCGTCGATGTCCCAACAATAGAGGCCTTCGGCCCGGTTCAGGATCAGTGGATGCTCCAGGAATTCGGCGGTCTGCCGGAAATCCAAGAACGTGTGCTTGAGCAGGCGCTCTCTTCTTGAATCCAATTTCATCTCAATCTCACTTCTCCGCAGTACCGACCAGCGTGAACACCGCGTCGCCGGGCAACTCGATCCGCACCAGGCCAGCGCTGCGAATGGTGAACTTTTTCGCGCAGTTCAATTCGCGCGTCGTCGGGTAGATATCCCACGAACGCATCTCACCACCGGTGGAAGCAACCTCAACGGTGTCGGAGCCGCCTTCCTTCACGCCCACCACGACCACGCTGTTGTTGGCGTCGTCCCGAAATGCGGACACGGTCACACTGCCGGCATCGCTCGTCGCGGAGATGCGCTGAGACCCTGGCCGCACGAAGCGGTAAAGTTGCTTCGCTGCGAAATAGCGCTTTTTGGGCGAGTACTGGTGATCGTCATTGCGCATCAGGCCATAGTGCGTCATCTCGCGATCGTGCTCGTGATAGTTGTCGAAGGCATCCCAGAAAAGGGACGCCCGGGCACCTTCGTTGATACCCGCCAGGGCGCGGCGGGTAGCCAGCAGTGACTGCTTCTTCCATTCGTTCTCGAACGACTGGTCAGCTGCTCCCAGGTCTCCGTACTCCGTCAGCCAGATGCGAGCCTCAGGGTGCTTGCTGCGCTGAATCGTCGCAAAATGCGGGGCGACCGCACCAGCCGGAACCCCATAGTTGTGAACAGAGAAGATCGCGACGTTCTTCATCAGGTCTTCGTCGGCGAGCAGCGGGGTAAAGTAGTCGTTGTCCGGCTGACTGTTGTCCACGAGCACAAGGCGTACGTCACCCAACCCCTCCATGCGCATTCGCTTGACGACTGCGTCAAATAGTTTCGGGGCCTCATCCGGATCGACGCGCGGGCCCTCGATTGGAAAACAGTCCGTCTCGTTGACCGGGCTGAAGTATTCGAAGTCGATATGCGCTTTCTGCCGGGCGTAAACCAGCATGGAAACAGCGGTCTCGGCGAACTCTTCGTACATAGCCGGATTCAAGTGGTACGGGCGAACGTCCACCCGCTTTGCGAGTTGTTCGGGCATCGAACAGACGTGATGCTTGACGGGCCGGGAGACGCTGTCGTTCATCCATTCCGGCGTGATGCCGCTGAGGGTCAGGAACGGCTTGACACCCAGCGAATTCAGATAGCGCGCGGCCTTCCAGGATGTCTCGAAATATCCGGTCGAGTAACGGTCGTTGTAATACTCCAGGTTCATGTGACCGGCATCGGTATCATCGTTCTTTGCCTCCCAATTGGTGTTGCCGTAGGGATCGAGGCGAAAGATTGTAGCGCCCAGATCTTTCACCAGCATGTCCACCATGGGCTTCTGTTCATCGCGGAAATAAGTGGCGTTGAAGTTGACGCCAAACCCATCGATGTCCTGAAAGCGGAGCGCCGGATTGACGCCGATCTTGACGGCGGCGACACTGCTTTGCGCCGCGCCGAAGAGGGGAACGGCGAGCGCCAGGGCCGTCAGTCGGGTCGCGATTCGCCTGGTTTTGCAGTACATGGCAAACTCCTTAACTAGTAACTAGTGTCGTACTTGACGATCAGAATCGTCCCGGCCAGCACCACCGCGGAGCCGAGCACAGCCATTGCGCTCAGCCGTTCGCCCAAAACGGCGGCGGCCAAAATCACTCCGAAAACGGGGACCAGGTAGAGCGACGTCGAGGCCACAGTGACGTCGAGATGCTGTAGCGCCGAGAAGAAGAGCAGCATGGATGCACCGTACATAAGCAATGCCAGAAACGCGAAGGCGGCCCATGACTTCCAGTCAAAGGTCGTTAGCACCTGCCAGTGGAATGGCTCCACCCACAGCAATAGCGGGATGCTCGCGACCGATGCGGTGATGTAGCTGAATATCAGAATCTCGATCTCCTGATAACGTGACATCAGCCCCTTACAATAGACGTTGTAGAACGATGATCCGAGACAGCCACACAGGATCAGGCCGTTCCCAAGCAGATAGCGCATTTCGCCAAACGAACTTTGCCGCAGGTCCTCGGACGACAGGAAGAATACGCCAAGCAAGCCGAGCACAAGCGATCCGACGCGCAGCAGCGTGATCCGCTCGCGCAGCATAAAAGTGGCTAGCACGGCGGTGAGAACCGGAATCATCAGGTTGAGAATCGCCCCGTTTGAGGCCAGTGATTTGCTGATGCCCCACGTCATGCCCAATTGAGCAAGCACCTGCCCGCCAACGCCAGCAACAGCGAACTTGCCCCAGTCTCTCCAGCCGGGACTTGGCTTGTCAGGGTTGCGGCGCCGCTCCCTCAGTAACAGTGGGACCATGAGCAGCGTGGTTACGTAGAACGGCAAGAAGGTGATGGCCACAGGACCGAGTTGACGGTCCAGGAACTTGATAGCAGTGCCCTGTGCCGACCAGATCAAGCACGCCAGGGAAAGCAGGAAAAAATACCAGATTGTCTTGCGCCTCTGGGTGGATCGATGGGCGGTCTCAACAGCGTCCAAGCGGTGCTCCTTGTCACTGACTCTATTTCGTTCGCCGGTCTGAGGTGACGCAAAGACGAAAACCGTTTCGAGCCCCTCAGCCTAGACAATTCATATGATGTTTTATGCCATCCCCGCCGGTCAAGGTAATTGTGGAAGTCGGGTTAGCGCGCACGACTAGCCGCCTGGCATGAACCCGTTCCACGGTTGTCCTCAATCGTCCTCTAGTGCGAGTTGAATCAATTGCTTTTGGCGGATTCGCTTCAACGCGACGAGTCCTCTGCCGAGGGGCGAATCGTGCCATAACATGTGATCGTTTCGCCCGGATGTTCGCTGCTGAACGCGCTAACCGGACGTGCTCATGTCCGTGGGCCTCGTCCTGGTTCGTTGTTCGGATCGCCTCTCGAACACTCTGATAAGGAAAGAGTTAGGCCGATCCTCACTTCCTGAAAACGCATGATGCGCTCGTGTGCGGACGATGCCTGCCATGCGCGATTATCTGCCTGAATGCGAAACATCATACTTGACAGGTACGCCCGAGTGTGGCTTTCTGGAGTCTGGATTCGCTCGGCAGCCGAGTCTGGGTTCGCCGTTTGGGACCGCTTTCAGCGGGAATTCGCTTTCGGATGTCGGCCCGGAGCTCCGTGGCTGCGCCCCCGGACTCCTCTGGTCTGACCGTCGATAGGAGAGGCATTGAGTACAGTTTCTCGTCTCACAACTTCGGCTTTGCTGGCAATCTGCCTGATTGTCGCAACGCCCGCGCAGGAGGTTTTGAACGGTCACGCGATCCGGCTCGATTCAACAGGGAGACTGATACCCTGGGTCACGCCAGAGGACGAGGCCTTCGATCGGGTAGTCCGCCTGGCGTGGGATTTCCTTTTGACGAAAGTCCCGACGGAAAAGAATGGCTTGAAGACGTTTTACTCTTACTGCTGCATGGACCTGAAGTCCATGCACGGCACGGCGTGGCCGCATAATCCGGCTTTTGTGAACGCCAGCCTAGCGGACAGTGCGGCCGCCTTCTACGCGTACTCCGGCGATCGGGCGGTGCTCAACCTTGTGAAGGACCTGCTCGACTACCAACTCGCGCACGGCACTACGCCAAGAACTTGGGCCTGGGGCGGCGTGCCATATGCGAGCGCGAATCACGGCGACACCGAGTATCGTGGATCGTTCGAGTTTCAATATGGCCAGCCGGGGGAACAGGCTATCGGAGACGGGTACGGTGTCATTGAGCCGGATAAGGTCGGCGAAGTAGGGATTGCCTATCTCAAGTTCTGGGAACTTACGGGCGAGGCGCGATACCGCGATGCGGCTATCTCGTTCGCGAACGCTCTGGCGAAGAATGTCCGCACCGGAGAATGGGGCCAATCGCCATGGCCTTTCCGCTTGTACGCCGAGACGGGGCGCGCCCGCGAGGAATATTCCGCCAACACCATCGGGCCCATTCGGCTCTTCGACGAACTACTTCGCCTGGGGCTGGGCGATGAGCAGATCTACCAGGAGGCTCGCCGGAAGGCTTGGGATTGGACGCTGAAGTACCCCGTGAACGACATGCTTTGGTCCGGTCTATTCGAAGACGTCTACCTGCAGCGCTTTCCGTACAACTTGAATCAGTACAGCCCAATGGAGACGGCCCGCTATCTGCTGGAGCACCCCGAATTCGATGCGGACTGGAAGCAACACTCTCTAGAATTGATTCGTTTCGTAGAGCGGACCTTCGTCGTCGATACCCGCGCGTTTTCTGCCACCGCGCCGCTCGAACCTGCCGTGCAGTGGGGCGCCAACACGGTTTCGGAGCAGATCATGGACATGAACAAAATGGGCAGCCACACCTCGCGCTACGCTTCGGTACTGGCGCTGTGGTCTGAAACGACCGGTGATGAGACGGCGAAGGAGAAGGCCCGCCGATCTCTTACATGGGCGAGCTACATGTGCAGGGATGATGGATTCGTGCACGTGGGGCCGGTGGATCAGAGCCTGTGGTTCAGCGACGGCTACGGCGATTACATCCGGCATTTCATGGCGGCCATGGGTGCCGTGCCCGAGTGGGCACCGAACGGAGAGGATCACATCCTGCGCTCGACGTCCCAGGTGCAAAAGGTGAAATACGCCGCCAGTCGCGTCTCCTACACGACTTTTGATAAGGCGTCCATGGAAGTCCTTCGGCTCAAGTTCGTTCCCGAGTGGGTGATGGCTGGTGGCGTCGCGCTCGCAAAGCGGGGTGATTTGAACAATCCAGGCTGGACGTTCGACGGGAAACGGGGAGTATTACGGGTTCGGCACAACGATTCCGGCGAGATCGTCGTGCAATGACGCTTGGTAGAACTCCAATTTAGGTCAGGCAGGAGCCGCAAGTGAACAAGCGAACTTTCGTTTTAGCGTGGATTTCAGTAGCAGCTATTGGCACCTTGCCCGCTCCGGCGCAGGGCACCTTCAACGGCCATCCGGTGCGTCTGGACCCGGCCGGCAAACTCGAGCCCTGGAATGGGCCAGGCAGTGGCGCTTACAGTCGGATGCTCACAGCCTCCTGGGACTTCCTGTTGAACAACATTCCTAAAGACCCGAAGACGGGCTTGCCTGTGTACCTGGCCTATTGCTGCCTGAATGTCGAAAAGGGAGCAGGTACCGCTTGGCCGCACAACCCCGCCGGCCTCAACGCCATGTTCGCTGATTCCGCGGCCGCGTGGTATGCATATTCAGGCGACGCTCGCGTGGTCGAATTCGAGCGCCGCCTGCTGGACTACCAGTTGGCCCACGGAACCACACCGGCCGGTTGGCTCTGGGGCGGCGTGCCCTATGCTAGTTCCGATCACAGCTCGCCCGAATATCGCGGCGCTTATGAGTTTCAATACGACGACAAGCAACCCGGGCGCGGCGACGGCTACGGGGTTATCGAACCCGACAAAGTGGGGGAACTCGGCTTCGGCTACCTGAAGTTCTATAAGCTGACGGGCGAGAGCCGGTACCGCGATGCTGCTATCGCCTGTGCTGGAGCGCTCGCTCGCAACATCCGCCCCGGCGATGAGAAGCACTCCCCGTGGCCGTTCCGCGTGTACGCGGAACTGGGCAGGGTCCGCGAGGAGTACACGGCCAACGTGATCGGCGCGATTGCCCTGTTCGATGAACTGACTCGGCTTCGACTGGGCGAACCGGTGAGGTACACGGCGGCCCGCGCCGTCGCGTGGAAATGGCTTGTGGACGTCCCCCTGCGAAACAACGTCTGGACGGGTTACTTCGAGGACATTCCTATCGCGCGCGATCTGACGAACCTGAACCAGTACAGTCCCATGGAGACGGCGCGATATTTGATGGAGCATCCCGAAACGGACCCAGAATGGCGCGCCCACGTCGCCGGCCTCATTGATTTCGTCGAGCGAACCTTTGGCGTGGACAAAGGGAAATTCCCCGGGATGCAATTGGGCGCTAGGACCATCTCCGAGCAACTCGGCTACGTCCCCAAGATGGGCAGCCACACATCCCGCTATGCGTCGATTCTGGCGCGCTGGGCGGAACTGCAAGACGATACCGCGAAAGCTGACGAAGCTTACCGATCCCTAAACTGGGCGACGTACATGTGCAAACCGAGCGGTGCTTGCTACGACGCGCCGGACACTGAGCAAGGGGGGATCTGGTTTAGCGACGGCTATGGCGACTTCATCCGGCACTTCCTATATGCCATGGGCGCCCAACCGCAGTGGGCCCCGGAGGCAGGGAACCACATCTTGCGGTCTACCTCGGTGGTCAAGAAGATCGAGTACGCTCCCGGAAAGGTTGCCTATTCCACCTTCGACAAGTCGGGGGCTGAAGTCCTGCGATTGAGATTCGAGCCGCGCACGGTAGTAGAAGGCTTATCGAAGCTGGTCCGGAACAACGACGACGATCACCCTGGTTGGCGCTTCGATCCCGCGCTGAAAGTGCTGCGGGTTCGGCACGCCAAATCGGGCGACATCACCATCCAATAGAGCATTGGAAGTACAGGGAAGAGTCGTTGAGGAGAGGGCTGCTACTTCAGCGCTCCTGACGCGTGTTCCGTTTGATTACCTTCCGTGGTTTCCATCAGCCGAATCGCTTTCAGGCTGTAATCCAGGGTGTTCCGCATCAGCCGGCGAACCGCTTGGCGCGCACCTACCGGATTTCCATTGCGGATCTCGTCCGCAACGCTTCGATGCAGATCCACGCCGACGTTATAGGAGTTAGTCAAACGGATCTGCTGGATGAAGACGCTCGTGAGAGGATCGATGACCATCTCAAAATAGGGATTATGTGCTGCGCGGGCGACGGCCAGATGGAACCGCAGATCGGCCTCCGCCGTGTCCTCGTCGCCGCGGCCCGCCTGCATTTCGACCAGGGCAGCGTACATCGATTCGAGGTCCTCGGGCGTCGCTCTCACCGCGGCCAGACCGGCAACGGATTCCTCCAGAACGCCTCGCAATTCAAGCATCAATGCCGCATCGCTCTGCGAGGGAAATGGATGGTCCTTAAAGAGCCGTTTGAGCGAATCCTTCACCTTTTCAATCGAGGGAGCAAGCGCGTAAGTCCCGCTGCCGGCCCGCACTTCCAGCGCTCCCCGGTCTTCAAGTACCTTGATCGCTTCGCGCACGACGATGCGGCTGACGTGGAACCTCTCGGCGAGTTCGCTCTCTTTCGGGAGCCGGTCTCCTGGGGTCGGAAACTCCTCGGCAATCATACGTTCCAGTTCGAGCACCATCTGCTCGCTGAGCCGGCCGCGCCTAAAACTGCGCTGAGGAAGTTGCGTCACCAAAAGCCATCATACCATTGCAAACTGTCAGAACCGCCCACGATTGATTGCTCGAAATACAACCTCGGTGCTCCGGCGGACCCGGCATTGGACCGTTCAGTAGTGGCGAAGAGCACCCAAGTACCCTGCGCCAGCAGCACGCTGCCCGCTTGCGCGGCGGGGCATCCGCCACTTCCCCGCAAGTTGTCCGATCGCAAATCTCCAACGCAAGCCGGATTATTCGGACCAGTTCAATTGCGCCCATAAGTATGACGAAAACGCGAGATTGTCGAAGCGCAGGGCGCCGAGTTCTTCGGACTCGAAACTCACCGCGGAAGCTCGGTTCATCCACGTTGTCTTAACCCGCTTCAATTCATCCGCCTTTATGCGGAAAGTGACTTCCCGCATTTCGGGCGCGCGGAGCGTGAAAGTCACTTCGTGATCGGTCGGGTTATAGACATCCAGGCTCATCAGAGTGCGTGGAAAGGCGAAATGGAAGGAGGCGCGTTGGCTCTTTGCGTCCGAGGCACAAAGCGAGAAAGTGCTCATGCGCCCGCCCGGCGCGCAGACCTTCCATTCGCCGCTGCCCCAGTCGATCACCCCTGACGGATACTGTCCAAGCAATGGAGCGTTGGCTGCGACGTGGGGATTGTCGAAATCGACGAATTGGGGAATTGGCTCGGAGGCAGGTCCTTGCACATCCACGTCGCGGGATTGGGTATGGCGAATGCGAAGCACACGGATGCGCTTGTCGAAGGTGTAACCTTCCTGGCTCAAGTCAGTTCGCGGCGCCAACTGTTTGCCGCCACTCCAAACCGATTCAGGATTGAATCGCAGGCGCAGAACATCGGTGGAAGTCTGGTCGAAAGTCGAGTAGGTGACGGAGCCCATCCCGTAGACGATTTTGGTCACGACAGAGCTTGAACCCAGCAAATGCGATTCGTCGGCGGGCGCCCACTCGGGCACGGCCCAGAGCCCATCCATCAGGCGGCGGGGTCCATCGGCAAACTCGTCCGTAAACCACCACTGGTTGCCAAAGGCGCATGGGCTCCGGCCGGCATACCTTGCCAGTAGGTCACCCAATTGTAGGATCGGAACGCCTGATCGCGGTAGTTTGCGTCGCCGGTTTGCGCATAGTAAAGCGCCTCGACGGCGGCGAGTCTGGACGTGTGGCTATCACAGCACTCGTTGGGTTTATTGCAGCAAAACGTCGTTCCATTACCTTGTTCCGTTGTGACAGTTGCCCCATGAACAATGTATTTTGGCCACCTTGGCGTCGTCTTAACCCATTCGATTAGCTTGCGGGAATTCTCGTGCCAGTTCCTGTCTTTGTCCGGGTTCAATAGGACGTACCGCGCATACTCGAGAGGAATCACCTGATTCATGTTTTCCATAGTGGGGGCCACATCCTCAAAGTAACCAACCCACACATTGTTCTGCATCGGATATTTGTGAAACCAGTCCCACGCTCCCTGTCGAACGCGCTTGTAGGCCGCCACGTTGCCCTGTTCCAGTCGGATGAGTTCGTCGAACAACATGATAGGTTCTACCACATTAGCCGAATAAGGGCCCATCCCTTTCCCCTCTACTTTTCCATCACGCGCATAACAACGGACCGGCCACGGCGAGACTGCAGCATCTCCCACCCTGTAGTTCTTTACGAGCGCCTCCGCGCACCGGATGGCGGCTTGCAGGTACTTTGTATTCCCAGTCGCTTCATAGAAGCGCAAGTAGGCGTACCCATCTTCACCCACCACATGTGGTTCAAGATAATCCTCCCCATGCGCACTCCAGCCGGTGTAATGACGATCTCCCGGATTGGCCGAGGTGTAAGGAACACCCGCCCAGGCATAGCCGGCCGGTGTGAGCCCGTTCTCCAATTCGTAATCCATGAAGTCCTGTAGGAATAAAAGCGTGTTTGGATCGCCGGTGTACGGATACAGGCGCTCTATGAACCCTTGCATCATCGCCCGCAAATATGCAGTAGAGTTTGCCCAATGCCAATCAGCCTGCATTTCGTAACTTGTTCGATCAAAATCGAAACAACAGTGAAAATTGTAATAGCGGTTTCTATTATATTGGTCCCACATGATACTCCACTGCGTCATGAAATGAGAATTGTAGGAATAACCTATATTACTAGGCATCGGCCAAGGCAGGAGTTTGCCTTCGCTGTCGCGTTGTACGGGCCGGCCAGCAATGGTTGTGGCGTTGACGACGGACACAACGGGAAAGGGGTCCTCCGCAAAGGCACCGCTGCCGACAAAAAACATTAATAGTGTTGTAAGGGCGCGCAATTTATTCCCCCTGTGAAGTCTGGTAGTTCGCCATGCTCGAGTCCCGCGATCAAGGCGGGTGGGCACCCAATTTGGGATGGTCGCCGGAAAGGATACCACAATCGCTGAAGGCCCCAGAATAGCTTTCAGTCCGTGGTGCCCCGAAACCGGAGGGTGGCTGAGGGGGCGATCTCATCCACCCGCTGGTCCCCGGATTCCGACGGACCGCCGTCGCCCCTTCTCCGAAGTTCATCGCAATGCACGTCCGGGCTTCAGGAAGGGGCAGGAGATGCCGATTGCTGCTCCTTTTCCTTAAGAAACCGCCTCAGGTTGATGCGGCAGATGGACGCAGTTGCGGCATCGAATCGCGCACGCATCTCGACTTGCTTGCGGACCTGTTCGGCCAGTCTGGCGGGCACGTTGAAGCCTCTCCGCTTGCCCTAGACCAGGACAGCGATCTGATACTGGGTATGCAGGATCTTGCCATTGGCGCAGCGGCAATTGGGGCGGCCGCAGGCGTGTTTGCGTTCGATGAAGGAACCTGGGAGCAAGTCGCGTAGTCGGCCGACGCTGCGAACCAGGCTTCCGCGCATTTCGAGAACGGGATGGCTTGGCATTTGAATATGACACTCATATTCATCTTCGTGTCAGAATGCCGCCAAGTTAAGTCGACCGCGAAGGCCGCGCAAATGTCGCGTGCCCGGCTTGGAGCCGCAAGACACTGAATACAGATCACGTACAGGGTCGACCGATCCCGGGCTTACGGAGTTGGGCGCGGAGTCAACGGCGGTATTGACAGTGGATCGCATTAAACGTATGATCACTCGTACGATTCGTGGGTCTTAACAGTTAAAGAGCACGCCATTTGAGGAGCGGGCGGTTTGAGCCGTGCCCGCTTCACCGAAGCCGGACTGGTTCGCCCCGAATTCCAGCGCGCGATGGGACTGCATCGACCGTGTCTGGGGATAAAGGTATGATCGTGCAGCCGCAGCATCGCTTTGGTGAGTGTTAAGGAGGTTCGGCTTGAAGATTAGCAGCGTTCAGCCCACAGCACACAGTCTCTTACGCGCCGGCATCGTCGGTCTCATGATCACCGTATGGGGGTTGTCCTCCCTAGTGGCGCAGATCAACACCGGCAAGATCTCTGGAATCATCACGGATTCCAGCAACGCCGCTATTGTGCACGCCTCGGTCAAGGCCACCAACGCGGAGACTTCGGTCACCACGACGGCGCAGACCCAGGAGAATGGCAGCTACTTGCTCAACTTCCTTATTCCCGGCCACTACACCGTGGAGGTCGTTGCGCCGGGCTTTCAGAAGAGCGTCGAAAAGGGAGTTGAAGTGACCGCGGGTGGGACGGCCCGAACCGATTTCTCGATGAGGATCGGCGAGGTGCAGCAGGAAGTTGAGGTGCAGGCGCATCCCATCTCGGTGAACATGGAAAGCGCCGAATTGACTCAGACTTTCGGCTACAAGGCGCTTGATCAGCTGCCCAACATCGATCGCAACCCCTTATATCAGATGAATTTGCTTCCCGGAGCGAACAACGGTGGGGGTAGCGGCAATTATGGCTCCAACGGAGGTGAAAACGGTTCGGCCGTCGGCCTTACACGCCCCCAATTAGCGTCCGTGGGTGGGGTTGACGCCAACGCGAATGGAGTCTACATCGAAGGCATATTTAACCGCGAACCGCAAAACGCCTATGTGGGCGTAGTTCCACCCATCGAAGGGGTGCAGGAAGTCCAGGTCTATGCCGGTAAGTACGATGCCGAATACGGGTTCTCTGGCAGCACGGTGATCAACGTTGTGACCAAGTCCGGCACGAACGAATATCACGGAGCTGCGTTTGAGTATTTGCGCAACGACGCCACGGATGCGATCAACTTCTTCGCGTCCCAGGCAACGCCCTTCCGCCGCAATCAGTTCGGAGGCGCGGCCGGAGGCCCAATCAAGAAAAACAAGCTGTTCTTCTTTGGAGACTACCAGGGGACCCTGTTCAATACCAGCAACTCCGAATTCGCCAGCGCCCCTACCGCGAACATGTATCAGGGCAATTTCTCGGAGCTATATTCCCTAACGCCGCCATCGGGAACGGACGCGACCTACAATCAGCTCTACGATCCGTTCTCGCGTGTGATCGATGCAAACGGCAACGTAACTTCGGCTACGCCGTTCGTCGGCAATATCATTCCCGTGGGACGATTCGACCCGGCTTCCGCCAAGATGAACTCCGAGAACGTCTTCGGGGTAGCCAATCTCCCGGGACTCACCAACAATCTGCATTACGGGTACAGGAACTCGCAGAATGCCCAGGTGGGCGACGGCCGTGTGGATTTCAACGCCTCCGACAAGCAAAGGGCGTTCTTCAGGTACACCGTGTTGAACTCAACTAGTGCCAATTTGACATCCATCAACCAGTTCTTCCAGGACGGGCAGGCGAATTCGCACAGTGTTAACCAGAATATGCAGCTCACGCTGCTTTCCACACTGAATCCGTCCATGGCGAACGAGGCACGTGTTGGATACGACCGCACGCATGTGAATACGAGTTCCAATTCGATGAACAAGAATTGGAACAACTACTACGGGATTCCGAACGGCAACCTGGGCGACCCGATCACTCAGGGCATGTGGGAGACTTACTCGCTGAGTCCGATTTCGAACTTCGGCCAGCCGGACTGGGTGGCGTTCATTATAAGCAACACGATTTCGATTACCGATAACTTCACCTGGGTGAAAGGCAAACACACCTTCAAGGCCGGGTTCAACCTGAACCATGTCGAAGACACGTCGGCGGACACGATCGGCGGAGACGATCCGCGCGGTACCCTGTCCTTCGACCCGGCGATGACTTCTTATGCCGGCGTTGCGCCGCCCTTCGCCTATCCAAGTTTTCTCCTCGGCACGATGACCAGCAGCGCCCGCGCCCGATTCGTCAATGGCTGGCCTTACCAATCCTACTGGCAGAATGCCTTCTACGCGCAGGACGATTTCAAGATTCTGCCGTCACTTACATTGAACATCGGCTTCCGCTACGAACTCACGACGCGGCCCGTGGAGCGCTACAACCGGCAGTCGAACTGGAACGACCAGACCAACCTACTCGTTGTGGCCACGAAGGACATGCGCAGCCCGGCGTTAAACCTGGACAAAGGTGACGTTGGCCCCCGGCTCGGACTGGCCTGGTCGCCGGATCACGGCAAGACCAGCGTGCGCGCCGGATTCGGTGTCTCCTACTGGCAGGCCTACTGGAGTGGTCCGTTGACGATCCTGGGCCTGGGGTATCCGAACTACGCCAAGCAGGCGCTGCTCGCGACAAATAGCCTCACGCCGAGTCTCTTGTTGTCGCGTGACGGTCTGCCGCTAGCCAGCGCCGTATACGATACGTCGGGCAAACTCGTGATTCCGCAGAATGCCGTAATCCGCGGCACCGACATGAATTGGAAGAGCCAGCAGGTGGCTCAGACATCTCTGAACGTGCAGCGCGAGTTGGCACATGGGATGCTACTGGATATCGGCTATCTCAGCGTCCGCGGTCTTCACAACAACCACACGACCAACATTAATCAGGCGCCTCCGCAGCCGCTGGGCGTGGACTACAGCCGGGCCAGGCCTCTCGCCAGCCTGTACCCGCAGTTGGGCGACATCCCAATACAGTTCTCCAACACTGCGAGTTGGTACGATGCGCTAACGGCGCGCTTCGTCGCGCAAGTCGGAAAGAGCATCACGATCAGCGCGAGCTATGCGCACGGTCGAAACTTCTCCAACGGGAATAACATCGACCCAAAGAACATCTGGCAATATTATGGCCCCACTCAGCAGGACATTGCGCATTCCTTCTCGGCCCAGTTTGTCTACGTGCTCCCGTTTGGCCATGGCAACCGGTTCCTCGGCAATTCAAACCGCGCAGTCGACGCACTGCTGGGCGGTTGGCAATACTCCGCCTTCCTCACGGTGCGGAGCGGGTTGCGCTTTGACGTCAGTTCGGGTGTGAGCCTGTTGAATAACGGCCAGGGTAATCGCGCCAACCGCGTATGCAATGGCTCGGTGTTGAGCCCCAATGTGAACATGTGGTTCGATACGAGTTGCTTCGTGGACAATCTAGCGGTCGATACTTACGGCAACGCCGGTATCAATCCACTCCACGGCCCCGGTCTGCAGCAGTTGGATTCGTCGCTCTTCAAGACCTTTAAGCTCACCGAGCGCGCCAACCTGCAGTTCCGCATGGACGCATTCAACACCTTCAACCATCCGAATTTCTCGACACCGGACAATACGGTGGGCGATCCCAACGAAGGCCAGATCTTCTCTACTTCGGTGGACAACCGCCGCATGCAGTTCGGCCTGCGGCTGTTCTTCTAACGCCGGATTCATTGTGCGAGCAAGCCACGGCGTTCGAGCGCCGCGGCGAGCAGAGGCTGTATGTTGGCCCGGATGTGTTCGTTAGAGTATCCGGCCCAAGCCAACTCCGCCTCGACGTCCAAGGGAGCGGAGAGCGGTGCACCGCATTCATTCGTGACCAGCACCCCGAGTTCGCGCGCGATGAGCTCCGTGCACAGGTCATAGGGGTGGCAGCATAGCCCAAGCGTGAGTCCGCGGGCCCTGAGCGTTGCGGCTAGGAGTGGCCTTAGATCGGCCTGGAACCGGTCGTGACCGCTCATCAGTTCGTAGAGTTGCCCTCCGGTGGAGAGGTACTGGTCTTCGAAGCAATAGGCTTTGCCTCTCCCGCGCAACCCGACGGCGGCGAGCGTGATTTCGTCGTCAATCGAAGCCAGGATGTCGCGCCCGCCCGAGAAGAAACGAGTCACCGAAGCGAAGCCGTGCGCTAGGTCTGACGCCTTGGAAGGCCGCAGCACGAGTGGACGGTCCTCGCCGCTGATCCGGTTATGCCGTTCGGCCTCCGCACCGGCGCCCCAAATCGCCCACATCGTGTCTGAAAGGTGCTGTTTGACCAATGGGATCTCTGTCTGGACAGCCAATCTGATGTCGGCGAGCGTGGTAGTCTCACCAAGGTTGGGGGCGATGCCCGTCAGTATCCAGGCGCTGCGCTTTTGGTACATCAGGCAGCGCGTTCCGTCCACGGGGTCCGCAATCACGCGGAATGCAGCCAACTCCGGCGCAGTACCCCGAGGGAGTACCATCTGTCCGCCCGGAAGTCCTTCCGCGATCAAAACGATGGGAGCGAGAGTAGCAATTTCGCGCTCGAATAGTTCTACCAGCAACTCCTCGCTTACACGGTCCACGGCATAAATGGTGTCGCCCTCACCGTCCGCGACCACCTGGCTGAGTGCTCCTTCCGATGCACGCTCGCACGCATCGACCACCGTGTCGCGAATTCGTGCGTGAATGGACCGCAAGGGCGCGAGAAAACGTGTGATTTCGGTCATGGTTTGAACCCTATTTCGCCACCCTCACGCGAGTGACGCCTCGTAGCGTTTCCAACTTCCCGGAGGGTGCTCCGTCGTCGGTGATGACCAGATCGCAGGAATCCAACCCGCAGAAGCGGTACAGCGCTGTCTGGTCGAACTTGCCGCTGTCAGCGACTAGGATTCGCTCGCGGGCTGAGCCCAGAAGCGCGCGTTGTGCCTCAGGATCGTTCACCATCACGCCATCGTCGAGCGAAAGCGCAGCCGCTCCGAAGAACACCTTGTCGGCACGGATGCAGTCGAGCGCTTCGGCGACGGCGAGGCTCACGAAGTCGTGGCTGCTGGGGCGGTAAACGCCGCCGATTACTTCCACCCGCACGGTGCTGCTCTCGGCGAGTTCCACCAATGCAGCCAACGAGAAAGTGAACACAGTGCAACGGCGGTCGCGCAGATGACGTGCGATATACAGCGTGGTCGTGCCGGAATCGAGGACCACCGATTCGCCGTCACGTACCAGGGATGCCGCCAGTCTCCCGATCTTCTCTTTCTCCCGCGCCATCCGCTTATCGCGTTCGAGAAACGATTTTTCCGCGAGAAATCCTCGCGCGATTCTCACCCCACCCGGAACGCGGATTACTTGGCCGTCTCCGGCCAATTCCTCGATATCGCGGCGGATCGTCATCTCAGAGACTCCGAACTCCGCGGCCAACTCGGAGAAGGTCGCGTGGACCTTCTTGAGGAGCGTCGCCATGATCGCGTCGGAGCGATCTGAGCGCTCCGTATGTGAGAAATTCACATGACGATTCTGCCACACAACCCGGTGCCGGACAATCACCCTGTACGGAGACCGCATGCAGATATATCCGAGTTACGGCAGGCATTGAGGCCGTCGTTGACAGCCACTGGGACGCGTGAGAGAATCTGACTTCAAGTGGAGCAATTGTTAAAACCTAACACCATTGGAAGCACCGTGAAGACAAGCAGAATGACGAACGTTGACAGCAGGAGTGGAGCCGATTCCGCCGTTGCCTCCCGGATCGCAGCTCCCATTGACCGTGACAGGTCGAACTGACCATGGTGGATCACAACAGGCGGCTCCTGATCGTAGGCGCGAGCGGGTTCATCGGCCAGCGTCTGGCGGCGATCGCCTACGACGGCTACGATGTCTTTCGGGCGGATCTTGCGGAGCCCGCAAAGCCTGACGAAATCAAAATGGACGTCACCGATCAGGCTAGCGTTGTGAATGGATTCGACGCCGTCCGCCCGAATGCCATCGTGATGCTAGCTGCCATCGCCGACATCGACCAGTGCGAGCGTCAGCCCGAATTGGCCCGGGCAGTGAACGTGGATGGAGCGGTGCGCGTCGCGGATGAATGCGCTCGCCGCGGAGTCCGCTTCGTCTACACTTCGTCAGCTGCCGTCTACGATGGCTCGCGCCACGGCTACGTGGAAGAGGATCCACCGACGCCACTGAGTGTTTATGGGCGCACCAAGGCTCAGGCAGAAGTGGGCGTGATGGCGATCCTGCCCGATGCCATTATCCTGCGTCCGGCCCTGGTGCTCGGGTTCTCCGCGGCGTCCCGGACCAATGCCATGCTGAACAAGCTGGCGGACTCGTTTCGTGCGGGACAAGTTGTCCGGGTGCCCGACTACGAGTATCGCAACCCGATTGACGCCGACACGATCTGCCATGCCATTCTGTGTCTGATCGAACTGGACCAGACACGGGGAATCTACCACATCGGCGCTCTCGACTCGATTTCCAGATTCGAGCTGGTTTGCCGACTCGCCGACCGCTTGGGATTTGCCCGCATGCTGGTCGAGGCGCAACGCGAACCGCTGCCCGGCCGGGCTCCCCGCGGCTTCGACCATTTCCTACTTACCCGCCGGCTGAGCCAGGAAACTGGCATTGAAATGCCGACTTGCGACATGGTTTTAGAAAGGTGTCTTCATGCAGCTGCCCAAAGCGATACACGAGCTTGAATTCAATCACGGAACGATTTACGGCGAAGAGGAAATCGCCGCCGTGCTGGAGGTGATGAAGGCTAACGCACCGTCCACCGGCCCCAAGGTGAAGGCGTTCGAGGAAGGCTTCGCCGCCTACTGCGGGGCCGACCACGGCCTCGCCGTGACCTCTGCGACGGCGGGCCTGCATCTGGCCTTGATCGCGGCGGGCGTCGGTCCCGGGGACGAAGTCATCACCACGCCGATCAGTTGGATTTCCACCGCCAATGCCGCAGCGGCCCTCGGCGCGAGACTCGTCTTCGCGGACGTAGACGAGCGCACGCTCAACCTCGATCCAGTCTCGGTCGCCACGAAGATCACTCCGCGAACGAAAGTCATTCTCCCTGTGCACCTGTATGGACAGTGCTGCGATATGGATGCTCTGAACGAGATCGCCCGCCCCCGCGGCATTCGCGTGATCGAGGACTGCGCTCACGCAGCAGGCGCTGAATGGAAGGGCCGCAAGAGCGGGACGCTCGGCGACATCGGCTGTTTCAGCTTCCATCAGCAGAAGAACATGGTCACCCTCGGCGAAGGCGGCATGAACACCACCAGCGACCGCGGGCTCTACGAGAAGATGCTCTCTTTTCGGTCCCTCTGCTGCCGGACCTACGACCCCAAAGGCAAGTACTTGCCCATCGACGAATCGGTGACGCCTATGGGCATGCGCTACTGGTACCTCGATTTCGACGGAGTAGGGTTCAACTACCGCATGACGGACATGCAGGCCGCCGTTGGGATCGTGCAATTGCGCCGCCTCGACGCGCTCAACGCACGGCGAGCTGAAATCGCGTCTGCCTACAACCAACGCCTCGCAGGAATTCCGGGCCTTGTGTTGCCCTACGTCTCACCGGATGTGAAGCACGCTTTCCACGTGTACGGCGTCCTTGTCAAACCGGAATTCGGGATGAGCAAGGAGGAGTTCATGTGGAAGATCTACACAGAAAAGCGCATTAAGGTGTGGTCCCACTACATGCCGATTCATCTGACCACCGTGTATCGCAACCAGGGTCACGGCGAGGGCGAGTGTCCGGTCGCCGAGCGGTTGTTCCAGGAGTACGTCAGCATCCCGATCCACCCGCGGTTGACGGAAGAGGCCATCGAGTACGTGACCAAATCAATTCGGGAATTGGCGAAATGAACGAATTCCAAGCCACCGTGGAAGAGTTGCGGCGGCCCGGCGGCTGTTTCGACCGTCCGAGACCGGTCTTCATCGCCCGCTCACCGGGACGCATGGACGTAATGGGCGGAAACGTGGACTTCACCGGTGGGCTGGTTTTTCAAGCCACCATCAGGGAAGCCACCTGGGCCGCCGCACAACTCCGCGACGATGGATTGCTCGTGTTGAACAATCCGCAGATGGCGGCGAGCGGGTGGCGTTCCACGGTCCAGTTCTCGCTCTCCTCGTTAACCGGCGAGGCGGAGACGCGGCGTATGGTGAACGAATCGCCAGACATCCGCTGGACAAGCTACGTCGCGGGTCTGTTCCACCTCCTGCTCTGCCGTTATCCGGAGAAACTGGAGCGCGGGGCGACGATCTACATTGAGTCGAATGTGCCGCTCAACAAAGGCGTAAGCTCTTCGGCTGCCGTCGAAGTGGCCGTCATGAAGGCTGCGGTAGCGGCTTACGGCATCCCGCTCGCCGGCATTGAACTGGCTGAGGCGTGCCAGTGGGTGGAGAACGTGATCGCGGAATCCGGGTGCGGCATCATGGACCAAGCCGCGGCCGTGCTCGGCGACGAGGGGCACGTGCTGCCACTGTTGTGCCAGCCCTGCCTCCCGTATCCCCTGGTTCGCTTGCCCGATCAGGTGACAGTTTGGGGCATTGATTCGGGCGTCAGTCACATGGTATCGGGCGTCGAGTATGAAGCCTCTCGCGCTGCCTCCTTCATGGGTTACAAGTTGATCTGCGACCTGGAGGGGCTCCCGGTACGGTTCGATGCCAGCGGCAAGATCCCGCGTTTCGCCGACCCGCGCTGGAATGGCTATTTCTCCGACATTGACGCCTCGCTGTTCCGTTCAAGATACGAAGCCGAACTCCCCGAGTTCATGACCTCCAGCGAGTATCTCGCACTCGCCCGTGAGCACGTGGATCCCTTTAGCACGCTGCACGATGGCGTTCGCTATCGGGTCAGGGCCTGCACCCGCTACGCCATCGAGGAGAATCTTCGGATCAGGACTTTCGTCGCGCTGGCGGGCGGCTCGGCTGGAGTCGGGTCGGACGAGGCGTTTAGGATCATGGGCGAACTGATGTACCAGTCCAACTGGGCTTACACCGAGTGCGGCCTGGGTTGTCCAGCGATCGACCAGATCCTAGAATTGGTGCGCGAGGCGGGTTCGAGGAATGGACTCTACGGGGCAAAGGTGTCGGGCGGAGGGGCCGGCGGCACGGTGGTTGTTCTGGGGCTCAAAACAGCTGCCGAATCGTTCTTCGACGTCGTGCGACAGTACGCTGCTGCGCGGGGCTTCGAGCCGTATGTTTTCGAAGGCAGTTCCGCCGGAGCGGACCGCTTTGGGACCCGAGTGGTTGGCGCCTGAAGGCGCCGGATTACCGCTCAGTCTTTGCGAGGTGCTGGATGCGAGTACTCGGTGGGATCGCCGTATTGCTAGCCGCCGCCTGCCTTTGCCCATTGGCCCGGGCGCAGTCGGCGGAGGTCGGTAAACAACGCAAACTCATTTTTCATGACATCCGGACGGATCGCGACGGCAAATTACTGCCGTGGTATTCCGACGATCCAGGCACGGCCTACGAACACGTTCTGGGGTTGGTGTGGAACTACTGGAAATACATGCCGGCGTTCTACGAACTCGCTCCGGGCGGCAAGCCTTACGGCGGGCTGAACGTCAAGAAGTACCTGGTCTTTAGAACCCTGGAAGATCAGGGAGTGGGTGGCGACCAGTTTGCGATGCTTCTGTCTTCGTGGAAGTTGTACTACGCTTACTCGGGCGACCGCGAAGTAGTGGACAACATGATCTACCAGGCGGATTACTACCTGGCCCACAGTCTGTCTTCCCGGTCGTCAGCCTGGCCCAACCTTCCCTATCCCTGTAACCTCACGCGAAATGCCGTGTACGACGGCGACCTGACCTCCGGCAAGGATATCACCCAACCAGACAAGGCAGCGTCGTTTGCTGCGGAGCTGGTTGACTTATACAAGATCACCGCAGATAAGAAGTACCTCGAAGCCGCTGAGAGCATCGCACTGACGCTCGCTGCTCGGACCACTCCGGGGGACGCGGAAAACTCCCCCTTGCCGTTCAAGGTAAACGCGGTCACCGGCGAGGTGAAATCCCACTACACCACCAACTGGACCGGAGCACTGCGGCTATTTGAAGCGTTGATTGCACTCAAGTCGGGCGAGACCGCCGCCTACCAAAGAGCGTTAGACCTGTTGAGCGCGTGGCTCAAACGATACCCGCTGCAGACCAACCGGTGGGGACCGTTCTTCGAGGACATTCCCGGCTGGTCGGACACCGAGATCAACGAAGGCTCCCTCGCCTGGTATATGCTCGAGCACCCCTCCTGGGATCCGGACTGGAAGCGTGACGTGCGCGCGATGCAGGACTGGGCGATCGGCAAGTTCACGATCCGGCACTGGGAGCAGTATGGCTTGACCGTCATCGGTGAGCAGACTGTCTACAACGTCCAGGGCAATAGCCACACCTCCCGCCACGCGTCTGTCGAGTTGCGTTATGCGGAAGAGAGTGGCGAGCCGGCACGTGTTGAAGAATCCATCCGCCAGCTAAGCTGGGCCACCTACATGGTCGATTTCGATGGCAAGAACCGCTATCCCAACTTCAACACATACGAACTTTGGTGGACGGACGGGTATGGCGATTATGTGCGGCACTATCTGCGGGCCATGGGAGCTTGTCCGCGCCTCACTCCGCCGGGCCAGAATCATCTTCTGCGCTCGACATCGGTGGTGCGTAAAGTCGAGTACCTGCCCAACGAAATTCGCTACTCCACGTTTGATGGAAGTGCGGCCGAGGTCCTGAGGTTGAAATCGAAGCCCCGCTCAATTACGGCTGGAGGATTGGCTCTCCGTCAACGACCTTTGAGCGACGAAGGGTGGACATGGGAATCCCTCAAGCAAGGCGGTATCCTACGGCTGCACCACAAGTCACATCCGGATGTCGTCATCCGCCTGTGATCGGCGTGGGTGGATTCATCCAACTCGCTATTTCCCCACTTTCGGGCCGGTTGGACGTGCCGCCGTTGCAATCGAAAGCTCCGCGATGAGATTGGACGCGCCGTCCACGTCTGTCATATTCCAAAGCATGTAGCGGCTGTCCACATGAATCGAGCGTGTTGTTACCGCGTCGAACAGGAAGTTGGAGGCGACGGACTCGTAGGTGCCGTCGAAAAGCAGTCCGACGAGTTCCCCTTTAGCGTTCAAGGTCGGCGACCCGGAATTCCCCCCGGTCGTATCGACGGTTGAGAGGAAATTGACGGGGACATCTCCTAGTGTTGAATCGAGGTATGGGGTCTGCCTACCCAGCCGAAGAGACTGGATGGCGTCGAGTTGGACCTTCGGCGCGTCGAAGTCCCTCGTGCCGGTGTGTTTCTGAACTATTCCGGCCAGCGTGGTCTGTGGCTTGTAGTACAGGCCGTCCTTTGCATCCACACCCTTCACCTGGCCGTATGTCACTCGGAGTGTGCTGTTGGCGTCTGGGGCGACCAACCCGCCCGCTTTGGCCAGCAAGGCCTCCATGTATCGAGGCATGAGACGGGAGAGGGCGCCCGAGCGGTTCTTCGACGCCTCCCGGTTCGCTTCCGACAGTGGATCCAGCGCGGCGGCCAGGCGAATGAACGAGTCGTTGGTCGCAAGCAGATCAGCGGTGTTTTTCTCAATCAGGCTCAGGCGGAATTCGCGTTCGCCAAGCTTAGTGCCCGCATACAGTCCGTCAAGATACGCGTCGATCGCTCGTTCGACATCTGCCGCGGGCATCCCTGGCTTCAAGCCAGCAACATGGTCTAAAGCCAAAATGCGTTGCTCCGCCGGGAGCATAGCGGCGAGTCCAAACGCCCACCGCAAGAGAGCGCGGTCTGAGGTGAGATCCAGCGTTCGCTGCATCCGCTCCTGACCATCGCGGATTCTGGGCCAGTCGCGCAGCTGGAATCCACCGTCGCGATCAACGTCCGCCTTGACGCGTTCCACCGAAAGTCGATACAGGGTTTGGGCCGCGCCCAGGTAACTGGATGCGCCCGAGAGACCCATCAGCGTGGCGTCCCTCTCACGTGTCTTCTCGCTCTCCACCTGCTGCGCGCGAAGTGCGGGAAGGACATCACCGTACTCTTTCTGACGTGCCGGGTCGGCCGCGATCCAGGTCTCAAGCTCCCTTTCCCGTGCCTGTTTCTTGGCGAGGCTCCCACCCTTCACCAGTCCCTCCAGCATGCCTTTCTGATTGGTCAGGTTATTGTTCAGGCCCTGCACCCGCCCCGCGACCTTCAACGCGATAGCCTGATCACGTCTTGAGAGATCCTCCAGGATTGCGAGTTGCTGCTGCGCAAGGCGGATCGAGCGGGGCATGCTCCACTCCGTCGTCTCCCTCACTTCTGCGTAGGTCTGGTGACGTTGGGTGCGGCCCGGATAGCCGGCCACAAAGACCACATCACCAGGCTTGATGCCCTCTGCCGAGACTTTCAGCCAGTGCTTTGGCTTGAACGGGACATTGTCCTTTGAGAATGCCGCAGGCTTGCCGTCCTTACCGACATAGGCGCGTAGAAAGCTCCAGTCTCCGGTGTGCCTCGGCCAGCGCCAGTTGTCCGTCTCGCCGCCGAATACGCCGATCCCCTCGGCTGGCGCATAGACAAGTCGCACGTCCTTGATCTCCATCTGAGCGATCTCGAAGTACTTCAATCCCCCGAAGACCGATGCGACCCTGCACCGCCGTCCGTCGGCTTCGCAAGCAGCCACACGTTCCTTCATCCTTCGGTCGATCAAATCGTAACGTTCGCGGTCTGTCGCATGCCGATCAATACCGCCCGCAATCGCGCTGGTTACTTCAACCACCGAGGTCGTTACGAAGACCCGGGACCCTGGGCCATTCGGTAGTTCTTCAGCGAGTGTCTTTGCCAGGTAGCCGTCTTTCAGCAGGTTGCGCTGTGGCGTAGAGTTAAACTGCAGCCCGCCGGTGGCGCAGTGATGGTTTGTTGCAATCAGTGCGTCGGGCGAAACGAAGGAAGCCGTACAACCACCTAGCGAAACTATGGCTCCCATGGGCTGTCCGGTCAGGTCCGCAAATGACTTCGGATCACCTTTGAACCCGAGCGCCTTTAATCTGGCTCCCAACTCAGGTATCTGCTGGGGCATCCACATCCCCTCCTCGGCAAGCAGACGCATTGC
The DNA here is from genome assembly GCA_903909435.1 of uncultured Acidobacteriia bacterium. Taxonomy (GTDB): domain Bacteria; phylum Acidobacteriota; class Terriglobia; order Bryobacterales; family Bryobacteraceae; genus CAIVVT01. The sequence continues at coordinate 32,027 of CAIVVT010000003.1, read as the reverse complement.
ACACAACGCGACGCCCATTAGCAGCGCAAAGCACCTCAGGTATTTCACGGCGACCAGCCCTCCAAAGTTCACGACGGTTCCGTTTGGCACCGCCGCCTGCGCGCCGGATGGCGCCCGCACAGAGCATACACCAAGACGGGTGGGAAACGCCGCGTCCCGCCGGCGCGCCGTCACTGACTGCTCATGCACGTGAGACAACAACGATGCCGCAGACCGGAAACTCTCAATTCTGTGCCGCGGGTGGTTGATGTCCTCAACGACAGGGAGGCGGAACACGGCGTTCGGCGATTTCAGGCCTGCTGAGGTGCCATAGTCTCGAGAGCGCAAACGGTGAGACTAGCGTTGGAACTCGGCGGCAAAATAGGAGAACTTGGTGACTTGGCCGCCGTGTTCTCCGGCGAAGGCGGCGGCGGATTTCTGGTCCTGAAAGGCGAGCACGCTCGGGCTGCAGCGATCGAAATGCGATTCGAGCGGTTGGCTGTTTTCACTCACTTCAGGATGATGGTGCTGGAGGCAGGGGTTCATGTCGCTGTTGCGAACTATGAAGCTGCTTCCTGGCTTCAAAGGGCCATTTGTGAGGTAGTCGGTCAACTCCACCACCTCAACCGGCTGTCCGGATTGCTGATGCTCCGACAAGGCACACGCAGGGCAGCAGTACGTCTCGCGCCTGCCGTCGAGAATCGCAACCGTTCTCATATGAGCGTGAACCGGTCGCGCGCAGGCTCGGCACACCTCTCCGCTGCGCTCGGCCACGAAGCGCCAGCCGGCGTACCCGAGCCCCAGGAGGACGAGAATGGCCACCAAGCCGGTGACAATGCTGCTTCGCTGCATCCCTGTCCCTCCTGACCGTATTCTACCCCGGCGTCTGGTCACGCCTGGTGGTATCCGCGCTATTGGTAGTTTCGCCCCGTCTAGGAGTCCCTCCAAGCCCCGACCGTGTTGCCTCGCTCGGCCGTGTAATACCCCTGTACCGTATAACGCTGCGGGTCGCTGGCGGGACCCCATCCGAACAGGATCCAGGCCTCCAGGTCGCCGTTCTCCTCGCCGTCGCCCGCAACCCAGCCCTGGCCTGGGATTTTGTCCGTGGCTGCTTCCGCCAACTCATGGGCGTAAACGGCGGTAAAGTCGCCGATTTCGCCACCGCAGCCCTGGCACAGCGCTGACGGCAGGACAGCGTAGGCCACGTCCAGGCCGTTCCAATTAAACGAGTCATGGTATCCGCAGAATGCCTGGCAGGATTGATCCGTGCCGAGGGAGGCAGTGACGCCGTCCGGCAGGATCAGCACGAATAAGCTGTTCTCGTTCGCGGTGATCGCACCCTGATCCAACAAGCTCTGCACAGTTGCCTGCGCGTCGCTATCGGCGAAGCTCGATCCGGCACTCAGCGCCGGCCCGTCAATCTTGCCCAGGTACCTGCCCGGCCCTGTGCCGTATCCGAGTTCCTTGAGCGGATCCAGATACCCGTTTTCGAGAATGGCTTTGCTGAACTCCTCGACGAATGCCTGATCGCCCCAGAAGTCACCCAAGTATATGTTCGTGACCTCGGGCACCGCGATCTGGCTTCCGGCCACGTTCGCCCATCCGGCGGCTCCGCCCGGTCCCGTAGGGGACGCCAGTGGCCGCGTTACCAGTTCGTGGTTCTCCAGCTCCGCTTTTCTGAGGTGCGATCTCCTCATGGAATGCCGCGGGGGCACAATCTGAATCACGCCCCGTCTACGACCGACGTTGCGAAGAGCCTGAATTCGTTCTTTTCTTTCCATGCCGATCTCCTTACCCGATTTTTGGCCGTCCCCAGGGCAATTCGTATAGAATCGTCCAGTAGCTGTGACTTGGTCAAATATAGACGCTGAGTGTGTTGACGGCAAGTACCAGATCCCCAGATTCCCGGATTTCCAAAGCTAAGCCTGCTTCCGGCTTACCAGATCACTTCGCAACCGGATTCGGAAGAGGGATTCCCTGCTATACTGCCCCACGACGGGATGTATCGTTTGTTCCCTGAACGCCGCTTGACGGCCGCGGGAACCGCTTGGTCGTCCGTACCAAAGGGGCTCTGGGCATGCGTCGCGCACCCTCCCGTGGTGGGAGCCTTCAACTCCAGCACAACGACTGCGTCGCGATCGTCGGCGGCGGACCGGCAGGTTCGTTCTTTGCCATCCAACTGCTGAGGGAAGCCCGGCGCCTCAACCGGCACCTCGACGTGGTCATTGTCGAGAAACGCGGCCCCATCGACATAGACTCAGCTACTCTGCAGTGCCGGGGATGCAGTTTTTGCGCGGGGGGTATCTCGCCGCGACTGCACCAGATCCTTGAAGAGCAGCGCCTCAGCGTTCCCGACGAGATCGTGCAGGGGCGATTCGATTACGTCTGGATACAGGGCCAGTGGAAAAATTTCCGGTTGCAGGTCCCCAAGGACATGCGGATGTACTCCGTATTTCGCGGCTCTCTGCCGGGCAGGCGCGACGGCAATCCCGCTGGTTTCGATGGGTTTCTGCTCGGTGAGGCGGTCAAGGCAGGCGCACGCATCCTATACGCGAAAGCCGATGGAATCTCGTATGGGGATTCCGGACACCCCCGGCTGACCGTAACTGTGGAAAGTGGCGAAAGCATTCCGTTAGATGCCGGCTTCGTGGCCATTGCGACGGGGATCAACGCCCACTGCGGCCATGACTACAGGGACGAATCTCTAATCGCATCCATCGAGCGGATGAACCCTGAATTCTCGCCCGGCAAATCCCGCAGGGCCCTCATCTTTGAATTGGACGTTGGCGAGGCATATCTTGAAAGCCACCTGCAGCGTGAGGTGTATTTCATCGAATACGGCTCGAAACACCTCGCGCTGGAGCATACTGCGCTGGTACCGAAGGGCAGATTCCTGACCGTGGCCATGCTCGGCAAGTGCATCGACGAGGCGGTGCTGCCGCGCGACAGCCGCCAGATAGTGCACGATTTCCTTAAACTGCCCCAAATCGAACGGATTCTGCCGGGGATAGAGGACGCCCGCCTCGCTTGTGCGTGTGCCCCGAGAATGACCGTCACCACGGCAAAATCACCGTATGGCGACCGGTTCGCCATTATCGGCGACGCGGTCGGTTCGCGCTTGAACAAAGACGGGTTGTACTCCGCCTACGTCACGGCCACCCGGCTGGCCGAGACGGTGTTTCAAGACGGAATCGACCGGCAGTCGCTGGCGCGCGGGTACGGCAGGGTGATCCACTGGCTGGCGGTGGATAACCGCTTCGGGCACATCGTTTTTGCGCTGAGCCGCGTGGCGTTCACCACACCCGTCGTTGGCCGCATCACTTACCAGGCCTATGCCACGGAGTGCAAGGTTCGAGACCAGGACAGCCGGCCGCTCAGCGCCGTGTTGTGGAAGATCGCCAGCGGCACGGCCGATTACCGCGAAGTGCTGCGGGAAATGTGCTCCTTCGGGGTGGTGAAATCGATCCTCGTGGGTGCGGGCGTCACCATGAGGAACGTGGCATTCGAAGCGCTCTTTGGGCTTAAGTGGGGGGAGTACGGACGCTATCCGACGGTGGTCCTGAAAGAGAAGCGCGAGACCGTCAAGGAGCGGATTGCGCTGAGTCTGGGGATGGAACTCTATTCTGCGCCCGACTTCGAGCGGATGTACGTGATCAAGATCCGGGGCAGCGCGCAGGAGATCATGGACGAGTTGGCTAAGTTCGGCCACCTTGACGCCCCTTTTCTTGACCTGCGCTGCGTGGAGGTTCGGCGAATTGAGGGCGAGTCTAACGAGGTGGGCTCCGTGATCCGCTACCGGTTGCCACTGGTTGGAATCGGCGCGGACTTGCGGCTCACCAGGCGGGTGGGATTAGACACGTTGATGTATGAACTGGATGGCCGTCTGAACGACAACGGGAAACTCATATTCAACATTGGACCCACTAAGGACGGCAACAGCAGGCTTTCGATCTACGCCGCCTTCGACTACAAGAAAGGGAAGGGATTGGCGGGCAAGTTGCTCTGGGGCTCAGCAAGTTTGTTTTTTCCCGAATTTGTACACGACGTGGCGTGGAATCACGCCCTGTGCACGATCAAAGAAGAGGTTGAACGGAAACACGCGAGTGTCCAGCCTGCCCGCCCTTTGGGCCAGATATCCAGCCAAAACCCCGTCACCGCACGGCAATAATGCCGGCAATTGACGGCGGGAAAGCGGCGAATTCCCCCGGGCCGCACCCGGCGGGAACGGCGCGGCCCGGGCGCTCTCCGGGCGTGGTGCAGGGTTGTCCGGGCCGGTTGACGCACTACACTTGATCTATATGCCGGGTGAGTTGACTGACAGCGGCGTTGGCAAATCGTCGCCCTTAGCTGTCTGGCTGGGCGGAATCTGGGTCCTGCCGCTCCCTTTCATTTCACTGTTGATCCCCCTTCCTGTTGCGGCGACCACCGTGATTTCGATCCTCGCGGCAGTGCTGGCACCCCTGCCGGCTCTGGTTTACCTGCAAAGAAAGCTGAACAGAGTGAGGGCAGAGTCGGCGAAGGCGACGGAAGAGGCTGCACAACTCAAACTGCAACTCGACACCGTCCGCTACCGGACCACGCGTTTGCGCGAGGAGCTATCCGCAGCCGACCGGCAAGCGCGGCTTTCGCACCAGCTTGCGCTGCTGGGTCAGTTCACCGCCGGTTTCATGCACGAGTTCAACAACCCTCTGGCGATTGTGGCAGGCCGGCTGGAAGTGCTGCTGGACGAGCGCAAGGAGGATACCGCGCTCTGCGCCGACCTGCGGGAGATGCTCAAGGAAGCCCGCTACATGAGCAACATCGCCCGCACATTGCTGCAAGCGCTGCGGCGCGAACGGGGGGGAGATGTCTTCGAGGCGTCCACTCCGAGGACGGCCGTGGAAGATGCACTTGCGGCTGTACGGTCTTCAAATCAAAGCGCCGAGGTTATGTTTGTAGAAGAATTCGCCGAAGTGCCGCGTGTCGATGTCCCCGAGCACGTCGTGGCCGAGGTTGTCCGCAGCCTGCTGAACAATGCCCGGGACGCGCTGAAGGGGCGCGAGGACGGTACCATCTGGGTACGCCTCGAACCCTACCGCACGGCCGGGGCGAAGGTCGTTGCTCGAATCGAGGATAACGGGCCCGGCCTGCCCGAGTTCGTCAGGGAACACCTGTTCGAGCCATTCGTTTCCCAAAGCGCCGGACGCGAGCGACTGGGGCTGGGGCTGTTCCTGGCGGCCAGTCTTTTGGACATGTACGATGCCCGCATCCGGTACGAAATGCGGAACGGCGGCGGAGCGAGTTTCGTGATTGAAATGCCGCCCGCCCGATTCACGCGCGGCCAGCCCTACCACTGGTTCGCCGGAGGAACCCCCACTTGAGCCGCATTCTCGTAATCGACGATGAGGCCGCACTGGGTGAAAACATCCAGCGGATGCTGCGGCAGCCGGCGACCATCGTGACCGTTTTTCAAGACCCAGTGAAGGGGCTGGCAGACGCACTGGCAGACCCGCCCGATTTGATCCTGCTCGATATGCGGATGCCAGGCATGTCTGGCGAAGAGGTCTTCGCGCGGCTCCACGAGGTTCATCCGGGATTGCCCATCGTCTTCCTGACCGCGTTCGGGTCGGTGGAGAGCGCGGTGCTGGCAATGCGCAAGGGCGCCTTCGACTACCTGCAGAAGCCTTTCAAACGCGAGGACTTGCTGCTGGTTGTGAAGCGCGCGCTCTCGCACGCCAAATTGGAGCACGAAGTCGAGCGGCTGAAAGGGCGGTTGGAGGCCCTCGGAGAAACGGATGCTCCGCAGACGCGCAGCGCTTCCATGCTGGCGCAGACCGACAAATGCCAGCGGGCGGCGGCGACCGACGCGACCGTGATGCTGTTGGGGGAGAGCGGCACTGGCAAAGAGGTGATGGCGCGCTTCATCCACGGCCAGAGCAGGCGCAAAGACGGGCCGTTCGTTCCAGTGGAGTGCAGTGCCATGCCGGGGTCGCTGATCGAGAGCGAGCTGTTTGGTTATGAGCGCGGCGCGTTCACTGGAGCGGAACGCACGAAGAAGGGTCTGATCGAATCGGCCGACGGCGGTACGCTATTCCTGGACGAAATCGGGGATTTGGGTGTTGAACTTCAAACGCGCCTGTTCCGATTCGTGGAGGAGCGCCAGTTACGGCGGCTGGGGGGCCTGTCACCGGTGCGCGTGGACTGCCGCATCCTGTGCGCCACAAACCAGGATCTGGTGGCAAAGATCAAGGCGGGGACGTTTCGTGAGGAGTTGTACTACCGCCTGGGCGTGATTGTGGTGACCCTGCCTCCGTTGCGCGAACGGCCCGAGGACATCGCCCACTTGGCCCGCTTTTTCCTGGAACGGTTTTCGCGGCGCTACGGGAAGAGCTTGTCGGCGTCTCCCCGATTCTACGAGACGCTTTTGCTGCAGCGTTGGCCGGGGAACGTGCGGCAGCTGAAGAACGTGATGGAACGGCTGACGGCGCTCCACCCGGGTGGGGTGCTTGGGCCGGAGGAGTTGGCGGAGGATTCACCCTCCGAAGACGCCAGTTGCAGCCTCTCTTCGCTGCCGTGGAAGGAGGCGCGCGAGCAGTACCTGGCACGCTTCGAGCGCTCCTACGCGAACGCACTTCTGACCCGCTGCGGAGGCAATTTGAGCGCCGCCGCGCGCGAAGCGGGGGTGGACCGGAAGACCTTCTACACGCTGCTCAAACGGGACAAAGAGCACGGCGCTGTGGAATAGATTCCACAAGCAATTTGTGAATTCGGGGAATAAGATCCTCAAGTCGCTCGGATAGAAGTCTCTATGTGACTGATATCAAAGGGACCTGACTTAGGTCTTTGTCGTGCCATAGATGGACGCATGGCACTACCCCGAAGTAAGTCCTCGATACCCAGCGTCATCTCCGTTCTGGCGGCACTCATCTGTACCGTCTTCCTTCCCCAGAAAATGCAGGCGATACCGGCTTTCGCCCGGAAATTCGGTGTCAAGTGCTACGTCTGCCACACTATCCCGCCGGCCCTCAACAAGAACGGCTACATGTTCAAACGTCTCGGCTATCGGATGCCGCCGGACGAGATGGACGGCAGTAAGCCCGCGCCAAAGATATCGGAATTGGATAAGAACATCAAGTTCAGCATCACGAACTCTCTGGCGATCATTACCCAAGGCAGTTTCACCGTTGACAAGAACAAAGCCGACGCGTCCACCTCATTCAGTAGTTTCAACATGGATGAGGCTGCGCTGTTTGCTGCTGGCGCGGTGCCGGAAAGCAACTTCTCGTACTTTGTCCATTACGAGTTGTATAGCGGTGGGTCGAACTATCTGGAACAGGCGATTGGTGGATACACGGCGGGCCGGGCAAACAGTAGTTACTTTGTGAAGGCGGGTCAGATGCACGTACAGGAAGGGGAGGGAACACGGGCCGCCATGTTTTACAATCTCTTTCCCGATCCGGCTTTGAGTCTGACCAACGTGGACCCGCTGAGCTTCACGCTCGACCAGCATCCGGTGGGTGTCAACGTTGGATACACCTGGGCTTCGAACTATTTCAAACAGGTGTTCGCCGTGTCTGCTAAAGTCACCAACGGGTTGAATGCGGACGGTAGTGAGATTCTGTTCAATTCGACAAAGAACTCAAAAGACTACTGGGTCGATGCCGATTACTGGTTCGGCCCCGATGGCGGAGTCACCCTCATGGCTTATCGGGGTACAAAGGACCAAGTGCAGAACGCAGGTGGTCCGGATCAGTTCACGTACAGGCCGACCCTGACGCGGTTCGGACTGATGGGCAACTACCTGTTCTTCGACAAGCTTGACATTCTGGGTGGCTACATCCGGAGCAAGGACGACTGGCAAGACACCATGGGCGGGGCCAAGACCAGCTTCGTCTCGAACGGGTTCCGCGGCGAGGTAGATTACTACCTGCAGACAGGATTCGCCCTGATGGCACGTTATGACCAATTGAATCAAAACATCGCTGGAGGACCGGTCTCGCATACGAACGCGTGGGGTGTCGGGGCGGAGAAGGGACTGACGCAGTTAGGCAACGTTGTATTGCGTGCGACTTACAACCACGAAAAAGACGTTGACCCGCTTTCGGGCGCACTCGTGACCGACAAACTTTTCAAGGTGGATTTAAGGTTGATGTGGTAAGGAGTAACTGAAATGCAAAAACTACTATGCACGATAATAGCAGGCTCTCTCTGTATCCCGTTCATTCTAGCGGCGCAGAGCGGCAGCAATGTCGTTCTTCCGCAAGACAAAGGGCCAGATAAAGTTGATGTCTCCGCTTATCCTGCGGATCTACAGAAGAATTACAAGCTGTTCGTGGGAAAGTGTGCCAAGTGCCACACGATCGCGAGGCCGATCAACACCGTGATGTCGAGGGAAGAATGGTCGCGGTATGTCAAGCGCATGATGCACAAGCCGAATTCAGGCATCAGCGACGCGCAAGGCAAAGAGATCTTCGAGTTCCTGGCCTATGACCAGGCCAATCGCAAAGACAAGGACCCGAAGTCATTCTTCAAGGCCCTATCCGACGAAGAGATCGAGAAATTGAAAGCTCAGCACTAAAGGGCACTCATGCGCTACGCCATCACGGTCCCGGACCAGGAGTATTTCAACCGCAATATTCCCTGTCGTGCCGCCTGCCCGATCCACACGGAATGCGGGCGGTACGTCCAGGCGATCGGGATATCGAAAGATGAGGAGGCGTACCTCCTGGCTCGAGCGCCAAACCCGTTCGCCTACGTGCTGGGCCGGATTTGCGCCCATCCCTGCGAGGACAACTGCCGCCGCGGCAAGATCGATGAGCCGATCGCGATCTGCGCCCTAAAGCGCTATGCAACGGAGCGACATAACCTTGGCGCCGGACACGATCCGGCGCGCAAGAAATTACCCCCCGCTCCCAAGCGCGGGAAGAGCATCGCCATCGTGGGAGCTGGCGTTTGCGGTCTCACCTGCGCTCACGACCTGGCGCTGCTCGGGTACACGATAGAGGTTTTCGAATCAGCCCCGGTGCCCGGAGGGATGTTGTACCTCGGCATCCCGCACTTTCGACTACCCCGCGAAATCATCAAGATGGAAGTCGACAACATCCTGTCGATGGACGTAAAGCTGCACACACGAGTGACGCTTGGGCGCGACATCTCGTTCGCCGAACTCCGCTCGAAGTTCGATGCAGTTCTACTCGCGACCGGACTCAACAAGGGCCGCGAGTTAAACATCCCGGGAGCGCACCTCGCGGGTGTCTACAACGGCATCGATTTCCTGATCAACGTCAACCTCGGCTACGAAATCGAGTTGGGCAAACGAGTCATCGTCGTGGGCGGCGGCAACGTCGCGATCGACGTCGCACGGGCAGCAGTACGCCTGGTTCAGGAAATCGCGGATACGTCTGGCGGTTCCGAAGCAGATGGCGCCGAAAGCTTGCAGCCCGCCTTGGACGCCGCGCGCATGGCGATGCGGTCGGGGGCTGAGCAAGTGAACCTGGTCAGCCTGGAATCCCGCCAGCAAATGCCCGCCTGGAAGGGTGAAGTAGACGAAGCCGAGCACGAGGGCATCGTAGTCGATAACGGCTGGGGACCCAAGGAAATCGTGGGCCATGACGGAGTCGTCACCGGCCTGAAGGTGCGGCGCTGCCTGACGGTCTTCGACGAGAACGGCCGCTTCAATCCGGCCTTCAGCGAAGAGGAAAAGATCATCCCTTGCGACAGCGTGGTGCTGGCTATCGGCCAGCAGGCCGACCTCTCATTCCTGAGTGGAGAAGAAGGGGTGCAGGTCACCCCGCGCGGCATTCTGAAGATCGACGAGAACCTGATGACGACAGCCCCCGGCGTATTCGCCGGCGGCGACGTGGCCTTCGGACCGCGCGTGCTGGTGGAGGCCGTGGCCAACGGGCACAAAGCGGCACGCTCAATCCACGTGTTCCTCACCGGGAAAACAAAGAAGACCGTGCTCAGCCGGTTCCGCATACTCCCCAACTGGGAGATGCCGCGCGGCTTCCTCACCACTCCCCGGGAGACCATGCCGGTGTTGCCGGCCAACCGGCGCATCGGCATCGCCGAGGTGGAACTCGGCTTCAACGAAGAGCAGGGCCGCGCTGAAGGACTGCGCTGCCTGAACTGCCAGGTCAACACGATTTTCGACGGCTCGAAGTGCATCCTCTGCGCCGGCTGCGTGGACGTCTGCCCGGAGAATTGCCTGCGTCTGGTCGACCTCGTTCAGGTGAGCGGCGATGCGCGATACGACGAGTTGATCGCCCAGCGTTATGGAGTGCCCGCGACTGAACTGAAGGCCGGTCAGGCCGGGGCAATTATCAAAAACGAAGAAAAGTGCATCCGCTGCGGGCTGTGCGCGCAGCGCTGTCCAACCCACGCCATCACGATGGAAGCGCTAGAGCAACAGGAGCGAGAGGTATTCGAGTAGGGAGAAGCATGGACATGAAGCGACGATCCTTTCTAAGTTGGGGCGCGGCCGGATTCGTGACCCTCTGGTCTGCAGTCGGTGTAAGCCTCGCGGCCGTGGTCCGATTCCTGACCCCGAGCGTGTTCTACGAACCGCCGCAAGCATTCAAGATTGGCAACCCTGCCGATTTTCCTTTCGGTCCACCCACCTTCCTGGCGGACGAAAAGATCTACGTGTTCCGAGAACGCGACAAAGGCTTCGCCGTGGCCAGCGCAGTCTGCACTCATCTGGGTTGCACGGTGGCCTATTTTCCGAGTGATCAGAAATTCCATTGCCCTTGCCACGGCAGTGTGTTTGTCTCCGACGGAAGCGTGCAGCATGGTCCGGCTCCCCGTGGATTGGAATGGTTTGAAGTGACTCTCGCTCGCGACGGACAACTGAACGTTGACAAGGAAAAAGTAGTGCCGCCGGCTTACCGGTTGATGGTGTAACCATGAATGTAATTCGGGATGTCTGGCAATCAATTGTCCGTCGCGACCCATTGTCCACGGATAAAGGCAAATCCGAGTTGGTCTTTCTCAATCTATGGCTGCACATCCACCCAGCCAAGGTAAAGAAGGAGCACCTCAAGATCAAACACACGTGGTATCTCGGTTTCATCACGTTCTTCCTGTTCCTGATCCTGGTGACGACTGGCGTCGCCCTGATGTGCTATTACCGGCCGCAATCGCCGCAAGCGTATCAGGACATGAAAGACCTGCAATTCGTTGTCTTCCTGGGGCGATTCCTGCGCAACATGCACCGCTGGTCGGCACACGGCATGGTGGTGTGCGTGTTCCTGCATATGTGCCGCGTGTTCTATACCGGCTCCTACAAGAAACCGCGCCAGTTCAACTGGGTAGTCGGCGTGTTCCTATTCCTGCTGACGTTGGGGTTGTCGTTCACGGGCTATTTGCTGCCGTGGGATCAACTAGCATTTTGGGCCATCACGGTGGGTACCAACATCGGCAGTTACGCTCCGCTGGTCGGCAAGCAACTGCGCGAACTGCTGCTTGGCGGCCACTCCGTCGGCGAGTCGGCGCTACTGCGCTTCTATGTGCTGCACGTGGCCGTGCTGCCGTCCGCAGTAATCCTGCTCACCATGGTTCACTTCTGGCGAGTCCGCAAGGACGGCGGACTCTCGCGGCCCGTGTGGAAACTGAAACAGGATCAGGCCGAAGCGTTGGTCACCATAGGCGTGCCGGGAGATGCGCCGGCGCTGACCGTGACCACTGCGGCCAAAGACAAAACTTATGGCCTGATGGAGGTCGTCACAGGCAAGCCGATCTTCGAGACGGTCACGGCGGAGGAGGAAGAAGACGTGGTCTTTTCCTACCCCTACGCTTTCTTCCGCGAAGCTGTCGCGCTGATGGCGACAGTAACCACGATCATGGCGCTTTCGCTCGTTTGGAGCGCACCGTTGGAGGAGTTAGCCAATCCGGCAAAGACGCCGAATCCCGCCAAAGCGCCTTGGTATTTCCTAGGGCTTCAGGAACTGGTCAGTCATTCCGCGTTACTGGGCGGAGTGGTCGCGCCAGCGTTGATGGTGTTGGCTTTGATGGCGGTTCCGTACTTCGACACGAACCCCAGTCGTCGGCCGGCCGACCGAAAGTGGGCGATCCGAGTCTTCACGATATTCGTGGCGATCAACATTGTCCTGATCATCGTAGGGACGTTTTTCCGTGGGCCGGGTTGGGCGCTTGTTCCACCTTGGGTTCATATTGTTGCGGGGGCAGAGTAAATGGAACGCAGAACACCTCAGGTTTTTTTTGTACTGAGCCTGCTTGCGCTAGTGCTGATACTGGCTGCTGCTTGGCAAGCCAACACACCCTATTGGAAGGTGTACCAGCGCGATTTCCATAAGCTCGAAGCACAAGGCGAACCCAACTCGCTGACCAAGGCCGCAGTCCTTGCGTCCCCCCCGGTCATTCACCAGGTACTGCTCACAGGCCTGCAGCGCGTGGACCGCTGCACGACCTGCCACCTCGGCGTGGAGGATCCAACAATGAAAAACGCGCCTCAGCCCTTCCGCTTCCACCCGGGGCTGGGCCCGCACATTCCGTCGAAATTCGGCTGCACCATTTGTCACGGTGGACAAGGTTTAGCTACTGAAAAGTCCGATGCTCACGGAAACGTGATGTTCTGGCAAACGCCGCTGCTTGCAAAAGACTATATTCGAGCCTCATGCGGCCGCTGCCACAAAGAGGGAGATGTCCCCGGCGTGCCTGAGTTGACCGAGGGAAGGCACCTCTTCGAAACCCAAGGTTGCCGCGGTTGCCACAAGCTGAACGGCGTGGGAGGAAGCATTGGACCGGATCTGACTACGGAGGGTGCAAGCCACCGCGCACCTGAGTGGCTGGAACGGCACTTCCTGACTCCGAATGCCGTTTCAGCGGGTTCCGCCATGCCCAATTTCCATTTCACGAAGGAGCAGGCACGCGCACTCACTTATTACATGCTCTCGCTCACCAGCGAAGACATGGGGAGTTACTATTCGAGTGTTCGACTAATCCCGAGTGCAGGCCACGGCAGGCAGCTGTTCATCGAGAAGAACTGTATTGCGTGTCACAACGTCGGTGGAGTCGGAGCAAAGACCGGTCCCGATCTACTCGGCGTGACAAAGCGCCACTCACCCGGATGGCTGGATGAGCAACTCGTGAACCCGTCGCTCGTGTATCCGGGCAGTACCATGCCGGTCTATGACCTGGAGACAAATGCACGCAAGGCACTTGTCAATTTCATGGCTACAGCGACGGCGGAGGATGCGCAGGCGATTCTGTCGCAAAGGTCCAAGACTCTAACACCTGAAGATGCCGCCATCGAAGCCGGGAGGCAGAACTTCGCGCGCTTCGGATGCGTCGGCTGTCATGGCTTGCAGTTGCAAGGAGGTGTACCCAACCCCAACGCTCAGGGTGGGGAAGTGCCATCGCTGCTGCACGCATCTGATGACTACACAAAGGACGAGGTCATTGCGATCATACGCAATGGAAAGGTGCCCCCCACGGAGGACCGATCAAAGCCCGCTCCTCCGCTTTACATGCCTTCCTGGAGAAGTGTCCTCACGGAAGAGGACATAAATCGAGTAGCGGATTATCTGTGGTCGCTGCAGAAGAAAAAGGATAGCTGGTAGTCGTTAAACAGAGGCAATAACTCACTGACGGCCGCGACTCCGTTTCGCCGGAGCCGCGGCCGTCAGTCATTACGCGATTCGCTTTGGTACCTGGCCGTTACTTCTGCCGGGCATAATACGCTTTCGTCAGCGCCAGCAGGTCGCGCTCTTTCGGTGCGTGCGCCAATCCCTTAATTACGCCCTCTCGATCCTGCTCGCTACGTTCCTGCCCGAGCTTGAACTTGCCTTCCAGCCGTTCGATCGCCATCTCATAGGCAACAATCCCACCGCGCATCGCTTTCAACTGCGCTTCCGGAATCTTGTCGAAATCCCAGTCTCCGCCGCCGCCGTACTTGCCTTCATTGCGTATCACCAGGCGGCGCAGTCCAGCGGCCACAGCGACGTCATCCTCAATCTGGCGCGGAGTTCCCGTAACGTGGGCGACTGCGAAATTCCACGTCGGCACTGCGTTCTTGCCCTCGTACCAATTGGGCGAAATGAACTGGTGCGGACCGTGAAAGGAGATAGTCACCGATCCCTTCATGGCTTCGTTTTGAGTATTAGCCTTGGCCAGATGCCACCAGATTTTGTCCTTGCCGTCCGGCGAGCGCTCAAGGATTGTCGGGACGTTAGTAATTTGGACGGAGGGTTGCCCGGTCACCACCATGGCGAACGAGAACTCCTCGATGAAGTCAAGCAGAAACGCGCGGTCCTTTTCCAAGTGCCGCTCGGGAATGTAGATTGTACCTGGTTCGGGAGCTTGTCCCGGAATCGCCGCCATCGTCATGCCCAGTAGGAACTCTCGTCTATCGCCCATTCGAAGAGAATAGCAGCCCGCACCCCGAAGTACGAATGACTGCGCTACAGGAAGACTTGAATCAGTAGTCGATGGCCTCGCGGCCTACGGCGAGATTCAATTGACCGACCGCGGTGAGATAGGTGCCGGTCAGGTTGAGATAGGCTGCCTGGACCGCTCGATAGTCGCGTTGCGCATCAAGAAAATCTACGAGCGCGGCTGCACCGTGCTGGTAGGAGTATGCGACCGTGTCCCGCACGCGCGTGGATGTCTCCAGGTACTTCTCTTTGTATGCGCGCAGCAGATTCGATGCACTGACCAGAGCCACGTAGGCCGAGTCGACGTCGCTGAAGACTTGCGCCGTCGCGGCGTCATGCAAGCGTTCAGCACGTGTAACGTCCAAGCGCGTCCGTTCCTTTTCTCCCTGATTACGGTCGAACACTCGTAGCGGGATATTCACGCCCACTCCGAAGTAGGCGGTGAGCGGGGGGTTCCGGGCAAAGTCAACACCGAAGGTGGGATCGGCGGAACCGTTCGCGACGGCAAGCTTGTAATCGGTCTGCGCTTTCTCGATGGTTTGAACTGCCGCCTTCAAGTCGGGCCGCGACTCCAGTGCGACCGTATGGAACGTGTCCAAGGGTTCCAGTTTGCTGCCCGACTCGAATGAGCCAGTTACGTCGAACTGCTCCAGCGGCGTCCGGTCGTTCAGCAGGGTGAGCAGGATGATCTTCGCGCTGCGCAGATTCACGTTCGCGGTTTCGAAATCGGATTCGTACTGCACGCGCTGCAGTTCCAGACGGTCCAGATCGACGTGCGCAATGTCGCCCGCATTGAAGCGCGCGCGGCTGACTGTGAGTTCCCGATCGAAGTAGTCGAGGTTGTCCTTGGCCAGGGCGAGAACCTGTTTGGCCTGCAGTAGCTGAACGAAGGCGGTGCGCAGCCCGAAGAGCAGGTTTCGCTCCAGGTCCGTCTGCTGCGAGACGGCGATGCCGGTGGCCTTTTGTGCGCTCTCCAATCGCAGTTCGCGTTTGTGCTGCCGCTCATGCAGATAGTTCAAGGAGACTAACGGCAGCGCGAGCCCGATAGGACGATAGGGGTTCGTCGTAAACGGGTCGAGTTGGTCGATGGTAGCGGTGACTTGTGGATTGGGTCGCAGAAAAGCGGTCACTTCCGATGCCTTGGATTCCTCGATGCCGATCTGACCCGCCTGCAGCGTCGGGTTGGCTCCCTGAAACTTGGCTTGCACTTGCTTCCAGGTCAATGGACTCTGCCCTAAAACCGTGCCTGCGAGTAGGAACTCGGCCATCAACGCCAACGGCAATCTTCGAATTGGATGACTCATCTGGACCTCACAAGACTCTTCAATCAACCTGTCGCATAATTCGCGAGCACGTGGACAGGCATCACACCTGGAGAACGTCACCGTCGCGTGCCACCAGCGAGTACAGCACGGGCGCGAGGAATATGGACAGCAACAGTCGCGAAGCCAGACCACCGACGATCACGATGGCGAAAGGCTTTTGCGAGTCGCTTCCAATGCCCGTGGACATGGCTGCCGGCAGCAAGCCGAAACAAGCAACAAGGGCGGTCATCATGATCGGGCGCAACCGTAGGACCGAGGCCTCCAAGGTTGCCGTGGGAATATCCCTACCTTCGAGTCGCAGCTTGTTGATGAATGAATAGAGGATGACGCTGGTCTGCACCGCCACTCCCATCAACGCAACGAAGCCGAGCATTGACGACACACTGAAATTCGTATGTGTCAGGAACAGCGCCAGCAGTCCGCCCACGGGTTCAGTGATCAGCACGCTGAACAAGATGATCAGGGGAAGCTTGATGTTGCCGTACAAGGCGAAGAGAATCAGCACGACCAATACGATGGTCAGCGGGAGGATGATCTTCATCTGCTCGCGCGAGGCAAGATAGTCTTTGTACTCACCGCCCCAATCGAAGCGGTAATCGAGAGGTAGGCTGACAGCCGTTCCTACCTTCTTGCGGGCTTCCTCCACGGCGCCGGCCATGTCCCGGCCCTCCACGCTGAACTGCACGCCGATATAGCGTTCGTTTCCCTCGCGGTAAATGAACGATGCACCGCTCTCGACGCGCACGTCAGCGAATTGGCTCAACGGCAGGTACTGCCCGTCGGGCGTGGCGAGCAACAGGTTCTTAATCGCGTCCTGGTTGTTGCGGTACTGTTCTTGCATGCGCACCACTAAGTCAAACTGACGCTCACCTTGAATCACCTGTGTGACCGCCTGCCCTCCCATAGCCGTCTCGATCAGAGTATTCACGTCACTCACGTTGAGGCCGTAGCGAGAGAGTTTGGCGCGATCAGGAACAATCACGAGGCTGGGTTGCCCGAGTTCGCGCACCACTGTGATCTCAGTAATGCCGCGCACTCCGGACAGCGCCTTGCGCACCTGTTGGGCCTTGTCTTCGAGCGTATTAAGATCGGCTCCGAAGATCTTCACCGCGAGCGCGCTCTTGAGTCCCGTTTCAGCCTCGTCCACAGCATCCTCGGCGGGCTGCGTGTAATTGAAGATCACTCCAGGGAATGCCTCCAGCCTCTTTTGAACCGCCTCAATAAGTTCCGGCTTGGTGTGGATGGCGCCCTTCCATGTGCCATCGGAATACGGTTTGAGACCGACGAAAAACTCGTTGTTGAAAAAGCCGGTAGGATCCGTCCCGTCGTCGGGCCGCCCCAGTTCGTTGGCGACCGTCGTCACCTGCGGGAAACTCAAGAGAACCTCGCGGATCTTGGGTGACAAGCGCGCGGCTTCCTCGAAGGAGATGGTGTACGGCGTGGTCGCACGCACCCACAGAGCCCCTTCATCGAGGTGAGGCATAAACTCCGCTCCGATGAAGGGGAGGGTCAAAAGCGAAGAAGCGAAGACACACAGGACCAATGCCAGTGTGACGAATCGATGACGCAGACACCAGCACAACAGGCTGCCATACACCCTGCGCACGCATTCGTAGATGCGCACCTCTGGCTCGTGCAGTCGCTTGCGCAGAAAGTAGGCGCACAACACGGGCAGCACCGTCAGTGTACAGAGAAGCGAGCCCAGCAGCGCGAACGACATGGTGTCGGCCATCGGCTGGAACAAACGCCCTGAGGGGCCGCTGAGCACGTAGATGGGCAGGTAACCGGCGATGATGACAGCTACCGCGAAGAAGATCGGCCGCTCGACATCGTGCGCCGCACTGCGAACGATGTCCACCACGCTGCGGTCGTCGTCCGGCCGCGATGCCCGTTCACGGAAGATGTTCTCCACCATCACGATGGCGCCATCGACGATGATTCCGAAATCGATGGCGCCGATGGAGAGCAGGTTGGCTGGAATGTGCCGCCAGTCCAGACAGATGAACGCGAACATCAATGAGAACGGTATGGTGACAGCTACTATCAACGCTGTGCGCGCGCTGAACAGGAAGATCCCGAGAATCACCAGTACCAGCACGAGTCCGACCGAGAGGTTCTTCTCCACCGTTCTGGTGGTCTCTTCGATCAGGCCTTGGCGGTCGTAGAACGGCACCACCTTCACGTCGCGCGGCAGCACGTGCTCGTTCAGTTCCTTGGTCATGGCCTCGACGCGCTGCAGGATGACCTGCGCCTGCTCGCCAACGCGCATCAGGATTACGCCTTCGACGGCTTCTGGCTGTCGCATGTAGCCAAACTGTCCAAGTCGCGGCGCGTTCCCTATGCGCACTTCGGCCAGATCCTTCACGTCGACCGGGATGCCGCCCTTCGCTGCCACCACGATGTTGCCGATCTCCTGTATTTCACGCACCAGTCCGAGGCCGCGAATGTAGTAAAACTGACCGCCCTGCGAGTAGAACCCGCCGCCCGCATTGGCGTTGTTGCTAGTGAGTTGCTGCGCGATCTGTGGCACGGACACGTTGTACTTGAAGAGCTTGGCCGGATCGAGCAGCACCTGGTACTGCATGGTCGTGCCGCCGAATCCCGAGTCATCGGCGACGCCTTGAATGGCACGATAGTGGCGTTCGATGACCCAGTCCTCTATCGTTTTCAACTCCTGCGGGCTGCGGTCGGGGCTCTGCAGCACGTAGCGGTAAATCAACCCACTCGGACTGAACAGCGGCGAGAGGCTCGTCTTCAAACCTGTTGGCAGGGTGGCATTGCTGATCCGTTCGAAAGCCAGTTGACGCACGAAGTAAGGGTCGGCGCCGTAGTCGAAATTCATGGCGATGGAAGACAGCCCGTAGAGCGAGATCGAGCGTAGCGAATCGAGCCGCGGGATGCCGTTCATCTCGATTTCGATCGGGATGGTCACCAGTCTCTCGATTTCCTCGGGTGAGTGGCCAGGCCACTGGGTGATCAACTCCACGTGGGGCGGCGAGAGATCCGGATACGCGTCAATCGGGAGCTTGCTGAAGGAGTACGCCCCCCAGAACATCAGCGCCAGAGCGGCGACGACAATCACAAACGGCTGTTTGAGTGCAAAGGAAACTATGCGGGCTATCATGATGTCCCGCCTTACTGCATTCGGTTCGCGAATTGAAGGAAGATACCGCCATCGGTGACGATCTCCTCCCCCTCGCCGAGTCCGGAAGCGATGGCTACGAAGCCGTTTTGCTCGGCCCCCGTGCGGACAGGGCGCTGGGCGAATTCACCCGGCCGCACCTGCACATAAACCAGCGGCTCGTTGTTGTCGTCTCTCAGCAAAGCTGCGACGGGCACCACCAGAATGTTGCTGCGTGTGCTGGTGTGGACCACGGCTTCCACGAACATGTCCTTCTTGAGAATGCCGTGCGGGTTCTGAGTGACGATGCGGACGGGTGTCGTGCGCGTTGCGGGGTCCATGGACGCCCCTATATAGGTGAGGCGTCCATGGAATACACCGTCGAACGATGGATTCGTTTCTTCCACAGGATCGCCGACGCGCACGCTGGGCAGATCGCGGTCGAAGATGTGACCCTGTACCCAGACCGTACTTACCGCACTGACCATGAAGCAGACAGTGGAGCCCGCCTGGATCAGCATGCCGGGCGATACCAATTTTTGAACTACCATGCCGGCAATCGGTGAGCGAACGGCCAGTTCTGTGCTGATTGGCGAGCCCTGTCGCTCAGCTTGGTCGATCTCCGAGGAAGTGATGCCGAAGATCTTAAGCGTCTGCAAACTGGTCTGGACGTCTGTCGATGCGTCGTTGTAGTCGGCGATCGCGTTCTCGTAGTCCTTCTGTGCGACCGATCCGTGGTCTAGCAGGTCCTTGGTGCGATCCGCGATGCGTCTGTTCAAGGCCTCCCTGTTGCGGGCCTTGCGGTACGCGGAGACGGCGGCTGCAACATCCGGGCTGGAAACGTAGAGTAGTGGCTGCCCCTGCGCCACCTGCGCACCGGCATCAACGAGAATGCGCGAAATCGGGCCATTCACTTGCGTGATCGCCTGGGTGGTATGGTCGGCATCCCAATCGACCGTCCCAGTCGTATGAATGGTGACCGGCCACGAAGTCCTGGCCACCTTCGCCAGTTTCAAGTGCTCGATTTGATCCGGCGCCACTTTGAATAGTTTGGGCTCGCCTGCTTGAGCCGTTTCGGGTGGCTTGACTTCCGTCTTATCTGGGCTGGCAAACGAGCATCCCATCTCGCAATAAGCCATTGTCAAAACGGCGGCGCTGGCCCATGCCTGCATGGAAAGCAGCCGGGTCCGCGAGCGGAACATTGCCGCAAGCATGTTGAGGGTACCTCTTTGAGTTTTCTGGTTACTCGATTTTCAGTTACGCCGAAGCACGCCACGAACTGCGGCTGGGCAGAACCTAGACGGGGAACCAGGCAGGAGGACCGCGAGATGGACAGGTGGAACGGTACAGGCGTTGGGCCGGTTCGGGTTTGGAGAGCGGCTCAATCCAGTGGACCGCGACGAAATACGCGATCAATGCCGATGGCCCACTGCTGACAAATGGCAGGGGGCCAGCCAGGCACAGCAGGCAACCTTGACCGGCGATGTGGTGGCGTTGGTGCTCTGGCGAGGAGGCAGCGCCCTGAGCCCAAATCATCAGGCATAAAACCAGCACGACGGGGAGGATCCGTCTGACGCGCGAGATTGCCGGGCTAGTCGTTACTGAACTTTGCACGAACTTCTCACACCGGCTGGAAATCGATGGGCTCTATCAATACACGTATTCCGTGGAGACTAGGTTACCAGCAACGGTCCAGCAGCCGCAAAGGCGGCCGGTATTCGCGCTCTCGGGCGTGCTGGCGAACTCCCGCTATAGAAAGAGCGAGGGCCGTCGATAACCAGAATAGGATGCCTGCCCGCCTGTCCGGAATTGCCACTCTCATCCGACCTGTGGCCACTTTTGCAACGGTGCCGCCCAGGCGGAGCATTGGATATGTAGTGCAATGGTACTAAATGGGTTAAGCTCGTGACTTGGAGACGGTCGCCGGCTTCATCCCGGAGCTATCCGCGGCCATGATTCAATCCAACTAGGAAGAAGTCAATCCATGAACTATTTCGAGACCTACCGTGAGTTGCTTCAACAAACTTTGGCGGGACTGGATCTGGAAGTCGTGCAACGGGCCTCGGAATGGCTGCGCGAAGCTCGTGACGAGGGTAAGCACGTCTTCGTCTGCGGCAACGGAGGCAGCGCTTTCACGGCCTCGCACTTTGCCACCGACCTGGTGAAGGGCGCCAGCTATCAGCAGGACACTCGCTTCCGTGTGCTCCCGTTGACGGATTCGATGGGGACTATCACGGCCTATGCCAACGACGTGGGTTATCACGTGGTTTTCGAGGAGCAATTGAAGAACTTCGCTGAACCCGGCGACCTGTTGGTCGCGATTAGCGGGTCCGGCAACTCGCCGAACGTGGTGCGCGCCGTGGAATGGGCGAATGAGGCTGGTTGCCGCACTCTCGGTTTGACCGGCCGGGACGGTGGCCGCGTCGGCGCCCTGGTCCAACTCAACATCCTGGCTGCCGATCCACACATGGGCAGGATCGAAGACGTACACATGTTTATCTGTCATATGCTGGCTTATGGTTTCATGGACCACGTGCCCGCCTGAGGAGGTTCGAATGCCCGCCAGCACGACCCGATTGAGGCTTCGTGCGAAGACTGCGCGGCTCGCCTGCACACTCCTGCTGACGACTCTGCTGGGAGCGGCCTCACCAGAGACGGCGCTCGACCGTTACGTGAAGGCGCCCGATTCGCACTTCAAGTACGCTTTGGTCAAGACGATTTCTGGCCCCGGCTACACTGCGTTCGTGCTCGACATGACTTCGCAGCAGTACCTCACAACAGCCGATGTGAACCGTCCCATCTGGCGTCACTGGCTGACCGTGGTGAAGCCCGCCAAGGTCAGTTCGAAGGTGGGACTTCTGTTCATTCGGGGTGGGGACAACGATGACGCCGCACCGAACTCCGCCGACGCGCTTTCCGCTCGCATTGCGACCATGACGGGCGCCGTTGTAGCGGTTCTGAACACGGTGCCGAGCCAGTCGCTGGTTTTCGCGGGTGAGAAATGCGAGCGCGTCGAGGACGCGATTATCGCCTACACCTGGGCCAAGTATCTGCACACCGGAGACGAGAAATGGCCTCTGCGGCTACCCATGACGAAGGCGGCGGTGCGCGCCATGGACGCGGTTTCGGGATTCCTCGCCTCGCCCGCGGGCGGCAAGGTGAGCGTGGATAAGTACGTCGTCAGCGGAGAGTCGAAACGGGGCTGGACGACGTGGACCACGGCAGCCGTGGACACGCGCGTGGTGGCCATCATGCCGGGCGTGATCGACGTCCTCAACATCGGTCCCTCATTCCTCCACCACTATCGTGCGTATGGCGCCTACTCGTCGGAAGTGGATGACTATGTTGAAGCTGGCATCATGCGATGGGCCGGGACCCAGGAGTACAAGAACCTGATGCAGATCGAGGAGCCGTTCAGCTACCGCGAGCGTCTCACCTTGCCCAAGTTCATTATTAACGCGGCCGGCGACCAGTACTTCCTGCCGGATTCCTCACAGTTCTACTTCGACCAACTGGTGGGCGAGAAGTACCTGCGCTACGTGCCCAACGCCGACCACGCGGTGAGAGACCACACCGACGTTGAAGACAGCATTGCGGCGTACTTCGAGTCGATCGTAAAGCAGACTCCGCGGCCTAACTTCACCTGGAAGATACAGCCCGACGGGCGGATCGTGGTGGACACGCTAACCAAGCCAACTGCAGTCAAGTTGTGGCAGGCGACGAACCCGAATGCGCGCGATTTCCGACTGGCGAAGATTGGGCCCGCTTATCAGGGGGCTGAACTAGCCCCGCAGAGCCCCGGCCGCTATGTGGGGCAAGTGGCGAAGCCGGCCAAGGGCTACACTGCGTATTTCGTGGAATTGACTTTTCCTTCGGGCGGTAAGTACCCGTTCAAGTTCACAACCGGCGTGAAAGTGGTTCCCGACACGTATCCGTTTGCAGTGCCCGAAGTGAGCCCGCCGGTGGGTTCGCACCCCCTGAGCGCGAAATAGTCGCGGCCTCCACATCAGGTCTGCGTGTTGCGCATAAGAACCCCCAATGATCCGTTTGCTGCTTGCATAGGCCGGGCAGAGCAGTGGGCCCGCATCGAAAAAGAAGCTATGTTGGATAGAACGCGCAGGACACCCATCCACACGGCTGCTTGCGGTTTCATTCTGTTGGCCGGGAGTCTTAAGTAGTGCCAGAAGCTAGCTCAATTCCGCCCGCGTCGCGCTCACAGAAATTGCGCCGGACCCTGACCCTTTGGGACCTGATCCTCTACGGCATCGTCGTCATCCAGCCAACGGCGCCGATGTCGGTATTCGGCGTACTGGACAAGCATGGCCGCGGCCATGTCGTCACCGCGATCCTGATCGCCATGGCGGCCATGCTGTTCACTGCGATCAGCTACGGGCGTATGGCGCGCGCTTACCCCAGCGCGGGTTCGGCATTCACGTATGTGGGCCAGGAGATCAACCCCGCGCTCGGCTACATTACCGGATGGAGCATGGTGATGGACTACATGCTCAACCCGATGATTTGCGTCATCTGGGTCAGCCAGCAGGCTAACGTCTTCGTTCCTGATATCCCGTATTGGATCTGGGCGCTGTTCGTGACGGCGTTGTTTACCGGCTTGAACATAGTCGGCGTGCGGACTTCGGCCCGCGTCAATGCGGGACTCGCCACGGGCATGGGCGTCGTGATCCTGATCTTCTTCGCGGCCGCCGCGCGGGCCATCTTCCACACCGCTCACGCCGCTACTTTTTACACCCGCCCGTTTTACGATCCGGCGACATTCAGCCTCGGCACGGTGCTCGGAGGCACATCCATCGCCGTCCTGACCTACATTGGCTTTGACGGCATCTCGACTTTGTCGGAAGAGGTGGAAAATCCGAGGCGCAACATTTTGCTCGCCACTGTAATCACGTGCGTGGCCATCGGGTTCCTTTCCGCGTTGCAAGTTTACGCGGCTCAGTTGATCAATCCCACGCCCGACCTGAGCACGGAGCGGATGGTGGACACCGCTTTCGTGGTGGTTGCCAGCCAGGCTTGGGCTCCGCTGCTCGCCATCGTTGGCTTCACGCTGGTGGTCGCGAATTTTGGATCTGGCATGGGCGCGATGCTCGGAGCAGCGCGACTGCTGTTTGGCATGGGCCGCAGCGATGCCCTGCCTAAGTCGTTCTTCGGACAGATCGATCCAAAATCGCACATCCCGCGCAACAACGTGCTGTTTGTCGCCGGCCTGACCGTCATCGGGGCGTTCGTGTTGAACTACGATCTCGGCGCGCAGATGCTCAACTTCGGGGCACTGATTGCCTTCATGGGAGTCAACCTGGCGGCGTTCATGCGCTACTACGTCCGGGCGGAAAAGAAGACGCTTGGGAACCTGCTCCCGCCGCTGCTCGGCTTTTTCATTTGTCTGGCGTTGTGGATCGGTCTCAGCCGCACGGCTTGGATCGCCGGTTCCGCCTGGATGCTGACCGGCATCGCCTACGGAGCGTGGCGCACGCGCGGCTTCAAAGCGGAGTTGGTCAACTTCGACATCCCGGCCGAGGACGAAGTCTAGGGCGCTGAGCCGAAATGTGGGTGGAGGCTGAAGCTCCCGGAACTTTTCGGCCCGCCATGCGTAATTGCCGGAAGCGGCCCCGGCGCCGCAATCATCGACTAGGAGAGGCAATGCGAACACTTCTGATCTGCTTTCTTGCGACAGCCGCCGTCGCCCCGGCCCAGGACAATCCGCTTAGCACGTGGAACAAAGTCGCCTACACACGCGTGAAGGACATCCTGCTCCGCTCCGCCGAAAAGGTGCCGGAGGAGAGTTACAGCTTCAAACCGACCGACTCGGTGCGCAGCTTCGGCCAGCTTGTCGGGCACGCGGCCGACGCGCAATACCTGTTTTGCTCAGTCGTCCTGGGCGAGAAGAATCCGGCTCCGAAGATCGAGCAGACCAAGACTTCGAAAGCCGATCTGATCGCGGGACTGAAAGACGGGTTCGCCTATTGCGACAAGGCCTACGATGGCATGACCGACGCGGCGGCAACGCAGACGGTGAAGTTCTTCGGGGGCGACACTCCGAAACTGGGCGTCCTGACCGTCAACAACATGCACAACATGGAACACTACGGAAACATGGTCACCTACATGCGGATGAAGAACATTGTCCCTCCCAGCAGCGAGCAGGGGCCTCCGCCTCCAGCAAAGAAGTGAAGGAATCAAGGGCCGGTCATCCCCGGCCTGAACAGGGCTGCTTCGCCGCCGCACTATTTGAAATCCGCCAGCGACCACTCTTTCATCCACCGCAGCACCGGCCTGTCGCCCTCCCACAGCACGGGCAGCCAGATATAGCGCCCGTCAACCGGATTGTTGGGCCGCCAGCGGTCGGCCATGAAGATGAACGCCCCGGGCTTGCCCGGGGCCGGGAGCACGTAGGTCGATTGGCTCTCGAACGTCGTGTCGTTCTCCGCTTGAGTGCCTCGGCTCGGGTTGCCTAGGGTGCGCCATTCGCCCAGCATGGAATCCGCCACCGCCGAGCGCGCCGCATTCGGCTTCCAGCCGGTGCAACCCGAGGTGATCATGTAATACTTGCCGCCGCGCTTGAAGACAGCAGGGGCTTCGTTGTGTTTGCCGGGGAAAGCGCGGATCCAGCGGCCCGAGAAACCGAGATAGTCAGCACTCAGCTCGGAGATGTGCAGCGTGCCGTTCTCCTCCGACGCCGTGATGTGATATGCAGTGCCGTCGTCGTCCACAAACAGGTTCATGTCACGCGACATCTGCCCGTCCTTGAAGTCGCGGCGGACGATGGCACCCATCAGATTCGCCTGCAGCCATGCCGTGCTCCCCTGCGGAATGGGGACGGTCGGTAGCGGGCCGCTCTTGAGCACGTCGGGGAAGTTCATCGGCCATGTGCCGGCAGTCGTGCGGAGCGAGCGCAGGAAAGTGTAAGGCCCGGTAACGCTGTCGCTGGCGGCTATGCCCACGCGCGCGCCTTCATAGCCCGCGCCTCTGGGTTCCAGATGAAACCACATCACGAACTTGCCGGTTTTCGCGTTGTAGATCACCTTGGGGCGCTCAATGATGGAGCCCTCGACGATGTCGCTCTTGGGGTCCTTCGAAACGGCTAGGGCGATGCCTTCATCGGCCCAGTTGTAGAGATCCCGGGAGGAGTAACAGTGGACGCCCACCATCGCGCTGTTGCCTTGCGGACCTTTGATTTTATGCTCGCCGAACCAATAATAAGTTCCGCCCTGGACTAGGATGCCGCCGCCGTGCGCGTTGATGTGGACCCCTTTATTGTCCGGCCATAGCTCGCCGGGATGGAAACTGGAGGTTGTCCCGGGTTCCGCGGCGAGCGAGGCGCCGACTATCAGTGCGCAGGTGATCGAGACGGTTCCCAGCCACCGGACTTCTCTTCGTAGGGTCATTCTGGCCGACCTCCACTTTCTGACGACATGGTATCTGGATCTGAGTGCTCAAATAGGAAACGGCTGATTTTAGCGGGTCGATTCCTCAACCGATTGATTCGCAAGGGGTTGTTTTGAGCAACCGCTAAAATTCAGCGGTTTGGCTGCTTATGCGGGCAATCTTGAGCGTACATCCGCTACCTACTCCAGGCTTCTGAGCAGCGTTTCCCCCAGGTTCTGGCAGCCCTCACGGTCTTCCTCATCGAAACGGCCCGGCACCGGGCTGTCCAGATCGAGCACCCCCAGTAACTGGACGCCGCGAACCAATGGCACGACCAGTTCGGAGCGGGATGCGGCGTCGCAGGCGATATGCCCGGGGAAGGCGTGGACGTCTTTCACCACCAGCGGCTTGCGCGTCGCAGCCACGCTGCCGCAGACGCCCTTGCCGAGGGGAATGCGCACGCAGGCTGGTTTGCCATTGAACGGCCCGAGTACGAGCTCCGTGTGCTTGAGGAAGTAGAAACCGGCCCAGCTAACGTCCGGCAGCGCATGGTACAACAGCGAGGCCATGTTGGCCGTGTTGGCGATGAGGTCGGTCTCGCCGTCGAGTAGAGCTTCGAGTTGGATGCGCAATTCCGCATAGAATTCGGGCTTGTTGCCCGAGTCAGGGATGTTCAATTCGTGCATTGGAGTCTTCCTGCTGGTGGCGGGGCGTTGCTCCAGCGCCGCCCCAACACTGCACACTGCGAGGAGCGTTACTTGAGCGGCGAGAAGTCCGCCGCCGTCATGTACACCGACTCGACCTTCTCGACGATTTTACCGTCCTTCTCCGAGGCGTCGCGGACGGTCTTCCACTCCGTGTCGTCTCTGAATTCCGACCAGGATTTCTCCGCCGCGGCCCGGCTGTCGTGGGCGATGATGTAGATCAGGGTGTTCTGCGAGTCGGGCGCGTCGGCCGGAACCCAGTAGCCGATGTTCTTCATCCCGTGCTTGGCGAACAATTTCAAGGTGTGGTCCCGGAAGCGGGTCTTCAGGGCCTCCAGTCGTCCCGGCAGGCAGCGGTAGGTGCGCAGTTCGTACACGCGGGGGCTCTGGGCTTCCACGGCTGTCGGGCGTGCAAGCCACACCGTAAGTGCGCCGAGGACGAACAGGGCCGCGCCGGCGAGCAGGTTCTTCATGAGAGTCGTGTTCGACATGAACGTTATGCTATCAGCACCGCCGCCCGCAGGCTATCCGTCGATTCTTCTACCATGATGAACGTAGGCCCTTGAGGTCTAGTCCGTCTGGAGTTTTACATGCTCATGAAAGCACTGGTCAAGGCCAAAGCCGAGCCCGGTTTGTGGCCTGAGGAGATCCCCGTTCCAACCCTGGGCATCAACGATGTGTTGATCCGCGTGGATAAGACGGCGATTTGCGGCACCGACGTGCACATCTGGAATTGGGATGCCTGGGCGCAATCCACGATCCCGGTACCGATGGCCGTCGGACACGAGTTCGTTGGGCGGGTGGTCGAGTTGGGTTCGAACGTAATTGATCTCAAGCCTGGCGACCGCGTCAGTGCCGAAGGGCACGTCGTTTGCGGACGCTGCCGCAACTGTCTGGCTGGCCGCCGCCACCTGTGCGCCCACACACAGGGGGTTGGAGTGAACCGCCCTGGCTGTTTCGCGGAATACGTTGCTGTTCCCGCCGCCAACATCTGGCGTCACAGCGATCTGATCTCGGACGAGATTGCGTCGTTCTTCGATCCTTTCGGCAACGCCGTCCACACCGCGCTCGCCTTCCCGGTAGTCGGTGAAGACGTCCTGATCACCGGAGCCGGACCCATCGGCATCATGGCCGCGGCGGTCGTGCGGCACTGCGGCGCGCGCTACGTCGTCATCACAGACGTTAACCCGGCACGCCTCGAATTGGCTCGCCGTTTTCCCGTGACCGCCGCCGTGGATACCAGCAAGGAGACGCTGCCCGAGGTGCAAAAGCGACTGGGCATGACGGAGGGTTTCGACGTAGGTCTGGAAATGTCGGGCAACGGCCGCGCACTCCGCGACATGATCGCCAACATGCGGCACGGCGGCGACATCGCCATGCTGGGCATCCCCCCCGGCGAAATTGCAATTGACTGGAACAAGGTGATCTTTAACGGGCTCACCATCCAGGGCATTTACGGGCGGGAAATGTTTGAGACCTGGTACAAGATGACGGTCTTTATCGAGTCGGGTCTGGACATCCTGCCGATCGTCACCCACCGCTTCCCCTACACGGAGTTCGTCCAGGGCTTCGACGCCATGCGCTCGGGCACGTCGGGCAAAGTGATTCTGGACTGGAGCCAGTCCTAGCAAGCAAGTGTGGCGGCGCTCGGGCGCGGTCACACCTCGTGCCAGCAGTTGACCGCAACTATCCAAGCTTGAAAGGATATACAGGTCTTTTGCGGTACTCAATCCTACTCCTCGCCTTCAGTTCTGTTGCTGCGACTTGCTTCCCCTGCTTCGCCGCATCGGATGGCACTCCGTCAATCATAATTCCGCGCGTCAAGCGTCCGCCGAAGCTGAGCGACTTCCTGAACGGCGTTCCGCGGGAAGCGGAGAAGGTAGTCACGGACTTCCGGCAAATGGATCCAGGCGACGGCGCTCCCGTCAGCCAGCCGACCAAGGCATTACTCTCCTACGACGACAAGAACCTGTACGTCGCCTTCATCGCCAAGGACGATCCCAAACTGATCCGCGCGCGCGTCGCCAAACGTAAGCAGATCGTGGACGACGACCGCATCACCATCAACATCGACGCCTCCCACGACCACCTGCACGCCTACTGGTTTGACGTGAACCCGTACGCCGTGCAACTCGACGGCATCACCACCGACGGCTATGGCGACGATTTCAGTTGGGAAGGGCTGTGGTACACCGAAGCTAAGATCACGCCCGACGGCTACGTCGTCCTGATTACCATACCCTTCAAGACTTTGCGCTTCCCCAATACGCCCGTGCAGCGATGGGGCATCATGCTCGGCCGGTTCATTAACCGCAACAGCGAGTTCTCGATGTGGCCCTACATCACGCGGCGCAAGTTGCCGCAGTTCGTGGGTCAGTTTGGCCACATGGATGGCTTGGAGAACATCTCACCCGGGCGCAACATTCAGATCATTCCGTATGCCATGACTTCCGGCTCGCATTACCTCGATCAGACCCCTGGCGTACCGCCGCACCTGGTCACTGAGCCGAACTTTCGCGCCGGGCTCGATGCCAAACTGGTCATCAAGGATGCGCTGACGCTCGACGCCACATTGAACCCAGATTTCAGCCAGGTGGAATCGGACGAGCCGCAGGTGACGGTGAACCAGCGCTACGAGGTGCAGTTCCCGGAGAAGCGCCCGTTCTTTATGGAGAACGCCTCGTACTTCACCACGCCGCAGAATCTCTTTTTCTCGCGTCGCATCGTGGACCCGGAGTACGGTATCCGGCTCACGGGCAAGATCGGCCGCTGGAACCTGGGAGTGCTGGCCAGCGACGACCGCGCGCCGGGCAAGAGTTTGTCCAAAGCCGATTCAGGCTATGGCAGTCGCGCCAGCGATAACGTGCTCAGCCTGCAGCGCGATTTTTTCAAGGACTCGCACGTTCGCCTGTTCGTGACCGATACCGAGTTTCTGGGCAGCTTCAACCGCGTTGCCTCGATGGACACGCGGATCCACCTGAAGAACAACTTCTTCCTGGTCGCTCAAGCGGTGACCAGCGTCAGCCGCGATCTCACCCGCCGCCAGACCTCCGGCGACGCGTATTACACACAGATCAGCCACAGCGACCGCAAGTGGCAATACAACACCACTTACACGGACCGCAGTCCCGATTTCCAGGCCGCTCTGGGCTACATTCCGCGTACGAACATTCGCGAGGTCAAGGGCCGGCTCGGTTACAAGTGGTGGCTGGACAAGAAGGTGCTCGTCAATTTCGGGCCGGCCATAATCGCCTCGGGCAATTGGGACCGGCAGGGCAGGCTGCAGGATCGGGAAGTGGCTGCCGAGTGGGACATGGAGTTCACCCATCTGACCTCGATCATCTATAGCCACTCGCAGATCTTCGAGCTTTACCAGAACCACGAGTTCAGCAAGAGCGCGAATTACTTCATCTTCAACACTGGCTGGTACAAGTGGCTGGCGATGCAATCGTCGTTTGCCAACGGCACGGCCGTCAATTACTATCCGGCCTCGGGCCTGGCGCCGTTTCTAGGCGATTCGCAGGAAGCCAACGTGGTTCTGACCATCCGTCCCACCCCTAAACTCAGGCTGGACGAAACCTACATTTACAGCCATTTGCGAGCCCACTCGGGTTGGGATTTGACGGGCGAAACGCCGAGCATTTACAACAACCACATCGCGCGTTCGAAGGTCAACTATCAGTTCACGCGCCAGCTTTCGCTGCGCGCCATCGTGGACTATAACGGCGTGCTGCCGAACGAGTCGCTGGTCTCGCTAACCCGCACCAAACGCATGGGCTACGACGTGTTGCTGACCTACCTGCTGCACCCCGGAACGGCGCTGTATGCCGGCTACACCGACATCTACCAGAACTTGCTGTTCGACCCCTCGAAACCGCCCTACCTGCAACTCTCCCGCTACCCCGACTTCAACACCGGCCGGCAGGTCTTCGTGAAGCTGAGCTACCTGTTCCGCTACTGAGCAAACCCCGAGGGCTCTCGCATCCGCTCAGCGACCCATATAGCGCCGGTAGCGCCCATCGTTGAACGTGCTCCAGGGAGTAAAGCCGCCCTTTTCGCGATATAGCTGATAGGCGAAATCGATGTTCGCTTTGCAGTCCAGCAGATCGCGCAGATTCAGGCCGGGCCGCTTCAGATGGACCGTGTTGATCTGGAAGTAGCCCCAGTCCAAGGTGCCGTCCGAGTTGTAGTGGTAGATCTCGCACTTGCCTTGAGCATTCTCCGCGCGCTGGATGGCGAGCGCTATGCGGCAATCCGCGCCAAACTTGCGGCACGCGTATTGCTGCCAAGCCGACAGGCCGTGGCCCTGCTGATCGGCTTGCGCTTCGGTTGCCCCCTCGGACTCCATACGCTCGGCGACTACGATCGGAAGTTGCAGGCGCACCACGAGCGGGGACTGCCAACTCAGAGTGTAGTGCGAGTGAAACCATAGCCCGCCCGTGGTGAGTGCGGCCGCGGCAATCAACAGCAGCGCCAGGCTGCGGAACGCACCTTGGATAAAGGAACCCGCCAACGCGGCCAGTCGGGGCGGTCTGACGCCGGAGCGGTTGGAACGGACGCGTTTGCGCGCACGGGTCGATGGGGCGCGAGTTGTCACGCTGCTGCGGAGAACCTCATCTGATCAGATTCGCAAAGTGGGAGGCGGTCAGGCGGCGGTGCTAGCTCCCGGTGTGCCTGCGGACGTCTGCGGGTGCCTGGACCTCGCCGTCTTCTTCACCTTCCGGGTGTTCCCCCACCAGAATGCGGCGAATAGAATGCAAGTCCTTCAGCAGCCTCTGGCTTTTGGCTACGTGCTCGTCGAGCAACTTTAGTTTGTACAGCGCCAGATTCAATCCCTCGACCCGTCGATCCTGGCCAGCCTTCTGACCCGCTTTTCGATCTTCCGCGACGTCGCGCTGAGCCTCCGCAATTGCCTCCGACAGCAATCCCATGAACTCCTGCGCGCTCTCAATCGAGTCGAACGGATTTTGCATGTCACTCACAGCACTATTCTGGACCATTCGCCGGCTTCGTGGAGGGGCGGCGCTGGAGCGCCGCTCCACACTCCAGACCGGTTTCACATCTTCCGTAGTCCGCTGTCCCGGGCCCGGAACGCCGCCCCAGGACCGAACCGCGAATGTCAAAGAGCGGCCCCTCGCGCCAAGAG
>CAIVVT010000002.1 GCA_903909435.1 uncultured Acidobacteriia bacterium | reverse complement strand
TGGCCCCAAGCCCGACGGATCGATTCCCGAGCCCAGCGTGCGGATTCTCACCTCTGTGGGCAAGTGGATGCAGAAGAACGGCGCCTCGATTTATGGTGCGCAGAAGTCACAGGTGAAGCTGTCTAACATCGCCGGTTTTACCCGGAAAGGGAATACGCTCTACGCGCACGTATATTTCTGGCCAGGGACCGAAGCCACCCTGGGCGGAATCAGCGTGAAACCCAAGTCGGCGAAACTCCTCGCGAGTGGCAAGAATGTTGAATTCTCCCATACAGGAACTCAATTGACCTTCAAGGGTTTGCCCACCGAGGCTCCCGACGAACCGGTCACCGTTATCGCGATCGAATTCGACTCAGAGCCTAGGCAGAAGTCCCTCGCGGGCCGCGTGATCGACATCATTACCGAGATCGAGAAGAAGCAGCATCCCGCCGGACCTGAGTAAGATTTCAGCAAAGGAAAACGGTTTTCCTTGAGAAAAACTTGCTGAGGCTTTAGAATTGCTTCAGCAGCATGGAATCTTTGGATCGGCCGATCGTTATTATTGGCGCAGGGGGCATCGTCAAAGATGCCCACTTGCCAGCCTATGCGAAGGCGGGTTTTCGTGTTGACGGCATCTGCGATCTCGACGCAGAGAAGGCGCAGGGCCTTGCGAGCCTCTTTGGAATCGAGCGTGTGTATGACGGCGTTGAGGAGGCTTCGAGGATCGCACCTCGCAACGCCGTCTTTGATGTTGCAGTACCTGCCTCAGCGGTTGCCCGCGTACTTGAGCGCCTGCCCGACGGTCGAGGCATTCTCATCCAGAAGCCAATGGGGGAGACACTGGAACAGGCTCGCAGGATCCGCGCGCTTTGTAGGGCTAAACACCTGGTCGCGGCGGTCAATTTCCAGTTGCGCTTCTCGCCATCCGTTGCGATGGCCCGAAGGCTTGTCGAAACCGGTCGCATCGGAGATCTTCTCGATATTGAAGTACGCGTGAATGTCCAGACGCCATGGCAGTTGTGGACGTTCCTGGAGCAATCACCCCGCGTGGAAATCCTATACCACTCGGTGCACTATATCGATTTGATTCGCTCGTTCTGCGGCGACCCGGTTTCCGTATACGCGAAGACGCTTAGGCATCCAAGTGCGCCAAGACTCGCTGCCACCCGCACCAGCATGATCCTCGACTACGGTGAGTCGACACGAGCGAACATCTCGGTCAATCACTTTCATTCATATGGGCCAAAGCATCAGGAGAGCTTCATCAAATGGGAGGGGACCCGCGGCGCAATCAAGGCGACATTGGGAGTACTGCTGGACTACCCCAATGGTCAGCCGGACGAATTCGAATACGCCGAGATCAAGGATGGTGTGCTCGGTGAATGGGTACGCATGGAACTGGGAGGGTCTTGGTTCCCTGATGCGTTCGCCCGAAGCATCGCAAGCCTGATGGGGTTTTTGAGCGGGGCCTCGCAAACCCTCCCGGCATCCGTGGAGGACGCTTACCGCACCATGGCCGTGGTCGAGAGCGCCTACGAATCGAGCGCCGGTGGAGGAACGGCGGTTCACTATGATTGAGTTGCGCGGGATAACCTGGGGCCATACGCGGGGCTACTTGCCGATGGTCGCAACGGCCCAGCGCTTCTCGGAATTACATCCCAGAATCCAGGTCACGTGGAAGAAGCGCTCGCTGCAGCAGTTTGCCGATGCGCCCATCGAGCAACTTGCTGACGAGTATGACCTGTTGGTGATCGATCATCCATCTTGCGGCCACGCGGCGGCGCGAGGCGTTTTACTGCCGCTAGATAACTACCTCTCCGCGGAATTTCTGGCGGCGCAATTTGCGAACTCGGTGGGACGGTCACACTTGAGCTATTTCCATGGCGGCCATCAATGGGCACTCGCGACCGACGCCGCTACTCCCGTAAGTGGCTATCGTCCCGACCTGCTCGAACGGGCCGGCGCAGTGCTGCCGGAGACGTGGTCCGAGCTACTCGACCTTGCCGGGCGCGGACTCGTGGCGATTCCGGCGATTGCGATTGACAGCCTGATGAACTTCTACATGCTGTGCCTCGCGCTCGGTGAAGAGCCCTTCCATTCCAACTCCCACGTAGTCAGTGAGGACACAGGTGTTGCCGCTCTAGGGATGCTTAAGCAACTGCTGGACCTCTGTGATCCCGAGTGCCTCCAGCGGAACCCAATCGCTACCTGGGACTTGCTGGCACGCAGTGACTCGCACGCCTTTTGTCCATTCGCGTATGGTTACTCCAACTACGCGCGGGCCGGATATGCGGACCACATATTGGAGTTTGGCGAGCTGGTTCGATTCGATAGCGGAACTCAGCTTTGCTCCACCTTGGGCGGAGCTGGTCTTGCCATCTCTTCGCGCTGTGAGCATGTCGCAGCCGCGCTTCGTTATTGCGAATATGTTGCCGGTGCCGAGTGCCAGAAGACGTTGTATTTTGATTCCGGCGGACAGCCCGGTCACCGTGCGGCCTGGTTGGATACTGAAGTCAATCGTAGGTGCCGCGGCTTTTTTGCGGCTACGCTTTCGACCTTGGACCACGCCTACCTTCGTCCGCGGTTTGATGGATACATCCTGTTCCAGGATGCGGCTGGAGCACTTGTGCACTCATTCCTGAAGGGTGCATTGAGCGCGTCCGATGGGGTGGCTGAAATGAACCGGTTGTGGAGGGCGAATGAAGCCGCTTGACGGGCTGCTCATTGTCGACTTCAGCCAATTCCTTTCTGGACCGTCCGCGTCGTTGAGGATGGCTGACATGGGCGCTCGCGTCATCAAGATCGAGCGCTCCGAAGGTGGCGACCTGTGCCGCCGGCTCTACGTCTCGAATTTGGAAATCGACGGCGATAGCACGCTGTTCCACACGATCAATCGAAACAAGGAAAGTTTCGCAGCGGATTTGCGCAATCAAGAAGATTGGGCAGCTGTCAGGCAATTGGTGGAGCGTGCAGATGTAGTGATCCAGAATTTCCGTCCTGGCGTGATCGAGAGGCTCGGGTTTGACTACGACTCCGTAGTCCAATACAACCCTCGTGTGGTGTATGGCGAAGTGACTGGATACGGCAAGACCGGGCCGTGGCGCGACAAGCCAGGGCAGGATCTGCTGGCGCAGAGCTTGTCAGGACTGCCATGGCTGAATGGGAATGCCGACCAGCCGCCTGTGCCCTTCGGTCTCGCAATAGCAGACATGTTTGCCGGCGCTCACCTGGTTCAAGGACTGCTGGCGTGCCTGGTTCGCCGTGGCATATGCGGCAAAGGCGGACGGGTGGAGGTCAGTTTGCTCGAGTCGGTCCTCGATTTTCAGTTTGAAGTTCTCACCACTCACCTCTGCGACGGCGGACATCTCCCACAGCGCAGCGCCGTCAACAACGCTCACGCCTATCTGGGAGCGCCATATGGTATCTACCAAACTCATGATGGATTCATGGCACTAGCGATGGGCCCCGTCATCCCGTTGGCTGGCCTTCTCGACTGCCCGGCGCTGTTGGGCTACGGCGATTCCAAAACACAATTCGTGAAGCGGGATGAGATCAAGCGCATCCTGGTGGACCACCTTCGTACCCGCACTACGGCCCAGTGGTTGTCAATACTGGAACCCGCTGACATTTGGTGCTCCGACGTATTCACCTGGAAGAAGTTGTTGGAGCATGAAGCCTTTTTGTCGCTCGACTTCATCCAGGAAATCAGCCGTGGGGAGGGTGTGAACTTGCGGACGACGCGGTGTCCCATCCGCATTGATGGAGAAGTGTACAAGTCTGCTACTGGTGCGCCCAGATTGGGGCAACATAACGCACAAGTGCTGGCGGAACTTCAAGGGCGCCAAGCGAGTGAGGTCAAGCCATGAATCCCAATGCCGACCCGGCCAAACATCCAGAGATTCCGTTGTTCAACACGGAGACGTGGCTCTATGAAGATTTCGAAATCGGGTGGAGAATCCGTTCAATTCGTAGGACCATCTCCGAGGGGGAAGCGGCTCTGTTTAACTCGCTCGTGTTGGACTGCCACCCCTACGTCTCGGACGAGATTTTCGCAAAAGAGGAAGGCGTCTTTGGACGCCGTCTTGTGGCCGGTTCGATGGTGTTCAGCTATGGCCTTGGGCTAATGGCTCACAACAACGTCAACACCTTCAGCTACGGCTACGACAAACTGCGTTTCATCAAGCCTGTGTTTATTGGTGAAACCATCTATACGATCAGAACAAATCTCGAGAAACGGCCCAAGTACCCCAGCATCGGCTTAGTCAGGGTGTCTTACGAGGTCTTCAAGAGCGTAGGCGAACTCGTCCTGTATTGTGAACACTTGCAGACTGTAAAGTATCGTGATCCGTCGTCCTATCCAGGTAGGGCCGAGTAACACGCCAAGGTATGAGTCGAGACACGTTCCGCATCGCAATTAGGAAGTTCGGACCGTTCGAATCGGCGATCCAAAAACAGTGGGATTCGTTCGAACGCATCGCGCGCACGGGGCTGCAGATCGATGCCGTCGCGATGGACCTCCACCCACTCTACGACTCCCTGTTTGAATCAGAGGGTCTAGCTCGGGGTGAGTGGGATGCTGCCTTTGTCAATACGGACTGGGTCGCGACGGCCGACCAGAAACACTGCCTACTCGATCTCGCTCCGATGTTACGGTCAGATCCGCCCGAGGGCTATCCCGAAGCATGGCCGCGCTCCTTGCTGCGCCTGCAGGATATTGATGGACGAGTGCTCGGCCTACCGTATCACGATGGACCGGAGTGCCTGATTTATCGGACCGACTTGATCGACGATCCGCGTGAGAAGTCCGCTTATCAATCCCGTTATGGCGCGCCGCTGAGAGTGCCGCGGACATGGGACGAGTTCAGACAGGTGGCCCGGCACTTCCATCGCCCGGAACAAGGGCTCCATGGTACCGTCTATGCTGCCTATCCAGACGGGCACAACAGTGTTTACGACTTCTGCCTGCAGGTTTGGACACG
Organism: uncultured Acidobacteriia bacterium; assembly: GCA_903909435.1. Classification (GTDB taxonomy): domain Bacteria; phylum Acidobacteriota; class Terriglobia; order Bryobacterales; family Bryobacteraceae; genus CAIVVT01. Next base: position 2,347 of record CAIVVT010000002.1, on the reverse strand, counting down.
TGGTGGCGAACTGGTCGATGCTGACGGAAACCTGGCTATCGACACTCCGCAAGCTCGCGAAGCCCTGCAGTTCTTACGGGAGATAATCAACGATCGGGCTTTGGTTCATCCGTTGTGCCGCGAGTTGGACTCTGTGAAGTCCGGCCTCGCGTTCGCAGCAGGTGAGGCCGCGTTGATGGTGAACTGGTTCGGGTTCGCGTCCATGGCTCAGACGATCCCAGAGTCGCGCGTGCGGGATTGCGTCGGGATCGCGGAAATACCTCATTCCGAAGGCATGCAAGCGGCCTCGCTCAACATCTACTGGATTCTTTGCATCGGCGCAGGTAGTCCGCGGCGCGAGGTTGCCTGGCGGTTCCTGCGGCACTGCGCAAGCCTTGAAATGGACAAGCTATTGACCATCGAGGGCGCGATTGGTTGCCGTCGGTCGACTTGGATGGACGAAGATGTCAACCGGGCCATTCCCTTCTATCGCAGCCTTGATCGTCTACACTTCGGCGCGCGCGAAATGCCACGCATGCCTCAATGGCCCGCGGTCGCGGCGTTGATCGATCAAATGGTTTCGCAGGCGATCAACACAGATACGCCCGTCGATGCCATTACGGCGCGAACTCAGAGGGAGTTAACTGAGGTGCTCCGGTGAGCGCAGTGTCAAAGACCAAACCAAAGAGCCGGCCGGAGTACGCTGTGCCTGCGTTGGATCGAGGGTTGGACCTTTTGGAGGCCCTCTCCGCCAGTCCCTCGCCACAGTCTCTGACGGATCTCGCGCGTTCGCTCAACAACACTCCGAGTGGTCTCTTCCGCCTGCTGACTCGATTAGATACGCGAGGTTACGTTGAACGCCATCCGTCCTCGAATCGCTACAGCCTAACCCTGAAATTGTTTGAGTTGTCCCACACGCATTCTCCTCTCGAAAGCCTGATGCGCGTCGCCGCCAACCCAATGCGCGAACTGGCCGACTCCATCGAGGAGTCGGTGCACTTGAGCGTGCTTACGCGGGACCGCCTACTCGTTCTCCTCGACGTTGGCAGTCCGTCGAAAGTTCGGATATCAATCGCGGCGGGATCACAATTTGTGCCGGTGTGCACGAATTCGGGTCGCCTGCTGCTTGCCTACTTCGAACCTGCTTCACTCGATTCATTCCTCGCTGGGGATTCGGAATATACCTCCATAACTGCCGAGCAGAAGGCGGATTTCCACCGGGAACTCGCGAAGATCCGGCAACGAGGATTTGCTCTTACACGGAGCGATGAGCGCGCGGGCTTGCAGGACATCAGCGTCTTGGTAGGCAATCCCTCCATCGGACAGACCTCGGCCCTGGCGATCGCTTGCCTCAGGCCGCGGAAGCGGGAACAGATTCTTCAACTGGTCGATGCGCTGGCTGGTTGCGCCATGCGCATCACCCGTGCACAAGGGTTGACATATGAACGGCGTCCGGTACTTTGAGCAATATGAATGCGGCTCGGTTCGAGAGACCCTGGGTCGCACCATAACGGAAACGGATGTAGTGGTACATGCTGGCCAGACTGGCGATTTCTATCCGCACCACATGGACGCCGAGTGGTGCAAGACGCAGTCGTTCGGCCAGCGTATTGCCCACGGCACTCTCATATTCAGCGTCGCCGTGGGGATGACGGCCGGAGAAGTTAATCCCCTGGCGTTCTCCTATGGCTATGATCGGTTGCGCTTTATCAAGCCGGTGTTTATTGGAGACACGATTCACGTTCGAGTGACGATAGTTGACAAGCGCGCGTCCAAATCACCGCGACACGGATTTGTAGTCGAGAAGTGCGAAGTGCTCAACCAGCGACTGGAGACTGTGTTGGCCTGTGAGCATTTGTTAATGGTGGAGATTGGGGTAATTCAGGAATAAGCTGTGTATTGGCTCATCCGTGCTGATGCCGGAGATGAGAGCAATCAAGGAGGCGATCAATGCCACTGCTTCTGAAACGTACCGATCATGCATGGCAATGGGCTTTGCATAGCGTACTTTTGGCTCTTCTGTGCACGGCTGCTTCGGTTCAAGCGAAGGACCGCAAGTGGGTTCCGGCGGAAGTTGTAAACCTGAAGCAGTCGCAGATTGAAGTCGAGAGCACGCTTTACAGAAGCTCAGGGCCGAATAATACAATGTCGGCCCCGCCCCTGCAAACCGGCGCTGACAAACATACCAAGGACATTTATACATATACCTTCAAGACGGACACGAAACAGATTGAAGGCATTTCAGAGAAAAAACCAATCGAGGGGCTCACTAAGGGGATGAAGGTGCAAATCGTGATTCAACATGGATGGGTGCTGGTTCAAATGCCCGATGGCAAAGAAAAGAAACTCGATCTTGCCCCGTGACCAT
>CAIVVT010000001.1 GCA_903909435.1 uncultured Acidobacteriia bacterium | reverse complement strand
TCCATCAGTCATCGCTCATTCGGCTTCCGCAGCGCCGAGAACTTCATCGCAGCGATCTATCACTGCTGCGCTCAGCTGCCGTTGCCCGTCGAGCGCTAATTACACTTTGGGGACAGGAGCCCATTTTTCTTTTGGTTGGATACGTGCTCCGTGCCATTGTGCAATGGACCCAATCAGCATTACTGCCGCCAGCGGAATGCGCGCACGCATGGAATCGCTAGATTTGTTGGCGAACAACATCGCTAACGCCGAGACCGGAGGCTACAAGACTGATCGCGAGTTCTACAGTCTGTACACCTCAGTGGACGCACTGGAATCTGGCAGCGACGATCCTGCGGCATTACCGGTTATTGAGAGGAATTACACCGACTTTTCACAAGCTAGCCTGCGGGCTACATCGAATCCGTTGGACCTCGGGATTCAGGGTCGGGGGTTTTTCGCGGTGGATTCCCCAACGGGTGTGGCCTACACGAGGAATGGCAGCTTTCAGTTGACGGCGGGCGGGAAACTCGTCACGGGAGAGGGGTATGCGGTTCGTAGTGCGTCAGGCCAGCCAATTACTCTCAATCCCGCGCTTCCCATACAAGTGGCGGAGGATGGCAGCATTATCCAGTCCGGGCAATCCAGCGGCAAGCTGGCAGTACTGGACTTCACGGACCAGAGTAGTCTCGTCAAACAAGGCAACACCTTGTTTAATGTTGCCGGCACAAAGAACACGCCGGTCGCTTCTACTGCCGCGGTGATGCAAGGACGATTGGAGAGCTCAAACGTCGGCAACTCCGAATCGGTGATCCGATTGGTCAGCGTCATGCGCCAATTCGACATGCTTCAGAAAGCCACGCACATCGGACAATCGATGACCAGCAAAGCAATCGCCGAGGTCGCCAAGGTCGGGTCCTAGGGGAAGGAGACGAAGTATCACATGATCAGAGCACTTTACAGCGCAGCCAGCGGCATGACCGCTCAGCAGATGAACGTGGATAACATTGCGAACAACCTGGCCAATGCCAACACAACGGGCTACAAGATGCGGCGGACTCAGTTTCAGGATCTGATGTACCAGAACGTCACGCAGCCCGGCACGGCAGCCGGTCAGCAGACAACGGTTCCATCCGGATTGCAGGTGGGCCTTGGGACGCGCCCCGTAGCGAACGAGATTGTGTTCGCTCAGGGTAGCTTCGCGCAAACCAGCAACCCGCTGGATCTGGTCATCCAGGGTCACGGATTCTTTCAAGTAAGGATGCCATCGGGAGAAACCAATTACACCAGGGATGGGAGCTTCCAACTTGATAAGGACGGCAACATCGTGACTTCTGGCGGCAACCCGATCGAGCCGCAGATCACTATTCCAGCGCAGGCGCAGAACATCACGATAGCCGCTGATGGAACCGTCAGCTACACGCAAGCTGGCCAAACGAACACCCAACTTGCTGGACAGATCCAGCTCGCCAATTTCCAGAACCCCGCTGGTCTCAACGCTGTCGGCGCGAATCTGTTCACGGTTACCGACGCGTCCGGCCAACCGACCATTGCCAACCCGGGAGGGCAAGAAGGTCTGGGTACGTTATTGCAGGGTTACCAGGAGCAATCTAATGTCAGCGTGGTGCAGGAATTCATCAACTTGATAGCCGCTCAACGTGGGTACGAGGCGAATTCCAAGGTCGTAAAAGCCGCGGACGAGATGTACCAGCAGGTCAACAACATTCCCACATGATCTTGTTTCTGATGCTCGTTGCGGCTACCACCGATTGCCAGGCCATTGCGCATGATCGCATTCTGGGCAGCGACCTGGCTGCGGCGTCAGCGCCGCTTGCGAATCTACCGCCGGACTCGGTGATCGCGAACGCGCCGCGTCCGGGCGCGCGTCGCGTGTTCGAGCCGGCCGAACTGCTCCGTATCGCGCGGGCAAACAACCTGGAGGTATCCGGTTTGACCCCACTTTGCTTTGAGCGAGAGACTTCGCCGCTTGATCCCGAACTGGTCAAATCGGCGATGCGGAGGTCATTGGGTGACCCGCGCGCCGGGGTCGAAATCTCGAGCATCAGTAAGTATCCGGTCCCGGCGGGCGAACTAGTCTTTCCTCGCGAGACACTGATGGAACCGGCATCCGGCGACTCCACTTTTTGGAACGGCTACGTCGCCTACGACGGTGGACGGTTTCCCGTTTGGGCCAAAGTTCGACTCACAGTGCTTAAATCACGCCTGGTTTCGCTGGTTGACCTACTGCCTGGCCACGTGCTCAGTCCCACTGACCTGAGGCTGGTGGAGGCGAGTGAGTTTCCGAGGCGCGCGCCGCCTTTGTCCAATCCAGAAGGGGCGGTTGGGCTGGTGGTGCGCCGTGCAATTCCGGCGGGCTCGGTCTTGACGGCCGCCATGCTCGAGCCTCCGAACGATGTGGAACGCGGGCAGACGGTGCTCGTGGAGGTCCACAGCGGCGCCGCAACAGTTAAGGTCGAAGCCAAAGCAGAATCAGCTGGACGCCGCGGAGAGACGGTAGCCGTGCGGAATGCCGCGAGTGGAGCACTCTTTCGTGCCCAAATTGAGGGAAAGGGTCGTGTGTCGGTGAAGTGCCGTTCAGCCTCCGAGGTGCCCGAATGAGGAACATGAGCCGATCCGTTGTCGCCTTAACCGCCATCACCTGCCTGGCCCTCACTTGCTCCGCGGTTACCAATAAGAAGAAGAAGGCGCCCGAGCCATCGCCGCTCGACAAGTATGCCGCGGAAGCGGTTCAGCAGGCGGAGAGCCAGACGCCAGCGGCCGGATCGCTCTGGACTCCCAACGCCCAGTTCGCCGACTTGGGACGTGATTTGAAGGCCAATCAGGTGAACGATTTGGTCACGATCATAGTAACCGAACAGGCTTCGGCGGTTTCCAGCGGCGCATCCAAGACGCAGCGCAAGAGTAGCGCTGTTCATTCCGTCGCAGCGCTGGCCGGCGTTACGAATAAGACTGGAGCGCTAGCCAATCTGGCTAACGTCTCGGGCGACCAGCAACTTGACGGTTCAGGCACCACCAGCCGCGCGACCACAATCACCACGACTATGAGTGCCAGGGTCACCCGTGTACTGCCTAACGGCTATTTGATGCTGGAGGGCTCGAAACTCGTCCAGATTAACTCGGAGCACCAGACCGTGACGGTCCGCGGCGTGGTGAGGCCCGCCGATCTTGCTCCCGACAATTCGGTGCCTTCAGACCGTCTGGCACAAATGGAAATTCAATTGAATGGAAAAGGTGTCGTTGGAGATGCCATCCGCCGGCCATTCATTCTCTGGCGATTGCTGATTGGAATTCTCCCTTTTTAGACTATGCGCACCGCATTAATCATCGCTGTTTGCTCGTGCCTATCTATCGTCGCCGGGCCCTCTCTCAAGGCGGCTTCCCGGCTGAAGGAGTTGGTGTCGATAGAAGGCGTGCGCGACAACCAGCTGGTCGGATACGGTCTCGTCGTGGGGCTCAATGGCACCGGTGATCGGCGGCAGACGATGTTCTCAGCGCAGAGCCTCACCAATATGCTTCAACGCATGGGAGTCACCGTGAATCCGGCATCCATCACTGTCAAGAACACCGCTGCGGTGATGGTTACGGGATCCCTGCCGCCGTTCGCGCAGCCGGGACTCAAAATTGACGTGACAGCATCCTCCATCGGCGATGCAAACAATCTGCAGGGCGGACTTCTGGTGCTAACGAGCCTCAAGGGTGCTGATGGACAGGTCTACGCAATCGCGCAAGGCTCCATCGTGACTGGCGGCTTCGTGGCTGGCCGGGGGGGAGCGGTGCAGACACTGAATCACCCAACTGCCGGACGAATCCCCGAGGGCGCCAGCGTCGAAAGAGCTGCTCCTTCGCCGGACCTATCCTCTCGCCTGAAATTGCAATTGAGAGATATGGACTTCACCACAGCCTCGCGAATCGCGACTGCCTTGAACCAGAAGTTCGCTCCCTATTCGCCCATCGCGCGGGCCGACAATGGACGTACCATTTCGGTTTCTATTCCCACCGAATGGGCTAACCGCATGGCGGATTTCGTGTCAAGCCTGGAGAACGTCAGGGTGGAAAGCGACCGTCCTTCGCGCGTTGTGATCAACGAACGAACCGGAACCATAGTCTTGGGAAAACTGGTGCACGTCGCGCCAGTCGCTATCATGCACGGCAATCTAAGCGTGGAGGTGCAAACCACCCTACAGGTATCTCAGCCCGGGCCGCTGTCCCAAGGCACCACGCAAGTAGTGCCCCAAGATAAAGTTGCGGCGACGGAGGAGCGAGCACGCAACGTCATGCTCAAAGAAGGCGCCACGGTGGAAGACCTAGTCAGGGCGCTCAATGCCGTCAGAACGACTCCGCGGGATATCATCGCGATTCTACAGAGCCTAAGGGCGGCCGGCGCGCTGGATTGTGAAGTTGAAGTAATTTAGCAGGTTGATAGATCGCATGATCGATAACATCGGCAGTTTGGCATCATCGTCCCTGCTTCAGCCCAAGGAGACAGGCACAATCCGGAGTACGGCCCAACAGTTCGAGGCGTTGTTGATTGGCGAATTGCTGAAAACCTCGCGCGAGGCCGGCTCATCGGGATGGCTCGGCACTGGCGACGAGGACGAGGCGGGGCAGCTCGGCGTGGAAGTGGGTGAGCAGGAATTCGCCCGGATGCTGGCATCGAGTGGGGGACTCGGCATGACTAAGCTGATCGAGGCCGGCATGAGGCGCGATGCATCGGCGCAACCTAAATGAAACTGCCTGGAGTCGGCGCGCCCTTCAAGTCTTCAGCTCTACGCAGAACCTCTTCTGGAGGCATTTGCCGAATTACCGCGCGAGTTTCCTTGTTAACCAGTCGAATGACCATTCGCTTGGCTTCACGATCCATGACAAAGCTCAGTTCGCTGTCCTGGCCGAACAGCTTTGCGCCGTTGATAGCCTTCACTGCTTGCATAAGTTCGGGTGCGGGCGGTTGCTTTGATTCCGCCACGGGACTCGCCAGGAGAACAGCCGTACTATTGACGTTGTTGATTTCCATGACTTTCACCTCAGCCAGGATGGTGCCCGGCCTTTTGGGCTTATCGGTCATGACGGCGACTTCTTCCGGGATTCTTTTCGCGCAAACCAATTCCGGTCCACCAGCCTTGCGGCCGGCGTCAAACAAAACAAGACCTGACGGGCCGGCGAAACGCTCCGGCTTGTCCACCGCCAATCCAGAGGAGACCAAGCAGCCGGCCGTTCCCGCGAGTCAGCCAACCACGGGTCAGGAAAACGCCCGCAGCCAGATGGAGGCATCCATTGCACTCCAGTTGGAGTCAGTCCGGAAGCAGACCGGCTCCAAAGGGCCCGGCTCCTTCTTTACGGTGGATTGGGCACGGCCAGACGGCAATGCGCCGGCCCAGGCTCCCGACTGCATTCCACTCCCTGAGGCCGAGTCCGAGCCAATGATCAAGGATGCGGCAGCCGCTCAAAAACTGGATCCGGCACTGATTCGTGCGGTAATCAGGCAGGAGTCCGGATTCCGGCCCTGCGCCCTGTCTCCGAAGGGTGCCATGGGACTGATGCAGCTTATGCCGGAAACGGCACAGCACTACAACCTGGCCGATCCCTTCAATGCGGCTGATAACATCAAGGCGGGTGCACGGTTCCTCAAGCAGTTGATGGAGCGTTTCCACGGGAACCTCAAGCTCACTTTGGCCGCATACAACGCCGGACCGGGCAAAGTTGAAGGCGAACCGGTCGAGACCCTCGCGGTGCCCGAAACACAGAGCTACGTGGACCAGATTCTCAAAGCGGTAGCCCAAGAGCCACTCAATCCACAAGGGAAAGCCGAGTAGAAGCGGGCAGCTTCAGTGTTGCGGCCCACGTGTCTTGAGCTTCAGGACGGACCATTCCCAATGGTTGCGCGCGGGTCGGAACCGGATAGAGGTGGCAGAGGCAGCGTCGCGGAGCAGTTGAGCGTGGGGATTGACCAAACTGAACCGTAGGCGTTCCGATGTGCCCCACCAGAAGGTGCGAACCTCCGCGTTAGTTGGCTACATGGCGTCGGCGTGACCACCCGCGGGCGCAAAGGGTGCTCCCCAGAAGCCGATCAACGCCTGCTGCTGCTCACGGGCAGAAGGTACTTCCGGCTTTCTTGGAGTCGTTCCGCGCGGCTCATTACTTGATTGATCCGCACCCCATAGTTACCATCCACCACGACCACTTCGCCGCGTGCGATTGTGCAGTTGTTAACGATCAGCTCCACCGGTTCCGAGATGGAGCGGTCCATCTCGATTATGGACCCGGTCGTTAGCTTCAGGATGTTTTGGATGCGGACCTGAGTGCGCCCAAAAGAAACGCTGACTGGCATCTCCAGATCAAGTAGAAGATCGAGGGTCCCGCAAGCGCGGGAGAAGACCTCGTCTTCACCCGGTTCGTCCGCCGCTCCTGCTTGATTCGGACCCGCACCGGACTCCGCTGTCTGGGAGCAGCTCTGGAGAGCTACGAGGATTTCTTCGTTGGCATAGCATCCCAAGCCGGGCATTTGCCGGTCGCCAATCCTGATCCCGATTTGACACCCGAAGGCGGGATCACCCGGCGGCTCCTGCTCCTCGCCACCAGTTGCCGCCATGTCCCGTCCAATTTGGCTGCTAACGGCTCTGGCGAGAACACCGAGGGACTGCCGGAGTACTTCAAGGTAAGTCTCCTTGAGTTCCACCGGACCGGAGGAATCGATTCCCGCGGCCGATAGAATACGGCGCCCAATCTCGGACCACGTTTCTTCGGCTGTCCCGATCCAGACCTGCGCTCCCGCGCCAAGGTCAAAGGGCTGTTTCCACCAGAGTACGGTGCCACCTCGCAACGGGGGCGTAGCCCGGATGTCCATGTCCGGCCTGAAATCGCCCATAGCCTGCATAACGCGAATAAACTCGCCGCGCCATTGCTCTACCAACCACTGGGCTTGCCTGTTAAGCTGGTTATCCATCTCAGATGCCCCGCGTCGTCGGCCATTGCTTCTTCATCTGGGCGCGCAAGTGGAGTATCGCATGCGTTTTCAACTCTCCGACACGGGAGGTATTCCAGCCCATGATCTCGCCAATCTCGCGGAGCGTGAGTTCCTCGTGATAATAAAGCGCTAACACAGTCCTTTCCCGCTCCGCCATCGCCGCAATGTTCTCGGCGAGCAGCCGCTCCAGTTCCGAACGCTCCAGAATCCCCGAGGGTAAGTCCTCAGAACTGTCAGGTACCATCGAGAGCAACGTCTGGCTTCCGCTCGGTCCGATCATCACTTCAAGGCTTTCCAGATTCAGTCCCTGCACCTCTACCAGTCGTGCGTGATATTCTTCCAGCGTCAGGCCCAACTCCGCAGCTACCTCCTCCTCCGTGGCGACTCGCTGAAGCTTGCTTTCGGCTCTCGTGATGGCGGCTTCAATGTCCTTAGCCTTCTTCCGGCGGTGACGTGAGCCCCAGTCCAATCCGCGCAGACTGTCCAGTATCGCCCCTCTGATCTTGTACTCCGCATAGGTCTGGAGCTTCACGCCCTGACCTTCCTCGAAATTGTCGACAGCGGAAATCAGACCGACGATTCCGGTTGAAACCAGATCCTCGAGGCACACTCTCTCCGGCAGTTTCTGGTGTATCCGGCGCGCAATGAGATGAACTTGCGGCAACTGTTCCAGAATCAGCCGCTCGCGCCTAGCCTCTGAGGTTTCCGATGGTGCTACTAAATATGGGTTAGTCACGCTATGCCGCCCCCACTAGTCGAAGCGAACATCTACCGGAGAGCCCTAAGAGCCGCTCGGTCAGGCTCTTCCCGTCAGCCGGCACCAAATCTTGTGGGACTCTTTGACCGGTAGTGAGAAATGAAATTGGCCGGCTGCTGTTGACCGATTCACTCAGCATTGGGCCGAACGTCTCAGTTTCGTCCATCCGAGTGCAGATGAGTCGCGTGGGCCGAAACACCGAGTAGGCGGAACTGACCCGCGCAAGATCCGTGGAACGCATGGAAGCCGGCAGAACGAGGTGCTTTTGGATTCCACTTTGTTCGGCCAAGAACCCGGCGGCGTCCCAACCACTGTCCAGGTCGTGCATGCTCAAACCCGGAGTGTCTATCAGGACCAGTTGCATTTCTCGATTGTCTGTTAGCACGCGAGAAAGCTCATTCTGGGTTTCGACGTCCTGAAACCTGATTCCCAGGATGGACGCATAACTGCGCAATGGTTCGGAAGCAGCCAAGCGTTGGTCTCCAAGCGAAATCAACATCGTCCGTTTCTTTTCGACGAGCCCGTATCGCATGGCGAGTTTGGCGATTGTTGTCGTCTTGCCGACCCCTGGAGGACCTATCAATGCTGCTACGCGGCACGCATTCCCTGGTTGGCCCAACTCTGCGTCAACGCGGATCGACCCTTCGATCTCCGCCGCGAGGGTCGCTCGGGCTGCCTCCCAATCCATAGCTTCTTGCTGCCGCCGAAACTCGGCCTTGAACGACTGCGGCAAGCTGGTTGTACTTGCGGGTACTGTGTGCCGATCCGGATCGCGAAGCCGGCCTTGCACGCCCGCGATGAACTTCTGCGCAAGTTCTTGCTGAACTTCGGACTGAATCAGTATCGAATAGAGGTCGTCCAATTGCGAACTATCCCGAATCCGGTGGGGTTGGACCTCGGGACTGATGCCTGTTCGGTTTGCGGACGAGGATTGTCGTCGTGCACTATAAACTTCGGTCAACCCGGTCTCCACTTCAGCCTCAGGCTCTAAGATCGCTGCCTTGGCGGCCCAGGTTTGACGGCTTTCTTTGTCGCGCGGACCGGCGGAGCTTGCCTCCGTCAATTCCAAAGAAAACACCATCTCATACTCACCCAAATGGCGCGCTTCCGGTCCTGTGGGGCGGCTTGACACAAGGGCCGTATCCGGTCCCAACTCCCGGCAGGCCTGCCCCATTGCCAACCGGACCGAATTTCCGAAGTACTTCTTGCTCAAGCGCACCCGTGCTATTCCCCTGCGATCCCGGAAATCGGCGAAGGCGGGTCGCCATCACAACTCCAATCGAGCTGGCGTCCCGATGATCTCGCTGACTAAGCCTGAAGGAATGCAGATGGGTTGCCAAACGATGGGACCAGATTCATGGGCTAGTTAAGCTTGTTTCTTAGCGGGGAGCTGGCGGAACAAGTGGGGGAACGCCGTCATATTGTCGTCAATGACGATTTTTCGTCGTTGAGAATCGAACTACTGAAGCCGAGGGTGAATCGATTTCTGGCTCGCTCTTGTGGTGTTTTCGCCAACTATGCGCTCATGCGCACCACTGCCTGGCCGCAGTCGCCGCACACTCTTCTACCGGTGTGGGTATACTTGCGAAGCCGTACGAGGCAAGCTGGGGCTCTCGAGGTGCGTTCGAGGACATGGGAACTCGCGGCTTTGGTGGAATGATTGCGGACCACGCTTCACACAGCGTCCTCAGCAGAGTCTCCGCTTTCTCAAACCCTTCGTCGGACTGTCTGAAGTTCGCGTCCAGAAGCGTTCTTTGCAGGAAATCGTACAGTACCGCAAGCCGGGTGCTGACCTCCCCGCCCTTTTCGTGATCGAGGGATCCGTTCAGCTCAGCGAGGATTGCGATTGCCTTGCTGACCGAGCGTCCACGTTCAAAAATCTGACCGCGCGAAAGCTGCAGTCGCGCCGCCTGCACCGCCTCAATGGTTGCATGGTACAGCATGTTAACCAATTCGATCGGAGTCGCGGACAGGACCTTGGTTTCAAGGGAGGAGGCGTATGGATTCTCGTTCATGGCTCTGACTGCATATCGGACGGGAAAGCCGAATTTCCAAAAGCCATGATTCCGCCGATCGATGCACGCTGGCCGATGGGTCGAGGTAGACGCTGGATTGTCCCCGGGAATTGCGAAGTTAATCTCTAGCCCGATCCTGAATCTTGTCGAAACAGCGGGGAGCATTTCCGCCCAGCAGAACTTCGAGAAACATGCCGTCAAGCAGAGCGGTGACGAACTTGGCAATCCGATCGGCAGCTTCAACGAGATGTTGTCGCAGGTACAGCGAAGGGATCGGGCCCTCTCGCGGCCAGGCGATCGGCTGTTGGCCACGAACGCACGACTGGCCGAGGCAAAAGAGAGCGCGGAGAGCGCGGAGGACGCCCGTCGCGCCAGGAGCCAGTTTCTTGCCAAATTATAAGCCATGAGATTCGCACCCCGATGACCGGCATCCTGGGCATGATCAAACTTACCCTAGACACCGAACTGACCGGGAAGCAGCGCGACTACCCGGAGATGACGTTAAGTTCGGCCGAATCGATGCTGACCATCATCAACGAAATCCTAGACTCCGCGAGGATCGGGGCAGGGAAGTTGGAGATCGATTCCTTCCAGTTCAACGTGAAAACGGTTGTCTCGTCGACAGCCCGGTTCTTCTCTCGGAGCCGTAGACCAGGGTCTCGGGCTCCTTTCGATCATCGTAACGCCGGCAAATGCAATGACGGGCGACCGTGAGAGATGCCTGTCTTCCGGCATGGATTAGTGCCTTGCCAAGCCTTTTTAGCGGGCTCTCTTTGACTTGCTGGCGACTTGGAAAGGTGGCGCGGAGTGCACCAGAACGACGGGTCGATCCGGGCTCATTCTCTTCGGAATTCACTCGAATTCGTTCGATGAGTAGTCCGTGGACCAGTTCCTGGAAGACGCTTCAGGCCTTTTTGAGACCGCCATGGCTGCTGCGGTGGAAGATTCGAGTTTGGGGGAGGTTGCAATTCTGCTTGATTCCAGCCGGGCGATCCGGATCGTGGACGCAACTGGATGGCAGTTGGATGCTCTCCGCTTAGACACTGGGGCTTCCGCCGTGTATCGGATTGCAAAGCGGGCGTCGGGGGTTTCTTTGGAGGGTCGATCCGGGCCGCGCTCATGCACCTTGCGCTCGGATCGCGGCAACAGAAGCGCGGACTATTGCTTGAATGGAGTGGCTTGAGGTATGCGGCATAACCGTGCGAAACTGCGCGGCTACGCCGCAATTGAGCCGTGAACTCGGGGCGAGCCACACCTCCAGTCGGCGCGCCGGGCTATTCAATCCCCGAAATCTCCGAGACGGGTGAAGGAACGCCATGGCCCGGCCTAAGCCCCTCTCTGCCACTGTTTCGAGCTTAAGGCTAGTAGAGGTCTCGGTACTTGCGAATGAGGAGCCAGCGGTGGCAATCGACTTTGGCGATCACCCCGGGCTCTGGTGGCCGTCGCAGGGTCCTGGAGCGTGGCCTTTCGATTGCTTGGTTAAAGCTTCGAACAAGGAGGGTACACCCGATCACGGCTGTGCCCGAGGTGGCAGAGGGCGCACCGGCTCGATGTGGTCAGTCGTGCCTTTAGCTGGCAGTCTCTCGATTCCACGCCGTGCTAGCAGATCCCGCCAGATGCCGCAGCAAATGGATGTAAAGGCCGGCATCTTGGCCGGAAGCGATGGAAGGTCCAATTCGAGCAGCGAGGGCGTCCAACAGTTCCCGGCGTTCGCCTTCAACGGCATTTTCGGTCGGCTCGAAATCGGGGCTGTGCCCTTTCGACAACCTTCGATTCAGTTGGTCGAAGTCGTTTTCTTGAAGTGCCTCCAGGATGCTGGCAGCAATGACCGCGGATCTAGGCATCAGTAAGTGCGTAACGAACTCCTGTTCACTTCTCATCGGCCAATTCCGACAGATTCACGGAGATCGATCAGAAAAGACATTGAATTAAAATGATACGGCTCACTCGGCTCAATCACGCACTGCTAGTGGTCAATTCGGACCTTATCGAACATATTGAAATGACACCGGATACTGTCCTCTCGATGACCACGGGCCAGCGGATTACAGTTCTGGAGTCCGCGGAGGAGGTAATCGGACGAGTAGTCGAATTCCGTCGCCTGATTCATCAGACTCCGGAGCGGCTGAAATTCGAAATCCGAGACGGGAGTTAAGCAGGCATGGGACTCGGCAAGGGCAGGACGCCCGATTATGGAACCATTGCCGGACTCGTGCTCGCCGTCGGCGGCATCCTTGGCGGCCTCGTCCTGGAAAACGGCGAAGTGCGGGATGTCGCTCAGCTTACTGCGGTGCTCATCGTCTGCGGCGGAACCATGGGAGCCGTTCTGATCAGTACTCCGGCGACCATGCTGATGCGCGCGCTGAAGAGTAGCTCTATTCTCTTCTTCAAGCAGCCAAGGCACGACGGCTCGCTTGTAGCGCGGATTCTGCAACTCTCTCTCCTGGCACGCCGGAGCGGCATTGCTTCCATCGAGAACCAAGCGTTGCAGGTAGGGCATCCTCTACTCCGTAAAGGCCTGCTGCTCGCCGTCGATGGTGTGGATACGATGGAGATCCGGCGCCAGTTGGAATTGGCCATACGAGTTGAAGCGGAGCGTGAGGAAGAGGACGCGCGAGTCTTCGAGGTGGCCGGTGGTTATGCACCCACAATCGGGATTATTGGAGCTGTGCTTGGGCTGATTCAAGTGATGAAGCACCTCGCCACCGTATCCGAAATTGGGAAGGGCATCGCTGTGGCGTTCGTGGCAACCGTGTATGGCGTGGCTTCGTCCAACCTTCTATTGCTGCCGGCTGCGGCCAAACTTCGGTTTCGCGCAGCTCAGTCCATGCAGACTCGGGAACTGATCGTAGAGGGTGTGCTGGCGATCGCTGAGGGTCTGAATTCACACCTGATCCGCATGCGGTTGGAGAACTTCCTGGAGCAGAAAGTCGGATCGCCTGCCGGCGCGAAGCCGGCCGCCAAAGTACCCATCGCCGCAGGGGGGAGCCAATGACGAACCGCAGTCGCCAGCCTGGCCCTAGCCCGGATCGCTGGCTTATCTCCTACGCCGATTTCATCACGCTCATGTTTGGGTTCTTCGTGATTCTGTATTCGGTTGCACAGCTTGATCGAGCTAAACCCAAAGACGTTTCGGAATCCGTTAAGCGCGCCTTTCATGGCGTTGAGACCGCCGTCCAGGCCAAGCCGGTAACGCTTGGCGCCCTAGCGGAAACGCTCGATGCCAACACCGATCGGCACCGGACTCTTGCCCCATCCTATGCCGACCTCAAACGGCAATTGCAGCAGGAGATCGCCGAAGGCAAGATGCAAGTCAGTATGGACTCGCGCGGAATTGTCATCAGCCTGCACGAGAAATCTTTCTTCCCCTCGGGCGGGGACGCGATCTATCCGTCTGCTTTCGCCAGCATGGCAAAGGTTGCGGCCGTGGTCCGCGACGTCCCTAACCCCGTGCTGCTCGAAGGTCACACTGATTCGGTTCCAATCCATAATCAGAGGTTCCGCAGCAATTGGGATCTCTCGGCCGCTCGCAGCATTGCCGTGCTGGAGTATTTTGAGTCCGGTTATGGAATACCCCCCCAACGTTTCGCCATTGCTGGCTATGCCGATAACCTGCCGGTCGCCGGCAACGACTCGGACGAAGGCAGGTCGAAAAACCGGCGTGTGGACATAGTCATCGTCGGCCATTGAGGGGACGTCCGTAGTGACGAACTCTCGGCGACGATGATAATTCGCCAGCTTCCAGCGCCAGTGCCGGAGTGGCGTGGGCGGTTAACCGGGTTGTGCCAAACCTTAGTTCGGGCGTGAAAGTGCTGGAAGGGACCTTATCCTTATGCCTCATTGTCAAACCAAGTACCAAGGCGAGATGGATTACGACGAACAAGCCGAACTGCATTTCGAGCTCGGGCTTTTCGGGTTCGAATCGGAAACCCGCTTCTTGCCGATCGACCAGCCATCCCTCCGGCCTCTGGTGTTTCTTCAGAGCCTCACGACGCCGGACTTGTGCCTAATTTCAGTGCCGGTTCTAGTGGTCGACAGGGACTACGTGCTATCGCTGAACCCTGAAGATCTCGAAGCGGTCGGTCTCCCTTCTGACCGTCCGCTGTCGATCGGCACGGATGTGCTCTGCCTGGTGATTGTTTGCATCCAGGAGGGCGGCGCGTCCACCGCTAACCTGCTTGCCCCGGTGGTGGTGAATCGGCGCAATGCGAATGCCATCCAGGCAATCAGCACCAACCGGAAGCACACGCACCGGGTTCCGCTGCCTGCTCTAAGTGAGGCACGCAAATGCTAATAATGTTGCGGCGCGAGGGCGAGTCGATTCTCATCGGCGAGGATGTGGAAATCCGAATCCTGGCGATCTCCGGGTCCAGAGTAAAGGTGGGCATCGCCGCGCCCCGCAGCATCCCCGTGGTGGCCAGGGAGGTGCAACTCGTGCGTGCGGAGAATATTGCGGCGGCGGAGAGACCATCGAAAGCTGCGGTGGACATGGTCGCGAATCTATTCCGGCAAAACTCGCAAGATAAGCGCCCGGAAACTCACAATATGGCCGATAGATCGAAGTGAAGGTACTACTATGTCGATCGCGCCGCTAACCTTTACGGGAGTCAGCAGTTTTTCGAATGACTTTCAAACCATCCTCAGCCGGGCGGTCTCAATCGCGCAGTTGCCCGTGACGGCTATGACTAACCAGCAGACGGACATCCAATCCGAGAAAATGCTGGCGTCCAATCTCAGTGCGGCGATCTCCGACATGGCTTCCAGCCTCGGGAACCTCGCCGCCCTCGGCAAGACACAGGGGATGGCGGCGACCAGCACCAATTCGTCTATCGTCACCGCGACGGCCTCCGGCACTCCGGGCAGTGGGACTTACACGATCTCAAACGTCACGTCGGTCGCACGGGTGGCCTCGGAAACTTCGCTGGCCGGGTATCCAGGCTCCCGCTACTCGGTTGCTTATACACCGCTTACCGGAGACGCAAGCACTCCCGATCAGCAGTCCCTGACCTTCACGATTAGCGATTCTTCGGGTAAGCCGCAGATCGCGACGGTGAATCTGTCGGCGGGCGCTGCCGGCTTAAACGCAACGGGTGTCGCATCCGCCATCAACACCGCCTTGCAGGCGACCGGAATTGCAGCCCTGATGGGTATCACCGCCGTAGCTGATTCGGGAGCCGGCACGATTTCATTCTCGGGTAGCGGATCCTCGACTTTCAGCGTTGATTTTGGCGGAGTCACTGGCAAAGACAATACAGGCGGGTTTGCTTCAGTCCAGGGGACCCAGCAGATCTCCTCGTCGACGCCGGTCTCCAAGACGGGCACGTTGGAACTCAATCTCGGAGGCACAAAGACAACGATAGTCTTGGGAGCCGGGAAGAACAACCTGGCTGGGCTCGCCGAGGCGATCAACGGCTTGAACGCAGGCGTCACGGCTTCGGTGTTGACTACCGGGACAGGCAGCGCTCCAAACTACCTGACCGTATCGGCCAACCAGACTGGGCTCACCACTTTGAGCCTGGTGGACGACCCCACCGGCGCTGCGACGAACATCCTAAGCGCCAAGAATCAGGGCGCAAACACAGTTTTTCAACTCAACGGGCTGGATGTCACAAAGCCCAGCACCACGGTTTCCGATGTTGTTCCGGGCGTGACCTTTAATTTCAACGGCACAACGGCTTCAGGACAGACCGTGGACGTCGCGCTAGCTTCGGACCGTACCAAGCTCTCCGCCGCCCTTCAGGACTTAGTGACGAAGTACAACACGGTTTCCAGTCAGGTGAACGCGCAGATCGGCCCCGCCGCCGGGCTGCTCAGCGGAAATCCGCTGATCGTGGAAACCCGGCAGGCCATGTTCTCGTTGGTCAATTCGTCGAGTAGCGGCGATGGTGTTCAGAGTCTTACGGAACTGGGAATCGAATTGGACAACAGCGGTAAGATGTCGTTCAATAGTGCCACGTTCAGCGCCCTCAGCGACACCCAGATCGCCGGTGCTTACAGATTCCTCGGCTCCAAGAGTGTTGGACCCGCGGCCATGCAGGCGCAGTTTACACAGCTTAGTGATCCAACCAATGGGGCGATTAAAGCGCAGCAAGATCAGTGGGATGCTACTGACAAACGGCTTACGACCCAGGTGACCGATCTTACCGCGAGAATCAATGCGATGCAGGCCTCACTGGAGAGCAAGCTCCAGGTTGCAGATACCTTGCTGGCGTCGATGGCATCCACGCAATCGATGTTGACTGCCACCATCCAGTCGCTGAACTTCGCCTCTTATGGCTACCAGATGAATGCACCAACCCAGTCGAGTTCAAGCTCCAGCGGCGGTTAGGACTCCAGGTGTCTGAAGAACTTGAACAAATCATCTCGGAGCTCGAACAACTTACGGCCCGAATGAGTGCTGAAACTTGCTGGGAACGCATCGGCGAGTTCGCTGAGCTCTCGGCGTCACGCCGTCTCCTTGCCGCTCAGTTGATGCAGTGGCATGATCTTGACGCCCAGGCAGCAGAGCGCATCGCGAAGGTGATTCAGTCGGGAAACGGACTCATGGCGCAAACCATGGCCATGCGGGCTTCGGTGGCTTCCGCGATAGCCGAAACAAAGAAACAGCGGCGGTTCACCGGAGAATTACGCGGCGCTGTGGAATGTCAGGCTCGATGGCACAGAATTGACCTCCAAGCCTGAAGGGCTCCTGCAAAGCTACAATTCACTGTTTGAGGCCGCAGGATTGATCGTGTCGGCGTGTGCTTGAATCTGTGGCCTTCGATACTACCCGGAACGTGTGCACCCGGCGGGCATCGTCAGTTGGACTGAACGGACGGGAGCGCGGTCCGGCGTAAGATCGACTGCGCTCCTCAATCCGATTCAGAAACCGGGCACTTCGAATGGCGAGGCTATCGGCGGCAATTCAGCCCTGCCATGGCTAGGAATTAGCGTCGGACAACATGTTCCTGATCATCGCGTCGGCCACCTTTGCCGGGTCAGGGTGGTATTGGCCACCCTGAACTAACTGTGTCAATTGACCGATGCGGGCTGCACGTTCGGCTGAAACCGATTGATGGATGCTGGTGCTGTGAGCACTGACGTGGCTGGCGACGTCGGAAAACTGGACCTGGTCCCCTTTTCTTCCGCCGTCGATGGGCGTGACTGCGGTTGTGCCCTGCTCGGTCGCTGGGCGAGTTCGTTGGGTCTCGCCGGTCGCGGACGGCGTGATTCCTGCGGAGCTAGTGTCGTGGATGCGCATAAACGTCGTTGCGGCGAAAACCTACCCTTAAGTGCCGCCTCCTATAATCCTCATCGGACGATTCCGGCAAAGCTTCGGTGTGCTTTTACGCTGCGACAACTGATTACACTAGCACGACAGCACTAACGTACAACTCGCGACGGACTTGGACATCGATTCGACGCGCGCAGCCACTTCCGTGGACTCAAGGTATTCCTTACCATCCTCCACTGTACTCGTATTTAGGCTACCCGGCTTTCGTGCACCGACTGATATTCGTAATAACTACCAGCGCCCACGCCCCTCGGCCACCTGGGAGTGAAGCAGTGCGACACGACCCTTCTCATGCTTAAGAAAGCCCAATCGAATTCGGCCCGGCTTCCGGAGCATCCTGCAACTCACTCTTCGTAAACCGATCGTGAATCGCCGATAAGTAGTCTGTAGTCCGGCGTCCCTTCGCTGCCGGCTCTTGCGGCTGGACGTGCTTTCAGAACGTGGCCTGCAGGCCGTTGCGAGGGAGTCGGATTCGAAAGGTGGAAATGGATATGCTCGGTAATCGCTTAAGATGTTTTTGTTTGATGACGGCGTTGATGCTTTCGTATAGTGCCGCCCGAGCCGCGGAGGCGCCCACCCTCACAACAGCGCTCGCGATGGTTCGCGCCACTAAGAAGGTGCCCCCGGAGTATCCTCAGACGGCGAAGCAGTTGCACATTACCGGATCACTGGAAGTCCAGATAACGGTTAGCAAGACAGGCGGCGTACTCGACGCCAAAGTGCTCAAAGGGAACACGATGTTCAGCTCCTCCTGCATGGCGGCCGCAAAACAGTGGAAGTTCACTCCTTACGTGAGGGACGGGGCGGCGAGCGATTTCTCAACTGTGCTTCTCTTCACTTTTGGACAGTAAGGCGGTCCTTCTGGGGAGCGCTCGAATTGGGGATTAGCAAGCGCGAGTTGGGCGAGGCCAGGTCCGCGTTCTCTCAGCATTTCCGCCTGCGGGGTTGCGCAGATTCCTTCTTGACCATGCTATCTGACGAACCCGCCGTCCTGCGTTCCCGCCACGATGACGCATTTGGAGTATGGACGACCATCGGCCAGTTTTAGGACGACGCCCGGATCGCGCAGCCGTTCACACCGCTCGCCGGCCAGGAACTCGCGCGGATTATCAAAGTGGCGGAAGGAACGGCGGCCCGGGGCTAGAGGAGTTGAGGCGCGACACTCAGCGGCGTGCGTCGTTCTATTGTTTTCGGGAAGGCGGGCAAGGCTGACAGCGTTCGCCACCCGGAGATCCGAGAGTTGCGTCCGCTCTTTTGCGGATAGTCGGCGCCATATTGACAAACGAGTCTGACAGCCACCCTGACAGCCGGCCGGAATCATTTCCATGCTCAGGAAGGATCCAGGCGGACAAAAGTGCGTCCGTAAATGGCGGAAGCGCAACAGCATAGTACGCCATAGACGGCAGTTTGTGCGATTCGCCGCCTGCGCGAGCTGGTGGCGCTAGGAAATCTGATGGCGGAGGTTGGATGTGAGTGGCCTAAAGCCCGGCCGAATTCAGACGGCGTAGCGCGCCATTAACGTCGCCATCCGCAATGTCACTAGCGCATCCGCAAAGTGCACGAAGTTGGAGTGAAAGTCGCCGGATAAAGCGCCATGCGAAGGCGATCGTCGGTGTCAAGACGGCGAACTGAATGCCGAGTAGCCAGAACAACTTCTGTTTCACAACTGCGGCAAGCTGCACCGGTACACTTTCCAGCCGGTGTGCTTCGCCGGCCCCCAACTCTTTTGTCGCATTTTCGATGCCGTCGCGGATGGGCTCTATCCGGTCGGTGATGATTGAATGTCCCGCATCAAACTGGCTGCTAGATGCCTTCTTCACAAACTCGTCAAAGGCAGTTACCCAGGCCGAAGCACCCTTGTCAATGCGATTGAGCGGTTGTTTCTCCTCTGCGGAGAGCCCGGTGGCTCCCAATGCTTGTAGCTTGGGGTGAAGTTGGCTAGCGAGAGCCGCGAATTCCCGTTGGGCTTTGTCCGGCTCGGGAAGCGAATGGCACGCAGAACAGGCATTCGCGTGGCCCTGGCTGAGGGTCGCGTTAAGTGCGTATCCAAACTGAGCCATCTTTGTATAGGTCGTCATCCCCGTTACAACTGTCTGAATGTCGCTTACCAAGGCGGCCGAATCGCTGGATTCTCTCACGGAATGGTCGAACGTATCCCCAAGCGCGCCGATCGCGGCTATGGATGTGTATCCCTCCAGGGTGGTCAATCCGATAACTATTGCGAAGCCCGCCCCAAGCTTCTGTCCTAAGCTGAAACCCTGCATACAGTGCCAGTGCCCCCACAGAAACTCATCGGCCAAAAGAGGCGAACGTTAGCGCTTTGGCTGCTTTGTGGCGCTCCGGAGCATCGACGCATGGCGGCACCCCGCTTCCGGCTTACGGGTTTCTAGAGGCATCGAGGTTTCCAGTTTGACTCCCAGTGACACTAGGCTGATTCCCAATGAACAATACGCGACGACTGCAAGCATCGACGGGAACACGCGAAAAGGGCCCCATCGCCAGGAATGCTGAATTCGGTGCGGAATGATCGCCTTCTCCAGACCGATCAGGACGATAAGAGTTGTGAAGACAAGGGGCCATGCGTTCGGCATTGGAGATGCCAGGACTTGGGCCGCCGAACATCCCGGCTCGGGCGTTGACGGTTGCAGCGACTCGGGTCCGAAGCGTGCGAGAAGTGTGCCTAGATGGGAGGGGCTAGCTGTCCGGCTCGCTGGCCGGACGTATGACCAGCGCGCACGATTCAAGCGCGCGACAGTAAGCGCCAATCAGGGTTGTTGGTCAACCCACAAACCTCACATGTCGTTGTGTTTGCTAGAACCGGGTTCCCGATCTTGCCGTCCTAGATTGGTTGTGAAACTTGACTCCGGATTAAATATGAACATGTGGAAGCGCGTGCTACACGGGACCGCAAGTCTCGGAGTTCTCCTCCTTGCTCTGCCTGCCGTTATATTGTTGGGTGAACCGGGGCACGAGCAGCGTCTTGAAACGCCAGAGACATTCGCAACTCGATTGGCGGAGCAGGATTTCCAGGACTTCGGATTTCCCGTGATTGTGCGGCGGGACGAAAGCCTCGACAAATGTCCAACTCTGAATGAAGAAGGCGGTCTGCTCGTTTCCTTCCAGGATGTAGTAACGGAATTCGTCTACGGCGCCCGCTGGGTGTGCGTTTCGATGTACACCCCGGCGCAACCGGCACAGTCAGGTAGGCGGGCAATGAGATTCACGACTGGGAAGTCAACTCGTGTGTTCGGAACAGTCCCCGGAGGTGAGTTTTTGGAACGGCAGCGACTCGGGCTCAGATTTCCCGTTAACTCGTCGGAGGCGCCCGAGGAGCAGGATTTGCGCGAATTCGCGGCGAGGTTGCCGAAGGTCCTCAGCCTCCGTCGGGCTGGCGCCCTCGCGACAGTCGTGAGCCATTTGGAATCGCATGCGGGCCGTGGTCGCGCGGCCGACACAACGCCGGTTCGCACGTCGACGCAGGAAACTCCGGTTCCCGGCGACTCCACCTGGCCGCTGAAGGCGGCACTGTTGGCAAGCCTGATTATGCTCGTGGGAGTGACAGCTTTTTTGTTGCGCACGCGAGCGCAATTGCGCAGAGCTGCCAAACCCAATGTTGAACCTGCATTGAAGGCTCCGGAAGCCACCTCACCTCCGGTGGCACGGAAAGCCGCACCCTCCCCCCTAGACCGGACCTCACGGCGGAACATGGCGTTCGAAGTCAACAATGCGCACGATCAAAAACGGGTTCTTGAAATCGATTCCTTGCTAAACGAATTGACCAAGCACGGTGTGGGCGTTGACGAGCTCAATCGGATGATTAAAGTCGCCCGGGGTGTGCATGAATTGGCCGTCAAAGAGAGAGTCCCTTGCCCTTTGGAACTCGTGAGGGATTATCTGGCTGACAAGCTCAAAAAGATCGTTAAAGCGGAGCAGGGCCACGAGGTGAAATAGGAATCTTTGAAATACCGGGGGCTGATCTTACTCTTTCAGGCCTCTTCCCGTGGCAACTGAATAGAGATCATGCGACGCGCCGAACTAGTGTTCTGAGTTATAAATACGTTGAATAAATGCCAAAGATGCCGCATACCTGGGTATGCGCACTGGTCGTCCCAAGCAGACTCTTGAGTTGAGTGCGGAAGAGTGGGCCAAGCTGAAGCTGCTGGTGCGGCGGCCGAAGTCGGCGCAGGCGGCGGCTTTGCGGGCGCGGATCGTGCTGGGCTGCGCGCAGGGAATGAACAACGCGGAAGTGGCCTCGACGCTGCACATCACTGCGGCCACTGTCTGTAAGTGGCGCCAGCGCTTCGTTGAAAACCGTATTGCGGGCTTATTGGACGAGCCCCGTCCTGGCGCCCCGCGAAAGATCTCCGACGAGCAAGTCGAACAAGTGGTCACGCAAACGCTGGAAGCGATGCCTGAGCAGTCGACACATTGGAGCACGCGTCTGATGGCCGAAAAGACGGGCCTGTCGCAGAGCGCGATCGTGCGCATCTGGCACGCCTTCGGCTTGCAGCCACATCGCGTGGAAGGTTTCAAGCTGTCCAAGGATCCGCAGTTTGTGGAGAAGGTGCGCGACATCGTCGGCCTGTACATGAATCCGCCGGACCGGGCGATCGTGTTGTGCATTGATGAGAAGAGCCAGGTGCAGGCGCTGAATCGCACCCAGCCGATTTTGCCGCTGGGTCCGGGCGTACCGGAACGGCAATCGCACGACTACGAGCGCCACGGCGTGACATCGCTGTTCGCAGCTTTGAACGTGGCCACGGGCGAGACCATCAGCGACTGTCACCGCCGGCACCGGCACCAGGAATTCCTGAAGTTCCTAAAGCAGATCGACACGGCGGTAGCGGCCGATCAGGAAGTGCATCTGGTGATGGACAACTATGGCACCCACAAGGTGGTTCAAGTCCGCCGCTGGCTGGCACGCCGACCGCGCTATCACGTCCATTTAACGCCAACCAGCGGTAGCTGGCTGAACCTCGTCGAGCGCTTGTTCGCCGAAGTCACCGAACGCTGCGTGAAGCGCGGAAGTCACACTGCAGTGAAGGACCTGGAGCAGGCCATGCTCGACTACTTGGCCCACCGCAACAAGAATCCGAATCCGTTCGCGTGGACCGCAGATGCGGACTTGATTCTCGGGAAGGTCGAAAGACTTTGTGCGCGGATTTCTAACTCAGGACACTAGCTTACGCACGCCCAAGTCTGAGCGAACAGCGCGCTGGCGGGGAATTGGTCACGGCCGCCATAGTCCCCAAGTCCCTCTTACGGGCCATTTGTGATCGGAGTCAGAGATCGAGCGCAGGCTATCTGCAATCAGTCCATTGGCCGATTGCGTCCGATCCTAGGAAGTTCGGGATTCACACTGGTGATAATCGCCGTTTTGGGCAATGTTCCTAAAGACCTCTCTCAGCTTGCCAACGCATGTGGGGGATAATAAAGGACGCTACTGTTCAGAGCCGAGAAAGTGACGGCCGTCATATACCGTGTCGAGAAAGTTGCGGCGGTCACTTGCGAATCCCAGGGGCCGTGCGCCTTTAAGGGATCTGTTCCGGAATCTGCGCTGGTCGGCACCTGAAGTGCGCTCCGAAATTACCGCCAATGGGTCGACGATTCTTCGCCCGTTTGTGTTGGTGGCACCGATCGCTGGAGAAACCGAGGCTGCGCGGCCTGGAGATTGCGATCTAGGAAGCGTCAGCCCGCGCTCTGGCCGGATGACGCACTCGGAGAAAGCCGCCGCTGAGCGCCCAAGCTGGGATCGGGAACGGCAAAAGGGCTTGCGCCCGCCGATGACATTTCCCAACTTCGCGTTCGGCAATCCATGGCGTCGTTGTGGTTTGGTACTGTTCGCGATTACCCTCGGGGCGTCTTTGAGAAGCCACGTCGTCCTATGCGGATCGACCCACGTCCAGCACCTCCCGCAGTGGCTGCATTGCCTGCCGCGTCAGGGATTCTGTCTCGCTATGCGGCCACCTCGGGGAGTACCGCAGAGGCTGGGGCAGCACGGAGATACCGTCCATCTATGCAGATGACCGCGGGGCACTGCGGCCACGCGGCTCGAATCGTGCGAAGCCATTGGTCGAGCATGGCTCGAAATCTTCTGGGGCGCGAGTATTCGACGCATCCAAGCTGTGCGGCTAGGCCGAAGTCCCCGAAGAGGGGAATCCGCTCGTCAGACTCCGCGACGAACCACCGATAAGTGAGCCACATGGCGAGGTCCAGCACGGCCGGAGCCGACGCGAACACCTTGATGGCCTCCAAGTCCGTCGGAATCGGATGCTCGCTGATCTCCCGGTGGAACTCGTCACTCAGTACGATTACGTTCTCAAATTCTATCGAGGAAGACTCTTCCTCCGGATTGCGATGGCACCAGATCTGCGCTTCCCGGAGGAAGTTGAAGCGCGAGCGTTGGACGACTTGAGCAGCGCCGCGCATCGGGTCTGTCCTAAAGAAGATGGTCGCCCCGAAGATCCGATCGAAGGCGGCGACGAGTCTGCGGTACTCCTTGCCACCCTTCGCCAAGCCAAACGTATCCAGCATTTCGGCTGCCCTCCGGAAGCGGACAATCTGGCTCTTCTGCTGAACAGCCAAAGTCGCCAGGAAGATGGGAACCAATCGATCCTGGCCATAAGGCAATCCAAACTGCGGATGTCCGGTCAGTTGAAGGGCGAATTGGCCGTTCCGTCGTTGGTAAAGCAACTGACCAGCGGGCGGGCGCCGGACCGGCAGCCCGCAGAGCACGAAAGGACGTGACGAGAAGGCCAATCGATTTGCTCGTCGATGTTCTGTCTCCGATTCCATTTGCCGTACTCCGATGCGGACGCGGCTTGCTCTGTCGCAGCGGTTGCAGCTAGCGTGTTGGCGCTTATGCCGGACGCGGCGTTTCGCAGAGGGTCCCGACGGGGAGTTTTGTAGTTCTGGCCCATCGCTAACTGCTGTACGAGCGTCGGAGCCCGTCGGTCAGAGTCATCGAAGAAACTTTTCAGACCGGTCGAATTCGCCCCGTCATGCGGTACACTCCCATCTAAGGTGACTGGGATGTCAAGTTTCAAACTCATAGCTTCGGGGCTGCTTGCGTTTTCACTGGCAGCCCAATTCACTACGGCCAGCTTGAGCGGCAATGTCACGGACGCATCAGGAGCATCGGTCCCGGATGCCAAGGTGATCGTGTCGAATGTGGACACCGGGTTCACGCAACAAGTGACGTCGGGCGCGGCCGGCGACTATCTGTTTCCGCGCCTTCCGGTCGGCAGCTATCGCCTGACGGTGGAGAAAGCCGGCTTCGCGACGTACATACAGTCGGGGATCCAACTCGCTGTCAGTCAGGCTTCCACACAAGCAATAACGCTGACAGTTGGCGCAGTTACCGAGCGCGTCGCCGTTACCGGCGATACTTCGATGGTGACCACAGAGTCGGCGGCTGTGAGCCAGGTGGTCAATGAGAAGCAGATCGCCGATCTGCCCCTCGATGGGCGGCAGGTGCAGCAACTGGTGTTCCTGTCGGCGGGCATGACGGACGCCTCCTCACATTACTGCGGTGCTAACTGCGAAGGCGGAACATATCCCGGCGAGCAGTACGCGAAGGCCAACGGCACATCGGCGGAGAGCATTAACTATCAGCTCGACGGCGTCGCCTACAACGACACGTACATCAACGCCAACCTCCCGTTTCCAAACCCGGACGCGATCCAGGAATTCAGCGTGCAAGGCACCAACATGAGCGCCGAGTACGGAAACGCCGCCGGCGGCGTCGTCAACGTCGTGAGCAGATCGGGCACCAACCAGATCCACGGCGACGTATTCGAATTCCTGCGCAACGGCGACCTGAACGCCCGTAACTTCTTCGCGCCCGAGCACGACCAGATCAAGCGCAACCAGTTCGGTGGCGCGGTGGGGGGCCCGATTCTGAAAGACCGCCTGTTCTACTTCGGAACCTATCAGGGCACGCGCTACGCGAACGCGCCTCAGGGCAACATCTCGTTTGTTCCGACGGCCGCCGAACGCACGGGGGACTTCTCGGACCAGCTTCCCGCAACGCAGCTCACCGACCCGCTCAACAACAACACGCCGTTTGCCGGCAACATGATTCCCACCAGCCGGCTCAGCCCTGCGGCACATTTCCTTCTGAAAACAATCCCCCTCCCTGGCGGTCCAGGCCAGGAGATCACGTATCTGGGCCCGAGCCAGTCCTGGAAGGACGACCAGTTCATGCTGAAGGGCGACTACGTCCATGGCAAGCATCAGCTTTCCGTGCGTTACTTCTTCACCAATTTCAATCAGCAGCCCTTCATCGCCAAGACCAATCTGCTGCAGGCCGACAGCTCGGGTAACCAGGTTCGAGTGCAGAACGTTGCTGCGACGCACACCTACACCGCTAGCCCGCATTTGTTGTTCAACTCCTGGTTCGGCTGGAATCAGCAGAACGGCGGATCGCTGTCGGGCGCTCCGTTCTGCCTTCCGGGTGCCGGCGTCAACATCGCAACTACCAAGCCCTGCGAACTGTCGGTCGGTGTCGGCGGCGGTTTCGCGATTCAGACGAACCACTACGGCGCGTTCAACCGCGGCGATCAGACCTACCGCGAAGCCATCACCTTCATCAAGGGCTCGCACGAGTTGCATTTCGGCGGCGAAGCGCTGCGGATTCGCGCGCCGATGGCCAACACTTACGAGCAAAACGGTGTGTTCTCGTTCAGCAATAACCTCTCGGGCAGCAACATGGCCGATTTCATGCTCGGGCAGGTTTCGCAGTTCATCCAGGCGGGCGGACTCTACCTGGATTTCACGGGCATCAAGTGGAGCGCGTTCGTCCAGGACAACTGGCGGGCTTCCCAGAGGCTGACCCTCAACATGGGGTTGCGCTGGGATCCGTGGTTCCCGTACAAGGACAGCCAGGGACGCGTCGCCTGCTTCGCCCCAGGCCAGCAATCAACGCGCTTCCCCAACGCACCGCTTGGCCTTCTGTTCGGCGGGAGCAATCATGATGCCGGCTGCCCCCAGGCTTCCATCAACAGCAAGCCGGGCAACTTCGCTCCGCGGCTCGGCTTCGCCTACCGGCTCACCAACGATGGGAAAACCAGCATCCGCGGAGGAGCGGGCATCTACTACTCGATCCCCAACACGGTGGCCTTTCAGGACGTTGTCGGAGTGCCGCCCTTCGCGCCGATTATCTCCCTGACCGATGTGAACTTCCAGGATCCGTACGGCAGTGCCGGGGTCGCGAACCCTTTTCCGGCGGCCTATGGCGGCATCAACAAGTCGACGCCCCGAAGCTCCCAATTTCCCCAGGGCCCGCTGGCGTTCACTCAGATCTTCGACCGGAACTTCCAGCTCCCGGTGATCTATCTGTGGAATCTCACACTGGAGCGTGAGTTTGCCAAGGGTTGGCTGGCGCGCGCAGGCTTTGTTGGGAACAAGGGCACGCATCTGTTCGGAACAGCCGACCAGGAGTCCGGCCTGCTTGCTGGGAATCCGGCCATCTACATTCCGGGAAATAACCCGGACGGCACTCCCAAATCCACCGCGGCGAATGAACAGCAGCGGCGCCTGCACCCCACCTACGGCTTCGTCAATGTGATCGACTCCTCCATCAACTCCTCCTACAACGGCCTTCAACTCACCGTCGAGAAGCGCTTCGCCGCCGGCTTTTCCTTCCTCGCAAACTACACCCTGGCCAAGGAACTGAACAACTTCGCTCCAATCGGCAGTTACAGTTCGAGCACCAATCCGTTCGACCGTCACTTCGACTACGGACCATCGGACGAAGACGTGCGGCATGTGTTCAAGTTTTCCGGCACCTATCAACTCCCGCGCCTCCGGCTGAGCGGTTTCGCGGACAAAGCCGTCAACGGCTGGGAGATCAGCAGCATCGTGAGTTGGCAGGGCGGATTCCCGTTCACGGTCTACAGCGGAGTGGATAACTCGCTCAGCGGAGTGTTCCAGGACCGCGCCGATTTCATTGGAACCGGCAGCCGGTCGGCGCGGCTCAGTTCGAGCCGTTCACACGGGGACATGGTTCAGCAGTGGTTCGACACTTCGCTGTTTCAGCCGAATGCGATCGGAACTTTCGGGAACACCGGAAAGAACATCCTGCGCGGCCCGCGCATGTTCAACACCAACATGTCGCTGATCAAGAACACCAAGCTAGGTGAGCGGGTCGGCCTGCAGTTCCGCGCCGAGGGTTTCAATGTATTCAACAACGTCAACTTCCAGCTCTACACGAGCAACGGCAGCACCGGCCTCGATCGCACCCAGGCCGACCCGACATTTGGACAGATCTTCAGCGCAGCTCCTCCGCGCATTCTGCAACTGGCGCTCAAACTGGCATTCTGAAATATGACTCGCAGAGAACTCTTCTCGGCAGTTGCGGCCGCCGGCCTGACTGCACGCACGGCATTCCCGGAGCAGGCCGCATTCCCCGGAGTTCCGTTTCGCGAGTACTCCCGCTGCCTGCCCGACCATCTTCGCCACCTGGCCAAGCAGGCGGTGGGCAAGCGGGAAGCCGGGATTGCGAAGTTGATTTCGCCGGCCGCGGTGGAAGCGCGGCAAAAGTGGGTGCGGGCAACTCTCTGGAAGCTCATCGGAGGAATGCCGGAGCGCACGCCGCTCAACGCCCGCATCACCGGTTCGTTCGAGCGCCCGGGCTACAGGGTCGAGAATACTCTGTACGAGAGCCGGCCCGGCCTGTTCGTCACGGCGAACCTGTACATCCCCAAACAGGGACGTGAACCGTTTCCCGCCGTTCTGTTTCAGAGCGGCCACTACGAGGAGGGCCGGGCGTTTCCCAACTATCAGCGATGCTGCCAGGCGCTGGCGCAGCTGGGGTTTGTCGTACTCGCCTTCGATCCCATGGGCCAGGGCGAGCGTGTCGCGTATCTCCGGCCCTCGGGAAATCGAACGCGTATGCCGGACGTGGACGCCGAGCACACGACTCCCGGCAAGCAGATGCTGCTGTACGGCGATTCGGCTGCGCGGTTCCAACTCTGGGATTCGATCCGCAGCCTAGACTACCTGACGTTGCTGCCGATCGTGGACGCGAAACGCGTCGGAGCAACCGGTCACTCAGGAGGCGGAACGCTGACCATGCTGCTCGCCGCTGCCGACGACCGACTGGCTGCCGCCGCGCCCTGCATGGGCAATATCGAGAACGTCGCCGCGCTGCCGTTTGTGCCTCCCGGATCGACGGATGATGCCGAGCAGGACTTTGTATACTCCGGCCCGCTTGGCTTCGACCGCTGGGATCTCTTTTATCCCTTCGCGCCGAAACCCATGCTGATCTGGCCCAGCGATCGCGATTTCTACGCGACCTACTCCTCGCAGTACGTAACCAACGCCTGGCAGGAGTTCCGGAAGCTGAGGGCGGTTTACGCAGTGCTGAACCAGCCGGAACATCTGAAATGGGCCGGTACTCCGCTGCCTCACTCTTTGGCGTATGACAGCCGCCTGCAGATCTACAACTGGTTCACACGTTGGCTGAAGGGCGACAATACGGTGGTCCGCGAAGAGCCTCCGGTGAAGCCGGAGCCCCTCTCGGCGCTGCAGGTGACCGAATCGGGAAACGTCGGGCGGTCACTGAACAGCGAGAACGCCTTCAGCCTGAACAAGGCGAGAAAAGTCACCCGCACGCCGGTGGCGCTCGGCGCGTTGATCGGCGCCGCGGGGCCGCCGATTGCGCCTCCCGCGAAGATCCTCTCGCGCGTGCAATGCGGGAAGGTGTTGGCGCACGCCTTTGAAGTGGCGTCGGATGCCGGTGTGTGGCTGCCAGGGTGGATTCTGAAGGCGGAGAACGCTCCCGCGAACAAGCCCGTTTTGTTGGTCCTTGACCCCACCGAAGCGGAGACCTTGTGGTTTCAGCCGGACGCCGATGCGGTGCTCGGTCCAGATAATCCCGTCGTGTGCGCCATCGACATTCGCGGCATTGGCGCCCTCCGGCCGGAATACAGCCCCGGAGCTCCGGGTTACGCGGCGTGGCACGAGTACGAGGAGAACTACGCCTGGGGATCGCTCATTTTGGGCAAGCCGCTGGTGGGGCAGCGCGTCACCGACATTCTTGCCATCGCCGCCGCCTTGCGCAAGCTCCCCGTCACGGCCGGGTGTCCGATCCGCATCGCCGCGGCGGGAAAGTTGACTGTTCCCGCGCTGTTTGCCGCCGCCCTGGATCCCGGCATTGAGGCGCTTTACCTGTCCGGTGGACTCATCTCGTTCCAGGAGATCGTCGACTCGGAGCGCTACGCTCATCCCTTCGCAAACTTCGTGCCGGACTTTCTGAATCACACCGATCTCCCCGAGATAGTGGCATCGGTTGGCCCGCGCCGGATCGTGCTCGCCGGGCCGGTGAACGGGGAAGGAACGGCACTGCCGGTGGAAGCGGCTCGGGCCATCTGCACATCGTCAAATGTGACCGTGGAACCGAATGCCGAGTGGTCGGCGGCGCGCCTGCTGGCATTTGCTGCGAGTTAGCCCGCGCTATTGCGGTAACTCAGATGTCTGGGTTAAACCAAACAGCTTCGCTTCGGTGGCACCGACTTGCGGTTGATTGGGGCAACACCGAGAAAGCGCCCCCGAGGGTACTGCTGCATACGTGGAAGTTACCAGGCAGATTGGCGCAGGTGCTCCAGCGCGCCTGGGTCAATGCTGCACTGCAGATTCCCTACGGCGGAACGGCGGCTTCCGAACTCGAAACGGCCGCTGTGCCCGGTGTGACAAGGACTCGGCCGCGGCAAGCTTCAGGCTTGGCGA
Organism: uncultured Acidobacteriia bacterium; assembly: GCA_903909435.1. Taxonomy (GTDB): domain Bacteria; phylum Acidobacteriota; class Terriglobia; order Bryobacterales; family Bryobacteraceae; genus CAIVVT01. Next base: position 132,397 of record CAIVVT010000001.1, on the reverse strand, counting down.
AGCGAAACACAGGAATCGAAGTGGGACCGGCAACTCTCAACGCAACTGTCACTTCGGCGTTCACGAGAACCAACGTGGCGCCGAAGCGCGTCTTCACACGCGATCCAAGTTATACTCTCAATCAAACTGGCGCAGAACCTCGGGCGGGCCATCTGGCGGGAGCACTATGGAAAACTCTGACAACACCTCAAGACGAACCTTCTTAGGACAGGCATCCACTTGCCTTGCGCTGGGCACCGCGCTCAGCACCACCGCCGCCTCCTATAGCCGCATCATCGGGGCGAATGATCGCATTTCGCTTGGTCACATCGGCATTGGCGATCGGGGCCGCGAGCTCGACGGCATGGTCGCCCGCTTGAAGGACAAGTGCAATCTGGAAATGACGGCGGTATGTGACCTTTGGACGGCGAACCGGGATCGCGCAGCCGCGAATGCGGAGAGGGTCTACGGCCGCCGGCCGCGCACTTTCCAAAACATGGAAGAATTACTGGCGTTGCCGGATGTCGATGCGGTGGTTGTGTCCACCGCCGACTTTCAGCACGCGACGCACCTGAAGAGCGTGCTCGAAGCGGGCAAGGACGCGTATTGCGAAAAGCCAATGGCCAACGATTTGGCCGAGGGCAAAGCCGTCCGAGACACGTTTCTCAAGAGCAAGCGAATCGTCCAGATCGGCACGCAGCATCGCAGTGAGCCCTACCAGCGCGAAACCAAGAAGGTTATTGATAGCGGCGCGTTAGGCGACGTCACCAAAGTAGAAATTGTCTGGAACTACAATGGGCCTCGATGGCGCGGGCGCCCGGAAGTTAAGCAGATCAGGGAACAGGACACAAACTGGAAGAAGTGGCTGCTCTCCAAGCCGTCCCGGCCTTTCGATCCTCGCGCCTACTTCGAGTTCCGTTTGTACCGTGACTTCTCCAGCGGCATCGCGGACCAATGGATGTGTCACGCGATCGATCTGATCAACTATTTCCTCGAAGACAGGTTTCCGCGCTCCGTTATGGCCCTTGGCGGTGTCTTTGCCTGGCACGACGGCCGCGAGAATCCGGACACTTTTCAGGCGCTTCTGGAATATCCCAAGGCCTTTCTGCTCAGCTTCTCCGTGAGCTTTGGAAACGACTGCGACAGCTTCTCACGAATCATGGGCAAGCAGGCGACTCTGGTGAATCAGGGAGGCGAAGGCAGCCCGCGCTGGCTGCTGGTGCAGGAGGGCGGGAATCACGAAGACAACCCGTTCCTGACTCGCCCACAGCGGTACATCACTCTTCCCGGCAGCGATAAGCCCGGTCCGCCGTTTGTGGGCGACGAGGACCTGTCACACATGACCAACTGGCTCACCTGCCTGCGCACAAGAGAACAGCCGCACGCGACGATCCTCGACGGCTTCGCCAGTTCGGTGCCCGGCATTATGGCTGCGCGAGCCTTGCGGGAAGGCCGCAAGCTCTACTGGGACGCCGCCGCCGAGAGCATTTTGGACCATCCGCCAAAGGTGCAGGTTTGAGCTTCCTGGCGTGCCGGACGGCGCCGCAAGTTCGTGCGCGGTTCATCCACACTGGTCTAATCGCGCCGGGCAACAGAACCCGCTCCCGTTCCTTCGCCACGAAGCAGCGGCACGAGAGCCACATGAACGAATCGAGCGCCGCCGCAAAGCGCTGGAGCGCCTTTGCAGCCTCCTTGCCAGTCAGGATGGGATGGCTTAACAGCTCCGCGAAGAACTCCTTGCCCAAAACAGATCCATTGTGATAACCGCCGGGCAGCGTGGCCGCCGCACCGCAGATGCCATAGCTTACACTCGAACTACATGCTCAACCGGGGCTATGCCTACACCACGATCATCGGCGGCAACCACCATGGGCAAAGCCTGCTTTCCCATTTAGCAAGCCTTTACCCCCACTCAACCCCGCAAGTCTGGCAACAGAATCTGAACAACGGCGAAGTCACGCTCAACGGCGTCACCGCCACCGGACGCGAATCGATCACTTCAGGCCAGCACCTGGTCTGGAACCGTCCACCCTGGATCGAACCCGACTCCCCTCAGCATTTCGAAGTCCTGTTTGAAGACTCCCATCTGTTGGCCGTCAACAAACCCAGCGGGCTGCCCACCCTCCCCGGCGGCGGCTTCATGGAAAACACCCTCTTCCGCCTGGTGCAAAAGCAAACCCCCAACGCAAACCCTGTCCACCGGTTGGGCCGGGCAACCAGCGGCATCGTTCTTTTCGCTAAAACGCCTCAGGCGGCGTCCAATCTATCCGCAAACTGGAACACATCCAAAATTCAAAAGATCTACCGGGCGCTGGCTCAAGACGTTGCGCACCACGACACCTATGAAATTCTCACACCCATCGGCCTCGTACCGCACCCGCTCATCGGTTCCGTGTGGGCCGCCAGCCCAAGCGGCAAACCGTCAAAGTCATTGGCAAAGGTGATCTCACGCACCTCCTGCACGACAACCTTCGACGTAAGCCTGAGTTCGGGCCGCCCTCATCAAATCAGAATCCATCTGGCATCCATCGGCCATCCCCTGGTAGGCGATCCTCTGTACGGCCTCGCCGGTTTGCCGCTTGAGAATCTTCCCGGCCTCCCCGGCGATGGAGGATATTTTCTGCACGCTCAATTTCTGAACTTTCACCACCCCATCACCGGTGAACCGATCAACCTTGAGGCAGCTTTGCCGTCCGGATTCTGATTGCATCAGCAGGTTCACGGCGGGCGCCGGCATTGGCGCGTCCACGACCGGCCGCAGGAGGGGCGCAGGGGACTGGCCGGTTGAAGGCACAGCGGCAAGAAATGCAAGGGCGGTTAGTGATCCTCGGGACCCAGCGGAGCCTCCCCGAAATCGGTTCGCCCAAGTTCAGAAAGTGAGCCTAGTCTGTAACTCGAGGCGCCGGTTGTTGGCGCTCTCACTGAACAGTCCGCTTGAGCCGGCGGGTTGGTTGGCGTGGCCGAACAGAGGCGACGTGATGTTGCCGATGATCGGTCCAGGATTGGTGTGATTTGTGAGGTTGCGAACCTGCATCGAAACAACCATGCTGTAGCGGCGGTTCGCCGTGGCGGCCATGGTACTCGCACCACCCAACGCGAATGGGCTGCCCGGCTCCCCACGGCCCGCGCCGCCGCCCGGTCCGCCGGAGACGCCGCCGGGATTGGTCGCGACCGGCGCGCGGCCTTCGCGCGAACCGAAGGTAAACGTCCTACCCACGCGCATGTTCAGCATGATCTGGCCGGGTCCGCGGCCGAAGTTCCTGGAGAGCAGCTTCTCTCTCGGCGTGGGACTTGGGTCGAGCAGGCCGTACCGGGTCAGAATGACTCCAGCCTTGTAAGGATCTGTCGCAATCCCGGGTCTTGCGTTGAACAGGCCATTGCCGTAAATATCCTTCCCGGCGGTTATGTCGAAGGGCGGTCCGGAATTCGCGGTGAGGAACGGGTTAAAGCGGATGCCCCACTTGAAGGTAACGGTGCCGCTCAGCGAGGCGCGGTGGTGCATATCCGTCGAGGAAGGGCCGTACTCGCCGGCCATGCTGTAAGGGTTCGCCGGAAAAGTCCCCAGCCCGTCGGTGTTGCTCAGCGCCCTGTTGTACATGTACGACCCGGTGAGCGAGACGTTCCGGTTCACCTTGGAGTTCACGTTGAGTATCAATTGGTTCTGGTTGTACAAACCCGCGGATTCCATCATGAGCACCTGGCCCGTCCTTCCGAACGGGAACACCCCGCTGCCCGGAATAGCGGGAATGTACGTCCCCGGCAGCGGTGAGTTGACGTCCTGCGAGCGCAGTATATGGAGCCCGTGCGAGTTTGCGTATGTGATCGCGATGGTCGTGTTCAGCGGGAGTTGGCGCTCAAACGCGACAACCGACTGCATCAGGTACGGGGCTCGCATGCTGGAGTTGATCCGTTGAATCGTGCTGCTAGGGACTGGGCCGGGCAGGGCTGAGACGGCAGGCACAGCCGGGAAGAAGTCCGGATCGGCAAGGATGTACTGTTGCTGGACTTGGCCATCGTAGCGCTGCGCCGTGAGCGTGTTGGCCAGGCTGAAACGGTCGTAGAATATGCCAAACCCGGCGCGGATCACGTTCTTCGAGCGAGACCTCCCGGACGCTCCGCCGGGCGCCCAGGCCAGGCCGATGCGAGGGGCGAAATCGCGCCAGTCGTGCATGTTGTTTTGGTTTTCGTAGCGCAGCCCGAGGCTCATCGTCAGGTTCGATCGGACTTTCCAGTCGTCGCCCACGAAGGCGCCCAAATCGAATTGACTTCCGGCAATCACCGGATCTCCCGCGTTGATGCCGAACTGTATCGGACCACCTCCCAGTTGCCGGGTCTGCCCCGCGGGTAAGCCCATCCGCTCAAACATGAGCGTGCGCCGGTAGCTCTCGATCGAGCTGATATTCACAAGCACCGGTTGCCCGGAGCCATCGAGAATCGCATTGTTGTGTGCGTCCAACTGCGGGGCCAGACCGCCGCCGAAGGTGAATGTGCCGGCGTAATTCTGGGGTGCGTCGTTGGTTTCCGTGGTGGCTCGAAGACGGCCCCCAAAACGGATCGTATGACTTCCGCGGAGCACCGAGGTGTTGTTCTGTAATTCATGGTTGTTCTGTGCATCCGTGGAGCGGCCCAGCGGGGTGCCGCCGCCATTAAACGCACCCAGAACCTGGAGGGCATACCCCGGCGTGTTCGCCTGGGAGACCGTAGTCGGCCGGAAATACTGAAACCTGGTTTCGTTGACGACACTCGTGCTGAGCACGGCGGTCTCGGTAACCTGCACGGATTGGCTGAGGGCATCGTTGTGATAACCGCGCGACGGCAGATTGAACCCGCCGGTGCCGGCGTCGCGAACGATGTCGCGGTTGTAGGAGTACCTTACGCTCAGCGTGTGATTGGCGCCGATCTGATAATCGACGCGTGGCGTGACGCCCGTTCGCCGCAGTTCGGACACGGGCGTAGCGGTGAATGGGGTGATCGACAGCGTCTGCGGATCGACGACCACGGCGTTCACCGCGTTCCCGTTATCCACCCACTCCCGCATGAAGACCAGATTGAATGAGGCGTTCTTGTTGAGGGGGCCACTCAACGCCTCGCGCAGTTCATTCAAGCGAAACGGCGCTTTCCGGCCCGCGTAGGGGTTGCGGGAGTTCCAGGCGTCGTTCGCGAAATTGTATCCGAGGTCGGCGTGGAACTTGTCGGTCCCCGGCTTGGTGAAGATTTCGATACGTCCGAACCCCAGCTTGTCGTACTCCGGCGAAAAGGGATTCTGGTTGATCCTGATCTCGCGGATCGAGTTCTTCGGAGGCAGATCACCTCCGCTGAAGCCGTCGATGTAGATCGCGCCTCCGTTCGGACCTGCGGCGGGTCCGGCGAGGTTCTGAAGGTCCGTCGCCAGGTCGTCGGGATTATCAGAGAGCGCGTCCAGGTCATCTCCGCGCATCACCACCGCGCTGGCGTTGCCGGCGGGATCCGTTGTGACGGTCGAATCGGTGGTGTCGCCAACGGTCATTTGCTCCGTCATCCCGGCGACTTTCAACTCGAGATTCAGCGTCTGGGCACCTGGCTTGAGCGTGATCCTGACCGGTTCCTGAAGCGCAAGTCCGGCGGCCGCAGCCCGCACAGTGTACTCGCCCGGCTGCAAAGCGGAGTAGGAGTATGCTCCATCGTTGTTCGTTCGCGTCGTCTTCCCAGGGGCCGATGAGCTGCCCAACGAGACCGTGGCACCGGGAACAACCCCGCCAGACTCGTCCGTGACCACTCCGCGCAGAGACGCAGTTTGCCCGAGGAGCAGACCGGAACAAAGCACCGGGAAGACAAGACTCAAAAGAACCTTCACTAAAACACCCGGAAGCGAACGCGAACCGATCCCCGGAATTGCCGTAGAGCCCTTGTTATTCAATGAGTTGGGGGATGGTGGGCGCGACAGGACTCGAACCTGTGACCTCCTGCGTGTGAAGCAGGCGCTCTAACCGACTGAGCTACGCGCCCAACTCTTTCATCGTACCGCACCAGCGATTAACCGCAACTCCAGGCAGGCAAAAGCCTTCCAAAAGCTGCAGCTCAATAGATCGGCGGTTCCCCGGCCGGTCGCGTCTTCCACCGTCTATGGATCCAAAGCCACTGCTCCGGATACTCGCGAATCGCCAGTTCCAGCGCGCTCTGGACGGCCTGGGTGTCCCGTAGTGCGTCGCCACTGGCCGCAATCGGTGGATAGAATTTCAGGATGTAGCGGCCCTCTGCGGTCGACCAGACGGCGAAGCCGGGGATGATCGCCGCTCCGGTGTGCGCCGCCAGTTTCGCCAGCCCCGAATCCACGCACGCCGGTAACCCGAAGAAGTTGACGAAAACACCGCGATCCTCCGTCGTGTTCTGGTCAGCCAGGATTCCGACCGCCTGGTTCCCGCGCAGCATCTGGATCAGCGGCCGCACGGACTCGCGGCGGGAAATGACGCGGTTTCCCGAAAGCGTGCGGTAGTGGATGGAGAGCCGGTCGAGCAGGGGGTTATCAAGCGGACGCACGACGAAACTCATCGGTGCGGAGAGCAACGCATGGGCGTACGCGCTCAGTTCCCAGTTGCCGAGGTGGCCCGTGGCAAACACCACGCCCTTGCCCCGGCTCAGGGCCGCTTCGAAGTGTTCGAAGCCCTCGTAGCGGATCCAGTCGCCGACGTTCCGCTTCGTGATCAGAGGGAACTTCGCAACCGCGGTGAAAACCCCAGCCATATTGCGGAAGCACCCGTCGATGCAGTGGACGCGTTGCTTCTCGTCGTATGCAGGGAAAGCCAGTTGCAGGTTGCGATGCGCGATCCGGGTGAAGCGTCGTACCGTTAGCCGCAAAACCGTGGTCAGTCCGCGGGCAACGGCGAAGGCCGCCTGCCTGGGCAGCACCCGCAGCAGGCTCATGAGGATGGACACGGCTACCCACTCGGTACGATTTCGAAGTGGGGAGCGCGCCATGCTTTGAGGTTATTCGATCCAGCCCCCGCCTAACACCAGCTCGCCGTCGTAAAAGACAGCGGCCTGGCCCGGCGTGATCGCGCGCTGGGGCTCCTCGAAGACCACCTCAACGATGGACGGATCTCCGGTCGGTTTGAGCGTCGCAGCAGCGGCAGCGTGGCGGTTGCGGATTTTCACCTGGGCCGGACGCTCGTCCGCTATGGGGGCAATAGAGACCCAATTCACGCGCGCCGCCCGCAGCGATCCGCGCTGCAACTGTGCTTCCCGCCCGACCACCACGCGCTGTGTAGCGGCGTTGGTCTCAATCACGTACAGCGGTTCGCCAGCCGCGAATCCGAGCCCTTTCCTTTGGCCGACCGTAAAGTGATGGACGCCCGCATGGGCGGCCAGAGCGCGGCCCGATTCATCGACCACCTCGCCATGGGGCGCGACGAACTCCTTACCTTGTTCGGCGAAGTAGGCCTCGATGAATTCGGCGTAGTCGCCGTTAGGCACGAAACAGATCTCCTGGCTATCGTGTTTGCTCGCGGTCGGCACGCCCAATTCCTCCGCCAGCCGGCGCACATCGGGCTTGCGCATTTCGCCCAGCGGGAATAGCGTTCGTGCGAGTTGCTGCTGCTGCAGTCCCCACAGGAAGTAGGTCTGGTCCTTGCTCTCGTCCGCGCCCCTGCGCAACTCCCAGCGGCCGCTCGCGTTGTTGAAGTCAACCTGCGCGTAGTGTCCCGTCGCAATGTAGTCCGCGCCAACGCCTTCGGCCATCTCCAGGAATCGATCGAACTTCACGTGGTTGTTGCAAAGCGTGCAGGGAATCGGTGTGCGGCCCGCGAGATACTCGTCGATGAATGGCTTGACGACGCTCTCCTCGAACGCCTGCTCGAAGTTCACGACGTAATATGGAATCCGGAACAGACCCGCCACGGTCCGGGCGTCGTAGACGTCGTCGAGCGAGCAGCATCGCCCCGTCGGCGACTCCGGCGCAAGTGCCGGCAAACGCCGCTGATTCCACAGCTGCATGGTCATGCCGGCCAGCCGGAAACCGTCGCGCTTGAGCATCGCGGCTACGGTCGAGGAGTCTACTCCGCCCGACATTGCTACCGCGATGAAGGCATCCTGCCGCAGCTCACGCATGCTCGTACACCGGAGAGAGCTTTCGCAAACGTGCAACCGAGGCGACGACGGCTTCAACCAGCGCATCCACCTGCGCCTCATCGTTGCCTTGCCCGAGCGAGAAGCGTATGCTGGCACGCGCTTCTGAAGGGGTGAGCCCCATGGCGAGCAGGACGTGTGACGGTTCTACGGCTCCCGATGAACAGGCAGCCCCCGACGACACGGCGAAGCCAGCGAGATCCAGCGCGATCACCAGCGCCTCGCCTTCAATCCCGTCGAATCGCAAGCTGGACGTATTGGCCAATCGGGTCGCGCCGTGTGCGTTGGTGCGGACCCCAGGCACCCGCTCCAATAAGCTCGATTCCAACCTGTCGCGCAACCCCGCCAGCCGCACAGACTCGCGGGCACGCTGCTGCACAAGCTGTTCGGCCGTGCATCCCATGGCCGCTATGCCGGGAACATTCTCGGTGCCAGCACGGCGCTCCCGCTCATGCCGTCCGCCAAACTGCAGCGCCTGCAGTTTCACGCCTTTGCGGACAAACAACGCGCCCGTCCCTTTGGGAGCGTTGAGCTTATGCGCGCTCAGTGAATACAGGTCGACGCCCAGTTCCCGCACATCGGTGCCGAGCCGTCCCGCCGCCTGCACTCCGTCGGCGTGGAACAGCACGCCCGCTGCTCGCGCGATTGCGGAAATCTCAGCGATGGGCTGCACCGCGCCGGTCTCGTTGTTAGCGTGCATCACCGAGATCAACACCGTCGTAGGGCGCACCGCGTGCCGCACTTCATCCGGATCGACGACGCCATCTCCGCGGACCTTGAGGTAAGTGACTTCGGCGCCTTCACGGACCAGTTGCGCACACGCCCCGAGGACGGCCGGATGTTCAACTGCCGTCGTAATCGCGTGCTTGCCGGCCACTCCGTCCAGCCGCACGGCGCCCAATACCGCAAGGTTGTCGCTTTCAGTCCCGCCGCTCGTGAACACGATCTCGCCCGGTTGCGCATTTAAGAGTGCGGCGACTTGGCTGCGGGCCAGTTCAACCGCGCTGCGCGCCGCCTGCCCGGCCGAGTGGATGCTCGACGGATTCCCGTAACATTCCCGCAGCGCCCGTGAGACACACGCCAGCACTGGATCCGATAGCGGCGTCGTCGCATTGTGATCGAAGTAATAGGTCATGCGGCCCAGAGGTCAGCCCAGGAGAGATCTGATTCAAGTTTACCAGCAGCGGTCAATCGGCCTGGAGCCCTGGCGCGATTCGATCGCATCCTGATGACGGGCGGGCCGCCACGCTCACCGTCGAGAATCGAAGCAGGATTCTCAGCGCCGGGCAACCATTGACAGAGAGTTGTCGAGTCGGCTGACGCAACCTGCCCAGGAACTACGGAACAACCGTGAATTCGCCGCCGGCCCCGCGGACGGAATCAGGCGCGATCCAAACCTGGTACTTGCCCGGCTCGGCGACTAGTTGAAGCGTCGCATTGTACGCCGCAATATCGCCGGCTCCGACCAGGAAGGCAACCCTCTGCTTCTCACCCGCCTTCAAATGAACCCGGCGAAAGTCCTTCAGTTCCCGCACCGGGCGTGCAACGCTGCCGGCCGGTGCATGCATGTACAGCTGCACGATCTCGTCGGCGTCGCGAGTACCTGTGTTGGCGACGTCGGCGCTGATCTCGATCCGCGTCCCGGTGCGCAATTGCGGTGTGGAAATCGCCAGATTGGTGTACTCGAAACTGGTGTAGGACAACCCGAATCCGAACGGGTACTCTGGCGTGAAATCGACGTCCAGGTATTTGGACGTGAAGCCCTTCGGATCGACCGGCGTGCCCGCCGGAATGCCGAGTTCGCTCTCCGACGGTGGACGCCCCGTGTTCAGGTGGGCATAGTAAATCGGCACCTGCCCCACAGTTCGCGGGAACGTGACCGTAAGCTTGCCGGAGGGTACGGCGTCGCCGAACAGCACGTCCGCGATGGCGGGGCCGCCCATCGTTCCCGGGTGCCAAGCATACAGCACGGCGCTCGCCCTCACCGCCACATTCTGGAACGTCAGCGGGCGGCCTGCCAGGATCACCACGATCACCGGTTTGCCAGTCTTCGCGAGTTCGTCAACCAGCGCTTCCTGCGCCCCCGGCAGATTCAAGTACGCCCGCGAGTGGGCCTCTCCCGAGAGGATCATCTCCTCGCCCAGGAACACCAGCACGGCGTCTGCGCCGCGTGCCGCTTCCACGGCCTCTGCAAAGCCGTCGTGCGACGAATCGCGGCTGGTCTTCAAGCCCGCGGCCCAGGCAACGCGGAACTCGCCGAAACGCTCCCGTAGCGCAGCCAGCGGCGTACGCACTTCGGGTGCCTGGCCGTCCATCACCCACGAACCCATCTGGTCCACCGGGCTGTTCGCCAGCGGCCCGATCACCGCGATCTTGCCGATGCTTTTCGCGAGTGGCAGCGTCGCGTTTTGATTCTTGAGCAACACCAGGCTTTCCGTCGCCAACCTCTTCGCGACACCCAGCGCGGCTTCCTCGGGAGCAGCGGGCAACTCGGCCGCGACGGGCACGCCCTTATCGAATAGCCCCAGGCGGAATTTGACCCGCAGAATGTTGCGAACAGCATCGTCGATCAACTTCTGATCCAGCTTGCCCGCAGCCAGCAGTGCCTTCAGATTGTCGTGATAGCTGGTGCTGACCATCTCCATATCCACACCCGCGCGGACGCCCTTGAATGCCGCATCTTTCTCGTCCGCCGCGTAGCCATGCGGGATCATCTCGGTGATCGAATTCCAATCGCTGACCACGAAGCCGTCGAACTTCCACTCCTTGCGCAGCACCTGCCGCAGCGTGAATTCGTTGCCGCTGGTGGGCACGCCGTTGAGGTTGTTGAACGCGCTCATAAAGGTCGCCACGCCCGCCTTTCGCGCGGCGTCGAACGAGCGCAGGAAGACCTCACGCAGTTGAATCTCTGGAATCCAGGTGGTGTTGTAATCGCGCCCGCCCTCTGCCGCGCCGTAGCCGACGTAGTGCTTCGCACAGGCCGCGATGGAGTCCGGCGCGTCAAGTTTGTCGCCCTGGAAGCCGCGCACCATCGCCGCGCCCAGCCGCGAGGTGACCAGCGGATCCTCGCCCAGCGTCTCCGCGATACGGCCCCAACGCGGGTCGCGGGTGATGTCGAGCATGGGTGCGAAGGTCCAGTGGAGGCCCGCCGCCGCGGCTTCCCGGCCTGCCACCCGCGCACCGGCTTGAACCAACTCGGGATCCCAGCTTGCGGCTTGTCCCAGTGGAATCGGCAGCACGGTCCGATACCCATGGATCACGTCGCGCCCGAATATCAGCGGGATGCCGAGACGCGATTCCTTCAGAGCTATGCGCTGCGCTTCGGAGCGTTCCGCAGCGCCGCCGGCGTTGAGGAACGAACCCCACCGGCCCTTGCGAATCTCCTCCTTGTTCTGCTCCGAGAGCGGGACCGCCAGTCCGGTCGCCTGTGACATCTGGCCGAGCTTCTCGTCCAGCGTCATCTTCGCCAGCAAGGCGTTGATCCGTTGCTCGATATCAGGCGGTGGAGCGGCAGGCAGGGTCGGCGACATCACGGCGAACCATCCTAGGGATACGACGAGGCAACGGCAAAGCATGGCGTCCCGATTCTATCGAAATATCAGGTGGATCTTACGGCATCAGTGGCTGCGTCGCTAGGAGAGTGCTGGTTTGGATCCCTCCAACTGGAAAGCGACTCCATCCCAACTCTTGGCCGCCACAAGCTCCGAATCAAGCTCAATAGCCTGCTTCGCGTCCGTCGCGAACCGCCAGGATCACAACCAGCTTTCCGGCATGGCGATACAGGGCGACGTAGGCCCCCTGCCGGAATTCGATCACCCATTCCCGGAACTCTACAGGCAACTCGTCGACGGGACGGCCCATCTCCGGGTGCTTGCCCAGCGCCTTCACGCTTTGCCGTATCGTCTGGACCGCCCGGCGTGCGGCGTCCGGATTCTTGGGAGACAGAAACTCATATAGGCGAGCCACATCGAGCAGAGCCGGCTCGGTCCACCTCAGTCGTGGCATTTCGGGGCGGCAGTCTTCTCCCCGGCTTCGAGCTTGGCCAGCCAGGCATCCGCTTCCCCGGCAGTGATGTGCAGACCCGTCGTCTGATACTCGGCCCAGGCGGCAAGCGCGTCCTGCCGAAGTTGCTCGCGCTTCTCCTCGCGCTCCACATACTGCTCCACGGCCTCGCGCATCACCCAATGCGGCGTACGGCGGCGTGCCTCCGCCAGCCGTTGGACACGTTCCTTTGTCGCCCTATCAAGTTTTAAACTGGTTACGCTCCGTTCAGCCATCCCCGGTGCTCCAAGGTATTACCTGTTAACACCCTAATACACGGCGCCATTCGAGCCGTCGAAAACGGATTGCAGCGCGGCACGGTGGCCATCATCTGCGCTTCGGGCTCCCAATCAAACGCCACGCTTCACTCAGGTGCCCGGCAAGCTCGTCGTTGCCAATCTGGGCGAGTTCGATTCCTACCCAGCCCTTCACTCCGACATACGGAGGCCGGTAGTAAATCGCAGGAAAGCTCGCCACCAGCGACTCCTGCACCCCAGCTTCAGCGGGTATCCACACCGCCACGTGGCCGTCGTTGTGGTGATTGTCGGAGAACATGGCAAACACCCGCTTCTTCACGAAGAACGTCGGCTCGCCGTGCGACAGCTTCTCCATCGTACCCGGCAGCGCCAGGCAGAGCTTGCGCACCCGCTCGATCTGTTCCTCACTGCGCATGGGCGGACTTTAGCTCGCCCGCTGCTTCTTGCCCGCTTCGTTGTCCGCAATCCGGGCCTTCACCAGCTTCTTCACGAGAGCCGTCGCAGGAGGCTTGTCCACCGGGAAACGAATGGTCCCTTTCGACGTTTCAAACCCCTTCAACTCGTCCTTGAACACCTCGATGAGCGCCGCATTCATGGGGAACAAACTGCAGTGGTTCTTGAAGGCGGCGTAGGCGAACAATGGCCCTTTGTACTTGAATGCGGGCATTCCGTAGCTGATGGCCTCGGTTGCTTCGGACGGCACGACGGAGCGGATGATGGCCCGAATCTTGGTCAGCGTGGTGCGGGCCGGCTCGGGAACCGCCGCGATGTACTCGTCCACATCCTTCGGAACGGCGCCGCCTTGTCTCATATCTCCTACACCTCCAAGCTGGTCTAGCTCGTGTTGAGCGATTTATGAGACTACCACGCATTCAGGGAATGGGAAAGAGCGCGACCCGCTGCGGAATTTTGTGAGGCGTGCATAGTACAGTGACGGCCTGTTCAGGATGTCGGGCAGGATGGCATCCTGCGCGCCGGTTGTTTGCCGGCGCTGGACCGCCCATTGCCAAGCCCGACAGGCGGGGTGCCAACCCGCCGCTGGTCAACAACCTGCCCCAATTCGACGGCCTACAGCAGCTTCGTGACGCCCGGCGTAAACACCGGATAAATCCCGTCCGGACCGGGCTTCACGGGCGGCTCCATCTCCATGTTCACGTTCTCAGGCAGTGGCGGGTAGAAGAAGTCTGACTTTTCGAATTCGTCCCACGTCACCTGCTTGCCGGTGTAGGAGGAGAGCTGGCCCATGATGCCGATCTGCGTGCTGCGGGCCATGTACTCGCCGTTGTTCACCGGGTTGCCGGATCGGATACCCTCGAACAGCGCGACGTGCTCCAGGTCGTAGGCGTCCTTCTTCGACTTCGGACCGCCCGATTCCCAATTCGTCTCGCCGGTGATGCGCAGCTTCAGCAGATCGCAGCGGCCCTTCGTGCCCAGGATCAGGCTCGAATTCTCCTCGTAGCAGTTGTCGATCGTGCGGCAGAAGGCGTAGACTCGCACGCCCTTGGGGAACTCGTACACCACCGCGTTGTGGTCGAACGTGCTGCCGTAAATCTCGCCGTGCAGCGTCGAGCGCCCGCCCATGGCGTAGCAGCTCAGCGGTACGGCATTGTGCTGGGCCCAACTGGCGCGGTCCAGGTTGTGGATCAGCGTCTGCGGCACGTCGTCGCCCGAGAGCCAGTGGAAGTGATATTGATTGCTGGCCTGGTATTCCACCTCTTTCATCCCGGGACGGCGCGGGTAGAGCACGTAGGGCGGGCGCAGCCACGTTTCCTGGATTGCGACGATGTCGCCGATGGCGCCGTCGTGCACCCGCTGCATCGTCTCGCGATAGCCCAGGTGGTAGCGGCTCTGTAAACCTGAAACGAGGCACAGCCCCTTCTGCTTCGCGAGTTCGATGGCCGCCTTCAGGCGCTGGATGCCGACCGGGTCGATGGCGTGCGGCTTCTCGACGAACACGTGCTTGCCCGCCTCGATGGCGGTCTTCGCGTAGAACGAGTGGAACTTGGCTGCGTTGGCGATGATCACCACGTCGGAGACCGCGATCACGTGCTTATACGCCTCGAAACCTGTGAAGCAGTGCGCGTCCGGCACGTCCACCTGATCGGGATACTTCAGCTTCAGCGCGGTGCGCTTCTCCTGAATGCGGTCGAGCAGGATGTCCCCCATGGCGACGATGTGCACGTCCTTGCCCGCGTTCATGGCGTTCATCGCGGCCGCTTCGCCACGGCCTCCGCAGCCGATGATGCCGACCTTGATGACGCCGCTGCCGGCGACGTAGGCCGAAGCCGGGATCGCCGCGAGCGTCGCCGCCGTGGCGAGCTTGACGAAGTCGCGTCTGGAAGTTTGGAGTGGGGAGGATTGCGCCTGTGTCATGGGAATTGATCCACAGTGACGCTATCGCACCTGCGACTCCGATTCAAGTTGGCGCCCAACAAGCCTAAGCCCGCCCGCGCAGGCTCAGTTCGATTGGTTGACGGTAAATGTCTGGCCGGCGACCGTAATCGTTCCGCTCCTGGCTGCGTGGGTCGTGTTCGCCTGCACCGCGTAAGCCACCGAACCGTTGCCGTTGCCGCTCGCCGTGGTCACCGTGATCCAACTCGCGTTGCTGACCGCCGACCACGCCGCGCCGTAGGCCGATGATGTCACCGCCAGCGTGCCGCTGGACGCCGCCGCGCTGAGACTGGCTGACCATGGATTCAACGTGAACGTTGGCACCTCCTGGTAGACGCGCACGTAGTCCACCAGCATGTCCTGCGGGAATGTCGAAGTCTTGTCCGGGTAGCCCGGCCAGCCTCCACCGACAGCCACGTTCAGCAGCAGGAAGAAGGGGTTGTCGAAGACCCACGAAGTCCCTGCCGGAATCGAACCAGGCGTTACCGTCTGATACAGGTTCCCATCCACATAGAACTTGACCGCAGTCGCGGACCACTGCACGGCGAAGGTGTGGAAGTCGTCGGAGAAGCGTGGGCCGGAGTAACTCGAGGTGATGGGTGATCCACCGGAGTAGCCCGGACCGTGCATGCTGCCGTGCACGATGTTGGGCTCCTTCCCGATGTTCTCCATGATGTCGATCTCGCCGCACTGCGGCCAGTTCACCGTCGTAATATTGGTCCCGAGCATCCAGAACGCGGGCCAGATCCCTTGCCCAGCCGGGATCTTCATGCGCGCCTCGATCCGTCCGTGCTCGACCGCGAAACGCCCTTGCGTCTTGAGCCGCGTCGAGGTGTATCCGTTGCCACTCGAAATCACGTGGATGTCGAGGTTGCCCTGCCCATCCGTGTGGGCGTTGTCGGCGGAGTCCGTATAGACTTCCGATTCTCCATTACCCCAGCCGTTGCCTCCGAGATCGTAGGTCCACTTCGCCGGGTCGGGCTTAGCCCCCGCGACGCCGTTGAACTCGTCACTCCAGACGATTTGCAGCGCGCCCACGGGGATGATGTAGCTGGCTGGCCCGGCGTTCGTCTCGGCGTTGTTGACGCTCACCGTCAGCTGATCGCCGGCGTTCAAATTGCACCCGCTGCACTGCGCCTGGATCTCGGTATCGGTCCACGAAATCACGCTGAGATTGAAATTGCCGCTCCACTTCGCGGTGGAATCCGAGAGCGACAACTTCGCTGCGGAACGGCCATAAACAGTCTCGTTGCCGAAGCCGTGACCGTGGATGACAATCGATGCCGCCGGGCTCGCCGCGACCGGATCGACCGAGGTGATGACGGGCGTCTGCACCGCCGCTGTCGTCGCCACGGCGATGGTCACGCTGTTGGAGACCACTCCGCCGATGGTCAGGCTCACGGGCACCGCGTCGCCGACCGGAGCCGTCGCCGGAACGGTGGCGTCCACCTCATAGAGCCCGATAAAACCCGGCACGAGGCCCGAGAAAAGCACGTTGGCGGCGACCCCGCCGACGGTCAGCGTGGGTGCCGTTGTGGTCGGTGCGAGAGGCGACGCTGGCGCTGCCGTCCCGCTCCGCGGCTGGTTCTCTACAGCTCCCAACCCAGTGCAATAGACCCGCACCAGCGTGCTGCCCGCGACGGCCGGGTGATGGGTATCGACAACCTCATAAGCGTCGTCGAGAATCGCCCCCTGGCCGCTGCCCAGTCCATCCAGGCTAAACAGACCCGGTGCGAACGGGGCCAGCAGGATGTACTCGGGCGAGCTCACGAAGCCGCCGGTTACGCTCGCAACCAACGCGGCCTGGTTCTTGCCCGCCAGTTCCCACGGAATCTGAATGTCCACCTGATGCCGGGACACGTAAAACAGCGGCGCGTTCATTGGCGTCACGGAAGGCCCCGTGAATTGGATGGAAAAGCCTTCGATTGCAGTGCGCAGCGGTGACGCGGTTATGCTCGCCGCCGGGATTCCGGGAAAGTCGCCTTGAACCGTCACCAGGCTGCCCGGGGCCAGAGCGGCCCCCGGTACGGGATTGGCCGAATTCAGGACGCCGGCCTTCGTGATCCCGGGCGGGATAGAAACCAGGTCGGGCCTGAGCGCACTCGCCTTAGCGCGCGCGTCCGTGCCGGAAACGACCGTGTGGAAAGGGGTCGGCCGGTCGGCCCGGGCCGCCGCATCCCGCTGCTGGCCCGATCCGGCAACACAAAAAGCTAACGCGAAGGACGACAGCACCTTGAGAGTCGCGTTCATGGAAGCTCCTGCTTTCGGAGGCACGCTGAGGGAGTCAACTCGCGGTTCCCTCGCTGGCCCTCTAGTTGTCCAAACTACCACGCGCAGCCCCGGCGGGCGTGCCGTCGGCGGGCGTCATTCAAGCTAGACTGCAAACATGCTGCGCCGGACATTTCTCGATTCGCTCGCGCTCGGTTCCCTGGCCGCCCTGCCCCTGAGTCTGGCCGGACAAACGGCTCGACGCAAGATCTTCCTCGACTCGGACACTGCTAATGAGATCGACGATCTGTATGCGATCACGCGGGCCTTGCTGGAGCCGGGATTCCAAATCGTGGGCCTGAGTTCGGCCCAGTGGAACACCCGCCTCTCACCGCCGGACACGGTGGCGGAGAGCCAGAAGCTCAACACCGAGATCCTGCGGCTGATGGGCCGGCAGGAGATCCCCGCGCCCATGGGCTCGGAGATGATCATGGGCAAACCGTGGGGCGGCGATGAGCCGCGCGACTCGCCGGCGGCGCGTCTGATGATCCGCGAGGCGCGCGCGATGAAATCCGGCGAGCGGCTGGCCATCGTCAACACTGGCGCGGTCACCAACGCCGCTTCGGCGATCAAGCTCGCGCCGGACATTACTCCAAAGATTGCGGTCTACCTGATGGGCGCGCACTACTTCTCCGACCGCAAGGTTTGGAACAAGGACGAGTTCAACGTGCGCAACGATCTGAACGCGCTCAATTTCCTGCTCGACACCCCGGATCTGGAGTTGCACGTCATGCCCGCCAACGTCTGCGGCAAGCTGGTTTTCGACCAGGCCGCGACGCTCGAACGGCTCCAGGGCAAGGGCGGCATCTGGGATTCGCTGGCCGCGCGCTGGCTTTCGTTCTCCCCCGATTCCGCGCAGTGGGTAATGTGGGATCTGGCCCTGGTGGAGGCGCTGGCCCGGCCCGAACTCGCTCAGGAAGCGCAGTTCCGCACGCCTCCGGAAAACGCCCAGCGCGACGTCTTCGTCTACACCGGCATCGACGCGGCAGCCATGCAAAGCGATTGGTGGCGGGTCGTGGACAAAGCCCAACGGAGGTAGCGGGCCGGGCCGCTGGCCAGGTTCGATTGGCGCGGGTCTCCACACACCGCGAGCCATCGGCGTCGTCGCGCTCTACTGCGCCAGAGCGTTGAACAGCAGCTTCAGCGTCAGGTAGCTTTGCGCCCGGTACTGCGGCCGCATCCCGAACAGATACACGCGGCCCTGGCCTTCGCTGAGCTCCAGCAGTGCGGGTTTTCCGGCGTAGTATTTCTCGCCCAACAACCAACCCGACGCCAGCACGTTCGCCGGTGCGTACCGCAACAGCACCTTCGCCTGCGCCCCTTCCAGCGGCTCCCACACCGGACTGGACTCGTTCCACACCGTGAACGTCTGAGGCATTCCGGCGAGTGCGATCCCGCCCTGCGATTCGCTCTGTACGTTGAGTAGCGAGCCGGGACAGTAGACCTCGCGGTTGGAGACGCCTTCCAATGAATCGCGGACTTTGACGCCCAGTTGCGAGGCTGCGTAGCCGCCCGCCTGGTTCAGGAAGATCAGCCGTCCACCGTCGGCTAGAAAGCGCTTCAGCGCCTCCGCTCCTTCAACTCCCAACCCACCCACGTATTGCGCCGGCATCGAGTTCGGCAGGTAGCCGTTCGTGATGGCGGATGCCCGCTGGTCGGCGAAGACGATCACGTCGAACTTCTCAATCAGCCGTCCGCCGCCGCGAATGGCAGCGTTGCCGACGGATTCGTAGGGCCAGCCAAATTGCTCCAGAATCCAGCGCGTCCAGCCCTCGTCCATGTTCGGGATGAGGCTGCGGTACAGCCCCACGCGCGGCTTCGGGACGAGTTCGAATCCGGCCGCCGCAGCGAGCCGGAAGTCGCCCGTCAGGGAGTTTCGGTAGACACCCGTGCCCGACTTCCACGCCGCAGTGACGCGCTTCCACGTATCGCCGTCGGACGCGACCAGCAGTTCGGGCTCAACGCGTTCGGCCGCAACAAACTTGAATTCCCTAGACCGCGTGAGCGAGCCCTCGAGCTTCACTCCCGCGGTCTGAACTTCGACGCCCATCAACAGCGGCAGCGTCTGCGCCGTCACGTCGTAGGGCCGTTTCGGAGGCCCGCCCGGAGATTGGCGCAGATCCGGATAGGTCTGCCGTTCCAGCAGCGTCTTGGCCCACGCGCTCCAGGGTTGCTGCATGCGAATGACGTAGGAGCCTGCGGGCCAGGTCACGGCGCCGGCGCTGACCGGCGAACTCGCGCGCTCGATCTCCAACGCTCCAAAATCCAGCGTCTCCAGCAGTTTGCGCGCGGCGCCAGGATCGCGCTGGTTGGCCGGGACCACAAACGCGTTCGGCTCGCTCCGTTGGACGGCGCGGCGGTTAATGGCATAGAAGTTACCCAGCAGATCCTCGCGCCGCACGGCGGCTTGCCAGCACAGCGACTCCATGGCGATCAACTGGTCGTCCATGATGTCGCGCACCCGCCACGTGCCCCCCGGCCAAGGTTCCAGGTGGTTCCACGAACGCTCACGCGGACTGTACCCGAGCGCCGTCGCATCCAGGTCCGTCAGCTTGGTCACCGCGGGCGTGTAGAGCCGCGCACTCGCCGATTCGCTCAGGATTCGCATCCCGCCGTGGTAGCTCTGGTAGTGCCGCCCAGGCGTCCAGAAGTCGTACACGGCGTTCACGGCGACACCCTTCCGGCCCGCCGCCGTCAGGTCCGTGGCCATCCCCATGCCCAGCATGTTGGCCTGCTGCGCGATCACTGGATCGACGTTCGGGTCGATCGGATCCATCCAGGGCGGCACGAAGATGCGCGCCATCCCGGGGCCCATCTGATGCACGTCGTAGACGATCTGCGGGTGCCATACGTTGTGCAATTGCGACACCACCGCGCGCGTCTCGGCTTGCGAAAAGATGTACCAGTCGCGGTTGTTGTCGTGGCCCACGTACTTCTGGTACAGCTCGGGCGGGGAAGTGCCTTCGAAAGGCGTACCAAGGGTCTGCTGGTACCACTTGGTCACGATGTCCACGCCGTCGGGGTTGATGGATGGCGCGATAATGACGATCACGTTTTCCAGCACCTGCCGCAGTTTCGGCGTCGCGCCCGAGGCCAGCTTCCAGGCAAACTCCATCGAAGTCAGCGTGGACGCGACCTCCGTGGAATGCACCGAGCAGGTGATGAGTACGATCGTCTTGCCCTCGCCGATCAGTTTGTCGGCTGCGGCGCGGGGAGTGACGCGCGGATCGGAGAGTCGCGCTTGAATCTCCTTGAACCGGTCGAGCCGCTTCAGGTTTCCCGCCGCACTGACGATGGCCGCGATCATTGGCCGTCCTTCGGTTGAGCGGCCGTATTCGACCACACGCACCGTGTCGCTGCTCTGCGCCAGCGCCCGGAAGTACCCGGTCACTTGCGCCCATTCCACGGGCGTCTTGTCCTGTCCAATCGGGTGGCCCAGGAACGCCGAGGGGTCCGGCGGCGCCGCGACCAGCCAGCCGGCAAACAGGACCGCCGCCGCGATCGTTCCGGCGGCGCGTCTCATGCCCGGTTCAACTCCCGCCACAGCGCGCGATACCAGCGTAGGAATCGCTCCGGCTCTTTGCTCTCCTGCGCCTCGCACAGCGTGTAGCGGTCGTAGCCGCTCTCGCGCAGCAGCGTGAACAACTCGCGCCACGGATACTGGTCGTTGGCCAGTTCATTGATGTGCACGTTGCGAATCCAGGGCCGCAGCAATTCAAAGTACTGCCGCACGCTGCCTTGCACGATGTCGGTCGCATTGGAGTTCCAACACAGGCCGACCGAAGCGTGGCCGGTGGCTTTCATGATCGCAGCGCACACCGGCGGCACCTGCGTCTCCGGACCGTGGACTTCGAGCCAGATTTCGATGCCGCGCACGTGCGCGTAGTCGCCCAATTCCCTCAGGCACAGCCCGATGTTCTGGATCGTCTGCTCACGCGAGATGTCGGGCGCGAAGCCGTTCGGGCGCACCTTCACGCCCATGGCGCCGGTGTCGCGCGCCAGATCCACGAAGCGCTTTCCTTCCTCGATGTTCTTGCGCCGGATGGCCGGGTCCGGCGAGTGGAATTCGCACGCGGAACCGAGACTCAGCAGACGCACTTTGCTGCGTGCGAAACGCTCCTTCACCTTCAAGCGTTCGTCCAGGTTGAGCGTAGGCTCGACGCCATGCTTGTGCGAGGTACGCAACTCGACAGCCTCGAAGCCCGCGGCTTCCAGGTTGCGAATAATCGTCTCTACATCCCAGTCTTTGAGGAGGTTGTAAGTGACTGCACCGAGTTTCACTGCTTACGGGTATCCTTCCAGTACGAACGAACCTAATCCGCCACCGCGGCCAGCGTATCGGCGTTGTCCGGCAGCGGGGTCAGGTCGTAGCCTTCCCAGCGCGCCACCACCGCGGAGGCCAGGCAATTGCCGAGCACGTTGACCGATGTCCGCGCCATGTCCATCAGTGTATCGATGCCCAACAGCAGGAAGATGCCCTCGGCCGGCAGGTTGAATGTGGCCAGCGCGCCAGTCAGGATCACCAGGGCCGCCCGCGGCACTCCCGCGACACCCTTGCTGGTCAGCATCAGGGTCAGCATCATCATCAACTGCTGCCCGAACGACAGCTGAATTCCGGCCGCTTGCGCCACGAACACGCTGGCCAGCGAGAGGTATAGCGTGGTGCCGTCGAGGTTGAAACTGTAGCCGGTGGGCAGCACGAAACTGACGATGTGATTCGGGACGCCGAAGCGCTCCATGTTCTCCATCGCCGTCGGGAAAGCCGCCTCGCTCGATGCGGTCGAAAAGGCCAGCAGGAACGGGTCTTTCACCGCGCGGAAGAACCGTCCCGGAGGAATCCGGAAGATCGCAATGACGGAGCCCAGGACGAGCACCACGAATAGGATCAGTGAGACGTAGAGCGTCAACACTAGTTTGCCCAACCCGAACAGGACGCCGATTCCATTGGTGCCGATGGTCGCCGCGATAGCCGCGCCCACGCCCAGCGGCGCCAGGTACATCACATACTTCGTGTAAGCGAACATCACCTCGCCCAGCGACTTGCAGAACTCCACCACCGGCCGCGCCTTCTCGCCGACCGCAATGCAGGCCGAGCCGAAGAGGAAGCAGAACACCACCAACTGCAGCACCTCGCCGCGCGCCATGGCGTCGATAATGCTGGCTGGGAAGGTGTGCTCGAGCGTGCTGGTCAGCGTCGCATGCGCCTGCGGCAGTGCCGCCTCGGTACCCTTGTGCAGCGTAACGCCGTCGCCCGGACGCACCAGGTTCACCGCGCCCAGACCCAGGAACAGCGCGGCCGTGGTGACCATTTCGAAGTAAACGATCGCCTTCACGCCGATGCGCCCCATGGCCTTGGCGCTCCCCGATCCGGCGATGCCGTATACCAGAGTCCCGAACAGCAGCGGCGCGATGATCGACTTGACCAGCCGCAGGAATACGTTGCTGACCGGCGACAAGTTGCGTGCGGCCTCCGGGAAGAAATGCCCGAACACCACGCCCAGCAGCATGGCGATGAAGATCCAGGCCGTCAACGACGGTCTTTTCAACGCTCACCCCATTTGAGCTTCTGGCGCAGAACGTCGAAGAACAGCATGCGCGGCGGGCGGATCAGGCTGACGGACTTCTGCGAGCTGCGGCACAGGATGCGGTCGCTCTCGTGCAGCGGTTCTCCGACTTGTCCGTCGATGGTCAGGTAGGCGTCTCCGGTGGCGGCCAGGTTCAGGACTTGAATCACGCTGGAATCGGAAACCAGCACCGGCCGGTTGGTCAACGTATGCGGGCAGATGGGCGTGATGCACAGCGCACCCACGGAGGGGAACACGATCGGCCCGCCGGCTGAGAGCGAATAGGCCGTCGAGCCCGTGGGCGTGGCGATGATCAGCCCGTCGGCTTTGTAGCGGCAGACGAAGTGCGCATCCACGTTGCAGACCAGATCGATCATGCGCGCGATCTGGCCCTTGGTGATGACCACATCGTTGAGCGCGTCGTAGCTGGCCACGATTTCCCCGTCGCGCTGAATCTCGCAGGAGAGCATCCGGCGGCGCGCGATGCGGTGCTCGTTGCGCAAGGCCCGCTCCAGTTCGGGGAACAGTT
This sequence comes from uncultured Acidobacteriia bacterium, assembly GCA_903909435.1. Lineage (GTDB taxonomy): Bacteria > Acidobacteriota > Terriglobia > Bryobacterales > Bryobacteraceae > CAIVVT01. Next base: position 109,268 of record CAIVVT010000001.1, on the reverse strand, counting down.
CCTCGACGCTGATGGCCGTGAGAAAGCCGAGTCCACCCAGGTTCACCGCGAACAGCGGGATGTCGCGCCCGGCGATGGCGCGCGCGGCGGAAAGCAGCGTTCCGTCGCCACCCAGGATGATCACCAGCTGGCAGCCGTCGGGAACGTGCTCGCGGTCCAAGCCCTCCTTGTCGAGGTAGGCCGCGGCGTCCTGGTCGAGACGGACCCCCACCTGCCGCGCCGCCAGCCACTCCAGCAGCGCCGGGAGCAACACGTTGGTCTGGCGGACGTCAGGCTTCGCGATGATCCCGACTGTGACGATCGGTTCCATATAGCAGGAATTCCTTATTGCCCTCGGCCCCGGGCAGCGGGCTCTCCATCAAGCTTGTCTTAAACCCGAGCATTCGCGCAGCGTCTTCCGCTTTGCGGCAGACCGCCTCGTGCAGTGCGGGGTCGCGCACGATGCCGCCTTTCCCCACCTGTTCGCGGCCGACTTCAAACTGGGGCTTCACCAGGACCAGGATCTCGCCCTCCGGCAGAAGCAGCGGCGGAAGCATCGGGAGAATGAGTGTAACAGAGATGAAGCTGACGTCGCAGACGGCGAGTCCCACAGGTTCGCCGAGCAGCGCGGGCTCCAGGTAGCGCGCGTTCACGCCCTCGTGCACCACCACGCGGGGATCCGTTCGCAGCTTCCAGTGCAACTGGCCCGCGCCCACGTCCACGCAGTGCACGCGCGCCGCGCCGTGCTGCAGCAGGCAGTCGGTGAAGCCCCCCGTGGAAGAGCCGACATCGACGCACACGCGCCCCGTCACGTCCAGCCCCCAGTGCTCCAGGGCGCCCACCAGCTTGTAGCCTCCGCGGCTCACCCAGGGCATCCGCGCCAGCAGTTCGATGGAGGCAGTTTCATCGACCGGCGCCCCCGCCTTGCTCACCCTCTGCCCATTCACCAGCACCTGCCCGGCCAGCAGCAGCGCTTGCGCTTTTTCTCGCGATTCGGCCAGATTGCGCGCGACCAGCAATTGGTCGATGCGCTGGCAGCCCTGCTTCATGCCTGGCGCTCGACGATCAGGTCGGCGAGTTCCCGGAGTCGTTGCGCCGAATCCCCAAACTCGCTGAGCGCTTCGTGGGCGCGCTGCCGCTCCAACTCCGCCATCTTGCGGGATTCCTCCAGCCCGTAGACGGCTGGGAACGTGATCTTGTGCTGTGCGGCATCTTTGCCGGCGGTCTTCCCGAGAGCCTCCGAGGACTGGACCACGTCGAGGATGTCGTCCACGATCTGGAACGCGAGGCCGATGTGGGAGCCGTAGCGCGAGAGCGCGGCGAGCTTGCGCTCCGAGGCGTTCGCCAGGAGGCCGCCCATGCGCACGCTGGCCTTCAACAGCGCGCCGGTCTTGGCGCGGTGGATCTGCTCCAGCAGGGCCGCGCTGGGCGCGAGATGCTCTCCCTCAATGTCGTGCACCTGTCCCGCGATCATGCCGCCGACGGTGCCCGCGGCGCTCGCCAGCTCCTCGACCAGCTTGGCGTTGCCTTGCCGCGCCAGGACTTCGAAGGCGAAGGTGAGCAGGGCGTCGCCCGCCAGAATCGCCATCGCTTCGCCGAACACCTTGTGGCAGGTGGGACGGCCCCGCCGCAGGTCGTCGTTATCGAGCGCGGGCAGATCGTCGTGAATCAATGAATAGGTGTGGATCAGTTCCAGCGAGCACGCCACCGGCACCACGCCGGCGACTTCGTGGCCGACCGCGGCATGCGCCGCCGCGATGCAGAGCACGGGCCGGATGCGCTTGCCGCCCGCAAACAGGCTGTAGCGCATGGCCTTGTGGATCGACTCCGGCGGGGTGGATTCCGGCGGGACCAGCCGGTCCAGTTCGGCGTCCACCAGGCGGGCGCAATCGGCGATGTATTCCTTGATGCTGCTCGGCTGTGTGCTCACGCGGCAGTTACTCCCCGGCTGAAAAATCCTGCATGGGTTCCGGCACCAGGCCCTGCGCCGTTTTGGTCAGAATCTCGACGCGATGTTCGGCTTCTTCCAACTGCCGCTTGCAGCCCGCGCTGAGGACGGTCCCCTCTTCAAACAGCTTCAGGGCTTCTTCCAGCGGCAGTTCGCTTTCTTCCAGCCGCTTTACGATTCCCTCCAGCCGGTCGAGATTCTGCTCGAACGACGGGGGCTCGGCGTCAGTCTGAGGTTTGCGTGCCATGCAGGTCCCATTTTATCCCTCCCCTAGCCGCCTTTGGTGAAAATCGCCAACCGCTAAGATTGGCGGTTTTTTAAAACGGCCCCTTATGAATCAATCACTTAAAAAACAGAACCGCACAAACTAGCGGTTTGGCCTATTTTGCCCTACGCGGGCACTGGAGATAAACTGGCCATTTTTCGCAGGAGTGCCCGACGCTTCACAGGTTGAAGCAGGCCCGGCCGCCGACCTCCGCCTTGCTAGAATCCCAACTAATGCCACCGCTCAGTTTCGCCGAGGCGCGCGCGCTGGTGATCGACAAAGTCAGGCATTCGCGCCGGCTTCCGGCGGTGGAGAGCGTCGATCTCGCCGCGGCCGACGGGCGTGTGCTGGCGGCCGATGTGGAGGCTGACCGGGACTATCCGCCGCTCGACCGCTCCGTGCGCGACGGGTTTGCGGTGCGCGCCGCCGACGTTCCCGGCACGCTGACGGTGGTTGGAGAGGTGCGGGCCGGGGAGCGCTTTAGCGGCGTAGTGAAGGCCGGGCAGGCGGTTGAGGTCATGACCGGGGCGCCCGTGCCGGACGGTGCGGACGCGGTGGTTATGGTCGAGCACGTCCGGGTCGCGGCCGGCTCGGTTACCGTGGATCAGCCGGTGGCGCGCGGTCAAAACATGAGTCCGCGCGGCGGCGACGCCGTGACCGGGGGCGTCGTGCTGCGCGCGGGCAGGCTGATCGGCTTTCCGGAAGTGGCGGTGCTGGCCACGGTGGGCCTGTCTAGGGTGCCCGTTTACAGGCGTCCGCGCGTGGCGGTGCTGGCCACTGGCGACGAGATCCTGGACATCGAATCAAAGCCGCTGGCGCACCAGATTCGCGACTCCAATGCGTGGTCGCTGGCCGTCCAGGTGCGGCGCGCGGGCGGCGAACCGGTGGTGCTGCCGACCGCGCGCGACTCGGCCGGGGAGACGGCCCACGCTATCGCCGCGGGCTTGCAGGCTGATCTGCTGTTGATTTCCGGCGGCGTATCCGCGGGCAAGTACGACCTGGTGGAGAGCGTTCTGGCCGAGCTTGGGGCCGAGTTCTACTTCGACCGCGTGCGCGTGCAACCGGGCCAGCCGCTGGTGTTCGGACGCGCACAGGGCACGTTCTTTTTCGGCCTGCCGGGCAACCCGGCTTCCACCATGGTCTGCTTCGAAGTCTTTGCCCGAGCCGCCGTCGAGCTGCTGGGCGGATGGGCGCAACCCAGGCTGCCGTTGACCGAGGCGGCCTTGACCCGGGAGTTTCGCCATGCGCCCGGCCTGACCCGATTTCTGCCCGCGGCGCTGAGCCCGGACGGCTCAGTGGTTACTCCCGTGGCATGGTCGGGCTCGGGCGACGTGATGGCGCTGGCGCGGGCCAATGCGTTTCTGGTGGCGGAGCCGGACAAGCCCGTCTACGCGGCCGGGGAGCGCATCCGGGTGTTGATGCGATGATGATGCGATGACGGTATCCGGTGAACCGCAATGAAGCAGCTCAGCCATTTTGACGCCGCGGGGCAGGCCCGCATGGTGGACGTCTCGTCGAAGACCGAAACCAAACGCACGGCCACGGCGCGCGCCTTCGTCCGCATGAGCCGCGCGACGTTGAAGGCACTGCCGGACAACCCGAAGGGCAACCCATTGGAAGTCGCCCGCGTGGCGGGCATTCAGGCCGCGAAGAAGACGGCGGAGCTGATCCCGATGTGCCACCCGCTGATGCTGACGCACTCGGACGTGCGCATCACCCTGAAGCGGGATGGGGTCTTGATCGAAGCCACGGCGGCGACGACGGCCCAGACGGGCGTCGAGATGGAGGCGCTGACGGCGGCCAGCATCGCCGCGCTGACGGTCTACGACATGACCAAGGCGCTGGACAAGGGCATCACGATCGAACGGATCGAGTTGGTGGAAAAGACGGGCGGGAAGAGCGGGACCTGGCGGCGCTGAGGCGGATTCCGGACCAATGCCGCACGCTGTATCGGAGCCGCGACCGTGAGGGAGCGGTTGGCAACCGGAGGACAGGCAGAAGCTAACCGCTCCCGGACGGTCGTTGCTCCGACCAAACTGTTTTCAGGGGAGGGTGGGATGCTACGCTGCGCGGTGTTGACGATTAGTGACGGCACGCATGCCGGGGTCCGGCAGGACGTGAGCGGCCCGGCGGTGGCGGCGCGCCTGACGCAGGCGGGCCACAGCGTGGTGGAGTGCGGCGTGCTGCCCGATTTGCAGGAACTGATCGCCACCCAGCTCAAGCACCTGGCCGCGTCGGGGGATTGCGACGCGATCTTCACGACCGGCGGCACGGGACTCTCCGCGCGGGACGTCACCCCGGAGGCGACGCGCTCCGTGATCGAACGCGAAATCCCCGGATTTGGCGAACTAATGCGGGCCGAAGGGCTGAAAACGACCCGGCGCGCGGCCCTGTCGCGCTCCACCGCAGGCACGCTGGCCCGCACGGTGATCGTCAACCTGCCGGGCTCGCCAAAGGGTGCCGTGCAGTCGCTGGATGCTATCTTGGATCTGGTGCCACACGTCGTGGAACTATTGCAGGGCCGCACGGAGCATTCGCCTGGTGGAGCGCCGGCGGCGAAACCGGAGTGAGTTGATAGACGTCCCCTAGATGGGGTAGTGCGACCGAAACCGAACCGCTCATGAAATCATTCAGCATTGTCACGATGACCGCGTGTTTGTTCCTGCTCGCGGCCGGGGTGCTGGTATCCCAACAGGGTCCGCGGACCGATCCGCCGCCTGCCCAGAAGCGCGTGATGCCAGGTACTCTGGACCCGGACAAGGCGAATCCCGCAACGCCCGCCCAGACCACGCCTCAACCCTTCACTCCGCCCGCGAAGACGAGTGAAGACGACGGTCCGGTGATCCGCAGCACGGTCCAGGTGGTGCTGGTGCCGACGCTGGTAACCAACCGCAAAGGGCTGGCCATCAGCGGCCTGCGGGTGAACGATTTCACGCTCTACGACAACGACAAGCCGCAGAAGATCGATCGCGACGTGACGTTCCTGCCCTTGTCCATGGTGATCTGCATCCAGCGCAACGCCAACGTGGAGGCCATGCTGCCCAAGATCCGCAAGATCGGCAACGTGATCCACGATCAACTGGTCGGCCAGGACGGCGAGGTTGCGGTGGTGAGCTACGACCATCGCATCGACATGCTCCAGGACTTCACGAACAATGCCGATCTGATCAACGCGGCCGTGTCGAAGATCAAGCCGGGCGGGCAGAACAGCCGCATGATCGACGCGGTGCAGACGGCCGTCCACATGCTGAAGTACAAGCGCGACCGGCGTAAGGTGATAGTGCTGATCTCCGAGATCTACGACAAGTCCAGCGAGGCCCACGCGCGCGAGGTGGCTACGGATCTGCAGGTGAACAACATCGACGTCTACACCCTGAACATCAGCCGCATCCTGGCGGCGCTGACGGCCAAGCCCGACGTGCCGCGGCCCGACCCGTTCCCGGCCGGTGCGCGGCCGCATCCCGCCGGCACTTCCGTGGATCCGACCACCATGGCCCAGATGGGCGGCGCGGAAGGCGACAGCTTCGACTTCGTGCCGGTGGTGGAAGAGATGTACCGCCAGGCGAAGCACATTTTCATCAAGGATCCCGCGCGTTTGTTCACCAAACTCACCGGTGGACGGGAACTCGGGTTCCTGACCCAGGGCGAGTTGGAGCGGGCAGTGGCCGAGATTGGGACCGAGATCCACAGCCAGTACATCCTCAGCTACTCGCCGAACAACAAGGTGGAAGGCGGGTTCCACACCATCCGCGTGACCGTCGACGTGCCGGGGATGAAGGTCCGCACCCGGCGCGGCTACTGGATGGCCGGCGTTCCGGACTAGCGGCCAGACCGCGCGATTTTGCGCTTTGGACGCACCGCTCCATCACGGTCGCGGCTCCGCCCCGGAACTGAGCCGCGACCGTGAGGAGATCTTCGATTTTGGCCTGCTGCTCAAGCTCACGACGCAAGCGGCGGTTGGACCGTGGCTGGGCCGTTCCAAGCTGGACCGCTCCAGGCAGCCCGCGTAAGAATCCAAGTCGGGTTTCACGCATCCCATAAGCAGCCGGCGTGCGCGTGAGGGCCGATTTTGGCCACAAGCTATAATTGAGAATAGAGAGGGCCTTTTCCCATTGAACTGGAAGACTTTCCTCCGGTGGGCAGCGCACGTGCAGCTGCTCCCGGTACTCGAAAACGGTGAAGAGATCCTGGTCGGCGGCCAGGCGGTGATGGAGGGCGTGATGATGCGCGCCCCGCACAGCTATTGTGTCGCCGTGCGGCGGCCCGACGGCAGCTATGCGACGGAAGAAGCGCCGCTCGAAAAGCTCTCCGACAAATACCCCATCTTCAAGTACCCGTTCGTGCGCGGCGTAGGCATCCTGGTGAACTCCATGTGGCTGGGTTTGAAGGCTTTACGGTTTTCCGCCAACGTGGTCCTGGAAGCCGAACTGGCCCGCGAAGCCGCCGCAAAAGGCGAGGCTCTCCCGGTCCCCGGCGAGAACAAAGCCAGCGGGGAAATGCCGCAATGGCTGATGATCGGGCAGGTCGTCTTCAGCCTCGGCTTCTTCATCGTGATGTACAAATTCCTACCGCTGCTGATCGCCACGGGGATTCAGAAAGCCTTCCCGGTGCTTAACGGCTGGATCATCCTGAATTTGCTGGATGGAGTCATCCGCCTGGCGATTTTCCTGGGATTCCTATGGCTGCTTTCGCTCTCGAAAGACATCCACCGGGTGTTCGAATATCACGGCGCGGAGCACCGCGTAGTCTTCAATTTTGAGTCGGGCAAGCCGCTGACGGTGGCGAATGCGCAGAGCTTCCAGACGTGGCACCCGCGCTGCGGCACCAGCTTCCTGTTGGTGGTGATGCTGGTTTCGATCGCCGTCTACGCCCTGATCCCGACCAGTACGTTTCTGGCCCGTTTTCTGACGCGCGTCGCGGCGCTCCCGCTGATCATGGGGATCAGCTACGAGATCATCCGCTTCGCCGCAAAGCACAAGGGCAGCCTGATGACATGGATTACCGCCCCCGGTCTCTGGCTGCAGCGGATCACGACGCAGCCGCCCTCCGACGACCAGACCGAAGTTGCCATCCGGGCGCTCGACGGTGCGATGGAGATTGAGAAGCAGGGTGGCGGAGAACTGGTGATCGCCTGATGGATTTCGCAAAGCAACTCGACGACGTCGAGAAGAAGTTCGATTCGTTGAACTCCGCGATGGCCGACCCGGCCGTGATCAGCGACAACGAGCTGTACACAAAGACCGCCAAGTCCCATCGCGATCTGGCGGAGATCGTGAGCGTTTACCGGGAGTACAAGAAGGCGGCCGAGGATCTGGAAGGCGCGCGGCTGATGGCCGGCGAAACCGATCCGGACCTGCTGGCGATGGCCCAGGAAGAGATCGCCCGCTTGGAGCCCGAACTGCTGCGTATCACCGAGGAACTGAAGTTCCTACTGCTGCCCAAGGACCCCAACGACGAGAAGAACGTGCTGCTCGAAATTCGGGCGGGTGCGGGCGGCGACGAGGCGAGCCTGTTCGCGCTCGAGGTCTTCAGGATGTACTCGCGCTACGCCGAGAACCACCGCTGGAAGGTGGAGGTCAGCTCGGCCAGCGACTCCTCCGCGGGCGGTGCCAAGGAAATCATCGCGCTGATCGCCGGCGACAAGGTCTACTCACGGCTGAAGTACGAAAGCGGCGTGCACCGCGTGCAGCGCGTGCCAGTGACCGAGCAGCAGGGCCGCATCCACACCTCCACCATCACCGTCGCGGTGCTGCCCGAAGCGGACGACGTAGACATCAAGATCGAAGCCAAAGACCTGCGCATCGACACCTTCTGCTCCTCGGGGCCGGGCGGCCAGTCGGTCAACACGACCTATTCGGCCGTGCGCATCACGCACCTGCCGACCGGCCTGGTGGTGAGTTGCCAGGACGAGAAATCGCAGATCAAGAACCGCGCCAAGGGCGAGCGCGTGCTGCGCTCGCGGCTCTACGAACTAGAGATGGCCAAGCAACACGAGGCCATGGGCGCGGACCGCCGCAGCCAGGTGGGCACGGGCGACCGCAGCGAGAAGATCCGCACGTACAACTTCAAAGAGAACCGGGTCACCGACCACCGCATCGGGCTGACTCTATATCAACTGGACCGGGTGATGGAAGGTGACCTGGACGAGTTGATCACGGCCTGCACGACTTTCTACAACTCCCGTTTGCTCCAGGCACAAGCCGAGGAGTCGCACGATGCAACTCCGAACCGCGCTCCAGCAAGGGCTTGAGCTGCTTCGGGCAGGCGGCGTTGGCGCACCGGAGTTAACCGCCGAGGTTCTGCTGTGCCACGCGCTACGGCGCGAGCGCGTATACATCTTTTCGCATCCCGAACATGAGTTGACCGAGCTTGAGTGGCTGCACTACGGGCGCTACCTGCACGAGCGGCTGCAGGGCAAACCGACCCAGTACATCACCCGCGTCCAGGAGTTCTGGGGACGCGAGTTCCGCGTCGAACCGGGAGTGCTGATCCCGCGTCCGGAGACGGAGCACGTGGTGGAGCAGGCGTTGGCTGTGTTGGAGACCAGCGCCCCAGCGCAGAGCCGCGAACGACAGAGAGCGGTCAAGTCCGCTAACAGGTACCGCTCCCTCACGGTCGCGGCTCCGATTGGCAATGTCGCGGCTCCGCTGCGCATCCTCGATATCGGGACGGGTTCCGGCATTTTGGCGATCACGCTGGCGCTCGAAACCGGGCTTGGGACATTCGCGACCGACATCAGTTCTAAGGCGCTCACGATTGCAAGGGGAAACGCCTCGCGGCTCGGTGCGGATTGCTTTTTTAGCGAGTGCGACCTCGGCGCGGCGTTCGCGGATTCGAGCTTCGACCTGATCGTCTCGAATCCGCCTTACATCGAAAGCAGAGAGATCGGGACGCTGCAACGCGAGGTCCGCGATTGGGAACCGCGCGAGGCGCTGGACGGCGGTGCCAGTGGTCTCGAAATCTACGCGCGGCTCATTCCAGAGGCACGCCGACTGCTGCGGCCAAAGGGCACGCTGGTGCTGGAAATCGGAGCCGGTCAGGGCAAGTTGGTGCCCGCCCTGTTCGATGCGCGGTGGTCGGCGCCGAAGGTTGTGAATGATCTGGCGGGACTGGCGCGGGTCGTCGTCGCTCACAGAGTTTAGCGTGTCATCAGAAGTACGCCTGCGAGGCGGGAGGGCGACGGGCTGCGGGCACCTCACCATAGCAGCGCGGTCACTTCGGAGTCCCCCGGAAATAGATTGAAGAGCGGGCTCTGGAGAGCCGCCCCACCACGAGCGCCGCGCGTGGACAATGGAATGGGGGCGCAACGTCCCCGAGCAAGATGCCTACCATTTTCCATGTCGATATGGACGCCTTCTTCGTCTCGGTGGAGGAACTCTTCGACCCGAGCCTGAAGGGTAAGGCGGTTGTCGTGGGAGGCAGAGCCACGGAGCGCGGCGTCGTGTCGGCGGCGAGCTACGAGGCCCGCAAGTTCGGCGTCCACTCCGCACTGCCCCTGCGGACCGCGGCGTTGCGCTGCCCGCACGCCATCTTCCTCGACGGTCATCCCGAGCGCTACCGCGAGTATTCACACAAGGTGCACGCCGTGCTGCAGGAGTTCTCCCCGAAGGTGGAGATGGCCTCGGTGGACGAAGCTTACCTCGACCTGAGCGGCACGGCACGCCTTTTCGGCAGCCCGCTCTCGGCGGCCCACGCTTTGCACGCGCGGATGAAGGCGGTGACCGGCCTCAACTGTTCGGTCGGGATTTCGTCTTCCAAGCTGGTCTCGAAGGTCTGCTCCGACCAGGCCAAGCCGAACGGCGTGCTATGGATCCAACCGGGCCTGGAAGCCGAGTTCCTGGCGCCGCTGGAAGTCCGCAAGCTGCCCGGGGTGGGCAAGGTGATGGAGCAGCGACTGCGGGAAATCGGGATCAAGCGCGTCGGCGACCTGGCTGGGCTGGAGGAGGATTTCCTGCGGCGTCGATTCGGCGTGTGGGGCCTGGCGCTGGCCGGCAAGGCCCGCGGCATGGATGCGGGCAGTTGGTTCGACGGCGAAATTGGAGCTCACGAAGACCCAAAGTCGATCAGCCACGAGCACACCTTCGACCAGGACACGGCCGACGTCAGCGTGCTGGAAACCACGCTTACACGGCTAACCGAAAAGGTGGCTCGCCGTCTGCGCGAGCACGGCTTTCATGCGCGTACCGTGCACTTGAAACTGCGCTACTCGGACTTCACGACCTTTACGCGCGCCCACACCCTGGACCACGCCTCGCAACTCGATCACGAGTTGATCATCGCCATCCGTGAGCTGTTTCAGCACAACTGGCGGCGCGGAGCACCGATCCGGTTGCTGGGTGCGGGTGTCACGGGCTTCGAGGAAAGCGAGGGCCAACTCGACCTGCTCAACGCGGAGCGCAACGAACGCGCACACAAAGCGCTTGCGGCGGTGGACAAAATCCGAGACCGGTTCGGCGAGAAGATGGTCTCGCTAGCCAGCGGGCTGAAGGGCGACACGCGCGAGAAGGTCCACGAAAACCCCGTGGGGTTGCCGGGCAAAGAACCCAAACCAAAAACCTAGCCGACCTGATTCTCCACACGAAGGTGGGACAGACGATCGCTTGCATCGTCTATCAAGCCCGCCCCATCTGACGCTCTCGCGTCGCAGGAACAGCTCCTGGTTCGTTTCGACAGACCTCAGAAGGCGATGGGCTGTCCCACCACTTACCGGTTTTCCCAACCGGAACTGGCTGGCATTCAATCCGCGGAAGGCCGCGGTTCAGCTTTGCGCCACCATTGCTCGAACAAGCCCTGCATAGCTTCTCCCATGCCCGAATGGTCGAAGACGATGGCCGTCCAGGTGGGCCGCGTGATCACCGGATCGAGCAAGGCGATGAGACCCTGGGTGCCGTCGAAGGCGGCGAGTTTCATGGGGAGATTCGAGATCAGGCGCACCTCCACCCCGTAGGCGGCGTACTCGTCCAGGCGCTGGCGGTGGTCGTCGTCGAGCGCCTCGGGCTCCACCAGAATCCGGCACGCCACGCCGCGCGCAGCCGCCTGTTTGACCAGTTGCTCGTCCAGCGGGTCCACCGCATAGGGCGGCCGGGAGAACTCCAGGTACTCCCGCTCCACCGCGCCCAGCATCGAGCGATATTGAACCGCAATCTGCGAGGGCTCGTTCACAATCCGCAGGTAGTCGAGCGTGCCGCGCCCGACGTGCCCTTCGGCGTAGGCGATTCGCAGATCCCGCACCAGGTTCTGGCCGTAGCTGTGCTGCTCGTTGAGATTGCGCTCCTGCTCTTCCTTCTGCCTCTGCAGATAGGCCGGAATCGCCATGCCGGGCTCGACGGCGCTAAACAGTTTGGTCTTTTCCTGCACCACTTGGGCGAAGCCCTTCTCCACCAAGCTATCGAGTACCTCGTATATTTTCTGCCGTGGAACCTGAGCGCGCGCAGCCAACTCCAGGGCCTTGAAACGCGGATGGCCCACCAGGACGAGGTAAGAACGCGCCTCGTAGGCGTTGAGGCCCATCTGCTGCAGCCGCCGCCAGAACTTTTCGTATTCAACGTCTTGAAGGTCGTTCATTATAAGACTTCGACACGCGCACTCTATCACAGGAGGTTGCCACCGGGAATCACAACCTGCGGCTGAGTGTGACCCCGGTCGGTTTCCGATGGGCCCGTTGGAGGATCAGGCGCACGCAGGGACTACACTGGGAGACGTGCCAAGCGAGCTAAATCCAAGCCTCTACGTGAATCGGTCGCCCGACAGCTTCAGCCCTTCGGAGTGGCGCTCCGTTCACGGACTGTGGGCCGCATTTGAGCTCTACAGCCCGCAGACGACGCCGCTGCGACGCATCCGTGCGCTAGGGGCGACGTCTTCCGAGTGCATGGGAACGATCGCCTCGCAAGGGCTTCCGGTGACCAATTTCGAGTACGTACCGCTGCGCAGCCCGCTGCCGCTCTAGGCGACGATGCCGCCCCACGCCGGGAACTGCGATTGCAGTAAGGTTGCTACTTCCCGTAGCTAACCGCTAGAATGAAAAAGTTCGGGGCGTGGCTCAGCCTGGTAGAGCGCCTGGTTCGGGACCAGGAGGCCGGAGGTTCGAATCCTCTCGCCCCGACCATTTATCCCTTTTGGAATCATTGAATTGCGGCGGTTGAAGGCTTTACGCTTTCAGCCGCTTTTTCGCGTGTGTGCCCAATTCTGTACCATCCGGAGCCTGACGTATTTTCTCCTTCGCCGATCGGACCGTGTCCGCTTGCGGATGAAGGTAACGTTTGGTGGTAGAGAAATCGCCGTGCCCCGCCAAGCAAGCCAGCGTGGATCGATCCTGCGCGAAATAGGCAGCGGGCTTCTGCAGCTCGTCCCAGGAGTGATAGCCTCTGCAGAGACAGACCATGTTGAAAACCGCGCCGATCCTCCTGGCCGCTTGCGCCGTGCTCTGCGCCGCGCCTCCATCGATTGAAACGTCGAGCTACACCGTGCGATTCCCCGCCGGAGAATACCCGTCGCTCGAACTCCTGCAGGAAGGGCGCTTGACGTTCCGCCTGCCACTCGTCGCCGGGCTCTCATCACCCGGCAATGAGGAGACGCTCACGGACATTCAAACAGCGCAGCCAGAGCAAATGGCCGGAGCGACGCGACTGAGCGTGACTGCCGTCAGTTCTCTCTGGAGGGACCGCCGCTTCGAGTGGACCTTCTATTCCGATCACATCGAGTTTCAACAGTTCGCCACGGGCGAGCGCGCTGTGGAGCGCTGCTATTTCTTCTCGAATGGGATTTCGGCCGGTTGGGATAACGGCACCAGTCCTGGTGTTTTTGCCAACACTACAGTTTACGCCCGCCGCTATTTCTCGCCTAGTCCGAACCACGGCGACCAGTACTATTTCACAACCTCCATGCCGCAATCGGTCGGCGTACTGAGCGAGTCTACCGGAAGTGCGGCATTCCACCCGGAGCAACTGAATGGGCTGTTCGCACCGGCGCCGCTGTTCTTCGCGTTCGAGAGGGACGGAGCGTGGGCGGGCGTCGGGTTAGGCGCCAAGCCCGGCGAGTACTTGTTCAATTCGCTCGAATACTCCGGATCCCGCTTCGCGGGCGCCTCCTTTTGGGTAAACTACCGCGGTTATAGGAATGCGGCGAACGGTTTTGCCTCACCGCTGATGTCGATCCAGTTCGCGCACAGCGAGTTCGACGCGTTGGAGAAGTACGTGGCGTGGACGGATGCCAACCACTTCGGCACCCGGAAGCGATTTCCAAATGCTCCCTGGCACCACCTCCCCGTCTTCTGCGGATGGGCGGAACAAACCCGTGAGGCAGCTGTTCAGAAGATCCCGGCCAATCGCCTCGCTGACCAAATGGACTATGAGCGCTGGATCTCGGTACTTGAACAGCGAGGGCTTCCCTTCGGCACCATCGTGATCGACGACAAGTGGCAGAAGGGCTACGGTACCTTCGACGTGGATGAACACAAATGGCCCGACATGAAGGGATTCATCGACGCTCAACATGCCAAACGCCGTCACGTCGTGCTTTGGGTTCCCGCCTTTCACTCCGAGGGTTTACCGGTTGAGCTGTGCGTCAAGCATAAGGATGCGTGTCTGGCCGGGGACGTGTCCAACCCCAAGTACGAGGAATTCCTGCGCGGCCGGATCCGCCACCTCGTCGCCGATCTCGGCGTCGACGGGTTCAAGGAAGATTGGCTTGGAGGCGTCTCAAACGCGAGTGATCTGCAAATGCACGAGCCACTGTTCGGCATCGAGTTCGTGCGCCGCTTTCAGTTCATCCTGCATGATGAAACACACAGATGGAAACCCGACGCCTTCGTTGAAACGCAGACGCCGAATCCGCTTTTCCGCGAATCATCCGATGTTCTGCGCCTGAACGACATTTGGTTCGGCGCGCGCGACGTACCCCAAATGATGCGGCGGCGAGCGCGCATTTCGAAGATCGCCGGCTGGGATCTCGTGGATTGCGATAACGCTTCCTCGACGACACTGGAGGAGTGGTGGAGCTATATGCAGGAACAGCCATTCATCGGCATCCCCGCTCTCTATTTCGTCTACCGTACGGAGTCCTCCATGGAACTGGTGCCCGATGCAAAGTGGCGCCAGTTGGCGGAGATCTGGCAGGAGTACCTGAAGAGTCAAGGCCTGGTACTGACGCCGAAGCCGTAACCCAAGGTGGGAGCGACTCCGGCAAGGTGGATTCGTGCTCTGTCGCGATACGCGAGCGAGTTCTTTGCGCCGATCGCCGGGGACGGAGTGAAGGTCCGGGTTTGTTTCAGGTCGAACCTTGCTATTCAGTGGATTCCGGAACTTCGCGCGCCGCGTTTGACCCCGTTTGCTTCGTAGTGCATCAACCTGTCACCTCGGGGCGATTCCTGCCAGTGTGATTGCGGTGGATGACGTCATAGGTCAGATGCCCAGTGTCACAGCCGAACGCTCGGTGTCGCGCTACGTGGAGGATTAGCTGGGTTCAACTTCTGGCGCGCGCGAGTATGCCCTCGCCCCGGTCGCGCCGGGAGCTCAAAGCGCTCCAGCCGCGCGCGGCTTTGGAGGTAAAGTTGAACAGTGGCATCTCCAGGAGTTGGTGTTCGACTATGCAGCTCTCGACTGACCTGTTGAACGTGGCAGTGGGCTCGGCCACTGCGCTGATTACACTGCTTGTGGGCGCGCTCGTGTGGCGGCAGACGAGCCGCCACTTTCGACACGCCAGGTCGGCCTCGTACATCGAACGGTTCAATTCTTCCGACTACTTCTCGGCGCGGGTCGAGGTGGACCGGGTGATCGCAGCGGACCCGGAGTTCGAATCGTTGACCCGTGCAGACGAAGCCAAGTTGTCCACCCAACTGCAGCGCGACCGGCTGCACGTCCTGATGTTTGCAAACCTGTTTCAGGAAATCGGGGCGGCCTATCGGGTTGGGCTCGTTGAGCCGCACTATACCTGGTCGGTCTTCGGCTTTCTGGCGCAGCACTATTGGCAGAAACTGTCACCCTTCATTCTGTGGCAGCGTGCCAAAAGCGACCGCCGTACGCTTTATCAGGATTTTGAGTACTTGTGCTTCGAGATGGGCAAGCTCGATCGAAAATACGCCAGCCGCAACGATCCTGTGCGCGACAGGCGCGCGAACTACTTATTTGCATACGGCTCACTCATGTCCCCGGAAAGCTACAACCGGACTGCCCGATCAAAGGCCGCGGAGCTGTTCAAGAAGGCCAAACTATGCGGCTTCGAGCGGGGCTGGTTCGCTTTCAGTTCGGTCGAATTGGAGACGGGTGACGGTCCAGAAGCTGCGACGATGGCGTTTCTTGGAATCCGGCCCAGCCGTAACGCGCATTGCAATGGGGTCTTGATTCCCATCCAAAAGCACGATCTCACTCAGCTGGATCAGCGCGAGAAAGGCTACAAGCGAATCGACATCACTCCGCTCGTTTTCCCGTCCACGGGGGGTAGGGTCTTCACCTATACGGTAGAGGACGTCGCCGGGAATGAACCGGCGGCCGTAGTGGCTGCTGAGTACGTCGAGGGAGTCGAACGCGCCGCCGCGCTATACGGCCATACCTTTCTCCAGGAGTATCTAAAGACCACTGCCCCGCACGGATTCGAGGTCAGAAACGGCGGTTACAGGTTTTCGGATCCGGCACAGAATACCGCGGCTGGGCGCAATCAGTAATCAACTCCCGCATCCACGGAGTCGGGTTTGCGCGGCGGGGATGAACTCCCGCGATTTGGCCTATACTAACTGGCAATTGGGAACACGTGACGTTGACCCGGCCGCAATATCAAAAGCTATGAACCACCGAATACTGCTCGCTTGCTCTTTTGTTTGCGCTGCCGCGGCCGCTGCTCCGGCGGAGAAGTTTACGCTGGCGCAACTGCTCAGCGCACCATTTGCCAGCGAGTTGAGTGCCGCGCCCAAGGGCGGCGCGGTGGCTTGGGTCCTGAATCAAAACGGCGCGCGCAATTTGTGGGTCGCGGAAGCTACCGATTACAAAGGCCGCCAACTGACGAATTACAGGGACGACGACGGCCGGGAGATAGCCCAGACTGCTTGGACGCCCGATGGCCGCTCGATCGTATACGTGCTCGGCGGCGACTTCGACATGTTCCGCGAGACGCCGAACCCCGCCAGCCTGCCGCAGGGTGTTGAGCAGGACATCTGGATTGTCCCGATATCCGGCGGCGCCCCCCGTCAACTCGCAGAGGGAAACCAGCCCGCCGTCTCGCCGCAGGGCGACCGGATCGCGTTTCTGCGCAAGGGCGAAGTCTGGACAGTGGGCCTGGAGGCGAACGCCAAACCGTCGCAGCTGTTCCATGCCAGGGGCAAGGCGGATTCGCTGCGTTGGTCGCCGGACGGTTCCCGCATCGCCTTCGTCAGCGAACGCACCGATCACGCCTTCATCGGGGTGTACACCTTCGGTACCAAGTCGCTGCAGTATCTCGACCCAAGCGTCGATAGCGATTCAAACCCGGTTTGGTCGTCCGACGGAAAGCAGGTGGCCTTCCTTCGTCTGGCCGCCTCCGTGACCCACGTTTTTGGCCCTCGCCGCACGGCTCAGCCCTGGTCCATCCGACTCGCGGACATGGAAAGCGGGATCGGCCGCCAACTCTTCCAGGCGACTGAGGGCCCCGGAAGCGCCTTCCATCCGATGGTTGCCGAGTCCCAATTGCTGTGGGGCGCGGGCGACCGCATCGTCTTCCCCTGGGAGCGCACAGGCTGGTTGCATCTCTACTCGGTCTCCACGCAGGGCGGATCGCCAACTCCGCTGAATCCCAACAGCGAATTCGAGATCGAGCACGTGTCGCTCTCCGCCGACGGCAACAGCGTGCTGTTCTCATCGAACCAGGACGACATCGATCGCCGGCATCTCTGGCGCGTAGCTCCGTCAGGCAAAGGGCTGGCGCCCATCACGGCGGGTGAAGGGATCGAGTGGTCTCCGGTGCAAACCAGCGACGGCAAGGCGGTCGCGATGCTGCATTCCGATGCGCGCAACCCCGCGCGCGCCGGTATCAAACTGGGCCATGGCGAGGTGCGTGACCTGGCGCCGAACGCAATTCCGGCCGCTTTCCCGGCCGCTCAACTGGTGGCCCCGCAACAGGTGATCTTCCCGGCCGCGGACGGGTTGCCCATCCACGGCCAACTCTTCCTGCCCACCGGCGGAGGGGCAGCGGAGAAGCACCCGGCCGTGCTCTTCTTCCACGGTGGCAGCCGCCGGCAGATGCTGCTGGGCTGGCATTACAGGGAGTACTATCACAACGCCTACGCGCTGAACCAATACCTGGCGAGCCTCGGGTACGTGGTGTTGTCGGTGAATTACCGAAGCGGAATCGGCTATGGCCTCAACTTCCGGGAAGCGCTGAACTATGGCCCCTCGGGAGCGAGTGAGTTCAACGATGTGCTGGGCGCTGGTTTGTACCTGCGCGGCCGGCCGGACGTGAATCCAGCGCGCATCGGACTTTGGGGTGGATCCTACGGCGGGTATCTCACCGCACTGGGCCTTTCGCGCGCCTCGGACCTCTTTGCCGCAGGCGTCGATTTCCATGGCGTCCATGATTGGAATAACGTCATCCGCAATTTCGAGAGTGACTACGATCCCGGCAAGGAAGCGAGCGCCGCAAGAGTGGCCTACGATTCCTCGCCCATGGCCTCCATCGGCACGTGGCGCTCGCCGGTGCTATTGATCCACGGCGATGACGACCGCAACGTGCCGTTCCACGAATCGGTGATGCTGGCGGAAGCGCTGCGCAAGCAGGGGGTGCAGTTCGAAGAGCTGATCTTCCCCGACGAAGTTCACGGGTTTCTGACGACAAGACGCTGGCTGCAGGCCTACCGGGCAGCGGCCGATTTCCTGAACCAGAACTTGCGCTGAGAAATTCGGTCCGGACCTTGGTTCAACGCCGTCGAACAACGGGCGCGATCGTCGGGGTAGTCTCCGGCGCTCGCGTCTGGCGAAGCGTAGTCCTGGCCCGCGGCTAACTCTGGTAGCGGTCGTAATCGAAGGGTTCGTTGCACAGGTGCAGACGGGGCTCGTTCTCCTTGCGCAGGAAGATCGAACGTATGGGCGTGCGCTGAAAATCGGTCAATTTGCGGGGAACCGCGCGTCCGCCAATCCACTCAAAAATGGGGATCTCCCAGGGATTGAAAGTGTCGGTCAGGCCACGCTCTTTGGCGATGCGGTAAAGGTTCACGTTGCCCGGTTCGTGCCCGCCCAGATAGAGGCCGATCACATCCAATCGGAACTTGTGTTTGCTGAAGAGCACCAGATTCGTGAGGTAGTCCCTACCCACATAGAAACCGTCTCCGTCCCGTCCGTAGATGCCCTCGATGAATGCCAGGCCGGTCTTGAGCGTGCTCTGGTTGTCGCAGGTCTTATGCGCCCATATCTCTTGTGCGATGGGGGTGATATAGATGCCGTTTTCAGGATCGCCCTTGGAGTCGTAGCGGGAATAGCCGCGCTTGGAGTGCCGTTCAAAGAAGTCTTTGAGGTAGCGCTCAGCGTTCGGGTTCATGTCCGGCTTCATGCAGTCCGGCACTCCCAGCACGCCCGGCCAGCCCTGGCAGAACGCGGTAAACGGATGCGCCACCAGCCCCTGCTCGTTCTTGACCGACTGGGTTAACCCCATCGAATGACCTTTCCACTTGGCGATGTTGAGCAGCCAGGTGTCCGGCTCGTTCACTGGGGCGTAGTGTGGAATCCGTTTGAAGATGACGCCGCCAGGCACATCACTCCAGGTGATGCCATCGCCTTCGCGAAGGCGGCGCGGACGGCAATCGGCTTCGTTCATGGAGACGCCGAGGCGTTCGTTGATTTCGTTGAAGCCGCGCACGTTCCACGTCGGGTACTGCGTCGATTCGATGAAATGGAACCTGCTCAGGCCAAGTTCCTTGAGTCCCAGCACGAGGCCTTCGTAGAACTGAGGATCGGTCCCTACGCCCCAATAATCCTCGGGTCGGGGAGTTCCCCCGACCAGCCCTGTGGCATTCGGCTTAAGCACCACGCGATGGCTGACCGGAATGCCGGGACGATCCGCAGGCACGAAGATCTCGCGGGCCAATGTCAGAGCTTCGTTGCGTTTGGCATCGGCGGCCATTTTGTGTGGAACGTGCGTACGGCGGATGAACACCGCTTTGGGGTTGTTCTCAATGTCCGGGTGCACATCGAAAAATGACCCGGGCCTGCGCAACGGCGTTGCGGCCGCGCCGCCAAGGAGATTCTCGCTCCAGAAGGCCGCACCGGCAGCGCCCAAACTGGTCTGGACGAAAGCGCGTCTGCTGAACTTCACGCCTATGTCCCTCCTAAATGCTGATCTTATCCTAACTTGACGACAGATAACAGATTAAGTGACGGCAGGGCGACTTCCGTGTTAGAGCCGCGAGAAGCGACCTTCAGCGAGAGTGGCGGCGCCTCTGGCCGCAACAGCATGGCGCGGGTGAAATGACCTGGAACTTGAGCCAGGATTGAGATATCGCGAAATGGCGGGCCGTAGTTGACGGCGGACAACACCGCCTCGCCGCCTCCGTTGCTCGAACTCAAAGCAATCACGGCGCCATTGTCCCAGAGCCGCACCGGGCGGTTCGGCCCCGCGAGATCGATCACGTCGAACGCGAAATCGCCCGGATCCTGGATCTCCTGCGAGTAAGCAACCAGTCGTCCGCGGCCCGCCTTGTACACCGTCCGGTCTTCGAAAACACGTTCGGCGTTCCAGCCTTTCCGGCGCCACCAGGCTGCGCCGCCGGCAGCGTCGGTTACCACCGTGGTGCCTGCCTCCACATGAGCCATGATTCGCTCCGAAGTTGCCGCGCTGGGAGGACGGATTCCGGCGGCCACCAGCACCGCGCAATGCCGCGGGTCGGGCTCGGGTGGACTGGCGGCATTCACCAGTCGCGGCGAGGCATTCTGGCGGTACATCAGGCTAGCGAGTTCCGCTGTCGTTTCGCCGCTCTCCACCAGCATCGAAATGTTCGAGAGAGTCGGCTGGCGGAACAAGGCGACGTTTTCTCGCAGCCAGCGCGTGGTCCTGCCCAGCGATCGCCAGACCGCCAGCGCTTCTGGTCTCGCATTGAGCAATTGCTGGCGCTGCTCGGGCGTAAGCGTCAGGACGTAATTGCCCCCTGCGGCCCACGCATCGATCAACGCCAACTCCAAACTGGCAAGCGCCGGTGGCTTGTCCGGTTTTACCCCTGCTTCGGCATCCGGAGAATAGCCCAGAATGGGCGGCCGCTCGGGGTAGAGCGCACGGAGGTAACCGATCCTGTAGCCGTTTGCATTGACCCACGGCCGGACCGTCGCTCCGGCTGTTACCGCCTCTTCCCGCTCCGGCATCGTGGAGCCTGACCAGACTCCATCCCTAATCACGATCGCCGCATCGCCGCCGGCATCGTCCTGATGCGCCGGACTGATCAGGTGGATGTCGTGCGGTGCGAGCACGCGAATGCCTACCGCCGCGCAGGCCCTATCCACGGCTTCGTTTATCACGTTTGGCCAAAGCGCGGTGACCCCTGCGCTCTTGTACAAAGGCACGTCCACCGGACGGGGCCTATCCCAGCGCAAGATGATCTCGGAGGACAGATCGACAGTCATTTCCACTTCATCCCCAGGAGCCTCAGCATATCAAAGACATATCGCCCTACGAGCATATAAGCCGGCATCCTGCTAGGATGCTCCCTATGTTGCGCTATGTGATTGCCTTGACGGTTGTTGCTATCACTGCTCAAGCTCAGCAGTACGATCTGCTGATCCGGGGTGGGCACGTCATTGACCCCAAGAACAACATCGATGCGGCTGCCGACGTTGCTATTGCCGGCGGGAGGATCGCGCTTGTCGCACCGTCCATTCCGGCCGGGCAGGCCAAGCGGAGCGTCGATGCCTCGGGGCTCCTGGTAACGCCGGGGTTGATCGACATCCACGCACACGTCTACGCCGGAACCGGCATGAAGGGGGTCCTTACCGGTGACTCCAGCGTCTATCCGGACACCTTCTCGTTCCGTACGGGCGTGACCACAATGGTGGATGCGGGCACAGCGGGTTGGCGCAATTTCGCTGACTTCCGGCAGCGCGTGATCGACCGTGCGCAGACGCGCATCCTGGCCTTCGTGAATATCGTCGGCTCCGGAATGAGCACTGCGCCGGAGTCAGATCCCGCCGACATGAACCCGGAGCGCTCAGCCGAAATCGCGCGCAAGAACTCCGACGTTGTCGTCGGGTTCAAGACAGCGCATTACACAGGTAAGGGCTGGCCTGCGGTGGAGGGTGCAGTGAGGGCGGGAGAGCTGACACACCTGCCCGTGATGGTCGACTTTGGCAACATCAATGAGGAGCGCAACATCTCCAGGCTGTTCATGGATAAACTCCGCCCGGGGGATATCTACACGCATTGTTACTCGGGACTGCGCGACGAGGTACTTTCCGACGGCACGCTGAACCCCGCAATGCAAGCCGGCCGCAAGCGTGGCATTCTTTTCGACGTTGGACACGGTCGGGGCAGCTTCAACTGGAACGTGGCCGTGCCCGCAACGCGCGCGGGTTTCTGGCCGGATTCGATCTCGACAGACTTGCATACAGGCAGCATGAATGCCGGCATGAAGGATCTCACGGAAACGATGTCGAAGATCCTCAACCTTGGAGCCCCGCTCCAGAAAGTGATCGAGATGTCCACGTGGAATCCGGCTCGGGAGATCCATCACGAAGAACTCGGCCAACTGTCGCCAGGAGCCATCGCGGATGTGACAGTCTTGCGGCTGGAAGAGGGCCAGTTTGGTTTTCTCGATTGCGCGGGGGCGAGATTCGACGGGACGAGGCGGTTGCGTGCCGAGGTGACAATCAAGGGAGGCGAAGTCATGTGGGACCGCAACGGCCGCGCGGCCCAGGACTGGAAAGGCTCCCACTACGCGAAGCGCGACTCGGCACCCTCCAAATAGATCGAAGCGCTAGAAGCTAGCTCGCGAACTGAAAAACCAGCTCAGTGTTCCGTCTCGCGCAGTTGCGGATCCAAACGAAAGGCGGCGTCGAACTCACTGCGAGCAGACTGCGACTCGCCGGCCGCTTGCAGCGTCAGGGCGAGATTGTAGTGAGCAGCCGCATAGTCCGGCTTGCGGCGGACGGCCTCTTCCAGTGCGTGGCGGGCCTGCGGGAGGTGGCCTGCGCGCAGACAGACGAGACCCAGGTTGTTTTGGGCTTCGGCGGACTCGGGATAGCGCTGGACAATGCCCTGGTAGACCTCGGCGGCCTGATCCAGGTCGTTGGTCTGCATGAGCACGAGCCCGAACTGCATTCTGGCATCGAGGTTGCCGGGTTGCAGCGCGATGGCCTCGCTAAGCTCTCGCGCGGCTTCGGGGAGTTTGCCTGAGGAGATCTGAACGAGCGCCAGGTTGTAGTGTGCCTCGGTCAGATCCGGATCGCACAGCACAGCCTGCTGCAATTGATCGAGTGCCGGTTGCAGCTTGCCCATACGCGCGTGGAGGACGCCCAGCCCCATGTGCGCGGGAGCGTAATCCGAAGCAACAGACAGTGCTTGTAGATAGGCCCTCTCCGCCTCGGCGGGCCTCTCCAGGCGCTCGTACGCGACACCCTCGTAGTAGTAGCTGTCGGGTAGCGCGGGGTTGGCTTTCGCCGCCTCCTGAAACTCACCGAGGGCCGTGCTCCACTCCTGGAGTTTGAGTTGAGCGACGCCATTCAGCACGTGCTTCCTGGCCACTGCATCTTCGGTTCGCGCGCGCTTGGCGTCGGCCACCCGCTGCATCTCTCTGGTCGCCGGGAGGTGATTGCCCTGCCGTGCCAGGACCAGCCCCAACGAATAGTGGGCCCGCTCGTAGTCGGGCCGCAACGCCAGGGCGCGGCGCAGGGCCTCAATCGCCACCGCATTCTCGCCGGCCGCTTTGAGCTCCTGCCCGAGATCGCAAAAGGCGACGGGGTCGTCCGGCATCAGCTTCACCGCGCTTTGGAATTCGCGCAAAGCGCCAGCGTCGTCCCCCTGCCGCCTCAACGCAACACCGAGGGCGTGATGAGCTGGCCCAAAGCCGGGGCGCAGGGCGATCGCCTGCTTGAATTCACCGGTAGCTGCAGTCAGGTCGCCCTGCTGGCCGAAGGCAACGCCCAAGTAGTAGCGCGCCTCCGCATCGATGGGGCGTCTGAGCAGATGCTTGCGAAAGGCATCAATGGCCTGGGCCGGTAAACCCGCCTGCAAATAGGAACGCGCTAGCATGCGAGCCGAATCGGAGTCCCCAGGCCGAAGTGCCTGCGCCACTTGGAATTGCTCCACGGCGGCCTTTGCGTTGCCCTGCGCCAGGAGCAGTCCGCCGTAGTACGCGCGTGTGGGCGCGTCGTTGGGGTCGAGTTCGATCGCGCGCTGCAGTTCAGCTTTGGCCCCGATGTCGTCACGCCGGTCGTGGAGCGCACGAGCCAGCCCAAAGTGCACAGCCGGCCATCCAGGACGCAGGCGAATCGCGGTTTCAAATTGAGCGGCCGCCGACTTGGAATCGTGGGTTTGTTCTAACGCCAGCGCGAGATCGAAATTGGTCTGTGGGTTGTCCGGTTCAAGTACAAGCGCCTTGCGATAAACCTCAATGGCGCTTGACCACTGCTTGAGCTTTGAATAACCCTCCGCCTTCGCACGCAATTCCCCCGCCGTCTGAGCCCAGCCGGCCTGGAGGCAAACAGCGCAGCAGAAGAGCAGGGTTGAGATCGACTTCGGAGGCATGCAACGTGGCTTCCCGGAATTCGAGAAGATCCGGGAAACCACGATGCTACCAGATGACCTTCATGCTGATCTGTCCGATGCGCGGATCCCTCGCGCTGGTCACTACCCCGAAGTTGGAACTGCTGTAGTTCCCGTTCGGGTTACTAAACTGCGCGTGGTTGAAGACGTTGAAGAACTCGCCTCGGATTTCCACGGCGCTGTGCTCCGTGATGGCGGTCGTCTTGCTGAGCGCAAAATCCGTATTCAGGATTCCGGGGCCATGGAAAAAGCGCCGGTTGGACGTGCCGAAGTGGCCGGGCTGACCGGAGGCGAAGGCGTCAGGGAGAAAGTAGGTGTTGGCCCCGTTGGGTCCTGCCTTGCGCGGATCCTGAATCTTCACACTGCCGACGACGTCCGGTACGTCGGTGTTGCCGCTGCCGTAGAGGGAAACGTCGCCGCTTTGACTCAGACCGACTGGAAAGCCGGAGGAGAAACGACTGATGCCTACCAGGTTCCACCCATTGACCAGCCGCTTCGGAGCAGAGCGGAAAGCCCTGGCAAACGGAACGGCCCAGTTATAGCTCAGCACGAAGTTGTGAGTGAGGTCATAAGAGGATAGCGACCGGCTCAAGCGGTAATTGGTGAAATTGACCCAGTCATTAAACCCGGATCCATCGTCAATTGCCTTCGAGTAAGTGTACGCGGCCAACAACGTGACGTCGGCCGCTTTCCGCTCGACGCTGATCTGCAGCGAGTTGTAATTGGAATTAGCGATGTTCGAGGTGTAGCTGTTCCCGTATCCGAACGCTGGGCCGAGGGCGGTGCGGGTGCCCAGCACTTGTGAGCCATCAGGTAGCGTGAAAGCGGATGATTCCAGACCTGGGCCGCAAGTGGGAGTCGCTCCCATCTGATTCAACTTGAGACATAGGTTGGGGTCGCCCGGATTTGCGTCATACTGCGAGATCAGACGGTGGCCTTGCGTTCCCACGAAGGCGAGTGTCATGACAGTGGCTCGCGTCAATTCCCGCTGGATCGAGAAGTTGTAATGCTCCGCATAGGGCAGGCGGTTGTGGATGGAGTATCCCGGCGAATAAGAGATCGGCAAGTAAGTTGAATAGTCCAGAGTTTTGTTTGCCGGATCACCGGGAGTCGGGAAATGGAACGGAAAACGCTGAGTCTGCGAAGTACCGTCGGAGCGAGTCTGAAATGGCTGATCCAGCATCGGCGGTACCGGGCTCACCCAATACAAACCAAAGGGTGCGTCGCCAACCTCATAGAACAGATTCAGGTCTTCGATAGACGTGTAATAGATACCAAAGGACGCGCGAATGCTGGTCTTGCCCGGGCCTCCGAAGACTTTACCCAGCACGCCATCGCTGAAGCCCGGCGAGTAGGCGATGCCGACGCGCGGGCCAAAGTTGTTGTACTTGGTCGGCGCGAGGGTCTTCGGTATCCCAGGATCTCCCGGGACCACCCATCCGAGCGGCGCAGTCGGAAACTGAGTTGACTGCAGCCCGGGGACGATTGTCTCGATCTTGCCCTGTGTGTCGTACCAGGGCATGCTGAACTCCCAGCGCAAGCCCAGGTTCACCGTGAGATTCGATTTCACCTTGTAAGCGTCCTGGATAAATGCTCCCCCGTAGTGGGACCGGGAATCGAGGAACTGCTGGCTGCATTGGTTGTAACTGGCAGGGGCGCCGAGGAGAAAATCGGCAATGTCACTGCCTGTCTCGTTGCCGTTGAAGCTGAAGTCACCGTTGGGCGCACAAGTGTTGCGCTCATTCACCTGCAAGTAGCGATACTCGCCGCCAAACTTGAGACTGTGCGATCCGAGGACCTTCGAGAAACCGTCGGAGAGGTGCCAGGTATTGTCAGGCTGTCGGGTGGTCAGAGTGGGAACGCCAATTGAGAAGTTATTGAAGTACATCGGCGGAACGGTCTGGGGGAAACCGGCAGGGCCGGAGGGGTTGATCCCGAGTGTTCCTATTCCCGTGACAAAGCCCAGGTCAGCCAGTTTGGCAAAGCTCCCCCCCGGCTTGCCTGTGATCGTCGCCGTCCGGAAGAAGCTTGCGCGAAACTCGTTTACCGCTGTCGGCCCAAATGTCTTGACGTTGCTCATCGTTCCCAGTTGGGCGCGGGTCGGCGTAGTGGCCGGGAACCCGGGCACGCTGGCAGCAGCAAGCGGATCCATAACGGTGGACGAATCGTTGTGATAGTAGAACGACCAGTTGCCCGTCTTCTCATTGATGAAATCGACGCGCTGGCCCTGCTTGTCGTCATTCACTGTCTTCTTCTGACTTGAATCGGCGAATGTGCTCGCGCCCTGATTCGGCAAAGGAATGTACTTCAACAGGGCCGGCACGGGTTTCGCGAACGCCTTTGAAGGGATTACGCCGTTCGGGAAGACACAATCGCCCGGTGCGGTGCAGCCGCCGTAAGCCTCGCCATTGGATACGCCATACCCCAGCCGCTGAGACAGCACTTGCGCCCAATACGCTCCCTTCACCACCTGCGGGTTGCCGTTGGGATCCAGGAACGCGCCGGGGTCGAAATTGCCGCTGCGCTCAGCCAGTGTGGGCACGGTCACCAACCCGGTGCTGGCCCCGGCTACCTGGCGCGTACCCTGATAGTCGGTGAACCAAAACAGCTTGTTCTTGACGAACGGGCCGCCCACGGCGTAGCCGAACTGGTTGCGGCGCAACTCCGCTTTGCCTGGGTCAAAGAAGTTCCGGGCGTCTAACTTGTCGTTGCGCAGGAATTCAAACACCGCACCGTGAACGCCGTTGGTACCGGACTTGGTGATGGCATTCATGACACTGCCGCTGAACTTGCCGTATTCCGCGTCGAACGAGTTCGTGATGAGGCGGAATTCCGCAATCGAGTCGAGGTTGGGAACCACGCCCGCTCCCAGGTTGCGCCCCTCGCTGACGTCGCCACCATTCACCAGGAATGCATTCGCGGTTTCCCGCTGGCCGTTGACTGAAACATTGCCTGTCGAAAGGCCGCCGGAAACAGCGCGGTCCTGCTGCATGGAACCGGAGGTAGTCGGCGCGACTCCGGCCTGCAACCCCAGCAGGTCGAGGTAACTGCGGCCGTTCAGAGGAAGCGCCAGCAGTTGCTTTGTCTCGACGACCTGGCCGACTTGCGTACTCTCCGTTTCCACCTGGACGGAATTTGCCTCGACGCTCACCTTCTGTTCGATGCTGCCCACCTGCAATGTGATATCCACCCGGTAGCGGTCATTCACATTGACCACAACTCCGGTTTGCACGAATTGCTCAAAACCAGGAGCGGAGGCCTCCACGCGATATGTGCCCGCAGGCAATGCTAGAATTCGGTACTCGCCATCGACTCCCGAAGGCGACTCCTTCGAGAGGTTCGTTTCGATATTCGTAGCAATAACTCTGGCCCCGACGATCGAGGCTGCTGACTTGTCACGGACAACGCCTAGAATCGAACCAGTCACATCGGCCCGAACGACCCCGGCGAGGATGACACTTAGACAGACCACCAGACACGATTTTCGTAGCAGCATGTTCTTAACTCCGCGGAGAAGAGATTTGAAGAATAGTAAAGTCAGCGTAAGCAAAAGTCAAGAATAATCAGTCCCCTGCATTTCGCTGCCGAATCGTCTTCCACCGGCATCGTCCATCCTCGGCAGTCGGGTGCCGATGAGGCACAGTCGGTGAGTGCGGACTGCCTGCTGCAAGCGCTTGTACGCGGATCCCGGGTTCATTGGATGCACGCAGCGGGTCGCGTTTGTGCTAGCATCTCGCCCTATGAAGACCGGCGTCCAACGGGTGTGTATGGTTCGTAGTATCGTCTGCTGCTGGGTGTTCGCCACGCTGGCCGCGCACGCCTCCCCGGAAGGCGCGCCCGGTACTCCCGCGCCGTGCAAAGCAGCGCCGCAAGCGGCCCGGTTCACGGTCCCTCATCGCCGCGACTCTCCGGCTCTCAACACGAAACCCGAGTCGGCTGAATGGGCGCAAGCTGCCCGGTCGTCCATTGAAAAGGACTGCAGCAGCACGGCCGGCTACCGGCAGTTCAAGACCGAAGTGCGCGGCTTCTGGACCGACTCCGACCTGTACCTGTTATTCATTTGCCCGTACATGGATCTGAACCTCTTTCTCCCGGCGCTGGGCGGCGGCCCGCGCCTGAAGTTGTGGGACCGGGACGTCGTGGAGATATTCCTGGGCGATGATTGGGATAATATCCGGCACTACCGGGAATTTGAAATCGCCCCAACCGGCGACTGGATCGATCTGGCCATCGATCTCGACAAGCAAAACTACGATTCGACGTGGCGTTCGGGTTGGCAGACCGCGGCCAGCATCGACCGCACCACTCGCACGTGGTACGCAGCCGCGCGCATCCCGCTCAAAGCCATTTCCAGCCACCCCGTCACCGCGGGAACCCTCTGGCGAGCGAACCTCTATCGCATCGAGGGCCTCGGGGAGGATCCCGTGCGGCACTTCATGTGCTGGAACCCAACCTGCGTCGTGAATCGCGATCCGAATCATGTGCCGGAACAATTCGGTACTCTGGCGTTCGGCAAGTGAGGCAATTCAAGATGACCCGCGTCTGCTTAACCCTGACCATACTGGCGGGTGTCTCATTCGGCGCTCCGCTTCCACCGAAGGCCGGGGATTCGCTGGAGTCAGGCCGGTTGGCATTCAACCGGCGCTGCGCGGTGTGTCACGGCACAGACGGGTTGGGGGGCGAGCGGGCGCCGGCGATTGGAAGCCGCGACCGGTCGCTTTTGGAAAGTGAACCGTCGGTGCGCGCACTGATCGCTGCCGGGGTGCCGGGCAGGGGAATGCCCGCCTTCCAACTGCCCGCGACCGAACTGGAGGCCGTTGTTCGCTTCGTGCACTCGCGCGTTCTACCGCTGCGCAATGTGCCGTTAGCCGGCGACGGGAATCGAGGCGCTGCCCTGTTTTTCGGTGCGGCTGGTTGTTCGAAGTGCCACATGCTGCGGGGGCGCGGCGGGCTCGACGGACCGGATCTCACCGAAGTCGGTTCGCGCCTCACGCTGGCAGAGTTGGCCACGGCATTGCACCATCCGAGCGAGCGCCGCCTGCCCGGTTATGCCGTGGCGTCGGTGCTCCTGAAATCGGGCCTGTCGCTGCGCGGGTTCATTCGCAATGAAAGCGGGTTTGATCTGCAACTCCAAGGCTTCGACCACAGGTTGCATCTGCTGCAGACGAGCGAGACCGCCTCGCTGACCAGGGACCCAAACTCGTTCATGCCGGAACTGCACGCCAGTCCAGCCGACGAGACGGATCTGATCGCTTGTCTTGCTCACGCCCGGGAACTGGCGGACTTGCCCGCGCCGCCGCCCGAACTCCTGGGCGACGCAGTGCCCTGGCAACGTGTGGTGAACCCGCAGTCGGGTGATTGGCCTACTTACAACGGCCAGTTGGGCGGCAACCGGTTCAGCGATTTGACCGGCATCACGCCGGCGAATGTCTCCGCGCTGGCCCCCCGGTGGATCTCGCATCAAGTGGAAGGGCACGCGCTGGAGGTCACTCCGCTGGTAGTGGACGGCGTGATGTACGTGACCAGCGTGAATCGCGTGGCGGCGCTCGACGCCCGCACAGGCAGGAACATCTGGGAGTACTCGCGTCCTGCCTCTAAGAGACTGGTCGGAGACGCGGCCGGTGGAATCAATCGCGGCGTCGCGTTGCTGGGAGATCGCCTGTTCCTGGTCACTGACAACGCGCATCTGCTCGCGGTGCATCGACTGACGGGGGCGTTGCTGTGGGATATCGAGATGGCGCCCTCCTCGGCCCACTACGGATCGACCGCCGCGCCGCTGGTCGTTCGCGACATGGTGGTAGCGGGAGTCTCGGGCGGCGATGAGGGTATTCGCGGATTCCTCGCCGCCTACAAGCCTTCCACGGGTGAGCGGGTCTGGCGCTTCTGGACCATCCCTACTCGAACCGACCCGGAGGCCCGCACCTGGATTGGCCGCGCGCTCGAGCATGGCTGTGGAGCGACCTGGATGACCGGCTCTTACGACGCCAGCACGGACACGTTGGTGTGGCCGGTCGGCAATCCTTGTCCGGACTTCAACGGTGACGAGCGCAAGGGCGACAACCTATACACGGACTCCGTCGTGGCGCTCGATCCCGCTTCAGGCAATTTGAAGTGGCATTACCAGTTCACGCCCCACGACCTGCACGATTGGGACGCCACGGAGACCCCGCTGCTGGTCGATGCTGAGTACCGTGGGAGACCCCGGAAGCTACTGATGCAAGGCAATCGCAATGGGTTCTTCTATGTGCTGGATCGCGAAACGGGAGAGTTCCTCAATGCGACTCCGTTCGTCAGGAAGCTGACCTGGGCTAAAGGCATCGGCGCCGATGGCCGGCCCATCCTGAGCGATGGGTGGGAACCGACCGTGGAAGGAACCGAGGTTTGCCCGTCCATGGACGGGGCGACGAATTGGATGTCGCCTGCCTACAGTCCATCCACCGGCCTCTACTACCTGATCGCCCTCGAGAAGTGCAACGTGTTCAGCAAGAACAGCGATTGGTGGAGACCCGGTGCGTCCTTCTATGGCGGTTCCGCACGCGCCGTGGCCAACGAAATGCCGAAGAAATACGTGCGGGCGCTTGACCCGCAGACCGGCAGGATTGCCTGGGAGTACGCGCAGACTGGTCCCGGACAGGCCTGGGGCGGACTGCTGTGCACCGCCACCGATCTGCTCTTCTTCGGCGACGACAACGGGGCGTTCACGGCGCTAGACGCGGTCAACGGAAGACCGCTGTGGCACTTCCAGTTGAATGCCGAATGGCACGCCTCGCCGATGACTTACATGCTGGACGGGCGGCAGTACATCGCCGTCGCGGCCGGCTCTAATGTTATTGCCTTCGGGCTGCCGCAGTAGCTCGGCTGACGGGCGCTCGCGGCAGCGTCGTGGCGCACGCTTCCGCCCGGCTTGCTTTAATACCGTCCCGCGCCCGATCCTAAGCTCTAGTGAGTGCTGAGCCTTCCACGCCGCTGATGCGGCAATACCATGCGGCCAAGCAGCAAGCTCCTACCGCGCTGCTGATGTTCCGCCTGGGCGACTTCTACGAGCTGTTCTTCGACGACGCCATCGTTGCGTCCCGCGAGTTGGAAATAACTCTGACCTCCCGCAACAAGGAGAAGGGCGAGGCCGTGCCCATGTGCGGCGTCCCCGCGCACGCCGCCGAGAACTACATCAACCGCCTGATCCAGAAGGGCTACCGCGTCGCCATTTGCGACCAGATGGAAGATCCGCGGCATACCAGGACCATCGTGCGCCGCGAGATCACGCGCATCCTCACCCCCGGCACCGTCACGGACGCCGCGCTGCTGCGTTCGCACGAAAACAACTACCTGGCCGCCGTGACGCTCAAGGACCATCGTGCCGGCCTGGCTTGGGTAGACATTTCGACGGGCGAATACCGCGCCTCCGAGATGGACGTGGTCGAACTGCTGCCGTCCATCGAGCAACTCAACATCCGCGAATTGCTGGTGCCCGAAAGCGCCCGCGATTCCGCCCTCCAGGGACGCTGGGTCGTGACCCCCGTGGACGGCTGGACGTTCGCCTCCGACCGCTGCGAAGTGCTGCTCAAAGAGCACTTCAAACTGCTGGCGCTCGACGGTTGCGGGCTGGCCGCGAGGCCCCTCGCCGTCTCCGCCGCCGGCGCATTGTTGCAGTACCTGCAGGAGACGCAGCGTTCCGCGCTCGACCATCTCGACCGCCCCACCTGGTACGATCGCTCCGGTGCGATGCTGCTCGACGCCGTCACGGTGCGCAACCTCGAACTGGTCGAACCGATGTTCTCCGCCGATCTGGACGGACGCAAGGACGCCACGCTGCTGAGCGTTCTCGACCAGACGCAGACCGGCATGGGCGGGCGTCTGCTGCGCCGCCGCCTGTTGCGGCCCTCGCTCGACCGTGCCGAGATCGAATTGCGGCTCGACGCCGTGGAAGCGTTCCGCGCGGCAACGGTGGAACGTACGAAGCTGCGTGAGACGTTGGGGCGCATGCAGGATCTCGAACGCTTGCTGGCGCGTGTGACACTCGGCACGGCCAACCCGCGCGACCTGCTGTCGCTGGGCCGCACGCTCGCGCTGGTGCCAGCTATCAAACCGCTGCTCGCTCCACTGCAGGCCGCCCCGCTCCAGTCCGCTTTAGCAGCGCTCGACGAACTCGCCGACGTGCGCGACTGCATCCTCAACGCCATCGCGGACGAGCCGCCGGTAACGCTCAACGACGGCGGCGTGATCCGCGAGGGCTACAACGCGGCGCTCGATGAACTGCGTCACCTCAGCCGCAACTCGCGCCAGGTGATCGCAGCCATCGAACTGCGCGAGCGCGAGCGCACGTCCATCGGTTCGCTCAAGGTTCGTTTCAACAACGTCTTCGGTTTTTTCATCGAGATCTCGAAGTCGAATCTGCATCTGGCGCCGCCCGATTACGAGCGCAAACAGACGCTGGTCAACGCCGAGCGCTTCACCACCCCCGAGCTGAAAGAGCTGGAAGCGAAGGTGATGGACGCCGAGGAGCGCAGCCAGAACCTGGAGCGCGAACTCTTCGCCGAAGTCCGTGCGCGCACCGCCGCCGAGGGGGTCCGCATCCGCTCCACGGCCGCCGCCGTCGGCGAAATCGATTTCTACTCGGCGCTCGCCCAGGTCTCCGTCGAGCGCCGCTATTCGCGCCCCCGCTTCAGCACGAGTGGCGAGATGAAGATCGTCGCCTGCCGTCATCCGGTGATCGAGAAACTGGTTGAAAAGGAAGCGCAGCGCTTCATCCCCAACGACCTGTATCTCGATCGCGGCTCCAGCCGCATCGCCGTCATCACGGGGCCCAACATGGGCGGCAAGTCTACCTATTTGCGGCAGGCCGCGTTGATGGCCGTGCTGGCGCAGATGGGCAGCTACGTCCCGGCGGAGGACGCGATCCTGCCGGTGGTGGACCGCGTTTTCACCCGTATCGGCGCGTCGGATAACCTGGCGCGCGGCCGCTCCACGTTCATGGTGGAGATGACCGAGACGGCGGTCATTCTGAACACCGCCACCGAGAACAGCCTGATCGTGTTGGACGAGATCGGGCGCGGCACCTCCACGTACGACGGGCTCGCACTGGCGTGGTCCGTGATCGAGTTCATCCACGAGCGCATCGGCGCGTGGACGCTGTTCGCGACGCACTATCACGAGTTGACCGAACTTGAGGAGCGGCTGGAGGGCGTGCGCAACCTGCATGTCTCGGTGCGCGAGGCGGGCGACCAGATTCTGTTCCTACGCAAAGTCGAACCGGGCGCGGCCGACCGCAGCTACGGCATCGAAGTGGCGCGGCTGGCCGCACTGCCCATGGTGGTTATCGAGCGGGCGAAAGAGATCCTGGCAACGCACGAAAAATCGGAGCACACCGTCACCGCGGAACTCGTTCGCCCCAAGCAGAAAGTGCACGAACCGGCGCTGCAGATCCGGCTCTTCGAACCCGTCGGCTGGCAGATTGCAGAGCGCATCCGCGAGATCGACATCGACAACCTGCGGCCCCTGGACGCGCTGAAGCTGCTGGCAGAATTGAAAGAGGAGTTAGGCCCGGAATGAGAGTCGCAGGCATCATGAGCGGCACGTCGCTCGACGGCGTGGACGTGGCCATCGTGGAAATCAGCGCCGGGACCGGCTCGCTGCAGGTCAAGACTCTCGGCGTCTGTACCAGGCCTTATCCCGAGGATCTGCGCGCCGCGCTGCTTGCTGTTTCCAATCACGAAACGCACACGCGCGATATCGCCCGTCTGCACTTCCTGCTGCCGCAAATCTACGCGGAGTGTTTCTTCGAGTGCTGCCGCGTCGCCGGGATCGACCCGTCCACAGTCGAACTGATCGGCTCGCATGGCCAGACGATTTATCACGAAGGGGCTCCGGCGAAACTGCTCGGCCGGAAGGTCGCCTCGACGCTGCAGATTGGCGATGGCAGCGTGCTGGCCGAGTTGACGGGGATTCCCGTGGTCAGCGACTTCCGCCCGCGCGACATTGCCGCGGGCGGGCAGGGAGCCCCGCTGGTGCCTTATGTGGACTGGCTGCTCTTCCGGGACGCAAACCCCGACGCAGCCAGGACCCGCGTGCTGCTCAATATCGGCGGCATCGCCAACGTCACTCTGCTGCCGCCCGCCTGCGAGTCGTCCCAAGTGCTCGCCTTCGACACCGGCCCTGGCAACATGGTGCTCGACCAGCTCGCCGCCCACTTCAGCGCGGGCGCGAAACGCTGCGACGAAGACGGCGAAATGGCATCCGCCGGGGCGGTCGATCCGGACCTGCTGGCCACGCTGATGAAGAGCGAGTACTATCACCGCCGTCCGCCCAAGTCCGCTGGCCGCGAGCAGTTCGGAGCGGAGTTCGTTCAATCCCTGCTCGCTACTAATTTGGAACCGGCGGACCTGCTGGCTACGGCGACTCATCTGACGGCGGCGACCATCGCCGACGCCATCTGCGCCTGCCTCCCGGAGGACTTCGAGGATTGCGAAGTCATCGCCAGCGGCGGTGGAGTGCGCAATCCCGTGCTGATGAGTTACCTGCGCGCGGAACTTCCGGAAGAGACTGAGTTGACCACCAGCGCGGATTATGGCATCGACCCCGACTTCAAGGAAGCCATCGCCTTTGCGGTGCTGGCCCACGAAACCTGGCTGCGCAAGCCGTCAAACCTGCCCTCGGCCACCGGAGCGCGCCGGGCGGTCGTGCTCGGCAAAGTCAGCTACTGAGCGGCTGTGGGTTCAGCGCCGTGCGCGCAGTTGGCAGACGATCTGAGCCAGGACGGCGCTGGTCCATGACTTTTGGGTGATCTTCCCAACGAAGCTCTTCCTGGTTTCGCCCGTCACCAGCGTACCGGCCCGGTTACCTAGCTGAAAGGGCTCGAAGTGCAGCGTCAAGCGTTCGCCGCCTGCGCCAATCAGCGCGCTGATATGCCGCTGCTTGCTGGCCTCCATCTCGTTGCCGCTGTCCTTGTGGAGATTGAAGTCGAGGCTGCGAAATGCGGCCGCAGCCGCGCGCTTGACCTCATCCATCGGCGCCGCGTAGAAGCGCTGCTGCGCCTCCTTCCCACTGCCGGATTCAGCTCCCGTATCCGCGCACCCGCCCGGCTGCGGCGGTTCGGCTTTCCCGGCAGTAGCGCTTTGGAAATCGGGCTTTGTTTGCATTGCCGCCGGTCCCGGTTCGCGCACCGGGGGCACAGCCGGCGATGGAGGCCCGGGTTCCGGCTGGACGACGTTCGGCGCCGCTGCCGTGTGCTGCGAAGTCCTGGTTTGCGCGGCTGGCTGCGGCTTCGCTCGAGCTGCAACCGCCGTCTTGTGCTGTGTGGCAGCATCCACGGCCGGCGGAACGGGCGCTTCGACGGTGGCGGGCGCGGCGGCAGGTGGAACCGCGGGTGGATTGGCCGGCGGGATGGCGGGCTGCGCGACCGGCGCCGGCCCCAGCAGCGCGAGGCGCTTGGCGTCGTACTCCTGCTTCGTGATCACCCCGGACTGGTAGGCGTTGTCGAGCGCCGCCAGTTGTTCGGGCTTGTTGTCCTTCCGGCACGCCGCCGTGCCCAATACCAGCATCACGACCACAGCCATCAGCCAGGTGTTCTTCATGCTCCAGTTTTCCAGGGCGGACCGTCCGCTACTTCTTGATGCGCTCCAGCGCCTTCCAGTCTTCTTTGAATGTGACGCTGGGGTCGAAGCCCGGTTGATCGCTCAGCAAGTACTCGCCCTTGTTGTTGACCCAGGCCTGGCCATATTGGTTGCTCAGCTCAACCATGTCGCCGGTGGTGGGATTGCGGTACGTCTCGACTTCGCGCGTCGCCTGAGACCGCTGCTCGGAAATGCTGTCCGCGCTGCGTTGGGCGTACTCATAGCTCTGCTGCCGGATGTTGCGGATGTCTTCGGCACTCTTGGCCCGGATGGCCGCGCGGTCGTGTTCGCCTTTCTGCGCGATCTGCCCCATGGCCTGGGCGTGGCCGCTAACCCTGGCCTGCCACGCGGGGTCCCAGCGGTAAGTGCCGGTCACCAGATCGAAGAACTTCTCTGAAGCGTCCAACTGGCCTTGCGGCGCGCTTTCGCCGGTCACGTAGGCCACGCAATTGTACGTGACCGACTGGCCCATCCGGTTGGTCCTGACGTCAAGGCTCGGACCCGCGGTGCCGGTAATGATGGTGGCTACCACGATCCACTCCTCTACCGCATGGCCATTGACGCTGTACCTGACGCGCCCCTTAACGGCGTCGGATTGAATGCGCTGCTTCAAGTTGTACTGGGCCGCCTGCTGTTCGCTCTGGCGCGCGATCTCCTCCAGCTTCCGCATCATTCTCGGAGCAGGCTCCAAGCCCACGAGTTGGGCGTTGGGGCGATAGCGGGCCAGGTTGCGGCGCAGGAAGTCGCCGGCCTTCATGGGTGGCATCACGTCGCATGGGCGATTGCCGGACTTCGCGGTTTGCGCGGCCGACATCTGCATGAACTTCGGATCGTCCGCCCAAACCCATTTGAATGCCGGGAAGACTTCAACTCCGCGACCATCGG
This sequence comes from uncultured Acidobacteriia bacterium, assembly GCA_903909435.1. Taxonomy (GTDB): domain Bacteria; phylum Acidobacteriota; class Terriglobia; order Bryobacterales; family Bryobacteraceae; genus CAIVVT01. The sequence continues at coordinate 72,883 of CAIVVT010000001.1, read as the reverse complement.
GACCGGCCGTCCGAAGGTGCGTCTGAATGGTGTTGCAGTTGTCCTTGATGTTCCAGGTGGTGCCGCCCTGCGCTTGCCAATCCGTGGGAATCAACATACTGGCCGAGGGGATGGGGCGTTCGAAGCCGGTCTGGTCCATGGCCTTGACCATCTTCAAGCGCAGCACATGGCCCTGCGTTGCGGCAGCGGTAACCGGCGGCGGCGGTGGGGCCGGCCGGCTGCTGGCCGTGCTGGGCGGGACGGATTGCGGCTGGGTTTCGGAAACTGCGCTGACGGGCCGGAGGGGAAGCGGAGCCGCAGCCGGGATGGTTCCAGCGCTCGACGGGAGTGCGGCCGGCTCAGCCGGGAGCACCGCCTGCGGTTCTGCAGCCTGGGCCACCCGCGCGTCCGGGGCCGCCTCGCCGGGCACGAGCAGGGCGGACTTCTCCGCCAGATACTCGGCTTGCGTGAGCTCGCCGGCCTGCCGCGACCGCTCCAGGGCCATCATCTGGCCGGCATTGAGGGCCAAGCGGTTTCTCCGCGCCTGATACTCATCGGCGCTGAGGACGCCTGCATCCCGCGCCCTGGCCAATGCGGCCAGCGCCGCAGACTGCGATTCGAGCGCGGCCCGCTTCAACTCGCACTCCGACTTGGTGAGCACGCCGGATTTGTACGCGTTGTCCAGCGCGCTGATTTCCCTGGATTGCTCGCCACGGTTGCACGCCGTACCGCCGATCAAGAGCAGGGCAAGGACTGCGAAGCGTCCCATAGCAGCAATTCGCATCTGTTACTCCTCCATGGCCGAATCCAAACTCGGCCCGCATGAGTGAATGATAGCTGAGCGATGGGCCCGCGGCTCGCACGCTTTAGCCCGCTTCACTCCGCGTTAGCGCTACAATCTGGCGCAGAGGTTGCATCTTGGGTCCCATCCATCCCGCCTGGCTCGCCATGGCCGAGGCGCTACTGATCGGCCTGCTGGTCGGCGTGGAGCGCGAAGCCGATCACGCGGAACGTCATGCCGGCCTGCGCGATTTCATCACCATCGCCATGGCCGGGGGCTTGTGCGGGTTGCTCGGCGTGGCCTGGATCACTGCGGCCACCCTGCTCGCGCTCACCGCGCTGATCATCGTGTTCCGCGTACAGACTCCGGGCCGCACCGGCATCACCACCGAATTCGCGGCCGTGGCCACGTTTCTGCTGAGCGTGCTGACCACCACCGCGGGCCTGTCGTGGGGTGCGCCGCTGGCCATCGCGCTGGCCGTGATCTTCACGCTGCTGCTCGAGGCGCGCGACATCCTGCACAAGTTCTTTCTCGAAGTCGTAAACGAGCGTGAGTACCAGGACACGCTGCGCTTCCTGGCCGTCATTTTCGTCATTCTGCCGGTCCTGCCGGACGTGAATTACGGCCCCTACGGTTTCTTCAACCCGCACAAGATCTGGCTTTTCGTGATCCTGGTCTGCACCATTTCGTGGCTGGGCTATTTTCTGCAGAAGTTCCTGGGAGAAGGGCAGGGCCTGCGGATCACGGGGCTGCTGGGGGGCCTGGCGTCCACCACCGCGGCCACGTCGGCACTGGCGAAAGACTGCGCGTCTGACCGCGAGCACCCGGCGGCCTACGTGCAATCGGCCCTGCTGGCAAACTCGGTGCAGGGGCCGCGCATCTTCGTTCTGCTGCTGATCGCCTCGCCCGCGCTGGCCCGCTACTGCCTGCCGTCGCTGGTGGCCATGACCCTGGCGGGCCTGGCCTGCGCGTTCCTGCTAGGGCGAAAACACTCCGACGAAGCCGCCGGCACGCACATCGCCGTCAGCAACCCCTTTCGCATCACACCGGCTTTGAAATTCGGCCTGTTGTTTGCGGCGATTCGATTCGCCGCGCGGTTCGGCGTGGTGGAGCTTGGCGCGGGCGGCGTCTACCTCACCAGCGTCATCGCCGGCTCGGTGGATGCGGACTCGGTCGTGTTCTCGCTGTCCGGCATGTTGAACGAGGGCAAGCTGCTGCAGTCGCCGGCCGCGATTGGCGTGCTGCTGTCGATCGCCGCCAACTTCGTGTTGAAAGGCGCGATCGCCTGGGGCGCCGCCGGAGGGCCGTTCGCGCGCCGCCTCAGCATCGGTTTTGGCGTCATGACCGCAGCGGCGGTCGCGGGCTCACTACTCCACTTCTAGCGCTTGTAGGTACCGATACGGGATGTCGCCGGATCGCGCCAGCCTCAATAGAATTGTGGTGGCGCCGCGAGACTTATTCCAATCGTCGGATTTTGAGGTTGCGGTACCACGCTTCGTCCACGTGATGCTGCAGCGCGACGGGGCTTTCCGCCACCGGCTGTTCCAGCAGCAGCTTGCGGATGCCGGGAGCGTCCCGCCAGCGTTTCTCGATCGACTCGCGCACTTCGGGAGCGTCCAGGTGTGTGTCCACCACCTTCACGCCGTTCAACCAGTGCTCGACGTGCCGGCCCTTGAGTACGATGCGCGAGGAGTTCCACTCGCCCACCGCCCGGTCGGCGACCTGGGTTACGGGCGACATGCTGTAAAGCGCCGCCGCGCGGTACTTGGGTCCGCGCAGCGCATCGGGGTGATGGCTGCTGTCGATCACCTGGTATTCGAAAGCCACGGGGTATTCCTCGTAGCTTCCTCCGGGCCGCACCGCCTCGCGTTTGGACGGCCGATTCCGGTACTCGAATTCGACCTGCCGCTCGAATGGCAGATCCTTGCGCACCTGGTCGTGGTCCATCAGCACGAGGTCCTGGATGCGGTACTTCACGCCGCTGTTGGCGCCCGGCGCGACCTTCCATTCGAACTTCATTTCAAAGTCGCGGAACTTCGCGGCGCTCATCAGGTCTTCGCGCGTCGCGGCGTGCGGAACCGTCTTGATGCAGCCATCCTGCACCGTCCAGGCGTGGACCGGCGGAGTCTTCAGATTGGGATCTATCCAGCCCTTGAAACTCGTACCGTCGAACAGCAGAATCCAGCCCGCCGCCCGCTCCTCGGGCGAGAGGGTGTTAGCGACTTGTGCGCCGGCGGCCAGTGCGAAAAACAGGGCGAGCAAGATGGAACGCATGGCGGATTCCTCAGGAGCCAGGCTGGCTCGAATTCCTCGGTTCGGGACGCGCGGGAGTACCCAAAAACGGGACGCCCGAGCGCGCTGCAATGGCGCGCAGCGGGCCTTGGGGAGCCACCGAGGTCCAAGCTCAAAAAAACACAAACCGCTAGTTTTAGCGGTTTGTGTTTTTAAGTGTTGATTCTAAAGGGCGTTTTTTTCGCAAACCGCAAAAACTAGCGGTTTGTGTTTTTCCCTTAACGGACTAGTGCACCATGATCGGGACTTCGACCCGCGTGGCTTCCCACACGATCGACAACGTCGCTTCCTTAGCTCCCTTGGGTTCCACGGCGATCGTCAATTGTTCGACCGGGGTCGGGTTCGGCTTGGCCCAACCCGCCGTCTGGCCGAGATCCTGAGCCTTGTTCTTCTCGTAGTCGTAGGCGCCCCAGGTCTTGGCGACTTTGTTCAGGATGATGCTCCAACCCTCTTTGCCCGGCACGGTGAACAGGGCATAGGTCCCGGCGGGCACGTGCAGCGAACCCAGCATCAGATCGCCGGTTGTCGTAAACGTGGTCGCTTCGTCCGCGCCGGTTCTCCACACCTTGTCAAAGGGCACCAATTCGCCGTAGATCTTGCGGCCTTTCACGTACGGACGGCCGTAGGTGATGGTAATCGTCTTGCCGCCGACGCTGGCGGTGATGGTCTCGTGCGGGCTGGCCGGCGCCTTCTTGGGAGCCTGGGCGCTCAATTCCGGCGCAACGCACAAGGCGAGAGCCAGCGGAGCGATCGCGAGCAGTAGTTGTTTCATGGCTTGCAAATCCCCTTCGTCGGTAGTTTAGCAACACCGCGCCCCGCTGGAGGTAACAGAGTGCCGCCGGCCTGCCTGCCCGTCCACTTGCACGGTTGCGGGTGCGGGGCCGTCGTGCCGGATTCGGCGCTCTCAGAGTAAGATGAGAGTCACGCGCGGAGATTTCACATCGCGCGAAGAGCGTGCGCCGCGGGCGCGTCAACCGGCTCGGGACGCGTCCATCAGGCCCGCTAAAGACAGTCGGCGAATTATTGAGGCTTGCGTAATACGGTGACACCAAGTTCAGGCTGTGGGGCAGGATGGCATCCTGCGCGCCGGTTGCATACCGGCGCACGAGGGCCTTTTTGCAGGTTCGACAGGCGGGTCACCAACCTGCTCCAGTCGGCTGTCCAACTCGCGTCACTGCACCCAGCGAAACTCAATAGGCGGTGCAGTAAACTACTATGACTCTTGGCCGTGTTGTAGGCACGATAGTTGCCACGCGCAAGGACGCCCGCCTGGAGGGGCACACCCTGCTGATCGTGAAGCCGGTCACTCCCGACGGGAAGGAAGAGGCGGGTTACCTGATCGCCGTCGATACGGTCGGGGCCGGCAATCGGGAACTCGTGTTCACCGTGGGAGGGTCTTCCGCGCGCATGGCCTCGGGCTGCAAGGACAAGCCGGTGGACTGCGTGATCGTGGGCATTGTGGACGGCGTGTCGATGGACGCCGCCCGGTAGTCAGGCAATATCGTGCAATTGGGCCGCGTCGTGGGAAGAATTTGGGCGAGCGTGAAGAACCCGGGCCTGGAGGCTCAGCGGCTGCTGCTGGTACAGCCTGTCACCCCGGACCTGAGCGCCTCGGGCAAAGTCGTGATTTGCACGGATTGCACCGGGGCCGGTTCCGGCGAGGTCGTCTACTGGGTGCGGGGCAGGGAAGCGAGCTTCCCGTTTCAACCCGGCGAAGTGCCTACGGATGCGACGGTCGTGGGGATTGTGGACGAGTTGCACGTAGGTGGCGGCGGCGCCTGAAAGAAGATGCAGATAGGACGTGTCATCGGCGATATCAGCGCCACCCAGAAACACCCTTCGCACGAGGGCAAGACGATTCTGCTGGTTCAGCCGCTCGGCTTGGACGGCAGCGCCACAGGCAATCCGGTGGCGGCAGTGGATGGCGTCAAGGCCGGCGTGGGGGACAAGGTCCTGCTGGTGTACGACGGGTTTGCCGCGTTCACGACGGTGGGGCTGAAGCCCTCGCCCATCGACACTGCGGTGATCGGCATCATCGACCGCGTCGAGCTGTTCTCAGAGACTGGCGCCCCGGTGGGAGCTGCGGCTGCGCCGCAGCAGAAGCACAAGCAAAAAGCCCGCTAGCAGCAGCGTGACGCTCTGCGAAATGAAGAACGACATGCTCGCCATCTGGTAGTGCTGGTTCACCAGCGCCAGCCGTTTCACCGCCTCCGCGGTCGCCACCTGCCGGTTGAGCTGGTCCATATTCGGGATCAGTACGAATTTCAGCAGCAGCGAGTCCGCCGCCATGGCCAGGGAGACCCCCAATTCGACTTTGCCTACGGTTGACAGCAGCAGCAAAACGCCGAACAAGGCCGCGGACAAGCCAACCTGGATCCAGCCCCAGACCTCCAGCATGGCGCCGTTTATCTCCGCCGCCTGATAATTCAGCAGTTCGCGCAGCAGCGGCTCACCCGCCAGCTTTACCGCCTTTCCGTAGCCCTCCGGCGGCGCCGCGGTCAGGGCCGCGGGTGAATTCAGCGTGACGATGGTCAGCGCCCCGACCAGCAGGATCATGCCGAGCCAGGCCGCCACCCAAACCGCAGCCAGCCTGCGCACCAGCCAGGCCGGGTCTGCATGGATCTTGCCCGGTGCCCCGATTCTTGCCGAATTGCTCATTCCCCGTCGCCTTCCTTCTGTTCGTCCGCCCCGTCTGGTGCGGCTGCGATCCCGTAACGCTTCAGTTTATTGATCAGACCCTGGCGGCTCAGTCCCAGCTTGCGTGCTGTCTTCACCTGGTTTTGCCCGCATGCCGCCAACGCTTCCCGAATGCGCGCTTTCTCGAGTTCCTCCACCTCTTCCGGCAAGTTGAGGGCCGCCACCTCCGCTGGCCGGGCGGCAACCGTGCCGTGCAGCGGAGCGGCTTGCAGCGCCTCACTCAAGTCGGCAGTGTCGATGACGGTTCCGCGCGCATACACCACCGCCCGGCGCATCTCGTTCTGCAGTTGCCGGACGTTGCCCGGCCAGGAGTAGGCCTGCACCGCGGCCAGCGCCCGGGCGGAGAGCTCAGCCCCGGGCCGCTTCATTTCGCGCGCGGCCTCGTCCAGGAAATACGTTGCCAGGATAGGCAGGTCCTCGCGGATATCGCGCAGCGCGGGAGTGCGCAGCCGGACCACGTTCAGGCGATAGTACAGGTCCTCCCGGAACTGCCCCTTTGCGATGGCGCCTTCCACGTCCTTGTTGGTCGCGGCCACGATCCGCACGTCCACCGGGATTTGGTTGCGGCCGCCGAGCCGTTCCACGGTGCGCTCCTGCAGCACCCGCAGAATCTTGGCCTGCGCCAGCAGCGGCAGGTCGCCGATTTCGTCCAGGAACAGCGTGCCGCCGTGCGCCGCCTCGAACTTGCCGATGCGCCGGTCCACGCCCGTTGCGACCCCTTTTTCAACCCCGAACAATTCGGTTTCCACCAACGTTTCCGGCAGCGCCGCGCAGTTCAGCGCCACGAACGGCCCACGCGCCCGGGGACTGGCGAAATGCACCGAGCGGGCCACCAGGTCCTTGCCCGTCCCGCTTTCCCCGGTAATCAGGATGGTGACGTCGGCGTCGGCCACGCGTGCAATCATCGTGCGCAGCGCCTCGATCGGAGCGCTCAGGCCGAGCAGGTTCTGCGCCGGGAGACGCCCGCCAATCTCGCGCAGCAGGTTGCGGTTCTCGGTTTCGAGGATCGCCCGGTGACGCCGCAGCTCGCCGATCATCTGGGCATTCTGAATCGCTATCGCGGCATTCGCGCCCAGTGACAGCGCGATTTGGGCGTCGTCGGCGGTATAGCTCCCCACCCGCTTGTTGAGCACTTCGAACGCGCCGATGATCTCCCCGTCCGCGCCGGTCAGCGGCACCGCCAGCAGATTGCGGGTTCGATATCCGGTGTCTTGGTCCACGCCCTGGAAAAAGCGCGGATCCCCGTAGGCGTCGTTCACCGTGATCATCTCTCCGGTCGCTGCCACGGTTCCCGCGATGCCGAGCCCGGCCCGCACGCGGATGGTCTGGTCGCTGCCCAGAGCCACCTTGGAGACCAGTTCGTCCCGGGCGGGGGTGAACAGGAAGATGCTTGCCCGCTCGCAATCGAGCAGTCTCGTAGCCTCGGTCACCACCAGGTCCAGCAAGGCGCTTAGATCCCGCTCCGAACTCATCTTCTGGCACAGTTTCAGGATCGAGGCGAGCTTTTGGCTATCTGCCAAAGCGCCTGCGCTGCCGGGTTGATGCGGATTCTTTATCGGTTGCGGCCCCATATGCCAGCTCCATCAAGTGCTGAGGAGCACCCCGCTTTTAGGTCTATTTAGTTTACACGCATTCCGCGTACATGCGATGGACATGCCCAGAACGTGGACACTTATTTCATTTCTACAAGGAGTTTGTTGACTAAGTGGTTGATAATTCAGCGCCGGCATGTTTGGCCACAGACTTGCACTAAAGAAGTGCAGATTCGATGGTAAATCGAATTTGCGGTTGCTAGGTCGCCGGCCGGTTTCCCGGGCGGCATTCCCGAACCGGAGGCATCGGAGGCCTCCGGCGGCGCGGAGGAGCGCCGGGGAAATGCCCTGAGGGAGACGGGACTGGCCGGTGTCGGCCCGCAGTGATCGGGGGTGTGCTATCGGAGGGCATGCACCCGACCTCCCAGTTCTACGGCGCGCCTACGTCCATGGGCGCGCCTTTTTTTTGTGCGCGATCTCACTCCGCTCCAAACGCGTTCAGCCGATCAGGGTATAGCGCCGTATATCGCCAGGCTGCGCCAACAGGCCGGCCAACTGGGCGGCTCCCTGCTTCAGGTGTGGCGTCTGCAAATGCGCGTCCAGCGCGGCGTTCGACTCCCATTCCTCGATAAACGTGAGCTCCAGCGGATTGGCGTCGTTCTGCGCCAGCACGTAGGTGATGCAGCCGGCCTCTTTGCGGGTCGGCTCGATGAATCCGGTAACCAGTTTGCGGACCGCTTCGAGCGTCTCGGGGCGAGCGTTGAAATGGGCGACGACATGTACAGACATGGCATCCATTCTGTCGAACTCCGTGGGTGGATGGGAAGTGCACGGACAAGCCGGACTCGAGCCCATAAACCGCAGCGCGCACCGCGGTCCTACCAGTTGGTCATGGACCCGTCGGGCCTGCGGTAAACCGGCGTCGGCGCGTAGTGCTCGGTGATCTCGGACAGCAGGCTGGCTCCCGCGGGATCGAACTCCACACCGAGCCCCGGCTTGTCGCGGGGCCACAGCTTGCCGTTCCGGAAGTCCACACCCTGCGGCAGGTACGGCGGTTTCGGAACGCCGCCGCATTCCATCAGCACCGGGCCGGAGAAAGCGCCCAGAGCGTGGGTCAGGGCCGCCAGCGAAATCGGGCCCGTGCTGTGCGGAATCAGGCCTACATTGTGCGTCTCGCAGAGCGCCGCGATCTTCATGAACTCGGTGATCCCGCCGCTGTTCGGCAGCGTTACCCGCAGGTAATCGATCAGCCGCCGTTCGATCAGTTCATTCGAGTCCCAGCGGTCGCCAAACTGTTCGCCCACCGCAATCGGTACGTTGATGTGCGGACGCAGTTGCTCGTAGATGCCCCTGTTCTCGGAGCGCAGGGGATCCTCCACTTCAAATGGCGCGAACGGTTCAAGCAATGAGCACAGGCGGATGGCATCGGGGAGATCGAGACGCGTGTGCACGTCCGTCAGCCAGTCGCCATGCTGGCCCACGCCCTCGCGAATCTGGCGCGCTTTCTCCACCTCCTGATCGACCGCCTGGCGGGAATTGAACACCCCGCTGGGAGTTCCTCCCGGCTGGGCGGACCAGGGCATGTCCACCGCCGTGCGGAAGGCCCTGAACCCGGCCTCGATCACCGCGCGCGCCCGCTCCTGCAGGGTCTCGCCCTGGCCGGTTCCACCCGAGTAACACTCGATGTGTTCCCGCGACAGGCCGCCCAGCAGGTGATAGACCGGGACGCCCAGGGCCTTGCCCTGGATGTCCCACAGAGCCATGTCGAGCGCCCCCAGGGCGTGCAGTTTCTCGCGCCCGGCAGGGTAGAACCAGCCGCGGTACATCAACTGCCAGAGATGGTCGATGCGCGACGGGTCTTCGCCGATCAGCATGGAGGCGCACTGCTCCAGCATGTCCTTGGACCCGCCTTCGCCGATGCCCGTGATGCCAGCGTCGGTCTCGATGGTGACGATGCGGGTGCTCTGATTGAAGGTCGGATTGGGGCGTGGCGGTTCGTAGTAGCGGATGCGCCGGATCTTCGTCTTTGGCACCGCGGCGGCACTGTAGCGCGGCGCGGCCAGCGCTCCGCCCGCGGCCAACAAGGCGGATCTCAGCAGGCTTCTTCGATTCATGGGTCCCTCGTGCGCGCGTGCCGGCAGCACGGCGGCGCCTACTATATCAGGCCGGATTGGCGGCGCGCACGGCTTTTCGGAAATCGAAGCGCACGCGGGCAATCGGCACGCCGAGGACTTCGATCCGCGCCAGATCGTGGCTGCCCACGCCGAGTTCTTCGGCCAGCCGCAGCGTGCTGTCGCACTGCTCGAACGGCGCCTTGCCGCGGTCGGCCAGCGGGTCGAAGCCCATCACGGCGGCTCCCACGGCATCGGTCGAGACGCAGTTGGTCCCGGCTATCAACACGCCCGGTGCAACGGCGACCGCGCCCTCGACGCCCGGCGTCTCGCCCTTGGTCTGGGTCCGAATCCCGTCGATGATCGCGAGATCGATCGGCCGGGCCGCCACCAGGTCGGCCACGATGGCAGGCACGCGGTAGCCGGGATCGCGCGGCGAGCCGGGATCGTTTTCCGAAGGCGCGCTCCTGGATGGCTGGCGCTCGCCGCTGTGCAGGATGCCGCGCCCGCCCAAAGGTACCAGGCCCGGCTCGTCGAGTCCGGCGTTGTCACCATAAATCGTGCACGGCGTAATCCCGAAGCAGTTCTTCATGGAGAGGGTCACCCCGGCGGTGGCGTGTTCCTTCAGCTTGGCGAGAGAGACGAACACGTCGCAATCGCGGTACGAGTGGTTGAGATCGAAGGCGCGAAAGACGTGGCCTCCGCGGGGCGTGGCCAAGCGGGCGTACTCTTTTCCAGCGCCGAGGTAGTTCGTGTTTTCAAACTCGACCAGCGGGGCGGCGTTGAGTAGATCCAGCGGCTCCCAGCCCGCCTGCAGCATGAACTCCTCAAGCGGCTCGGCGCTCTTCCAGGGGGCTTCCAGGATGCGAATTCGGCGAGCGCCCGCCCGCCCCATCAGGTGCACCACCGCGCCGATCACGTTCGAGTGGGTCCAATGCGACAGCCCGTTCGGCAGGCTGCCCAGGCGGTCGCTGGCCAGGCCCGTCAGGTTCACCTTCATCGCCACGGTCTTGCCCTTGACGATCCGTCCGAGCCCGCCGAGCTGGTCGAACATCCGGTCGAGCGTGGGCACCAATTCGGGGCCATACGACCGGCAGCCCGCGACGGCCACGGAAGCGGCAGGCGCCGCGGCGCCCAGCAGCGTCCTCCGCAGCAACACGGAACCGGCCAGCGCACCCGCGCCGGCGAGCACCGATCTGCGCGTGAAGCGTGACATCTCCCTTACCCTGCCACAATCGCCGGGGCAAAACCAGTCGGGCTCACGGCATGAGGGAGCGCTGTGCGCCCGAATTCAGATTGACTTGGCCGCGACGGGCCGTTGGCGCGTTCCTGGCAAGCAACTGGAGTGTGCTGGAGTGTGGGTTCGCTTTCGCGCCGGCCGAGCCCCGGCGGGTTACGCCGGCGAGAGGTGACGGTTCCCGAACGCTCGTCCAGAACCTGACTTCAGGGATTGCTCGAATTGCGCCACCTGCTCGTGTGTGCTGAAAGCAACGTAGGATCGGAGTCCCCACGGGGTGAATTTGGAAGTGTGCGGGACGGGGCCTGCATTGTGTTTGGCGAGCCGGGCTTTCAGATCGCCGGTCAGACCGACGTAGCGCTGATCCGGGTGCGTCTGGCTTTGGAGGAGGTAGACAGAGTGCACTGCGCGATCCCCGGAATTGGCAGAGAGCCCTCTGGCGACTGGTTTTACTGTTCCTGGAATGTACCGTCAACGAAGGTGCGGGTCCGGGGACCTACAGCCCTCCGTCGCTCGCTGCGCGAGCTATGGCGGGCACCAGCCTTCGTCGAGTCTCCGGCTTGCAGGCCGAAGCCTTGGCGAAGGCTGGTGGAGGCGGCGGGAGTTGAACCCGCGTCCGAAATGGCTTGAAATGACAAGACTACGTGTGTATCCAGTTCACAATCTCAACTCCGTCCTCGGAACCGGCAAGGATAACGGAGTCCAGCCTGATTGGTTTTAGATCCTACGCCCCGGGCGGAGACTTCAGATCGATCCTGTGAGAAGACGCCGTATCGATCAAGCGCAGGCACTCGACCGGCGGCGGCTACCTATTTAATTAGGCAGCGTATGCGAACTGCTGATTATTGGCAGTTGTGTTGATCCAGTCGTTTTACGGGAGCCTGGAACCCGACACGCCTCATCACACCAATTCCATCCCGTCGAAGCCGTTACGCCCCCTTCATCTAGGATACACCCGCTGTATAGGGCTGCCATGGCGAAAGCAACCTGCGGGACGCTCGCAGCGCGTGAGGAAGCGGGGAGCGCCACCGGACAAGTTTCGGCTATGGGCAAATCGCCCGCCCGTTGAGAGCCCTGAGATGAGAGACTAGGTAGTTCAAATATGGCTTACCAGGCGCCCGCTCCCATCCAGGAAGTGCGCGAACAGCAACAAACGCCGCCGATGTGGAACGTCGTCCTGCTCAACGACGACGACCACACATACGACTACGTCATCGAGATGCTGATGAAGCTGTTTCTCAAGTCCGCCGACGAAGCGTACCGCAACGCCGTCGAGGTGGATATGGCGGGCCGTACCATCGTCATGACGTGCGACCGGGAGGCGGCTGAGTTCGCGCGCGACCAGATCCACGGGTTCGGCGCCGACTGGCGCCTGCCGCGCTGCAAGGGGTCCATGAGCGCCATCGTCGAACCGGCCCAGTAAGCATTGTGTGGGGCGGCTCTCCAGAGCCCGCTCCGGAGACCGGCTAGTGCGGACTCGGGAGAGCCCGCGCGGCCCTGGAGCGCCAGTCCCTCCAAGCACCACGAATCGGACCTACCGGTCAAACGTCCGCGCGGCCAGGACGGCCTGGCCCAGGCTGAGGCCGCCATCGTTTGCCGGGACCCGCTGGTGCACAAAGGCAGACAATCCCGCCGCTTCCAGTCGCGCAGAGCACCGCCCCGTCAGCCAGGCGTTTTGGAAGCACCCGCCGCTCAAGACCACCCGGCGCACGCCCGTTCGCAGCGCCACTGCGACCACCCAGGCGGCTAGCGTCTCGTGGAAACGGGCGCTCATCCGTGCGGCGCTCTCTCCCGCTGCTGTACCGCTTGCCAACTCCTGGATCATCGGTCGCCAGTCGGCTTCCAACCCGGCGCACGGCAGCGCGTAGGGCTCGGCCGGACCGTGTGCCATCGCCAGGGCTTCGAGGCGCAACCCCGACTCACCCTCGTAACGGTTTCGTTCGCAGACCCCCGTGATGGCGGCCACGGCGTCGAACAGACGCCCCATGCTGGAAGTCGGGACGCAGCGGATGCGCTTCCGGATCAGCGCCGCCACGGTGGCCGGTTTGCCTTCCACGGGAACCCCGGCATCGATCAGCAGGCTGGCCGCGCAGCGCCACGTGTCCTTCACCGCCGCCTCGCCTCCCGGCAGCAGGAATGGGCGCAGGGACGCTACACGCTGAATCGAATAGGCTTCGGAACGGAGCCGCGACCGTGAGGGAGCGGTTGTTTCGAGCCCTGCAACAATTACCGCTCCTTCACGGTCGCGGCTCCGACTCGACGGTCGCTGCTCCGTCGGGAACAGGAAGATCTCGCCGCCCCAGATGGTGCCGTCGTGACCGTAGCCGGTACCGTCCCAGCTGACTGCCAGGAACGGGCCCTCGACGTCGTTCTCGGCCGCGCAGGACGCCGCATGAGCCTCGTGATGCTGGATCGCGACGACCGGCTTGCCCTGCGCGTTGGCCCAGCGGGTGGACCAGTAATCGGGATGCAGGTCGCACGCGATCAGGTCGGGGGTGAAGCGATAGAGGCGGCACAGGTCGGCCACGACGCGTTCGAAGCACTCGCGGGCCTGGGGCGTTTCGAGGTCGCCGATGTGCTGGCTGACGACGATCTGCCGGCCCAGCGCGAGTGCGACGGTGCTCTTCATGTGCCCGCCCGTGGCCAGAATTCGGGGCAGTGCGTGGCGCACCGGCACGGGCAGCGGTGCGTAGCCGCGAGCGCGCCGGAGCAGCGACTCGCGACCCAGCACGATGCGCGTCACCGAGTCGTCACAGGGCCGCGCGATGGGCCGGTCGTGGTCCACAAACAGGTCGGCGGTTTGCGCCAGGCGCTCGTGCGCTTCCCCGACGGTGATGGCCATGGGCTCGTCGCTGAGATTGCCGCTGGTGGCGACCAGCGGTGCGCCGAATTCCCGCATCAGTAAATGGTGCAGTGGCGAGTAGGGCAGCATCGCCCCGAGCCACGGGCTGCCTTGCGTGACCGCATGGGCGAGCGGCTGATCGCCATCGGACACAGCGGCGCGCAGCAGCACGATGGGAGCGGCGCTGGATTCCAGCAAACGGCGCTCGCCGGGGTTGGCGTCAGCGTAGTGCGTCAGCGCCTCGAACGAGGGCATCATCACAGCCAGCGGTTTCCACTCGCGGGCCTTCTTTTCGCGCAGACGCAGCACCGCGGGTTCGCTGCAGGCGTCGCACAGCAATTGATAGCCGCCGATGCCCTTCAACGCGACGATCGCGCCGTTTCGCAGCGCCTCCGCCGCCGCTTCGACCGAGACCGACAACCTCGGCCCGCAGACCGGACAGGCGATCGGTTGGGCGTGGAAGCGGCGGTCGGCCGGGTTGTCGTACTCGCTCCGGCAGGCGTCGCAGAGTTGGAAGCGCTGCATCACCGTGCGCGGCCGGTCGTAGGGCAAATCGACCACGATGGTGAAGCGCGGGCCGCAGCGCGTGCAGTTCGTGAAGGGGTAACCGAAGCGGCGTTCGGCTGGGTCGAGAATTTCGGCCAGACATTGCGGGCAGGTGGCCAGGTCCGGGAGTACCGCGGCCTCCAGCGTGCCGGATTGCTCGCTTTCGAGAATCTCAAAGCGCCCCGCACCCTGCGCTTCGAGCCACGACGACTCGCTGCTCAGGACCAGTGAAGCGGGCGGCCGCTCGCACTCCAGGCGGGCTTGAAACTCGCGCAGTTGGTCCGGCGCGCCTTCCACTTCGACGTGCAGCCCGCTGGCGGTATTGCGCACGAACCCGCTCAGGCTCAGGTCGTGCGCGAGCCGGTAAACAAAGGGGCGAAAGCCGGTTCCCTGAACCGCGCCGGTCAGCAGGATGCGGAGTCGAGTGTGCATGCGCATGCGCGGATTCGACCATGGTACCGCTTGGCCCGTCCCGCCCATTCCCGGACTCGCTTGCCATGCGGCTCGCGCGGGGCATACGCTGGCCTTTGCCGGCTTCCGCGGGAAGCTTCGGCAAGTGCGTAGCCAGGAGGACCGGGATGCGACCAGAATCGAGCTTGGGCGGGCGTTCGCGCCGCGAGTTCCTGCAGCGCGCCGCGCTGGCGTCTGCGGCTGTGCCGGGACTCGCCCGGGCGAGTGGCGGACGTCCGGTGCTGGCCTACGTCGGCACCTATAGTTCGCCGCAGGGGCCGGAGGGCAGCAAGGGCTACGGCAGCGGAATCCACGTCTTTGAACTCAATCCGGCGACCGGCGCGTTGACGCCGCACGAGGTCGTCGCCAGCGGATTGAACCCTTCGCACCTCGCACCCGACGCGGACTGGACGCATGTTTACTCGGCCAACGAGACCGCCACGTTTGAGGGCGAGGCGTCCGGTTCGGTGAGCGCCTACAAGGTGGACCCCGGGAGCGGCCACCTGACTCTGCTCAACACGGTCAGTTCGAAGGGCGCGGGGCCCTGTTACGTCAGCGTGCACCCGTCCGGCAAGCATGTCTTTGCGGCCAATTATCACGGAGGCACGTTTGCCGTTCTGCCGGTGCTCGCGGGCGGCGGTCTGGGCCCGGCCAGCGACGTGAAGCGCCTGAGCGGGCCGGTCGGTCCCACGAAGTCCACCAGCGCGCCCGGCGGCAGCTTCGCCATCAGCGGCCACGACCGCACGCACGGCCACATGATCCAGGCCGACCCTTCCGGGCGATTCGTGATCGGCGCCGATCTGGGCGCGGACCGGATTCACGTCTGGCGCTACGACGCCGCTCACGGGTCGCTCGCCGATAACGATCCCTCGGGCGTTTCCGTGCCTGCGGGCGACGGACCGCGCCACTTCTCGTTCCATCCCAACGGGCGCTGGGTGTACTCACTACAGGAGGAGGGCTCGACGCTGATCGCGTTCGACTACGACGCGAACAAGGGCGTTTTTGCGGCAAAGCAGACGCTATCGAGCCTGCCTCCCGGGTTCAGCGGCTCGAACTTTACGTCGGAGGTGATGGTCTCGCCCGACGGCCGCTTCGTCTATGCCGCCAACCGCATGCACGACAGCATCGCCTGGTTTTCAATTGGTGCGGAGGGCAGGTTGAAGTTCGCCGGCGAAGTCTGGACCCGGGGCGATTACCCGCGCAGTTTCAACTTCGATCCCACGGGCGGTTTCCTGTTTTCCTGCAATCAGCGCGCGGACGCCATCACCACCTTCAGAGTGAACAAGACTACGGGCGAGTTGACGTTCACGGGCGCCTACACGCCTGTCGGCACGCCGTCGTGCATCGTCTTCCGGCCCGCCTAGCGAATCTCGCCGAAGTGAACGTCCTCGGCCGCTATGGGCCGGTCGAGCAACTGGATCGTCGTGGCCGGACCCAGGTCCGCGGGATCGTCCCAGGAGCGCAGCACCCACACCAGCGTTTTGTCCGGAGTGACCTCCAGAGCCTGCACCGG
Organism: uncultured Acidobacteriia bacterium; assembly: GCA_903909435.1. GTDB lineage: Bacteria > Acidobacteriota > Terriglobia > Bryobacterales > Bryobacteraceae > CAIVVT01. The sequence goes on along the minus strand of CAIVVT010000001.1, from coordinate 56,903 downwards.
CGGGTTGTGCTTGTCCACCGTCGTGCTCCACTGGTTCACCCAGTTATTGACCAGCGTGTTCCCGCTGGGCAGGCGCGTGGCAATCTGGAAGCCCTGGATCTGGTATTCCGGCAGGTCCTCGGCCTTGAGCTGCCAGACCACCGTACCTTTGGGATCGACCTCCAGAACGAGTTTCTTGTTGGTCGCAATCAGCGTGTTTCCGTTGGCCAGCCGCTCGGCCGACCAGGGGCTCTCCACGGCGTAGGACCAGACTTCTTTGCCCTTCGTGTCGTACTCCGCGACCTTCTTCATGTCCATGTGGGCGACGAGAATCGTCCCGGCCGCGGTTAGTCGCGCGTGCCGGAAATGACCGTGCACGCTCTTGGGTTCGCCGACGGGCAGTTTGAATTCGAGTTCGGTCTTACCGGTCCCGATGTTGACCACGCGCAACAGCGCCGGGTCGCCGTTTTGCAGATACAGCACGCGCTCCTTGCCGATGGGCTGGGCCGTATGGATCTCCGTCCCCTGCGGAGCGTCGAGGTTCCACAGCACCTTCTTGTCCGGGTTGATCAGCGTCACACCGTACTGATGCGCGAACAGGATGTTGCCGTTCGACAGCATTACTGCGTCGCTGATCTCGCCCTTGCTGTTTGCATCCACGTAGGACCATGCCACGCGCCCGTGTTTGATGACGAACATCTGGTGCTGCTTTTGCTCGCCGGCATAGAAGAACTGGTGCTGCGCCAGTCCTCGCCCGGGGAGATCGGCAGGCGCCATCGGCGTGCTCTGCGCGCAGGCGCAGACGTTTAGCAAAAGCCCACAGCCGAAGGTCAGAACAAGTGAGCTGATTCGGAAGGTTGAAGAATTACGTGTTTGGTTCATTGCGGGTACTCGCGGCGACAAGTTCGGGAATCGGCAGGCGCCGAAATCCTGAATCTGTTGAGTGACGGACCTTTCTTGCCTCGCCCGGCGCACTATTCGCCCGTTGCTCCAGGGTTCGTTTGAAATGCCTGAAGTCCCCGCTTGTCACCCGAACGATGCCGCTACCCATTCTATAGCGCGCCGTTCCCGGGCGGGGATGCCTGTAGAGCAGGCTGGAGAGCGCTTTCCACGGCTGCGAGGAGCCGTCCTGTTTGGTGCGGGTTTCTCGATCCCCGGTGCTTGCGTCATTCTTCCGATCCTGGCACCTGGTAATTAAAGAGTCTGCTCAGCAGATGTGCAGCTGAGTTCAACGTATAGCAGAAACTGATACCGGCCAGCGTTTGGCCTACTAACTTGCCGCAGAATTAAACGCCTGGCGCTGTCATGGGAGACTCCCGGCCACTCTCGCTGTTCACGCTGATTAAAAATACGGTGAGTCGCAGATTTGAGTTGCGGATCTACTGGTTTCGCTATAGTCTGTTAAAACTATCCCTGTCTGAAATGATTCTTGGGCCAAAAGAACAAGTTTTAGCCACAAGAGAAAGAAAGATTTCAGGCTCGAATATCCACAATAGAGATTTCAGCAGTGTGTCGCAAAGGAGTTCGGATCCATGTTCAATAGGACAATGTTGTTTGTTCCCGCGGCGGTCATTCTTGCCAGCTTCGCCGGCGTGTCTACCGCGAGCGCTCAAAACCAATCGCTGTGCTATACCCTGTCAAGCCTTCAGGGCACCTACGCGGTTATCGGAAACTACGGTGCGAGCGTTGGAATCGCACTCGGGAGGAGGACCGTGGCAGCCGACGGCAGTTTCACGGCAGCTTTCGTGGTCAATGAGCCCAAGGCAGGATCGACTGCCGGAGAAAGAACTCTCGTGAACGGCACTCAGACGGGATCCATTAGCCTGAATTGCGATGGCACCGGCGTCGTCACCCGCAATCTCACGCTGGCGAATGGCAGCACCTCGACAGGCACCGATGACTTCGTGGTCACCGGGGCAGTCGTCAGTCACGGGCAACTGCGTGTCACCTCAATCGTAGACGCCCAGCGAACACCTAGTACTATAGTCCCGGGCGGAGTCTTCCTCGCCCGTACTTGGACCAGGCTGCCGGATTGGGCCGATGTTCTCGGCGCTATACCACTGATGCTACCGGCAAGATAGTCCATCGCAAGTATAGCCGCTGAATGCGGGAAGCCCTCAATCGGCAGGAGTTCCAGTCGGGTTCCTCTTGCCTATTGAGGGCTTTGTAGTAAATTCCACAGCATATTGCCTGAGAAGCCGCAGCCAGGATTTCCACCCCCTGAATTCCCGTCCCCGAGAATACGCCCGTATAAGACGCGATTGTTCACTTAGCCCGCGAAGCTTATAACCAATTTCTAACATCATGGGGGTGTAGAAAGCGCCTGGATTCGTTCGCAATGTGGGCAGAATTGACGTCAACGGCTGTTTTATATCCAAGGCGACCCAGTGCCTCTTTGGGATCGGGCAGCGGGCCAACTGAAAACGAACCCGTGCGCTCGCCTTGCATAAGAGGTACTGTTAGGCGTGTTCACCTGTCACTGTCCGTACTGCAAGTCGGTCGAATTCCGCGGAGTAGGCGCTCGAAACGCCTTCGAGCGGGGGATCTACTGGCTCTTGCTGCCCTTCCGCTGCGATTTGTGCGGACACCATTTCTTCCTGTTTCGCTGGGTCGCTCCCATCGAGGGGACCGCCTGAAGCCGGCTTGCGCAACTAATACGGCTTGTAACCGATGATATTGCCCGGCGGAGAGTAATAGCAGACCCAGAATTGACCGTCCGCCCCCCCCGCGACCCCGCAGCCGACTTCCTTGGTCCCCCTCCATATGAGTTGCGTGAAGTGGCCGCAAACCTCTCCCTTGGCGCACTGGAACCGGCGCTCGTCGTAGTCCTTGGACTCGTCCGCCCACTTGCCTACGACGAATGCAGGCGGTACGCGCTGCCCGTAGCTGACGAACAGATTCTGCCCCACGCGGCGGCTGCGGTCGTGCTGCAGCGCACCGATTGAGGATAGATGCATGGCCCACTGTTGCGCGGCTGCTTCCAGGTTGTATGACCAGGTCAGCGGGGCAATCTGCCGCTGACGGCGAACTTCGTTGTGCGCGCGCAGCATCTCTCCGACGGTCGCCTCGCTAAGCCTGGAGACTCCGTCGCGGCCGTTCCCCTGCGCCGGCGCCAGCCCTGTGGCCAGAGCTGCCAGGCCCGGGATCAGGATGTATCGAGCCAGCGTTGTCATGCGCGCGATGGGCCCCTTTGCCTACCTTCGGATGCAACCAGGATCGCACGCGGAGGACGCACCGAACAGCTACGACAATGCAGCCCGCCGCCGCTCGGCGACGATGATCACCTGCATATCTTTCGCCAGTTCGACGACCCGCATCGCCGTCTGGCGCTTCTGCAGCAGCGGCAACAGTTGCCTGGGGGGCTTGGCCAGGAAGATCTGAGTCACCCCGTTGCGGCGCGCGAAATCCACCAGCGTGAGGGCGTCATCTTTACCTTCCAGCACGCGCGTTTCTATCTGGAGCTGGCGCGCAAAATCGAGGTGCCGCTGCAGCGCCTCCCGGTCCGCCGCAGGCTGATCCGCGAGCGCGCCGCTGGGCAGCACGCAAACCGCGAAGCAATCGGCCTTCAGGTAATCCGCCACTCGGCGGCCACGGCGGATCAGGCCCGCCGTCGCGGGCGCCTCCGTCACGTGAATCAGGATGCGTTCCTGCTCTTCGTGAATGGGCGCGAAGTTCGCTCCCGAGGCTACTTCGGCGGCTCCGTTGTGCGCGGGTTGCGGGCTGTCCGCGTGGCGCACATCCACCTCGTGCGCGGTCTGCCGCAACGCCAGTTCGCGCAGTGCGCCCAGCGTGGATTCCTTGAAGAAGTTCTCCATCGCCCGCTGCGCTTTTTCCGGGCCGTACACCACGCCGCGCTGCAACCGGTTGAGCAGCGCGCTGGGCGTCAGGTCCACCAGCACCACCTCGCTGGCCTGCTTCACCACCCAATCGGGAATCGTCTCCCGGACCTGGATGCCGGTGATCTCGCGCATCTGGTCGTTGAGACTCTCGAGGTGCTGGATGTTCATCGTGGTGAGCACGTCGATGCCTGCGTCGAGCAGCACGGCCACGTCCTCCCAGCGCTTGGTCCGCTCCGAGCCGGGCACGTTGGTGTGCGGGAATTCGTCCACGGCGCAGATCTCGGGATGCCGGCTGAGAATGGCATCCGTGTCCATCTCCTCAAACTTGTGCCCACGGTAGTCCACGACATTGCGCGCGATCAGTTCCAGCCCTTCGAGCTTCGCGATGGTCTCCGCGCGACCGTGCGGCTCGAAGTATCCCACCGCGACATCGTGCCCGGCCCGCTGCAGTTCGCGGGCCTCCTCCAGCATTTTGTAAGTCTTGCCCACGCCCGCCGCGTAGCCGAGGAAGATCTTCAACCGGCCCCGATGGCGCGTCTGCTCCTCGCTCATGTGCCCGGCTCCTGGCCATTGCCCGCCGTCCCGCTCGCGGTCTCGTGCGGAAAGATGCGTACGTCGATGCCGTCGGCGCCCATGATCAGCCGCTCCACCGGATTGGCTTTCCAATGCCGCGTCCAGCCGCTGCGCTGGCTGTGCCCGACGAAGATCTGTGTGATGCCCTGGCGGCGGGCGTACTCGAGAATCGCGTCAATCGGGTCGTCGCCGGGCATGACTTCGACGTGCGCGCCGGATTCTCGCGCACAGTCGAGATTCGCTTCCATCACCTTCCGATCCGCGCCGCTCAGATCCGCTTGCTCCACATAGACGACGTGCAAATCCCCGTGGAAGCGGTCGGCCTGACGGCGTCCACGGCGGATCATGAGCGAAGCGTTGGAGCGGGGCGTGACGCACACCAGAATGCGCTCGTGCGTGCCGTAGACTTGCTCGATCCCGTGGCGGCGCAGGTAGCTCTCGAGTTGGTGGTCCACCACCTCGGCCGCCAGCACCAGCGCGATTTCACGGAGTTCGGAGAGCTGGCGTTCGATGAGTACCGGGTCGGCGATTTCGCCCTCGATACCCTGCGCCGCGCGGACCACGCAATATTCAGGAGGAGCATCGACGACCTCGATCTCGTCGGCGGTGCGCAGGAACGCTTCCGGCACGGAGTCGTCAACGCTCTTGCGCCGGATGCTCTCGACCTGCTGCTGGCGCTCGGCGACGAACTGCAGGTTGATGGACGTGATGACGGTGATGCCGGCGGCGAGCAGGTCTTCCACGTCCTGCCAGCGCTGCGGGTGCGCGCTCCCGGGCGGGTTCGCATAAGCGAGGCCGTCAATCAGGCACACGCCGGGACGGCGGCGGAGCACGGCCGGCACGTCGATCATCGGCCCACCCAAAGCCGTGGACGGTGGAATCACTTCGAAGCCGTCCAGCAACTCCTGCACCTGCGGAGACGGGTCCGGCTGAATCGACGCGATCACGACATCGGCTCCGCGCATCTTGCGGCGGCGGCCTTCGTCCAACATGCGGAACGTCTTGCCGACGCCGGACGCGTAGCCCAGGAAGACCTTGAGTCTTCCCCGACGATGAAAATGCTCTTCGGCCTCCACCCGCTCCAGCAACTGCTCGGGCGTGGGCCGGCGGTCGGGAGTGTCAGTCATCCGCTGAGGTCCACCCCCGATTATCGGTCACGCCGCACGGCCCCCAAACATGACCGCAACTCCTGTGGGCGCTCCCGCGCCGCCGCCTACTTCGCAAGCGGATAGATCCCGTCCAGCGCGAGATTGAGTTTCAGCACGTTCACCCGCGCTTCGCCGAAGATGCCGAAGTCCCGTCCTTCGATGAATCGGGCCTCCAGTGCCTTGATCTTACCCGCGGAAACGCGGCGGGCCGCGGCCACACGCGCCACCTGCGCATCCGTTGCGGCGGGACTCAGATGCGGGTCCAGACCGCTACCGCTGGCCGTCACCAGGTCGGCCGGCAGCGGGCCAGTGAAGGCAGGATTGTCCTGCCGGAACTTCGCGGCGGACGCCTTCACGCGGTCGGAGAGTTTCTGGCTCGTCGGGCCGAAGTTGGACCCGCCCGAGGCCGTCGGGTCATAGCCGTCGTTGCCCGCCGCCGAGGGCCGCGGCTGGAAGTATTCGGGTCGAGTGAAGTTCTGCCCGATCAACTCGGACCCCGCCACGCGCCCGTTCTTCAACACCAAACTCCCGTTGGCCGCGTTCGAGAAAAGCAGCTGGCACAGGCCCGTCACCAGGCCCGGATAGACCAGCCCGGTCAGCACCGTGAACACCAGCGTGAAGCGAATTCCAGGCAGCATTTGTTTCCACATATTTCCTCCTTATGCCAGGCGCAGCAGATGGACCAGTTGATCGATCGCCCAGATGCCGGGGAACGGCACCAGGATGCCGCCCAGTCCGTACACCAGCAGGTTCCGGCGCAGCAGCGACGCGGCGCTCTCCGGGCGATATTTCACCCCGCGCAGCGCCAGCGGCACCAGCGCGATGATGATCAACGCGTTGAAGATCACGGCCGAGAGTACCGCGCTCTGCGGCGTGTGCAGCCCCATCACGTTCAGCTTGCCCAGCACGGGGTAGGTCGCCATGAACATCGCCGGGATGATAGCGAAGTACTTGGCTACGTCGTTGGCGATCGAGAACGTGGTGAGCGCGCCGCGCGTGATCAGCAACTGCTTGCCGATGGCCACCACCTCAATCAGCTTGGTCGGGTTCGAGTCGAGGTCCACCATGTTGCCGGCCTCTTTGGCCGCCATGGTGCCCGTATTCATGGCCAGCCCGACGTCGGCCTGAGCGAGAGCGGGTGCATCGTTCGTGCCGTCGCCGGTCATGGCGACCAGACGTCCGCTGGCCTGCTCTTTCTTGATGTAGTTCAGCTTGTCGGCGGGCGAGGCCTGCGCCAGGAAATCGTCCACGCCGGCTTCGGCGGCGATGGCCGCGGCGGTCAGCGGGTTGTCGCCGGTGATCATCACGGTGCGGATGCCCATGGCGCGCAGTTGGCCCAGACGCTCCTTCATGCCGCCCTTCACCACGTCTTTCAGGTTGATCACGCCCAGGCCGCGGCGGCCGTCGGCGACGGCCAGCGGCGTGCCGCCCTGCCGCGAGATGCGCTCGGAGATGTCCAGCAGATCCTGCGGCACTTCGCCGCCCTGTTCGCGGATGAAATTCGCAATCGCGCTGGTCGCACCTTTGCGCAGACGGCGTCCGTCGATGTCCACGCCGCTCATGCGGGTGTAGGCCGAGAAGGGGATGAAGACCGCCTCGTGGCTGGCCACCTCGCGGCCGCGCAGGCCGTACTTCTCCTTGGCCAGCACGACGACGGAACGGCCCTCGGGCGTCTCGTCGGCCAGGCTCGAAAGCTGCGCCGCATCGGCCAGTTCCGCCGCGCCGACGCCGTTCACTGTGAGGAACTCCACCGCCTGGCGGTTGCCGATGGTGATGGTGCCGGTCTTGTCCAGCAGCAGCGTGTTGACGTCGCCCGAAGCTTCCACTGCCTTGCCGCTCATGGCCAGCACGTTGTGCTGCATCACGCGGTCCATGCCCGCGATACCGATGGCCGAGAGCAGGCCGCCAATCGTGGTTGGGATCAGGCACACCAGCAGCGACACCAGCACCACCACGCTCGGCACCGATCCCGCACCGGCCGAGTTCACGCTGTATTGTGCGAAGGGCTGCAGCGTGATCACGGCCATCAGGAAGATCAGCGTCAACCCCGCGATCAGAATGTTGAGCGCGATTTCGTTGGGCGTCTTCTGCCGCTCCGCGCCTTCCACCAGTGCGATCATGCGGTCTAGAAACGTCTCGCCCGGATTCGACGTGATGCGGATGCGGATCTGGTCGGAGAGTACCTTCGTGCCGCCGGTCACCGCGCTGCGGTCCCCGCCCGATTCGCGGATCACGGGGGCGCTTTCACCGGTGATTACCGACTCGTCCACCGTGGCGATGCCGTCGATCACCTCACCGTCGCCCGGGATGGTGTCGCCCGTATCGCAGATCACCACGTCGCCCGAGCGCAAGCGGGAGGCGGCCACCGGCTCGATCTTCGCGCCCACGACTTTCTTCGCGATGGAGTCCGTTTTGGTCTTGCGCAGCGAGTCCGCCTGGGCCTTGCCGCGCGCCTCGGCCATGGCCTCGGCGAAGTTCGCGAACAGCACCGTGAACCACAGCCAGAGCGAGATCTGCAGCGTGAATCCGATGTTGCCCGCGCCGGTGGCCAGATCGCGCCCCAGCGCCAGGGTGGTCAGAATCGCGCCGATTTCGACGACGAAGATGACCGGGTTTTTGAGCAGCGCGCGCGGGTTCAGCTTCACGAACGAGTCCTTCGTGGCGCGCTTCAGAATGCCCGTGTCGAACAGCGGCCGGGCGTGGGCCAGGCGCTTCGGCAGAAGGTCGGTCAGTTCGCCGTCAGCTTTGGCGGGAGGCCGCGGAGCGGGCGCTTTGGGCTCGAGGGTTGCCTGCGGCATGGTTAGAAAAGCCTCCCGGATTGCATCAAGTAATGCTCCACGATCGGACCCAGCGACAGGGCGGGGAAGAAGGTCAATGCGCTGACGATGACCACGGTGCCGACCAGCAGGCCGACGAACAGCGGTCCGTGCGTGGGCAGGGTTCCGCTGGTCACCGGCACGCGTTTCTTCGCCGCCAGGCTGCCCGCCGCGGCCAGCAGCGGCAGGATGAACAGGAAGCGGCCGACCAGCATGGTCAGGCCGCCGGTCAGGTTGTACCAGGGCGCGTTGCCATTGATGCCGCCGAAGGCGCTGCCGTTGTTCGCGGCGGAACTCGTAAAGAGGTAGAGCACTTCGCCGAACCCGTGGGGCCCGCCGTTGTTCAGATTGGCGATGGCGGGGCCCAGCGTGGGATTCCAGTAGCTGGACTTCGCGAACTGGATCACGGTGGATGCGCCGCTGAAGGCCAGGATGGCGGCCGAGGTCGCGATCAACGCGATCATCGCCATTTTCACTTCCTTGCCTTCGATCTTCTTGCCCAGGTACTCGGGCGTCCGGCCCACCATCAGGCCCGCTATGAAGACCGCCAGAATTGCGAACAGCAACATGCCGTAGAGACCCGCCCCCACCCCGCCGAAGATCACCTCGCCGGTCTGCATGTTGAACAGCGGAACCAGCCCGCCCAGCGGCGTCAGGCTGTCGTGCATGGCGTTCACTGCGCCGCAACTGGCGTCCGTCGTCACCGTTGCGAACAGCGCGCTGGCGGCGATGCCGAAGCGGACCTCCTTGCCCTCCATGTTTCCGCCTGGCTGATTCGCCGTCACCGCGCTCTGAATCCCGAACTTCGACAGCACCGGGTTGCCGGCCTGTTCCGCCGGGTACAGGACGAACACGCCCGCCAGGAACAGCACGCTCATCGCCGCGAAGATGGCCCAACCCTGCCGGGTGTCGCCGGCCATTTCGCCGAAGACATAGGTGAGCCCGGCGGGGATGGCGAAGATGCACAGCAGCTGGATGAAGTTGGTGAACGGCGTGGGATTCTCGAACGGGTGCGCCGAGTTGGCATTGAAGAAACCGCCGCCGTTGGTGCCCAACATTTTGATCGCTTCCTGCGAGGCCACCGGCCCCTGCGCGATCACCTGGGTCTTGCCTTCCAGCGTGGTCGCCTGGGTGTACGGCTTGAAGTTCTGAATCACGCCCTGCGAGCAGAAGAACAGCGCCAGCAGCACCGAGAGCGGCAGCAGGATGTAGACCGTGGAGCGGACCAGGTCGGCCCAGAAGTTGCCGATGCCGTTGGCCTGCTGGCGGACGAAGCCGCGGATCAGCGCCACCGCGATGGCCATGCCAGCCGCGGCCGAGGTGAAGTTGTGCATGGTCAGGCCCAACATCTGCACCAGGTAGCTGAGGGTCGCCTCGCCCGGGTAGTTCTGCCAGTTGGTGTTGGTGGTGAAACTGACCGCGTTGTTAAAGGCCAGATCGGGCGTCATGGCGACGGCCCCGGCGGGCGGGTGCAGCGTGCCGAAGCCCATCGGGTTCAGCGGCAGGTAGCCCTGCAATCGCTGCAGCGCGTACAGCAGCACGGCACTGAAAACGCTGAACGCCAGCAGGCTGCCGGCATATTGCGTCCAGCGCTGGTCCACTTCCGGATTGACGCCGCCCAGCTTGTAGCACAGCCGTTCCAGCGGCCGCAGGACCGGGTGCAGGAAGGTGCGCTCCCCAGCGAACACCCGCGTCATGAAGACTCCCAGCGGCTTCGTGAGCGCCAGCACCGCCAGGAAGAAGATCGTGATTTGCAGAATTCCGTTCGCAGTCATAAGCTCCTCAGAAGCGCTCCGGTTTCAGCAGCGCGTAGATCAGGTACACGAACAGCAGAATCGATGCGATTCCGGCAACGATGTAATCCATCGGGGTCAACCTTTCGCCTGAGCGTAATTCGTCAGAGTTTGTCGCAAGCCTTGGTAAACAGCCAGCAGACGATGAAGAAGCCGGCGGTCACGGCAAGGTAAAGCAGATCGAGCATGGAACACCTCAGTTCAGATCGGCGGATAAGACCTGGTGGCCCAGTTTGCGCAGCCGCCGGGCGAGGCGGTAGTCGCCGCGGAGCCAGTTGAAAGCCCGCCAGCGGGAGAAGCTCTCGCCCAGCACGATCAGCGAGTGCGGCTTGAGCACGGCGGCCAGCATCGTCATCAGGTCGCGGCACAGCACGATGTTCACTGAGACCTCGACGCCGGCCTGGCTTGCCAGCCCGCGCAGATGCTGCGCCGTGAAGCCGACCGGAACCGGCGACTGGTGCAGCTCCAGGGCATACGGGACGATGCGCGGCGCCACGATGTGGACCCGCGCGGAGAGCTCCGACGCGAGCATCGCCGCGGTCTTCAGCGCCCGCAGTGTGGAAGCATCGGCGGTGTGCAGGACGACGACGTCGAGCATCCGCTCCGCGTGCTGGTGAGTTTCCGCGGCCACCGGCTGGCCAGGATCCAAAACCCGCATCAACGAATACTCTGCCGCCCAATAAGTTGCTGCCATTCCCGGCCTCCGATTTCAAGCGTAGGGAGGGACCCATAAGGAAGGCATAAAGAAGGCGTAAGAACGGTGTAAGGGGTTGGCGGGCGGCTTTTCGGGCTCCGGCTTGCGGGTCAATTCCGTGCCGGGTTGCGGCGGCGGGAACCGCAAACTCTCCGTCATTGAGGGGCGGCCCCGGCACCCGGGACGGCCGTCGCAGCGGGCGGATCGGGGTGCGCGGAGCGGCTTGTAGGAATTGGGTTAAAACCCAAAGCCGCTAGTTTTAGCGGTTTCTAAAATCTGGCCCTTTGGAATCAATCGCTTGAAAACGCAAACCGCAAAAATTAGCGGTTTGCGTTTTCGGGGCGATTGGCAAGCTACCGGGGAGTGCGCTTATCGTACAGTGTCCCTGAGCGGCCGCAGAGCTCCTACCTGCCGCGGCAGATTGTGTTAACGTGGTTCGTTTTCCGTTCCTTTCGTCCGGCACCGCATTTTAGGGACGGGGCTCCCGATGGTATCGCGCCGGTCCGTCTCACGAAGGCTCGACTGCGGATTGAGCCGGACAACTTCCCGACCGCCTGCGCCGTTCCGTCCGGGTTGAACACCCGCTCTGCCTGGACCGCCGCGATGCCGCTAAACTAATCCTGTTGTGCGCTTGCGAAGCGTCTGGGATCGCAGCTAGGGAGGCTCTATGAGTCCGAGAAAAGAGACACTGAAATCCGCCAAGGGCGCCACTGCGTCCGCGAAGGCGGTCAAGGGATTCACGAACGAGGAGCGCGGCGCAATGCAGGAGCGCGCGCGGGAGTTGAAGGCGGAATCGGGCCGGGGCGCCGCCGCGAAGCAAGCGGACGGCGAAGGCGAAGTGCTCGCCAAGATTGCCGAAATGCCGGAACGGGATCGCGCCCTGGCCGAGCGGCTGCACGCCCTGGTCAAGGCCAGCGCGCCGGCCCTCTCGGCGAAAACCTGGTACGGCATGCCCGCCTATGCCAAAGACGGCAGCGTCATCTGCTTCTTCCAAAGCTCGCACCGGTTCAAGACGAGGTACGCGACGTTCGGCTTCAGCGACAAAGCGAACCTCGACGCGGGCAACGTGTGGCCGGTCGCCTTCGCCGTGAAGCAGTTGACCCCCGACGACGAGGCAAAGATCAGTGCGCTGGTGAAGCAAGCGGTGGGCTGAGCAGACCGCGAGCCGGCCTGCCCACTTACCTCAAACGGCCGCCCGGCTATTGCCTGGCCCGCTCGAGCTTTGCCTTCTTCGCCGGGATGCCCTTGGGATGGCAGTCCGCGCACTTCACGAAGTGGACGTTATGCCCACTGTTCTTGTTGAAGAACGTGGTGTCCATGGTCTCCACGTCGCGTTCGCAATTGGACATCTTGGGATGGCAGTTGGCGCAGGATGCGCGCGTGGACTGCTTGTGCTTGTCGTGGCACGCAAAGCAGGACAGGCCCTCGTGCACGCCCACCGGCGTGCGGTCGTCGCCCGAGCGCACTTGCGTGTTGCCGAGCGGCGCGTGGCACTGGTAGCACAGCGCCTGCCGCTGGTCGGGACTCATCTTCACCGGCCGCTCGCCTTCGTGTACGGCGGGCAGCGGCAGCAGCGCGACCGATACGGACTCGCGCGCGCGCCGGTCCCAGAAGGCCAGCGAGGGCGTCATCACGTCTTCCTTGCGCGAGATGCCGGCCTTGCGCACGTGCCCCTTCAAGGGATTGCCGTGCGCGTGAATGGCGTGGCAGGTGAGGCACGGAATGGCTGGCTTGTCCGCCATCGAAGCGTCGCGGAAACTCCAGGGCCCCTGGTTGTTCAGCGGCGTTACCAGGTCGCGAATCCCGCCCGCGTAGTGCATGCCGTGGCAGCGCAGGCAGTCGTCCATCAGGTGACGCTCGCTGTTGTGCTTCTTGTCGAGGAACAGCGGCTCGTACTTCACCGAGTGCGGCCCGGCGGCCCAGGAGGCGTACTCCTGCGGGTGGCAGTTCTGGCAGCGCTGCAGGATGGCGAAGACGTCGCCGGGGCGCAACTGGGCCCGCTCGGCGACCTGGCCGAAGTTGTGTTCCACCACGCGCCGCGCGTTGGTCATGTGGAACTGCGCGTCCGTGGTGAGCGCGTCGCCGTGGCACTTGGCGCAAGTGACGCCGCGGTGCGCGGAGCCCGCCCACTGGTCTACCGGCACCGCCATTTCATGGCAGCGCGCACAGGCGCCGGGTGCGCCGGATTCGTATACGAAACTCGCCGCCGGAACCATCAGGAACGCGGCGAACAGGATCAGGCCAAGGATGACTGCAATCTTCATTTCAGGGCTTGCTCCTTCAGCCACGCGCCCGGGCATGGGCCTGGGCGATCTTCTCGCCGACGCGGTAGGCGTTGGCCATGATGGTCAGCACGGGATTGAACCCGCCGTTGGTGACGTTGACGCTGGCATCCACTACGTACACGTTTTCGAGATCGTGCACGCGGCAGTTGGCGTCGACTACGGACGTCTGCGCGTCGTTGCCCATGCGGCAGGTGCCCGCCTGGTGCTGGCCGCCCGACGTGCCTTGGCCCGAGAGTTTCAACCACGTTTTAGTCGCGCCCGCGGCCTTCAACCAATCCTCGGCGTGCTTGGCCTGGAGGTTGCTGATTTCGAGCGTGTGCGGGTGTTTTGGGCCGGAGATGCGGGCTACCGGGATGCCGTACTTGTCGCGCACTTGCGGGTCGAGCTGGATGCGCGAGTCGAACACCGGCATCTCCTGCGTCGGCCCCATCACGCTGATCGTGCGGCGGTAAGCCTGCCGCACCCAATCCTTATAGGCCTGTCCCCAGCGCGGGACTTCGGGCGGCCGCGCGCCGACGAACTGATAGGGCAGCCGGATGAACTCGTTGCACAGCGCCCCGCCGCCGCGCATGCCGGGGTTGCCGTGGTTGAAATCGGAGATCGCGACGGTCGCTCCGGGGCCGATGTCGTCGTAAACGATCTCGTCGAACAGGCCCCACGCGCCGGTGTAAGTGTGTCCCTGCAGATTGCGTCCCACCCAGTCGTAGCGGTTGCCCAGACCGTTCGGGAACGTTTTGGTGGCGGAGTTCAGCAGCAGCCGCGCCGATTCAATCGCACCGCCGGAGACGATCACCACGCGGGCGGGCTGCTCCCAGGTGTGCCCTTCGCGGTCGAAGTAGCGTACGCCGCTGGCGCGGCCGTGCTCGTCGACCATGATTTCCCGGGTCATGCACTCGGTGCGCAGCTCCAGCAAGCCGGTCTTTAGGGCCACCGGCAGCACGGTGTTCTGCGTCCCGTTCTTGGCGTCCACTTCGCAGGCGAAGCCGACGCACCAGCGGCAGCGCATACAGGCTGGCCGCCCGTTGTAAGGCACCGAGTTGCGCAGCATCGGGATGTGGAAGGGGTGCAGCCCGAGCTTGCGTGCGGCCTTGTCCAGGATCTCGAATTCGCGCCCCTGCGGCGATACCGGAGGCATGGGCAGCGCCTTCTTGCGCGGCCCTTTGAACGGGTCGTTGGAAACGTCGCCGGAGACGCCGAGTTCCCATTCGGCCTTCTCGTAGTAGGGCTCCAGATCGTCGTAGGAGATGGGCCAGTCGGCGAGCGTCGAGCCCTCTGGGACGCCGTACTTCGACGCCATGCGGAAATCGGTGGGCTGGAAGCGCCACGCCATCGCGCCGTAGCTGAGCGTGCCGCCGCCGACGCAGGCTGCGTTGTTGTTATAGCCGCCTTCGTAGGGGGCGACGACGGAGACTTTGCCGTCCATCCCGACGATCACTCGCGGGTTGCCTTCGTCCTCCGGGCCGAACGGATTGCCGAGGTTCGGGTTGCGCTGATTGCGCAGGTCGTCCTTCAGGCAATCCCAGGGCGTGTTCCACTTGCCGCGTTCGAGCAGCACGACACGCCATCCGGCGCGCACCAGTTCGTGCGCGACGATCGGTCCGCCGGCGCCCGCGCCGATCACGACTGCGTCCACCATGGGGAGCGGCATTAGCTGATGCCCCCGTTGGACTCGGGGTCGAGCAGCGAGTATTGCAGCCGGCCGCGCACAGGTATGGGCGGGACGCCCAGCATGCGCCAGCTGGCGTAGTCCTTGTTGCCGCCGTGCCGGGGACTGCCGAAGTAGCCCTGCAGCGTGTGATCGAGCACCATGTTGAAGGCCTTGCTGTTCTCGCTCTTCTCGAAGGACGCCAGCAGCAGCGAGCGCTCGTCGAACGAAAGTGCGGCGAAGGGGCCGCGATTCTGCGCGTAGGCCAGCTTATCCAGCGCGTTGATCGCCTGCGAGTAAGCCTTGCGGTGGCGCTTGAATTTACGGGTGAGTTGAATGTCGATGTAGCGCACGACGCCGGCCCGCTTCGCGCCAGGGTCCGAATCCTCGGGGATCAGACACTCGCACCAAGCCTCCAGCGTGGTCGCTTCGTCGGCGGTCAGGGTCCGCCAGGGGGTCTCCGGGCGGCCGGTGCACGCGGCCGTTCCGGCGGCTGCGGCGGTGACGAGGAAGTTGCGGCGATTCAGACTCTTTACTCCTGTAAGCACGAATCATATCGTTTACAGACAGTTGAGGCAATCGCCCGGAACCGATTAGTTTCGCCGGGCGAACGCTTGGTGGCGCACGCTTCAGCGTGGAGCGTGGACACTCTTGTCCACGTGTGATGACCCATGGATGCCGACAAGAGTGTCGGCACTGCACGCTGAAGCGTGCGCCACGGGGGTGGTCGGAGCCACTCCGATGTGGCGGCTCGGGAGTCTAAGGCTTTACGACAGGAAGGGGTTCACGGCCTTCTCGCGGCCGATGGTGGTTCCCGGACCGTGGCCCGCGACGACCTCGGTGGTCTCATCCAACGTCAAAAGCTTCGTGTGGATCGAACGCAGAATCGCCCGGCCGTCGCCGCCCGGCAGGTCGGTGCGTCCGATGGAATCGCGGAACAGCGTGTCGCCGGCAATCAGCTTGTTCTGGGTTGGAATCAGCACGCACAGGCTGCCCTGCGTGTGACCGGGCGTGTGGATGAATTGCAGTTCCGTGGTCCCGCACTGCAGCGTATCGCCGTCGCGGGCATCCACGTCGATTTCGGTGACCTCCGGGGGACGCATGCCCAGCCAGCCCGCCTGCATCTCCATGCTGCCGTACAATCCCTGGTCGGCCGCGTTCATATAGACCGGCGCGCCAGTGGCCGCCTTCAGCTTGGCCGCTCCGCCGATGTGGTCGATGTGCGCGTGCGTGATGACGATGGCCGTGAGTTTCAGCCCGTGCTGGCCCAGCACCGACAGCACGCGTGCGACGTCGTTGCCGTCGCCAGGGTCGATGACAATGCCCTCATGGGTCGTTTCGTCGCCAAAAATCGAGCAGTTGCACTGCAAAGCGCCAACGGTCAGAATCTCGTGGATCATCCGGACATCAGTATAGAAGGGTTTACATGGATCTTTCTCTCATCCTCGGAACGCTGCTGCGTTTCGCGCACATTGCCGGAGCGATTGTCGTTCTCGGCGGGCTTTTTCGAGCGCAGATTTCAGGGTTTTACGCGGTGGACAGTTACCGCAAATGGCTGACCGCCGGAGCGGTTGTGCTGGTGTTGAGCGGCGCATGGCAATTCATGCTGCGCATGCAGGACGCGCCGAAAGGCTGGCACGCGGGGATCGGCATCAAGATCCTGCTGGCGCTTCACGTATTGGCGATTTCCCTGCTGCTGGGGGGCGAGGGCATGGAGCCGGCCAAGCGGGCGCGTTTGGCGCGCGGCGCGGTGATTTCCGGATGGCTGGTGGTCCTGGTGGGTGCATTCCTGCACAATCTGAAATAGCGGGGGCGGCTTCGCTTCCGGAACGGAGCCGCGACCGTGAGGGAGTGGTGGCTGCTAGCGGACTCGACCGCTCTCGGTCATTCTCGGCTCCGTGCCGGAAGCCGCTGCTGCGCTCGAAATGGGGAACATAGATTCAATGACCGACGGCTATCAAGCACTGCGCGAGTCTGCCGCATGGTTCGATCTCTCGGCGCGGGGGCGCATCCGCGCGACGGGCGAGGACCGCAAGCGGCTACTGCACGCCCTGACGACCAACCACGTGCAGGACCTGCAACCGGGGCAGGGATTGTACGCATTCTTTCTGACCGCGCAGGGCCGCGTGCTGGCCGACGCCTTCATCTCATGCGCGGACGATCACCTGCTGATCTCGACCGAGCCCGAGACGCGCCGGAAGGTCTACGAGCACATCGACCGCTTCATCATCGCCGACGACGTGACACTGGAGGACGCGACGGAAGCGAGCTACGAACTCGCCTTGGAAGGGCCCAAAGCGGCTGAGTTGCTGACGTCGCTGGGCGCGCCCGTTCCCGAAGCCGATTACGGCTGGACCGCCTGGAACGACGGGATGGTGCTGCGCGCGAGTTCGACCGGCCAGCCCGGATTTCGTCTGATCGCGCCCCTCGAACAGCGGCCGGCGATCGAAGCCCGGCTCGCCGGCGTGGCGCCGCAAGCCAGCCTCGAAGATCTCCTGGCGGTGCGCCTGGAGCACGGCCGCCCGCGCTACGGCGACGACATTTCTGAACGCTACATCGCGCACGAGAGCGGGCAACTCCACGCCCTGCATTTTCAGAAGGGTTGTTACCTCGGCCAGGAGATCGTCGAACGCGTCCGTTCGCGCGGCCTGGTGAATCGCCAACTCACGCCACTTTCGATTGCCGGCACGGCCATCCCGGCGAGCGGCGACAAAATCCTCGATGGCGAAAAAGAAGTCGGCGAAGTGACCTCGGCCACCTGGTCACCCGCCGGTGGCACGGTTCGCGCGCTGGCTTATCTCCGCCTGGAAGCCCGCAAGTCCGCCGGTCTGCGAACGGCTGGCGGCGATGCGGTGCAAGTCGTCCACGACTGAAGCCGGAACGCGCAGCCGGCCTTTGCCGATGCCCGGCAGCACTCCCGGCGTGTGTTCGCCGTGGAAGTCCGAGCCTCCGGTGCGCGCCAGACCGCAGTTGGCCGCCACCGCAGCGTAGCGCGATTCTTCGGCCTCGCCGTGATCGGAGTGCCACACTTCCAGCGCGTCGAGGCCCGCGTCCGCCCAGCCGCCGATCAAGTTCGCCTCCCGCGTGGGGTCCGCCTGATTCAGCCGGATGGCGTGGGCCAGAGAGGTCACGCCGCGGGCCGCCCGGGCGCGCGCGATGGCTTCCTCGATGGGTGGATCTTCGCGCTCGACGTAGGCCCGGCCGCTCTCTCCGAGGTAGACGTCGAAGGCCTCGCGCACGCTCGAGACGTAGCCCTTTCCCAGCATGACCGAGGCGAAATGCGGGCGTGCGGTGATATTGCGTCCCAGGGCCTCGGCTTCCTCGAGTTGCACGTCCAGGCCGAGCTGCTGCAGGCGTTCCGCAATCAAGCCGTTGCGTTCGCGCCGCTGCTTTCTGAGACTTAAGAGCCAGTGCCGGAATTCCGGGCCGGGGTCGGCGAAGAAGTAGGCCAGCAGATGGGCGTTGCGGCGGCGCGGGTCGGATTCCCCCGCGACGCGCGTGCTGAGTTCGATGCCGCGAATGAGGTTCAACCCCGCTTGCGCGGCCCGCTGCAGCACCGAATCGACGCCGTCCAGCGTGTCGTGGTCGGTGATGGCCAGCGTGCCGATGCCGCTCTCCACGGCTCTCCGCACCAGCTGTTCGGGTGTGTCCGTGCCGTCGGACGCCGTCGTATGGGTGTGTAGATCGATCATGCCGCCGGCCATTAGCGGACCGCCCAGTCGAGGAACAATGCCACGTCCCGGCGCATCGCGCGCAGCGACTCCAGATGAATGTAATACATGTGCCCCGATTCGTAAGTGTAGCGGCGGATATTCGCCTTGGCGGCCTCTGGCAGACTCATGTGGTCCAGCGTGTACCAGGCCGCGAAATACGGCGTGGCCATATCGAAATAGCCTGCTCCGATGTAAAGCTTCATGTGCGGGTTCTTCTCGAAGGCCAGCCGCAGCGGCTCCGTCACGTCGGCGTAGCGGTTGTCCGAACCGAAGTCCCAACCCTTCACGCCGCCTCCCAGAATATAGTAGCGGTCGTCGCTTTCGTAGCCCAGTTCGGTGCGGACGTATTGGTACCAGGCGGCGGTGTAGGGCGGCCGGATGGTGGACATGGCCGGGTCGAATTCCGGCGAAGTCGTCACGGCGCGCTGCCCCGGACCGGTCAGGCGGCTGTCCAGACGCCCGACCACCACGTTCTGATCGCGCAGCAACTCGCGTTGAAACAGTTCGAGGTCAACCCGCAAGTCGGCGCGGTCGATGAACTCCGCGCTCAATCCGCTCAGCCGGGCCAGTTTCGCGACCGCCGCCTTGCGCTCCGCCGCGCTCATCCTGTCGCCAAGATTCAGCGCTTTCACGTAGCCGTCGTTGGCGAAGCTCTCGGACTCTTTCAGGGCCGCTTTCAGGTCCTTCTGCAGATCCGGAACCAGGCGCTTGTGATACCAGGCGGTGGCGGTGTAGCTGGGCAGCATCAACTCGTACGCCAGGTCGTTGAAGTGATCGAATTCCAGAGTCCCGAAGTTCAACACGGTCGAGATCAGGAAGATGCCGTTCAACGCGATGCCGTGTTCCACCAGGTAGCCGGACAGGCCGGCGCAGCGCGTGGTGCCATAACTCTCGCCAGCCAGAAACAGCGGCGATAGCCAGCGGTTGTTGCGGGTCAGGTACATGCGTATGAACTCGCCGACCGATTCGATATCGCCCTTCAAACCAAAGAACTTCTTCTCCAGATCGGGCTTCGTGGCGCGGCTGTAGCCGGTGCCGACGGGGTCGATGAACACCAGGTCGGCCTGGTCCAGCCACGAACCCTCGTTGGGGACAATCTGATAGGGCGGAGCCGGCAGCGAGCCGTCGTCGTTCAACTTCACGCGAAGCGGGCCGATGGCGCCCAGGTGCAGCCACACGGAGGAGGATCCGGGTCCGCCATTAAACGAAAAGACCAGCTTGCGTTTGGAGGCGTCGGGCACGCCGTCGAGAGTGTAGGCGGTGTAGAAAATCCACGCTTCGGTATCGCCCGCGGCATTGCGGATGGGCATGCGGCCGGTGGTGGTTTTGTAATGCAGGGTTTTGCCCTGAACGGTCACTTCGTGGGGACGGACGACGGGCGCAGGTTCCACCGCTTCGGCTTTCGGCGGGAGGGAGGGGGCGGGCTTCGCGTCCTCCGCGGCCAGGGCGGAAAGCAGTGTCAGTGAAAGCAAAAGCGTGCGTGCCGGGGAGATCATAAGGGGAAACCTCCTATCGTATCGCCTTAGCGACTGCGGCGTGGTCTTCGGCCCGGATTCAGGCGGGGCGGCTCGCGGAGTGGGGTGGCTCTCCAGAGCCGCGTGGGCGCACCAGCGCCCGCAGGACTCGCCGGTGTGGGGGGAAGGCGGGCAGAGTGGTTGCGGAGCGGGGTCTGGAGAGCCGCCCCACGCGGAGAGCCGCCCACAAAGACGGGTGGTTAGCGGCTTTCTGGAGTGGTGGAGGACGACGGGCGGCTCTTCAGCACGCCTGGGTGCTGCTCGCCGCCCACCTCGTACTCGAAGACTTCCGCGCCCATGGTCACCCGCAATGTGCCGTGCCCGATCGGCTTGCCCTGGGTCGGGAAGAAGATCGCTCCGTCCGTGGATTCCGACGGCTTCAGGCGCGTGGTGACGAACGCGATGGCCGAGGCCGCCGCGGCCGCCTTCAACCTCTGGCCGCTGACCTCGGCCAGCATGTTCTTGCGGCGAACCTCATACCCGTTCGTGCTGCGAAAGCGGCCCAGTCCGTAGAGCCCCATCTCGTACGTGGAAACCAGTTTGATGACGTCGTTGCGCCCGCCCTTTTCCAGGAATTCCTGCACCACATTGGAGGCTGGCGTCGCCGCCATCGTTGCGCCGTCGCTGCGGATGAACTTGAAATCTTCGGCTTTCACCGTGCGGGAAGAGGGGGACCCGTTGGAGACCGCGACCTGCACGACAGCGAATTCGCGCACCTGCACGGGCAATTCGGCGAACATGATGGTCACCCCGGCGCGGGTCAGCGTCTGGTAGTACAACCCGCCCGATTCGAATTGGATGGCTTGTCCCCACGCCGCGCCGGCGGCCAGAATAAGTACGCCTAATCCGCGCACGAGGCCGCTCCAAGCTCCCACAAAACAACCCATATCCCCATGATAGACTGTGGTGTGGCGACCAGCCGCATCCGATCTTTTGATCTCTTTCTCTGGCAAACCGGCCAGCAACTCTTGTTTTAATAAGGCGATTCTTCCATGAACCAGCTAGGAGTCTATCGTAGCCATTTCGGACTGGAAAGTCTGGACCTCCAGGCATCCACCGCGTATTGGAATATTGGCGCCGCCCGCCTCGTCGAGCGCGCCATCGAGAGTGGGGAAGGCCGGTTGACGGACCGTGGCGCCCTGGTCGTGCGCACCGGCCAGTTCACCGGGCGCTCACCCAAAGACAAGTACATCGTGCGCGACGCAACCACCGAGAACACGGTGGCCTGGGGCAGCGTCAATCAGCCGATGTCCTCCGAGCATTTCAAGGACATCTGGGAACGCGTGCTCGGGTTTCTCCAGGACAAGGACATCATCGTCGAGGACCTGATCGGGGGCGCGGATCCCGAGTACAGTTTGCCGATCCGTGTCGTCACCCTGCGTGCCTGGCATGCCCTGTTCGCGCGCCAGCTTTTCATCCGCCCGCAGCCCGAGGATCTGCCTAATCACAACCCGGAGTTCACGCTTGTTTTCGTGCCCGATTTCGAAGTGAATCCGAAGACCGACGGGACTCGCTCCGAGACGGCCATCATCATAAACTTCACCCGCAAACTCGTGCTGATCGCTGGCACCTGCTACGCCGGGGAAATGAAGAAATCCGTCTTCACGCTGCTCAATTATCTGCTGCCAGAAAAGAACGTTCTGCCCATGCACTGCTCGGCCAACGTGGGCGACCACGGGCGTGCCGCGTTGTTTTTCGGCCTCTCGGGCACGGGCAAGACGACGCTGTCCGCCGACCGCGACCGGCGCCTGGTGGGCGACGACGAGCATGGCTGGTCCGAGCGCGGCCTGTTCAACTTCGAAGGCGGCTGCTACGCCAAGTGCATCCGGCTGTCGAAAGAGGCCGAACCCCAGATCTACAACGCGATCCGTTACGGGGTGGTGCTCGAGAACGTAAAAATGGATCTCGAGACCCGTTTGATCGATTTCGACTCGGACGAGTACACGGAGAACACGCGCGCGGCGTATCGCATCGATTACATCGACGGAGCCGTGATTCCGGGCATGTGCGGACAGCCCAACGACGTCGTATTCCTCACCGCGGACGCTTTCGGCGTCATGCCGCCCATCTCGAAGTTGACGCCCGAGCAGGCCATGTACCACTTCCTGAACGGCTACACGGCGCGGGTAGCGGGTACCGAGCGGGGGTTGGGCAGCGAGCCGCAGGCGACTTTCAGTGCCTGCTTCGGCGAGCCGTTCCTGCCGCGCGATCCATTGGTCTACGCCAAGTTGCTGGGCGAGAAACTGCGCACGCACAACGCTTCGGTCTGGCTGATCAACACGGGCTGGACGGCCGGCAAGTACGGCGTCGGCCACCGCATGAGCCTGGCTTATACGCGCGCCATCGTGCACGCCGCGATCGAAGGTGGCCTGGCGCATGTGCCGTGCAAGCCGCACCCGGTGTTCCGCGTGCTGGTACCGGAGTACTGCCCCGGCGTGGCGAGCGAGATCCTCGATCCGCGCTCTTCGTGGGCCGACAAGGAAGCCTATGACCACACGGCCCGTGACCTCGCCTCGCGCTTCCAGGCGAACTTCAAGCAGAAGTTCAGCTCGGTGGGCGCGGACATCCTGGCGGCGGGCCCAGTCGTAGACTAACCCGCTCGAATCAATGTTGTGGCGCACGCCCCGGGGTGCGCCACAACGGCTCGTTATCAACCGCGTCACGCTACCTTCGGACCTCAGGCGGACTGACCGCCCAGCGGCGTTGTACGCCTACTCCATAGCATTGTTAGTAGGATGGGGGTGCGTGGTGCCTCGAATCGGCGCAAGTCTGGCGGGTTGCGAATGGCAGGGGGCTCTCTGGGTATTGGGCGCTCTGGCTCGACCGGCGGGACTTGGCTGATTCCGCTCTGCGCGAACTTCGAATCAGAGGTGATGCAATGCGATTTCTCGCGGGTCTAACCCTGACTTTGGCTCTGGCCACGGTTTCCCCGGCCCAACTACTGAGTGACGCCGGCAGCCTGGCGCACTTTCAATCCGGAGGTGGATGGCGCACGACGTTCTATCTCTTCAACACCGGCCAGACGACGTCGCTGGTGCAACTCAATTTCTATGACGACAAGGGGCAGGATCTGCCCATCCCAATCCGGCTGACGCAGGTGGGAATCGCGATTTCCTACGGGTCGGTATCTCAGTTCAAATACACGCTCAACCCGGGCAGCGTTTTGCAGGTGGAGAGCGATTCGTCCGATCCGACCGGCACGACCGGTTGGGCGAAGTTGCAGGCCGGCAGCAATGTTACCGGCTACCTGATCTTCCGCTACGCCGGACTGGACGGAACGGCGGTCCAGGAAGCGGTTGTGACGCCCGAAACCCGCAGTGGTAAATCGTATCTGATCTCATTCGACAATACCGGTTCGCACTTCACCTCAGCCGCCGTCGCCAATCTCACGAATCAACCTGTGGACATCGCGATGACCGCGCGGGACGCGCTCACGGGCTTGCCGCTCGGTCCGCCCATCGTTCTCCCGCTGCCCGCACTTGGCCATCGCGCCGACTTGCTTAAAGTGCTGGTCGCAAACACCGCGAATTCGAGCGGCACCATCGAGTTCACAACGCCCTCCCCCGGGCAAATCGCAGTCCTGGGATTGCGCTTTACGACTCTCGGCTCCGCCTTTGCACTCACTTCGACCCCGCCTATCCTGAAGCAATAGCGTACAAATGGGGCGGCTCTCCAGGGCGCCGCCCCCCCCTCTGGCGCACTCGCTCCCCCCGGACAAATCCCACCCGCGTAGACATTTGCCAAACGGCTTTTTCAGCGAATTCCCAGTTAATCGGCCGTCATGTAAACGAAATCCGAATACCATTGACTCCGCAATTCGGCGATGGTATTCCTGGCTTACCGGAAAGGGTTCCCGATGCAAGCGACTGGACCCGCTCGTTCCGATGCGCCCAGGCCGGGGCTTTCGACGGTCACTGCGGCGATTCCTGAAACTGCCTGCTCAGGCGGTGAAACCGTAACCCAACAACATTACGAGTTGTATTCGGAGGCCGATCACAGCGCTTGGCGATACCTCTATAGCCGCCATCGGGAACTTTGGGCGCAGCACGCCAACGAGCGTTTCCTGGAGGGATTGCAGGGGCTCCGTCTTCCGGAAGAGCGCGTGCCGCGGCTTGAGGATGTGACCGCATTCCTGACCTCGCATTCGGGCTTTCGCGCCGAAGCGGTGAGTGGTTGCGTGCCGAAATTCGAGTACTTCGACCGGCTGCGCAATCGCAGGCTGCCGGCGGCTAGCGCCATCCGGAGCGCGGATTCTCCCGACAGCGGGGCTGATCCCGATATCTTCCATGACTTGGCTGGCCATGCGCCGATGCACGTGGATCGCAGCTTCACACAGGCTCTGATCGGGCTCGGCAATTGTGCGCACACCGCAATTGAACTAGCCGGCGGAATCCGCGATCCCGTCCAGCGCTGGCAGCGCCTGAACTCCCAGGTGAGAGGCTTGCTTCGTTTCCACTTCTTTACGGTCGAGTTTGGTCTGGTGCGCTATGGGAATCTGCTGAAGGCCTATGGCAGCGGGTTGCTGAGTTCGGCGGGCGATATCGAAGGCGCCGTCGTTTCGCCGCGGGTCCAACGCTCCGACCTGCATCTGGATTGGGTAATTCACCAGCCTTACGAACCCGGCCCGCGCCAGCCGCTGCTCTTTATCGTCGAGAGCTTCGACCAGTTCCTCGAACTGACGGTTAATCTGGAGGAATGGATGAGGGCTGGGCGGCTGGACCACGTGAGCGGGGGCAAACCCGAAGTCAGCGCCGCCGACCTCGACAGTTTTCTAAGCGCTGCGGGCTCCCGGCCGCCCTCCTACTCGCAGCCCTTGCGTCATGCTCCGTTGCCGCTTTCGCATCGCAGACGGCCGGCTCGCCGGCGCAAACCGGCAAACCTCCCCTAGAGCATCCGGCGACCAGCGCGCCGGCGCTCAAGCTCGGCCCTATCCCGCTACCCCCGGGCGTGACGGCGGTCAAGGTGGAGAACGGCCACGCGCTGGTGCACGACGGTGAGTTGAGCCTGCTGGTCTTCGACCTGACTCCGCCGTTCAAGCAGCCCCGGCTCGTCGAGATCCACGCCGCGGAACTCGGCTTGGTTTCGGTCTCCGTGCAGGACTTCTCGCTCTCGCCCGACCGTGTGCTCTACATCTCCGCGTTCGTCAACTACGGTCTGGGAGACCGCCGCTATGCGCTGCTGCGCTACTCGCTGATGGACCGCGAGCCCAAGCTGCAAGTCCGCCATCTGCCCGACGTGCGCTGCCGCCAGTTGGGTGCGGGCCGGCGGGGCGTCTGGTGCCTGGACCCCGACTTTCGCCCGGCACGCAACCAATTGCCCACGCTCAACTGGATTGCATTTCTGGGAGCCCTCAGGACCTTTCCAATCGCCCACCGGCCGGGCCTGTCTTTGGGGCCGGCCCGGGTGATTGCCGGTGAAGCGGACCATGCCGAGGCGTGGCTGCCGTCGATGCGAGCCTTTCTCGAAGCGGATGCGCAGACGGAAAGCGTGGCCTATTCACCGATCCCGGTCGAGCAGACCAGCCGGGCCATCACCAGCTTCGCTCTGTCCGCCAGCGGGAAGGTCCACGCCTTGTTCCCGCTGCGCGGCAGCGGCGAGGAGACGCTCACCACGCCCTATGCGTTGGCCGAACTGGACGCCAGGCGGGAGACGTGGCGGCGGACGCCCCTCCCGCAGACCTTCCAGCGGGGTGCGCTGCTGGCGGGCTGGAACGGGTCGGACCTGTGGCTCTGGAACCGTCCGGCACGCCGCCTGGAGCGGATCGAGGGCGTGCAGCCCTGAGCCGGCCCGGGTGCAGAACGCTCATGAAAACAGACGACGGCGCTTCGGGACAGCGGCGCTCAGGCCAGTGCGGGGTCAAGCCTCTTTGAACGCGGTGATTCGTTCACCGCTGCTTGGCGGGCAGAGCAGAGCAGTTACTAACGCGCCCACTTCATCTGGGTGCGGCACGGGCGCGACAGCGGGTCTTCCGTGTGATTGGGGAAGATGCGCAGCGTGTAACCCAGCCGGCCGGTCTGGTGCGGGATGAACTCCCGTTCGAAGAAGCACATGCCGTTGAGTTCTTTGACCGGGCTGAGCGAAACCACCATGGGCTCTTCCAGCAACCCGCTGGCGCCGACGCGGCCGGCCACGGCTTCCACGCGCACATCCCCTGGCTGCAGTCCGTTCAGAGCGGCGGCGGCGCGTAAGTGGATCGTCTGGCCGGTGAGCAGGCAGGGTCCCGTATCTTCGGTGGCGTCTTCGATCCTCACGCCGTTCCAGGCGCGGTCTACCACGCCCGTCCAGGACACCTTTTCGCGTGCCGCCTGGAAGCCGTCGCGGCGCACCGCGCTGAAGTTCTCGTGCGCCTGATTGTAGAGCAGGGAAGTGTACTCCTGAATCATGCGCTGGCAATTGAACTGTGGGCTGAGATTGATCAGCGACTGCTTGACGCGCTGCATCCAGGCGTTGGGAACGCCCTCCTCCCGGTGCAGGTAATACATCGGGACGATTTCGTTTTCGATGCCTGAGTAGATGAAGGACGCGTGCAACTCGTCCTGGTCCGGCGTGTATTCCGACCGGTCGCCGATCGCCCATCCACCGGACCCTTCGAAGGCCTCGTCGAACCAGCCGTCGAGAATCGAGAAGTTGAGCACCCCGTTGATGGCCGCCTTCATGCCGGACGTGCCGCAGGCCTCTTCTCCGCGGCGCGGGTTGTTCAACCAGAGGTCCACGCCCTGGACGAATTCGCGCCCCGCCTGGATGTCGTAGTCTTCGACGAACGCGACGTGGCGCGCCAGTTCCGGGTCGCGCGTGAACTGGTAGATCGCATGGATCAACTGCTTGCCCGGCTCGTCCTTGGGATGCGCTTTGCCGGCGATGATGATCTGCACCGGCATTTTCGGGTTCGTTACGATCCGCTTCAGCCGCTGCGGATCGCGGAACAGCAGCGTGGCCCGTTTGTAAGTCGCGAATCGCCGGGAGAACCCGATGGTCAGGGCTTCGGGGTCGAACAACTCGGCGATGCTCTTGAGTTCCGGCTTGGGCGCCCGGCGCTCCTCGGCGCGCTGCATCTGGCGTTCACGGACGAAGGCCACCAGCTTGCGTTTGCGCCGCCTGTGCGCTTCCCAGAGTTCGTTGTTGGGGATCTCCGGGATCTGGTCCCACACCGATCGCTCCGGATAGCGCTCGCGCCAGTCCGGCTGCAGGTACGCGTCGTAGAGTTGGGCCAGGTCGCCGTTCAGCCAGGTCGGCAAGTGCACGCCATTCGTGATGGGCGTAATCGGCACTTCGCGGACGGGCAGGTTAGGCCAGAGATTCTGGAACATCTCCTGCGAGACTTCCGCGTGCAGCTTGCTCACGGCGTTCCGGTAGCTCGACATCGAGAGCGCGAACACGGCCATCGAGAACCGGTCGCCCTGTTCGCCGTTGCCGCCCCGCCCCAGTGCCATGAAGCGGTCGAATGGGATGTTGCGGTCGCGGCAATAGTCGCCAAAATACTCGTACACCAGGCCGGAGTCGAACATATCGATGCCCGCGGGAACCGGCGTATGCGTCGTGAATACGTTGTTCGAGCGGGACGCTTCGAGTGCCTCGTCGAAACTCATTCCCTGCTCGCTCATCAGCACACTGCTGCGCTCCAACGCGAGGAAAGCCGAGTGCCCCTCGTTCATGTGGAACGCCGTCGGCTGGAGCCCCAGCGCCTTCAAAGCGCGCAGTCCACCGATGCCCAGCACAATCTCCTGCTGCATGCGCGTGTGGATGCCGCCTCCGTAAAGCGACCTGGTGATGTCGCGGTACTCCTGCAGTTCGGCGTTCTCGGGGATGTTGGTGTCGAGCAGCAGCAGGTTCACGCGGCCCACGCGCATCCGCCACACCTTGATTTGGACGCTGCCGCGCGGCAGCCGCACGTGGACGCGGATCTCTTTGCCGGTTTCGTCCCGCACCGGTTCGACCGGCCAGTTATAGAAGTCGTTGATCGGATAGCGTTCCGTCTGCCAGCCGTCCGGACTGAGGTGCTGCTGCATGTAACCGGTCTGGTACAGCAGGCCTACCCCTACCAGGTTCAGGCCGGCGTCGCTGGCACCCTTAAGATGGTCGCCCGAGAGGATGCCCAGGCCCCCCGAGTAGATGGTGAGGGATTCCGCCAGCCCATACTCCATAGAGAAGTAGGCCACCAACATCGAACTGGGGCCCGGACTCTCCGGCTTCTCGCTCATATACTCGTCCAAGGCATTGCAGGCCTTGCGGTAAGCCGACATGTACACGCGGTCAGCCGCGGCCCGGTCGAGTGCCGCCTGCGGCAGCCGGCTCAGCAGTGCGACCGGATTGTAGGCGCACGCTCTCCAGAGCGGGGGGTCCAGCCGGCGGAATGCGGTGCGGATGGAGTGGTTCCAGGACCACAACAAGTTCATGCTCAGCTCTCCCAGACGGGACAGCGCGGGAGGCAGGGCCGGACTGACCACGAACTCCTTCACCGGATGAATCTCAAAAGCCATGGATCGATTTGCTCCCACTTCCGGAGCCTCAAAAGCGAGGCTCGCGGCTAGTTCGATCTATCCATTGTGTAGGATTGCGGTCTGTTGCGGGGAGGCGTATCCTGATAAAAGAGTTTGTAATCCGAATGATCTAATTAGAATGCACTACGCATTTTTCTCTATTCATCTGATTAGAAAGGCCTTAGAATAACCGTATGAAACTGAGCGCCCAGGAAGAGTATGGCCTTCGGTGTCTCTTGTACATGGCCCGCCATGGTGAGAGCAGAAGCCACAGTATCCCCGAAATCAGTCGCGCAGAGGGATTATCGGTCCCGAATGTAGCGAAATTAATGCGAATCCTCCGGCTCGGAGGGCTGGTTGCCAGCGTGCGTGGACAGGCAGGAGGATATACCTTGTCCCGCCCGTCCGATCGAGTGTCTGTGGCGGAGGTCCTCTCATTGTTGGGGGGGAGTTTCTACACGGAGCAGTTCTGCACGCGCCATTCCGGGTTGGAGCGGGCTTGCGCGCACGCGGGCGATTGCTCGGTGCGGCTGCTCTGGCGAACCGTCCAGCAGGCTCTCGACGGAATCCTGCAGAGGACCACGCTCCACGACCTGTTGAAAGAAGAACCGGACATGACGGATTTTCTCAAGACGCTGGTCGCACGCCAGTTGCCTGAGAGGGTACCGGCAGTCGTTGGCGTCAACGGCCTCTGATCGCAACGCCCGCTGGTTGCGGCGTCCCACTGATTGCGAGATGGCCCTGAGGAGCGTCATCCCGTGCTTGGGTGCATCGCAGTGGCGGACTTGGGTCAGGTTGCGCGGAGTGAGTGTACGGTTGGTGTCAGTTAACACACGCACGACAAATGGGCGGTCGTGTGCGCGCCTGGAGGAGGTGCGGCTGAGGGAGATTCGGGGTGTGCCTTGCGGCGTTCATGAGCGCAGGGCCGTAGCTCGAATCACTCTGTCGCACACTACTCCTGTCTTCATTGCTCCAGTTTCATGAGACATAGGACTCGCCGCCGCATTTTGGTGGGCCTGCTGGCGGTCGGAATCGCCACGGCCGCCTACCTGTTGCTGGTCCGCGTCCGCCGCGAAGACCGGCACATCACGGTTGGCTGGAAGAACTCCGTGGAGCAGTCCATCCTGGCCGAAATTGTCATTCAGCGCATCGAACGATCGCTTGGGCCGGGTTTAGTGCTGCGTCACCCTACGCTGGCTGGCACGCAGGCCGCTCACCAGGCCCTGGTCGTCAACGCCGTCGACATCTACCCGGAATACACCGGTACTGCGCTGGTCGGTGTCCTGCACCTGCCTGCGTCGAATGAATCGCTGGCCGTGCGCGAGCAAGTGAAGGAAAACTACCGCACCCGGTTTCAGATTGAATGGATCGGTCCCTTGGGATTCGAAGCAACACCGGGGCTTGCCACGCGCCGGGCTTTCGCCGAGAGGTTGAAGGCGCCAACGATCGGCGCGCTGGCAAGTTCTCCGCAGGGTTTCCGGTTGGCCGCGAGCCGGGATTTCGAGCAATGCGACTGCGGCCTCCCGCTGCTGGCGCGTTCCTACCAACTCACGCTGCGCGGCGCGCCGCAGTTGCTCGACCAGGCGCAAGCGTACACCGCACTCAACAACCTGCAGGTGGACGCGATGGCGGCCAGTGCCACCGACGGTTGGCTCGAGTCCGGCAACTACACTCTGCTGGCGGACGATAAGCAGGCGTTTCCCGCCAACGAGGCCGGGATTCTGGTGCGCTCGTCCACGCTGGAGAAGTTTCCTTCCCTGGGCGGAGTGTTGAATGGACTCTGTGGCAGACTTGACGCTTCGACTATGCGGCGGATGAATGCGGCTGTCGCGCTGGGCAAACGGCGTCCGGCGGAAGTCGCCGCGGAGTTCCTAAAGTCCGCTGGCCTCTAACGCGCTCCAACCCCGTTTCCGGGATGGACGCCCACGCGTGAACTTCAGGCCCCTCCCTCAGCCCGCCTGCTCCCTGAGTCAAACCCCCACGACTGCCCGAACCGGTGCACCACGCGGCCATCCGGTTGCGGCATACTTGCAAGTGCCATGGCTTACTTGCTCGCTTTGGATCAGGGGACAACGTCATCCCGCGCGATTGTCTTCCGTGACGATGCCACGATTGCGGGTATCGCTCAACGCGAATTTACACAGATCTACCCGCAGCCCGGGTGGGTGGAACACGACCCGCGAGAGATCTGGAGCACCCAGATTTCCGTCGCCGTGGAGGCGTTGAGTTCGGCGGGCCTGGCTCCCCGGGACGTCGCCGCGCTGGGCATCACCAACCAGCGGGAAACGACGATCGTCTGGGATCGCAAGACTGGCGAACCGGTCTACAACGCGATCGTCTGGCAGGACCGGCGCACGGCTGATTTCTGTGCCGATCTGAAAGCCTCGGGCGCGGAAGCCGAAGTGCAGCGCCGCACCGGACTGCTGCTGGATCCATACTTCTCGGGGACCAAAGTCCGCTGGATTCTCGACCACGTCCCCGGCGCGCGCGAGCGGGCCGAGCGCGGTGAACTGGCCTTCGGCACCGTGGACAGTTGGCTGATCTGGCACTTGACCGAAGGCCGCGTGCATGCGACTGACGTCTCCAACGCCTCCAGGACACTGCTGCTGAACCTCGAGACCGCCGATTGGGATCCCGAGATGCTGAAACTGCTGGGAGTGCCGCGCGCTCTTCTGCCCGAGGTGAAGGCGTCCAGCGGCATCTTCGGCGAGGCGTCCACACCGCTCGCCGGATGGCCTTTCCCGATTGCCGGCGTGGCGGGCGATCAACAGGCGGCGCTATTCGGGCAGGCCTGTTTCGACCCGGGCATGGGCAAGAACACTTACGGCACGGGTTGTTTTCTGCTGCAGAACACCGGCGCCACTCCGGTGATGTCGAGAAACCGCCTGCTGACCACGATTGCGTGGAAGACGGCCGGGCCGGTCGAGTACGCCTTGGAAGGCAGCGTGTTCATTGGCGGCGCGGTGGTGCAGTGGCTGCGGGACGGGTTGAAGCTGATCCGGTCGGCGGAGGAGAGCGAGGCGTTGGCCGCCAGCGTTCCCGACTCCGGCGGGGTATTCCTGGTGCCTGCATTTGCCGGCCTGGGAGCGCCGCACTGGGATCCGTACGCGCGCGGAGCCATGCTTGGGATCACGCGCGGAACCACCGCCGCGCATGTGGCGCGGGCCGCTCTGGAATCGATCGCGCTGCAGACGGCCGATCTGCTCGAAGCCATGAAGCTCGACGCCAGCCAGGAGTTGAAAGAGTTGCGCGTCGATGGCGGGGCCTGCCGCAACAACCTGCTGCTGCAGATGCAGGCCGATTACCTGCAGGCGCCGGTCGTGCGTTCGGCGGTGACGGAGACGACGGCGTTGGGCGCGGCCTACCTGGCCGGACTGGCGACTGGCGTCTACAAGAGCATGGGCGAGATTTCGTCGCAGTGGCGCGCGGACCGGCGCTTCGTCCCGCAAATGCCGGCTGAACAGGCGGGGGCGACGCGGGCGCGCTGGAAGCGGGCCGTGGAGCGGTCGCGCGGCTGGGCGCTGGAATAACTGGAGACAGGTATGCCGGATGCCGTGCGAAGCAACTTTGTGGCGCACGCTTCAGCGTGCCGTGCAGGCCTCAGCCGGCATTCGACGGACGTCGACAAGATTGTGGACGCTGCACGCTGAAGCGTGCGCCACATCCGAAGGCTTGGCGGACAGCGGGTAGTAAGGCAGGTCAAGTATGCGTCGTGAAGAGATGCTGGCGCGGCTCAGTGAAGAGCGGGATGCGTGGGACTTCCTGGTGATCGGCGGCGGCGCGACGGGCGCGGGCATCGCGCTCGATGCGGCCAGCCGCGGCTACGACGTCGCGCTGGTCGAGCGCAGCGATTTCGGCTCGGGCACTTCCAGCCGCAGCACGAAGCTGGTGCACGGCGGCGTGCGCTACCTGGAGCAGGGCAACGTGCCGCTGGTGATGGACGCGCTCCACGAACGCGGGATCATGCGCGAAAACGCACCGCACCTGGTCAGCGACCTGGCTTTCGTCGTCCCGAATTACGAATGGTGGGAGTCGCCCTTCTACGGCGTCGGGTTGAAACTCTACGACCTGCTGGCGGGGCGCTACGGCTTCGGCGCCTCGCGCGTATTGTCCAAGGACGAGACGCTCGAGCGGCTGCCGAATCTGAAAACGGAAGGGCTGCGCGGCGGCGTGGTTTACTACGACGGCCAGTTCGACGACGCCCGCCTGCTGGTGCATCTGCTGATGACGGCGGCGGCGCAGGGCGCGGCGGTCGTGAATCACTGCCCGGTGGAAGGGTTGCTCTCGGGTCCCGATGGATACGTGAACGGGGCGCGGGTGCGCGATGAAGAAAGCGGCCGGGAGTACGAGGTCCGGGCCCGCGTGGTGATCAACGCGACGGGTCCCTTCACGGACAACATCCGGCGGATGGGCGCCGCAGACGTCCAGCCGATGATCGCGCCGAGCCAGGGGGTGCATCTGGTTTTCGACCACTCGTTCCTGTCGGCTCAGACGGCCATCCTGGTGCCGCACACGCGCGACGGCCGGGTGATGTTTGCCATTCCCTGGCACGGGCACACGCTGGTCGGCACCACCGACACGCCGGTGCAAACGGTGGAAGCCGAGCCGCGCCCGTTTGAAGAGGAGATCGGATTCATCCTGGAGACCGCCGGCGACTATCTCGACCGTCCGCCGAAGCGCGAGGACATCCTGAGTGCGTGGGCGGGCATTCGGCCGCTGGTGAAGGCGGGCGGAGCGGGCAGCACGGCCCAGCTTTCGCGCGACCATACGATTCACGTCGATACCAACGGCCTGCTGAGCGTCGCCGGGGGCAAGTGGACCACCTACCGCAAGATGGCCGAGGACGCCGTCACGCAAGCCTCGCTGCTCGCCGGTCTGGAGGAGCGCGACTGCGTCACCCGGCGGCTGCGCATCCATGGCTTCCACGCGAATGCGAGCAAATTCGGGGCTCTCGCGGTGTACGGCTCGGACGCCACCGCGATTGAGGATTTGATCCGCCAATCTCCCGCCCTGGGTGCGCAACTCGATCCGGCACTGCCTTACATCGAAGCGCAGGTGGTGTGGGCCGTGCGCAAGGAAATGGCGCGCAGTGTGACCGACGTCCTGTCCAGACGCCTGCGCGCACTGACTTTGAAC
The DNA here is from genome assembly GCA_903909435.1 of uncultured Acidobacteriia bacterium. GTDB lineage: Bacteria > Acidobacteriota > Terriglobia > Bryobacterales > Bryobacteraceae > CAIVVT01. Next base: position 23,291 of record CAIVVT010000001.1, on the reverse strand, counting down.
GCGAAAGCGGCCGTAGCCATGGCACCGCGCGTGGCGGAGCTGATGCGGGCGGAATTGGGGCGCGATCAGGCCTGGGCGCCGGAGCAGGTGCTCGCTTTCAATCGCTTGGCCGAGTCGTATCTGCCGGAGTAGCGCCGCCCCACACGGGCTGCCTCGCTTCGGCTAAACTTATCGTCATGTCAAGACAGACGACTTTTAAGGGCGGTCCGCTGGACTTAACCGGGCCGGAGTTGAAAGTGGGCGATCAGGCTCCCGATTTTGTCGCCGTGGACAAGGGCCTGCAAGAGGTCACATTAGACAAGACGGGTCACGGCATTCGCGTTTTCAGCGTAGTGCCGTCACTCGATACACCGGTTTGCGACATGCAGACCAAACGGTTCAATGACGAGGCCGGGAAGCTGCCGAACGTCACGTTCTACAACGTCTCCATGGACCTGCCGTTTGCCCAGAACCGCTGGTGCAACAGTTTCGGCGTGGACAACGTGAAGATGCTCAGCGATCACAAATATGCCAGCTTCGGCGAGCATTTCGGAACGCTGATCAAGGATTGGCGCGTGGAGTCCCGCGCGATCTTCGTAGTCGATGCCAACAACGTCCTGCAGTACGTCGAGTACGTGCCCGAAGTCGCCGAGCACCCCAAGTACGATGCGGTGATCGCCAAGGCGAAGGAGCTTGCCGGCTAAGACGGCGTTCCACTTGGTTCGAAAGTTCACGCTGGCAGCGGAGATGGCGGCGCTGTTCGTCGTCGTCCCGCTGCTTTTCTATCTCCGCGTCATCCCCCGCCAGTTCAACCCGCTGGCGCTGCTGCTGCTGGTCATCGGCCTGGTCTGGCGCTTCTTGCGTCGGGATCCGGCATTTGACACGCAGCGGCTGTGGAATCTCCCCGCCGTCTATTCGGGTTGGAAACTCCTCCTCGTGCGCACGGCGGGATTGTGTGCGCTGATCGGCGCCGGCGTCTGGCTCTTTTTGCCCGACCACCTGTTCGTACTCGTGCGGCGCACGCCGGTCGCCTGGATCGCCGTGATGGTGCTTTACCCGCTGCTCTCGGTGTACCCCCAGGAAGTGTTTTATCGCGCCTTCTTCTTCCACCGTTACCGGGGTCTGATCGGTCAGGGCTCCGGCGCGGTCCTGGCCGGAGCGGGGCTATTCGCCTTCGTCCACATCGTGTTCGGGAATTGGATTTCCGTGCTGCTAAGCGGCGTGGGCGGCGTGCTCTTCGCACGCACGTATCTGACTTCCGGCTCGCTGGCCATGGCCGCGCTCGAGCACGCACTTTACGGCAATTTCATCTTCACCATCGGGTTGGGCGAGTTCTTCTTCCACGGGACCCGCAAGTAGACGCCGCGGGTGCAGCGAATCGGGAATTGTCCAACCGGGACTCCCGTGTCAGCGGGTCGAGGTGCCGCCCACCAGCGACAGCATTATGTCGGTAGCCAGCCGCTTCGCGCCGCCGTCTTCGAGGTTGGTCAGAACGGCAACGGCGATGTTCTTCTCAACCGAAAGCATGACGTGCGTATTGCTGCCCTGCTGGCCGCCGCTGTGCTCGATCACGCGCAATCCATGCTCATCGCTGATCACCCAGCCGAGCCCGTATCCGGTCTCGTTTCCGTTCTTTAGCCGCTGAGGCGTCCACATCAGATCGCGCGTCTCTTCCTTGAGGATCCTGCCCCGCATCAGGGCCCGCGCCAGACGCACGACATCCTCCGCCGTAGCCACCCAGCCGCCGCTAGGGATCTTGTAGCTGGTATCGGCCAGGCCGCAGTTCTCCAACTGCCCGTCGCTGCGCAGACGATAGCCGCTGGCGCGATGCGGAATGATCGCGAACACGTCGTCGGGGCGCATATCTTCAATGCCCGCGGGAACCAGCACCTCGTCGTGGATGAATTCGGTATACGGGTGGTGAGTCACGGACTCGATCACCGCCCCAACCAGATTGAAACCGTAGGATGAGTAAAACGTGCGGGTGCCGGGCTCGAACAGCAGGGGGTCCTTCGCGAACATCTCCAACGCCCCGGTCACACCCGAATAGTGGCGCGTGCTTTGCAATTCCTCGCCCCGGTAATGGCGGATTCCCGCCTGGTGGCAGAGCAGTTCCCGCAGCGTGACGGGCCAGCGTTTCTTGGGGAACTGCGGCAGATACTTCTGGACCGGCACGTCGAGCTTCAGCTTGCCCATTTCGACCAGGCGCATGGCTGCCGTGGCCGTGAATGGCTTCGAGATCGACGCCAGCCGGAACATCGTACGGGGCGTCGCCGCCACGTCGTTTTCAACGTCGGACTTGCCCCACGCGCGGGTCCAGATCGGCAGTTGGCCCGTGTAAACCGCAACCGACACGGCGGTGGATTGCTTCGCCGCGACGTGTCTTTCGACCAGCGCCGCGATGCTGCCCGCGTGCTGCGGCGTCACCTGGAGCTGCGACGGCCAGGAGAGCACGGCGGACGCGGCGAAAGCCGCCAGGATACGCATCCTTGGGGTGGGCACTTACCGTACAATTCTTACACGCGCCCGCACGGGATGACCGGGGCCCTTCCGCAGGCCGCCGCAGCCAGCCGGCATTGGGTCCGGTGCGGCTCCGAATCTCCTTCCATCCGGGCGGAGAGCGAGGTATGCTCGACTCAACAAAAGGAGGCTGATTATGAGCCTGCTTGATCGTCTTAGTACATTCCTCGAGATGCGCGGGTGCTGGTACCGGCATGATGTCCATCCGCTCAGCTTTACCGCCAGGGAAACCGCTCAGGCGGACCACGTGCCAGCCCGCAGATTCGCGAAAACCGTGATCGTCAATTTTGAGGACGGGTATGCGATGGCCGTCTTACCGGCCGACCGCGCCGTCAATCTGGAAGACCTGCGCCACTCGTTTGGCTGCGCGCATCTGCGCCTCGCCACGGAGCAGGAAGTCGCAGGGCTGTTCCCCGATTGCGAGTTGGGCGCGATGCCGCCCATGGGCAACGGCACGCTCTACGACATACCGGTCTACTGCGACGGGTTGCTCATGGCGGAAGATGCGATCTCGTTTAACGCCGGCACGCATCACGATGTCATCCGGTTGAAAGTGGAAGACTGGTGCGACCTGGTGACGCCGCGCGTGCTCGCGTTCTCGTCCACGCGCACCATCGGTGCCCACGCCTAGATCATCAATGTGGGGCGGCTCTCCAGCCCCCGTTCATCGAGGCGCGCATCCGACTGCGTCACCCCCATTTTCGGTTCTGGGGCAGGATGGCATCCTGCGCGCCGGTTGTGTACCGGCGCTGAACAGTCCATTCGCAGGCCAGGCAGGGCGGGTTGCCAACCCGCCGCAGGTTGACAATCTGCCCCACATGGCATGGTGCGTTGGCTCGTGTCTTCTGCGAGTCTCGATAGCGCAGCTCTTCCCGCCCGTTCCTCCAAGCCGCGGCCATCCGCCCGAAACCTGTGTCAAACTGGCATGGTGCCGCTCCCCATAGCGGCTACTCTGCAGGAGGAACCGACCAGCGATGCCGGACCAGACGAACATAGAATCCACCCTGACCGAAACCCGAATCTTCGAGCCCTCGGATGAATTCAAAGCCCAGGCCCGTGTGCAGGGCCTGGAGAGCTACCGGCGGCTGTGCGCCGAGGCGGAATCCGATCCCGACAAATTCTGGGGTGGCATTGCCTCCGAACTGCATTGGTTCCGGCCCTGGGATAAGGTCCTGGATTGGGAGCCGCCCTTCGCCAAGTGGTTCTCCGGTGGCGAGATCAATCTCTCTTACAACTGTCTGGACCGGCACCTTTCTGGTCCCCGCAAGAACAAAGCCGCGCTCATCTGGGAGTCCGAGCCGGGCGAGGTGGTCACGCTCACCTACCAGCAGTTGCACGACGAGGTCTGCAAGTTCGCGAACGTGCTGAAGTCCATCGGCGTTTCGACCGGCGAGCGCGTGGCCATCTACATGGGCATGTGTCCGGCGCTGCCCATCGCCATGCTCGCCTGCGCGCGCATCGGCGCTCCGCACACGGTTGTTTTCGGCGGCTTCTCGGCGACCGCGCTCGCCGACCGCGTCAACGATTGCCAGGCCTCCTGCATCATCACCCAGGATGGAGCCCTGCGCCGCGGCGCGGAGTTGAAGCTAAAGAGCGTGGTGGACGAAGCCTTAAAAGCGTGCACCTCCGTGCGCAGCGTGGTGGTCTACCAGCGCACCGGCAGTGAGCAGGTGATGCAGGCAGGGCGCGACCACTGGTGGCACGAACTGATGGCCAACGCTTCCGACGAATGCGAGGCCATTCCGCTCGACGCCGAACACCCGCTCTACCTGCTCTACACCTCCGGCACCACCGGCAAGCCCAAGGGCATCCTGCACACCACGGGCGGGTACGCGGTGGGCACCTACATCACCTCCCGCTGGGTTTTCGACCTGAAGGACGAGGACATTTACTGGTGTACAGCCGACATCGGCTGGGTCACCGGGCACAGCTACATCGTGTACGGTCCGCTGCTCAACGGCGCCACTGTGCTGATGTACGAAGGCGCGCCGTTTACGCCCACGCCGGACCGCTTCTGGCGCATCGTCGAGAAGCACAAGGTCACGATTCTTTACACCGCGCCGACCGCCATCCGGGCCTTCATGCGGCTGGGCGAGGAGCACCCGCGCAAGTATGCGATGAAGTCGCTGCGCCTGCTGGGCTCGGTCGGCGAGCCGATCAACCCGGAAGCCTGGATGTGGTACCGCGAGGTGATCGGCCGCAGCCGCTGCCCTATCGTGGACACATGGTGGCAGACTGAGACGGGCTGCATCATGGTGTCCCCGCTGCCGGGCGCCACGCCCACCAAGCCGGGCTCCGCCACGCTGCCGCTGCCCGGTATCGCGGCCGACGTGGTCGATAACGAGGGCAACTCGGTGCCGCTCGGCTCCGGCGGGTTCCTGGTGGTGCGCAAGCCGTGGCCGTCCATGCTGCGCACCATTTACGGCGATCCCGCACGCTTCAAGTCAGCCTATTTCTCGCAGTTGCCGGGCATCTACTTCACCGGCGACGGCGCGCGCAAGGACGCCGACGGCTACCTGTGGATCATGGGCCGCATCGACGACGTGCTGAACGTCTCCGGCCACCGTCTCAGCACCATGGAAGTGGAGAGTGCGCTGGTCGCGCATCCGAAGGTCGCCGAGGCCGCCGTGGTGGGCCGGCCGGACGAGATCAAGGGTCAGGCCATCGCCGCGTTCGTCACGCTGCAGGACGGCTATGCCGCGACTCCCGAGTTGAAGGAGGAGTTGCGCAGTTGGGTGGCGAAGGAGATTGGCGCCATGGCCAAGCCCGACGACATCCGCTTCAGCGAAGCGCTGCCCAAGACCCGCAGCGGCAAGATCATGCGCCGTCTGCTGCGCGAGGTTGCGGCCGGCGGAGAGGTGATCGGCGACACGACTACGCTCGAGGACCTGAACGTGATCGCGCGACTGAGGAAGCAAGACGAAGATTGAATCGTTGGCGTGACTGCGGGGGGCGGACCCTGGCGCTGTGAGTTTGGCCCGCTGCGAGGATTCCAAGCGAATGAGGTCAAGCGTCTACCGACTTGACCTCATCCAGGAGTTCAGGGTGACGGTTCAGTACCGCGAGTAACTTGACCAGAGCCAGGGGAGGCTTGGTCCTGCCATTCTCGTACCTCGAGAAGGCGTTCACCCCGCCGCCGAAGATCTCGGCCGCCTCGCGCTGGTCGATGGCAGTGGTACGACCGTCCCCGGCAGACGCGGCCTGCGCTATCGCGAGAAGATGGCCCGCACGTCGGACAACGTCACCATCAGAGTCATCGGCTCGGTCGGGCTCGCATCGAAGCCGAGCGCCAAGTAAAAATCCCTCGCCTGCTCCGATATTGCATGAACCACGATGCCGCGGATACCGATCGAATCGGCGGCTTGCGCGACCCGGTACGCGGCGTCCCGGAATAGTGCGCGTCCCAACCCCCTGCCATGCCAGTCTTGGTGCACGGCCAGGCGAGCCAGGACGGCGACTGGAATGGGGTTCGGCATGTTTCGCTTGAACCGCCCGGGCGCGCTTTCCACAGTCAGTGCGCCAGAGGCCAATGCATAGTAGCCAACCACGTGTGTCTGCTCGCAAACAACATAGGTGCGCGAAGCGCGACTGGCCTGATTGGCGCGCGCGCGGCGCTTGAGCCACTCGTCGAGCGCGGTCTCCCAGGATTGGAAATCGTCCAGGTCATGCTGCTCAGCGAGGAGCGCAGGCGGCAGCAGTTCGACTACTTCTCCCATGGCGCGGCCGTTTGCAGGGAGCGGAGTAGCCTGTCATTCGGGTGGGGCTGCGCGTCCAACCGGGTGAGGAACTCGGCATAGGCTTCCGGACTAACCGCCAATACGGTGCGGTCCAGCAGCGCATTCTGAGCTGCGCACCGGGCGGCGTCGAGCACGAAGGTCGTCCGGTTCTTGCCCGATAACTCAGCCGCACGATCAATCAGTCCGCGCAGTTCCGGCTGTATGCGGAGGTTCAGAGTATCGCGCTTGGGCTTTTCGTGCTGAAAAGTAGGCATAGGAAGCGTCTCCCTTCGTTAATCAGCACAGCATGGCGTAATGACAGCGTCATTACAGGCAGTTCGACACGACGTATTGCCCGTGACCCGAACCGGGATTGGCCGCCCGGCAGCGTTGCCCAATCGATCGCTCCTCTTTAGAACTGCGGCAGATCCACCTATTTTGATGGACCCGCCGAGCGGGGTTTAGATAACCGTCCGGTGCGCGGTCCGTGCGCATCCGAAAATAGCCGGCCCCGAGGGACCGGCTATTGGACAAGCCTTCAGCCTGCGGACCGTCTCCAGCCGGTCCTTCTGTCCGAACAAGCAGGCGGGGCTGAAGCCCCACGCAGACTCAAGTCTGCCCAGCCGCGCACTCGACCGGCCCTTAGTAGCGGTACGTATCCGGCTTGTACGGGCCTTCCACCGGCACTCCGATGTAGTCGGCCTGCCGCGGCGTCAGGGTCGTGAGCTTCACGCCGATCTTCTCGAGGTGCAGGCGAGCGACTTCCTCGTCCAGCTTCTTCGGCAGCGTGTAGACGCCCACCGCGTAGGTGTCCTTGTTCTTCCACAGGTCGAGCTGCGCCAGCGTCTGGTTCGAAAAGCTGTTCGACATGACGAAGCTCGGGTGGCCGGTGGCGCAGCCGAGATTCACCAGCCGGCCTTCCGCCAGAAGGAAGATGCAGTTGCCGTTAGCGAATGTGTACTTGTCCACCTGAGGCTTGATGTTCGTGCGCACGGCGTCCGACGTATTCAAAAGGTCCACCTGGATCTCGTTGTCGAAGTGCCCGATGTTGCAAACGATGGCCTGGTCCTTCATGCGCTGCATGTGTTCCAGCGTGATGATGTCCACGTTGCCCGTGCAGGTGACATAGATGTCGCCGGTGCCGAGCGTGTCCTCGACCGGAGCCACCTGGTAGCCTTCCATCGCGGCCTGCAGCGCGTTGATGGGATCGACTTCCGTCACGATCACGCGCGCGCCGATGCCGCGCAGCGATTGCGCGCAGCCCTTGCCCACGTCGCCGTAGCCGCAGACCACCGCGACCTTGCCGGCCACCATCACGTCGGTGGCCCGCTTGATGCCGTCGGCCAGCGACTCGCGGCAGCCGTACAGGTTGTCGAACTTCGACTTCGTCACCGAGTCGTTCACGTTGATAGCGGGCACCAGCAGCGCGCCTTCCTGCTGCATTTTGTAGAGCCGGTGGACGCCCGTGGTCGTCTCTTCGGAAACGCCGCGCCAGTCCTTCACCACGTCGTGCCAGGGCGTCGGGTTCTCGGCGTAGACCGTCTTCAGCAGGTCCTTGATGACTTCCTCTTCGTGGCTCTCCGAAGGCGTCAGCACCCAATTCGAGCCGTTTTCCAGCTCAAAGCCCTTGTGGATCAGCAGCGTCGCGTCGCCGCCGTCGTCCACGATCAATTCAGGGCCCTTGCCGCCGGGGTGGCTGAGCGCCTGGTAGGTGCACCACCAGTAGTCTTCCAGCGACTCGCCCTTCCAGGCGAACACCGGCACGCCGGCGGCGGCAATCGCGGCGGCGGCGTGGTCCTGCGTCGAGAAGATGTTGCAGCTGGCCCAGCGCACGCTCGCGCCGAGGTCGACCAGGGTCTCGATCAGCACCGCGGTCTGAATCGTCATGTGCAGCGAGCCGGTGACGCGCACGCCGTTGAGCGGCTTGTCCACTGCGTACTTCCGGCGGATGGCCATCAGGCCGGGCATCTCGTACTCGGCGATTTCGATTTCTTTGCGGCCCCAGGCGGCCAGGGCGATATCGGCGACCTTATACTCGGTGGCCACGGGAGAAGTGACAGGGGTGCTCATGTGCGTCGTACCTCAGGCACAGGATAGCACGAATTGTGAATCAAGAAATAGTGATTTATTGATACACTGATTTCAAATGGCTGGATTTCTCAAAGTGCTGCGTCTGCTGGGCGAGGAGGGCCGCGTCCGCATCCTACGCCTGCTGGAGCAGGAGGAACTCAGCGTCGCGGAGCTCCAGGAGATCCTGGGCATGGGGCAGAGCCGCATCTCGATGCAACTCTCGCAGTTGAAAGTCGCGGGTCTGGCGGGCGTCCGCCGCGTCGGCCAGAAGAGCCTGTACCGGATGACCACCCCGCCGGGAACCGAGGCGGTTCTGACGGAGACGCTACGGCGCTCGGCCGCCGAAATTGCCGCCGCGCGGGAGGACGACGAGGCGTTGCGGCTGATCCTGATGAAGCGCAAGGACAAGCTGCGCAGCTACTTCGACGAGCTCGCCGGGCGCTTCGGGCGCAACTACATTCCCGGGCGCAGTTGGGAGGGCTTGGCCGAAATGCTGCTGCGGCTGCTGCCGCCGCTGGTCATCGCCGACCTGGGTGCGGGGGAGGGAACTCTGACCCTGCTGCTGGCCCAGCGCGCACAGCGCGTCATCGCGGTGGACAACTCGGAGAAGATGGTCGAATACGGCGCGGGGGTGGCGCTCAGCCACGGCGTAAAGAACGTGGAATACCGTCTGGGCGACCTGGAGGAGCTGCCTCTGGCGGCGGAGGAGGCGGACCTGGCGCTGCTGCACCAGAGCCTGCACCACTCGCTGCACCCCGACAGGACGCTGGAGGAAGCCTCGCGCATCCTGAAACCGGGCGGCCGGATCGTGGTGATGGACCTGCTGAAACACGGTCTGGAAGAGGCCCGCGAGCTGTACGCCGACGTGTGGCTGGGCTTCTCGCAGGTGGAACTGCTGGGCCTGCTGCGCAAGGCGCGCTTCCAGCAGATCGAGATCGCAGTGGTCCACCGCGAAGCCGAAGCGCCGCACTTCGAGACCCTGCTGGCCATGGCCGAAAAGCCGCTCTAGCTCGCGGCGGGGCGCCGCCCGCAGTGGGGCGGCTCTCCGAACCGCCCGGGCTCTCCAGAGCCCGATCCTGGCGGGTCGCCGATCGGGCGCGGGGGGCCGACGTCTCCGGTACCTCCGGTATAACTCGGGTTATACTGTGACTATGAAGACTGCGGTGTCCTTGCCGGACGACCTGTTTCAACTTGCGGAATCGACCGCCCGCCGCCTGCGGGTTTCGAGAAGCGAACTGTACGCCAAGGCAATTGCGGCGTTTCTGGCATCGAAGGATGACAGCGCGATCACCGAACGCCTGAACGACGTGTATTCGCGCAACCCGGCGACACTCGATTCCAGGCTGCACGACGCCCAACTGAAATCTCTCGACCGGGAAGCTTGGTAAGGATGGACGAGCTTCAGCGCGGGATACAGCGCGGAGATGTCTGGTGGGCGGACCTTCCCGATCCGCGTCGCTCCGAACCCGGCTACCGGCGGCCGGTGCTCGTGGTGCAAGCGGATGCGTTCAATCGAAGCCGGATTCAAACCGCAATCGTAGCCGCGATCACCACGAACCTGGAACTCGCCGATGCCCCGGGGAACGTGCTATTGCCGGAGCGATCCGCGGGCCTCGCGAGGGCCTCGGTCGTCAACGTCTCGCAACTCCTGACCCTGGACCGTAGCTTTCTGACTGAGCATGCCGGCACGTTGCCGCCGCGGCTGCAGCGCTCCGTCGATGAGGGGCTGCGCACGGTGCTGCAACTGTAGTGGCCCGGGCCGGTCATCGCGCCTGGGCGAACTTCCCTCCCTGCACATTCCGTGCGATGTTTACCGGCGGTACGCGGGCTGCGCTTCCCGAACTTGACTGGCGTCGTATCTGCGGAATGCGCGATGTACTCATTCATGGCGACTTCGGGGTCGATATCGAGGAAGTCTGGAACGTTGTAGCGAAGCATCTGCCAGAGGCTCACGCGGTTTTGGGGCGCTACCTGATATCGAGTTCCTAAGCGCTGTTAATGCGTGCCGCAACTACCAGGAAACCTCGCCCCAAGACGAACTCCGGTGGAGATGCGGCCCGAATCCGACTTCCTGCTACGCGCCCAGGTGCTGGTTGCAGGACGACGGGTTCCTGTTCACTCCACTGAGGGCTAGACTCCCGCGTTGTGGCTTGACGCTCTTCATCCACCGCGGCTGTCCAGACTGAGCTAGCGGGAGATCTTCGCCATGAATCCGTTGTTTTCGTAGTAGATGGCGTTGCCGGTGACTAAAAAGTCGTGGGTCGGCCAGTCCGGCTCGAATCTGCCCGTGCGGTTCACGCGGTGCGTCCAAAGGATCTTCCGTGTTGTCAGATCCATGGCGTGAAGAGGGTGCTCCCCCGGGTATCCGGTATCCTCGGCCAAATGCCCGAGGAAGAAAAGCATCCCTCCCGACTCAGCCAGGAGCGTGTCGTTGCTGACGTAATTCGAAGTAGTGAAGCTCCCGGCGATATGGCCAAGCGGCCTTCCGTCCTCCATAGACCAGAACGCGAGCCCATTTTGATACAGGCTGTACGCGACTCCGTTGGCGATGACCACCGGCGAGAGCGCGCTGGAGGTTCGCTTGCCGTTCACGATCCGCTCGTCTTGCTGCTGCCAGACAAGCCGCCCGGTTGCCGCGTCGTAGGCGCCGATATGGTTCGGCGCAATCACGGCCGTAGTCACCACCATGTTGCCGGAAACCGCCGGCGTGTTCACACAGGCACTTGTGCGGTAACCCCTTTCAAGGATCTGTGCCTTCCACAGGACTCTTCCCGAAGAGGTGTCGAGTGCCCAGAGGTACCCGTTTTGGCTGGCATGATCGGCGCCGCCAAAGAACAACCGGCCTTCATCGAGGGCAGCCCGTGTCGGGCACGTGCTGGTCTCCGCGGTTGCTCCGTAGCTGGCCGAGAACTGAAAGCGCCATAGCACCTTCCCCGTGACCGCATCCAGGGCATGGACATGCCCATTCCGGCTAGGAAGATAGACCACCCTCCCCGCAACCAGGGGCGTGGGACCTCCTAGACCATCGTCGGACAGTTGCCAGACTGTCTTCCCGGTCTTCACGTCCAGTGCGTAGAGCGTGCCCTTCCCCGAAGAAGCGTCGGCAACGGCAAAGATGCGCTCTCCGTCGGTGGCCGGCCCACCGCGCATCTGCCCGACGGGGTTCTTCCAGCGGAGTTTGCCAGTGGCGGCATCGAACGCAAAGATGCCGCCGTCGCCCGTGATATTTCCGGTGATAGCCAGCCCAGACGCTTCCGTAATACCGCCAAAATCACGAAAGCCCGGACGCGCTTCCCAGAGCACGGTTCCTGGTGTGCTTGCAGCGAAAACTGCGGCGAGCAGCCAACGTGAGTTCATGATGTCCATCACCTCGCGTGAAGAATTGCGGCCGAATCCAGAGCCCGTGCACGCAGTCGCCGATAACGCAGCGATACCGGCCTCTCCATGACCAGCGGACGTTTCACCCCAACGAGGATAATCCGCGCCCACTGCCCAGCACAGAACCGCGAACGATAGACAGCGGTCAAGTCCTGTAGCAGACACCACTCCCGCACGGTCGCGGCTCCGTTCCGGTTTGTTTTCAGAGCCCGCCTCAGCCGAACCGCACCAGGTCCCACGGCTTGCGGTATTCGCGGAACAGCAGCGCGTTCGCTTCCTGCGACCCTGTGAACGACTCGCTGGCGGCGTCCCACTTCAGCTTCTGCCCGGTCTTCGCCGCGATGTTGCCGATCAGCGGAATCACCGTCGAGCGGCATCCGGCGTCGATGTTGGCGAACGGCTCCTTGCGGGCCCGCACGAAATCGACGAAGTTCTTGGTGTGCAGCGCCGTCGGTTCGGCCTCGTTCTTGTGGAACGCTTCCGGCCGCGTGGGCGACGCTTTGCCGGTCTCCTCGGGATAGAATTCCATGCCGATGCGATCCACATACAGCGCGCCCTCGGTGCCGTAGAACGCCATGCCGTGCGGCCGGTCGTTCAACCCGGTCGCACCGTAGTAGCGCATGCCCGGGGTGCGCCCGCCCAGCCCGTGCGAGTTCACGATATTGCACTCGTAGCTGAGCACGAAGCCTGGGTATTCGTAGGTGGCCTGGTGCACGTCCGGCAGGTCGCCCTGGACCTTGCCGGTGCGGAAGCGGGTCCAGGCGGAGGCCACCGTCAGCGGCGTGTCCACGCCCATGATCTGGTGCACGCTGTCGAAACGGTGCATCCCGTAGTCGGAAATCACGCCGTTGGTGTAGTCCATGAAGTTGCGGTAAAACAGCCGGTCCGGGTTGAACGGCACGCCGGGCGCGGGACCCACCCAGAAGTCCCAATTCATGCCGGCGGGGACGGGCGCGTCGGCACTGGGGGCGGCGTTGCCCTGGTTTCGATAGTTCCACACACGCACGAAATAGACCGGGCCAATCTGGCCGCTTTGCACGATCTTCGCGGCTTCGGCGATGTGCTCCGCCGAGCGGTGCTGGGTGCCGATCTGGACGATGCGCTTGTTGCGGCGGACCGCGTCGCGGATGAAGCGGGCTTCGCGCAGCGAGTACATCACCGGCTTCTCGATGTACATGTCCTTGCCGGCGTCGCAGGCAAGAATGGCGATGCTGCCGTGCCAGTGGTCGGGCGTCGCCAGGATCACGGCATCGACGTCTTTCGAGTCGAGCAGCTTGCGGAAATCGGAGAAGCTCCGCGCGTTGGGAGCCCAGGTCAGGGCCTTGTCGATGCGGCGCTGATCGACGTCGCACAAGGCGGCAATCTCGACGCCGCGCGGCTCGCCGGTGAGGCGCGGATCGGGCTGGCCGTTGGTGAAGCCGTCTGGCGCCAGCGCTTTCAAATCGTCCAGGTGGCCGCGCATCAGCCGCGCGTCCAGGCTGCCGCGGCCGCCGCAGCCGATCAGCCCGACGTTCAGCCGGTTGTTCGCGCCCAGTACGCGGCTCCGCGAAAGGGCCGTCCAGGTGGCGGCCGCGCCGGCCGTTTGAAGGAAATCACGCCGTTGCATAGACAGACTCTTTCATAACGCACAGCCGCGAGGCAACCCGCCGCCAGCGCGATTCGGCGAAACATCGAAACGGTTGGATTTGACGGTTTATGTGGATCGCCCATCTGGAATCAACGACTTGACCGCCAGAGCCGTCAAGATTGACCGTTTCTCTGTTTGGGCCGCCGGCAATCGAACCGCCGCGGGCTCCCAATTCGTGACCGGATGCAGCGTGCACCAGGCGCGAAACGGGGTGATCGCGGAGCCGGTTTCGGCAGTTGATCCGCCACCGGAAACGCACGCGGGATTTCCGTCCATGCCGCACGAGTTTCCGGCATTGGAAAAGGAAATCGAGATTGAGTTCAACCGATAGGGGGCGAAGCAGTCGCATGGAAACGCGTGCGGAATCCTGGGGTCGTCCTCAGAGAAATTCTTTGCGGTGTGCGCCGCAGCAGCTTGAACCCGCTGTCAGGAGATCGGATTCCACAGTGCCTCCCGATTGGCCGGGCCGGTGTCTGGTGAATTCGCAGGTAGCGTTCAGGTGATTTCAGTCATATAGTTGAATTACATGGTAAATTACCGATATTAGAGGAAGGAGGTGAGATGAGAGCCATGGTGTCTGAGGGCAAGGTGCTGCCTTTGATCGGACAAGAGCGCCGCAACGGAATCCGGTTCCCCATCAAGAGCGAGTTGCGCTGGACTGTCCTGAATCGCAAGATCGGGATTGTCACGGGAAAAGGCGAGACCAAGGACTTCTCGAGCAGCGGCATCGCGTTCTTCTCCGAGACACCTCTTTCTCCAGGAACCCGATTGGAATTGGACGTCGATTGGCCTGCCGAACTCGATGGGCGTATTCCGATGAAGTTGCTTGCCATGGGCAAGGTCGTTCGGGCGCAGGGCCATCTGGTGTGCGTCACCATCGAGAAAAAAGAATTCAGGAAAGCGGGCCGCAAGGCCAGCCGGCCTGTCGCCTAGTTGCTGCGGAAAAATCCTCCCCCCCTTTCACCTGTTGCTGGAAATCACCGGCCGCACTGCCGTCCCCGGGGACGATTGCAGTTCTCCCAGCGCATGGCATACGTTCCCGCGCAGGGGAACCCCTTGCGTCCAATCCAGTCCTCAGCGCGCCCGCAAGTCCGGTTCCAGCTAGTACTGACGGGCGCTTGAACTCCAAGCCGCCTGGTACCACGGCGAAGCCCATGCGGCCGATAGCACATGGCACGCCCACTGCAGCCGGGATACTCTGAAAGACGAGGTTGAGTCCGCCCATGAGAAGCCGCAAGTTTGTCGCATTCGCCTGGTTCTTTGTCCTATACCTGCTCGCCGTGATTCTTTTCGGCGCGTGGGTGCGAATCACCGGCTCGGGCAACGGGTGCGGCAGCCACTGGCCGGCCTGCAACGGCGAGATCATCCCGCAGGCTCCCGAGATGAAGACGCTCATCGAGTACACGCACCGCTTGATGACCGGACTGTGCGGCATCTTCGCCGTGGTGCTGGTCTTCTGGTCGCGGCGCATGAGCGGACCCATTTTCCGCGCCTCCCTGATGGCGCTGTGCTTTCTGATCGTGGAGGCCTTGCTGGGCGCGGTACTGGTCAAGCGGCACCTGGTGGTGGACGATGCCTCGGTGGAACGCGCTTACGCCGTCGAATTGCACCTCGCGAACACGCTGCTGCTGACTGCGAGCGCGGCGCTGGTGGCTTGGCGGGCGAGCTTACGGCACGATGAAGCCACCTTCGTGCCGCCGGCTGCTCCGATCGCCAGAATCCTGCTCGGATTCGCCTTGCTCGTGGTGTTGCTGACCAGCGTGACCGGGGCCGTCACCGCGCTGGGCGATACAGTTTTCCCGACCCAGCCGGCGCTCGATGGCACCCTGCTCGCAAAAATCCAGGCCGACACTTCGCCCAGCCAGCACTTCCTGGTCCGCCTGCGCGTGATTCACCCGGCCATCGCGGCCATCGCGGCCCTGCTGGTGGCCGGCGTCCTGGTCGCGACCATTGCCCGCCGCGGAAACGAGGGCACGGCCCGCATGCAGTTGGCGGTATTCGCACTGTGCGCCGTCGTTTGCCAGACCGGCGTGGGCATCTTCAACGTGCTGCTGGCCGCGCCCGCCTGGATTCAGATTGTGCACCTGCTGCTGGCTCAATCCGTCTGGATCTTCACCTGGCTGGTGTTCCTGGCCAGTGCCTCGAAACCCTATGTGCGGAGGAGTTGGTAGCTCCGCTCAGGCTTCGGCTTGCGCGTCGGACCAGACGCCGAGCACGTTGCCTTCCGGGTCGGCGAAATGGAACCGGCTGCCGCCGGGAAACGCGAACGTCTCCTTCACGACCGAGCCGCCCGCCGCGACAATTTTCGATTGCGACTTGTCGAGATCCCAGGCGTAAATCACGACCAGGGGCCCGCTGCCCGTTGGCGTGATGTCGGTGGTGAATCCGCCGCGCAGCTTGCCGTCGTTGAAACAGGTGTAGCCGGGGCCGTAGTCGGTGAAATGCCACCCGAACACGGTCTGATAAAAGCTCTTCACCCGGGCGGTATCGGCGCAGCCAAGTTCCAGGTAATCGACGCGAAAATCGTTCTTCTCAGGCATTCAAAAATGATAGCCGAGTTTGCCGATCATCGGGTGGCTTCACGCTGCCGCCGCGAGAACTGAAGGTCCGAGTCGACCCGACCATCAGTGTCCTGCTTGCACCACTCCCTGACGGTCGCGGCTCCGTTCCGTTCGGAGCCGCGACCGTCAGGGAGTGGTGGTACGTCCCAGCTCGCAGCGGGCGGTTGGCCGCTGAGCGAGTAACCGGCGCTCGGCAAAAGGTACGCTTGTAGAGAGCTTCTGCACCATGAATCGTACCTGGTTATTGCTGTGCTGCGGGATGGCCACGGGGCTGTTGCTATTCGCGGTTTTTCCGCCTTTGAATTGGAATGTTCTGGCGCTGCTGGCGCCGATCCCGCTGCTGTATGGAATCGCGAAATCAGGTGGCGTCGGGACCAGCGCAGCGCCTGCGGGCGGCACCGGACGCGGCTCGCGACGCCTGACGCCGCAGACTGTTTTGACACTGCAATGCGCGCTGGCGGGCTGGATCGCCGGAGCGCTGCAATGGGGGCTGATGTGCATTTGGATCCGGGACACGCTGGCCCTCTACGGTGGATTGACGGGACCGTTGAGTTGGCTGGCTCTGGCCCTGTTCGCCGCCATCAAGGGGCTGCACCTGGCCGTCTTCGCGGCGCTGGCGGCATCGCTGTTGCGTCGCGCCTGGGGCGGACTGGCGCTGGCCGCCGTGTGGACGGGGCTGGAGCGTACGCATGGCCCGCTGGGCTTTGCCTGGCTGCTGCTGGGCGATGCGGGCATCGACATGCCGTTGCCCTTGCGCCTGGCCCCGCTGACCGGCGTTTACGGGCTCTCGTTCGTCTTCGTGGCCATCGCCTGCGGAGGCGCGTTCGTACTCTTGCGGCGGCCGCGCCGGCATCTGCTGTATCTGCTACCGCTGGCAGCGCTATGGCTGCTGCCCATCGTCTCCATTAAGCGGGGTCCGGTCGCGGAGGCGGTGAGCCTGCAACCGGCGCTGAAAGACGAAGGGCCGGTCAGCCACGAGGACAACGATTTGACGGTCCGCCGGCTCAGCTTCATCACGCTGCAGGAAGTGCTGTCGCCGCAACGCTCCGCACCGGCGCTGGTGCTCTGGCCCGAGGCGCCCGCTCCGTTTTACTACTACGACGACCCCTCGTTTCGCGACCAGATGAACAACATGGCGCGGCTGGCGAGCGTGCCGGTCATCTTTGGCGGGGTGGCGCGGACGGCCCAGGGACGCCCGCTGAACTCGGCCATTTACCTGAGCGGCGAAGGGCAACTGGCCGGCCGCTACGATAAGCGGTTCCTGGTCCCGTTCGGCGAGTTCATCCCGCCCCTGTTCGGCTGGATCAAGAAGATCTCGTCGGAGGCGGGGGACTTTGAACCGGGCACGAAAGTCGAGACCTTCGTGGCGGGTGGACACGCCATCGGTCCGTTCATCTGCTACGAGGCGGCGTTCCCGCACCTGGTCCGCGAGGTCGCGCAGGCGGGAGCGGATGTGTTCGTGAACCTCAGCAACGACGGCTACTTCGGGCGCAGCGCCGCGCGGGCGCAACACCTGCTGCTGGCGCGGATGCGGGCCGTCGAGAACCACCGCTGGCTGCTGCGCTCCACCAACGACGGCATCACGGCTTCCATCGATCCGGCCGGGCGCGTCTGGGACCGTTACGCCGATGCGCAGCGGGTGGTCGGCCGGCTGCGGTTTGGGTGGGAGAAGGAGCAGACGCCGTACACGCGGACCGGGGACTGGTTTGCCTGGGGCTGCCTGCTGGCCGGGCTCGCGGCGGCCGGTATGGAACGACTAGCGCGTGCAGGGGCGGCTCTCCAGACCCCGCCAACTAACCACGACGAGTGAAGCCAAGATGCGGGCTGTGGAGCGCGGCCCCACATTTAACACCTACCCGTGTCGGATTTCCAGAACGTCGCCGTCCTGGACGATGTAGTCCTTGCCTTCGAGGCGCAACTGGCCCTTCTCGCGCAGCCCGGAATAGCCGCCGTTATCGACGAGCGTCTTCCAATTCACGGCCTCGGCGCGGATGAACTTCTTCTCGAAGTCCGAGTGAATCGCCCCGGCGGCTTTCACTGCGTTGGAGCCGATCGGAATGGTCCAGGCGCGGACTTCGTCTCCGCCCGCCGTCAGGAAGCTCATCAGCCCGAGCAGGCGGTAGGCCGCCTCGATCATGCGGTCGAGACTGGAGCCCGGCAGACCGTAGCTGGACATGTACTCGGCGCGTTCCTCGGCGCTCAATTCCGCCAGCTCGGCTTCGATTTTGCCGCAAATGGCGGTGACCCCGATGCGGGCTTTGCCGGAGAGCAGTTTGGCCTCGTACCCGGCTTCGACTTCGGCCAGCCGCGGCGCATCCGCCTCCCCCAGGTTCAGCACGATCAGCATCGGCTTCTGCGACAGAAACTGGAAGCCGCGCAGCAGCTTGTCGGCCTCTTTGGTGAGTTCCCAGCCGCGCAACGCTTCGTTCGCTTCCAGCTTGTGCTTGGCCTCGGTCAGCAGATCGAACTCCACTTCCAGCTCGGCGCCATGGGCTTTCTTGCGGTCCTTCTCCAGGCGCTCCAGGCGCTTCTCCACTACGACCAGATCGCTCAGGATCAGCTCGACGTCCACGTCCTCGATGTCCCTGAACGGATCGACGCTGCCCTTTTCGTGCGGGACGGTATCGTCCTCGAAGACGCGGACCACGTGTGCGATGGCGTCGGCGACACGCAGGCTGCCCAGGTAGCTGGGGTCGCGCAGCGCCTCTTTGGAAATCGATGGAAAGTCCAGAAACTCGACCGTGGCGTAGGTCACCTTGGGCGGCTCGTAGATCTTCGCGAGCGCGTCTACCCGCGCGTCGGGCACCTTGGTGACGCCGATCCGCGCTTCGGTGGAACCCATGTGCGTGGTCTGGTGCACGCCCGTAAGGATGGTAAACAAAGAGGTCTTGCCGGTCATCGGCAGACCCACGATGGCAGTCTTCATTGGTCTCCTGTCACGCTAAAACTAGATCGGCACCTCGACCTGCCGGAGGATCTCGTTGAGTACCCGTTCGGCGGCCTCGGTGGAGCGCGCCACAAGGCTGGCACGCTGGTTGAGCACGACCCGGTGCGCGAATACCGGCACCGTCAGCCGTTTGATGTCGTCGGGAAGACAATACGCCCGCCCTTCCGCCAGCGCAAGGGCCTGGGAGGCGCGGTAGAGCGCCTGCGCGCCGCGCGGACTGACGCCCAACGCGAGCCCGTCGTGCTCGCGCGTGCGGCGCACGATTTCCAGCATGTAGCCGAGCAGCGATTCCTCGACCGTGACGCGTTCCACTTCGTTCTGCGTCTCGATCAACTCGGCTCCGCTCAGGACGGCGGCAAGCACGTGCGAGGTCTGGCCGTGACCGTTGCGCAGGATCTCGCGCTCGCTTTCCTCGCCCGGGTAGCCGATGCGCACGCGCATTAAGAAGCGGTCGAGCTGCGATTCCGGCAGCGGGTATGTGCCGTGGTGCTCCACGGGATTTTGCGTCGCGGCGACCATGAACGGCCCGGCCATCGGATACGTCACGCCGTCGATGGTGATCTGGCGCTCGTTCATCGCTTCCAGCAGCGCCGACTGCGTCTTGGGCGTGGCGCGGTTGATCTCGTCCGCCAGCAGGAAGTTCGTGAAAATCGGACCGCGGCGGAACTCGAATTCGCCGGTCTTGGCGTTGTAAACCGTGACCCCCAGGATGTCGCCGGGCAGCATGTCGGAGGTGCACTGCAGCCGCTGGAACCCGCACGAGGCGAGCCGGGCCAGACCCTGCGCAAGAGTCGTTTTACCGACGCCGGGCACGTCCTCGATCAGCAGGTGGCCCCGCGCCAGCAGGCACACCACCGACAGCCGCACGACCTCGGCCTTGCCGCGCAGAACCCCGCCCAGCGCTTGCTCCATCAGGGCGATCCGCCGCGAGGCGAGTTCCGGGATTTCGGTGCGGGGCGTCACTTGGCTCTGTTAACCATGATAACGGCAGGCCTTCGCCGCGAGCGCGGGAAAGCGGCGGCGGTTCAGAACTTCATCTCGGACGAAGCTTCGAACTTGCGGTACTCCCGGAAGACCGCTTCGTTCCGCACCAGGAACTTGTCCTGGCGGACTTGCAACACGGAGCGCAGCGGCAACAGATAGTCCTGCGTGCCGACTTTGACCATGCCGTAATCCAGCGAGAACGAGGGCGACTGCAATCCGAAGAGCGGTGGCAGACCGCTGCCCTCGATGATCAGCTTGCGGACCAGGCCCGTCTCCTCTTCGATGAACACGCGTCCGCTGTACGCGGCCGCCTCGCGCCGCTTGTTGAAGTACAGCGCGAAATTCGATTTCGGCCGTTCCACGGTGATGTCGAAAACCTGGCACAACGAGCCGCCCGCCATGGCGTGGCCGGCCCACTTGTAGCTGGCCGCGACCTCCGGGCTGAACAGCCCGCTCAGCATGGTTCCGAACTCGCCGCGCGAGTGTACGCCTTTTTCCTCGCGGACGGACACGCTCGACTTGGCCCCGTTGACCTCCAGCGTCCTGTAGCTTTCCTTGCCGTCTTCGTAGGTCAACTCGTCCTTGAAGCTGTCGGTCTCCTTCATCAGGCCGGGCGTCTTCACGGGAGCCTTCAGGCGGTGCGTCTCCTGGGTGCAGCGGAAGTTCGGGAGATGCTCCGAGTAGCCCATCGCCGTCGTGGCGGCTTCGGTCCAGATGCGCTGCTGCTCCTCGGCGCTGGGGGTCATGTCCCGGGTCACTTCCACGGGATCGAGTTCGGGGAGCACGACGTCGGCGTTCTCGTCGATTGCGCTGCCCGTTCCGCCGGCCGGCCCGCCGGCAGCCGCCACGGCTGGGGCCGCGTCCCCCACGACACGAAAAGGCACGCTGCGCGTGAGCACGTTGCGTCCCTGGCGAATCGAGACGCGCGCCTCGAACTCGCCGACTCCAAGCTTGGCGCCCTTGATGGTGGCCAGATACGGGAACTCGTGCGCCTGGGAGCCCGACATGCTGGTATGCCGGCCCTCCAACGCCGTCTCGTTGATCTTCGTCGTGAAGGCCAGCGGCAGGCGGGCCACGGACTTGCCGTCGCGCAGCAATTCCATGTTCAACTCCGGCTGCGAGCCCTGCCGATCCGGATAGATGATCAGGTAGAGCCGCAGGTTGATCGGCTCCTCCACGCGGAACACCGGATCGAGGATGGGTGCCAGCGCCTCCCCCTCGTAACTCAGGATCTGGTCCGCTTCGAACCGGTCGGAGGAGCCTTTGAACGGGCGCACGAACACAGCGTCGCTGACCACCAACCCGGGCACGGTCGAGCCCGTCTTCAACGGTTCCTGGACGCTGCCCGCGCTGCCCGCGATCAGATCCTCCACCATTCCCTCCAGGCTGTAGGTGTCGCCGCCGGGCAGCGTCACCCCGCGCAGCAGGTAGAGGTTGCCCTTTTGCCGCAGGTCCATCCGCTTCAGCGGTCCGCGCAGGGTCACTTCCTTCTGCGCCCGCCACACTACGCTGCCTTTCGAGTTGCGCACGGTCTGGGTAATGCGCGCCCTGGCTTGATAAGTACCCGCGTGGTCGTCGACTTCGAACTTGAGCGCGTTGATGGGCGACTCCACGAAGAACATCCCGTTCATCGGACCGGCCGGGTCGTTGGCGTTGCCTGCCGCTTCCGACATCTGGAGTCCGGTGGACTGGGCACCCGAACTTCCGCCCACGTTGAGGTTCACGGAGGACCCCGTGGCGCCGCGCGAGGAGGTGCGGATGAAGCGGGCGCGGACGGGAAGAGTGAACTGCCCACTGCCAGCAGCGACTGCGGCTGGAGCAGGCTTATCTGCGGTCTTGGCTGGCTCGGCTTCCGTCTTGTTCGCCCCGGCCTGCTCCACCGGAGCGGCCAGCAGGATGCTCGATTCGAGGCCGCGCGCCTCGGTCAGATAACCGCCGCCGGTGCGCCGTCCCAACGCTTCCAATCCGGCCGCCGGACGCGCACCGGTCTTGGGCCGGTCTGAAGCGGCGTCGAGCACGATCACTCGAATCACGTGTTCGCGGCAGTAACCCACCAACTGCTCGAGCGTGTTCTCGTGCTCATTCGACATGGGAGGACTCTTGATGACCAGCACCAGCAGGCGCAGCCCGGGCCGCTGCGCCAGACTCTGCACGCTGGAATCGAGCGACGTGAGAAAGCTGGCGAAATCGGCTTCCCCACCCTTGAGGGCGTGATCGATGAACGCCCTCTCCATGTCCTTCGCATTGGCTTTGCCGGTGATGGCGATGGCGTCCAGCGCGTCGGCGCTGCGGAGTTGCACCACCGAGCCAGGGGTCTGCAGCCAGTGCTGCGCCGCCAGCGCGGCCGCCTTGGCCGCTGCTCTGGCCGGCACGGCGTCGTCAGGCCCGAACAAGAGCACGAGCGATCGCTCTTCCGCCCGCAGTGAACCCGCCCCAACCACGCAAGCCACGGCTACGGCGGACAGGATAAACGACTTAGTTCGCAACAGAATGATCCTAACCCATTCATATTGTCGCGCGAGTCCGTCAGCCGGACTCCGGATTTAATGACCTGAAAAGTTGAGATGGACGCGGCGATAAGCCGGTTTCTGGTCCCAACCTTGCGGCTGGGCGGCAGTCATTCATCTGGCCTTGCCATTGCTGACAGGCTCAAGCAACCTACCCGGGAGTGCAAACGGCGCGGGCCACGCCATCCTCCCCTATTTGGTTTTGCTCCACGTGGGGTTTTCCCTGCCATCACGGTTACCCGCGACGCGGTGCGCTCTTACCGCACCTTTTCACCCTTACCTGCGAGCCTTGCGGCCCACCGGCGGTACATTTTCTGTGGCACTGATCCGTAGAACGGGCTTTGAGCCCGCCCCCCCGGCCGTTAACCGGCACGCTGCCCTGTGGAGACCGGACTTTGCCTCGTGACACGGCCCATCTCCGAAGACGAATCTCCAAAAATGCCCCGCGCCCCGCGACTGCCTGCCGGCGCCCATCTCAGGCTCAATTGTCCCACGGAAACCGAACTGTCACCTGGAATCTGGATCATCCGGTTCAGTGGCCGATGCCCGCCAGCGCTATCGCCGGCACCGCCGTCAGACCAATGATCCCGAGCAGAATGCGCCAATCCAGGCGCTCGGCCTCCTTCAGCGCCACGCGCACGGTGCCCCAGGTGATGTAAGTCATGAGCGCCCCGATGGACAACCGCAGCAGGATCATGGGTTCGAGGCCGCGGGGCAATTCGGCTGGTCTGCCCAGCAGCCAGTTCCAGGAGCCGGTGGCCACACTGAAAGCACAGTAGATGCCCAGGCCAACCAGCGGAACGATCCAGGCCTGCCAGCGCCCGCCCCAGCGGTCCGGGCGGCCGGTGAATCCGAAATGGACGGGGATTTCCCCGGGTAGCGAACTCCAGGCTCGCAGCAGTACTAGCGCCGGCAGGACGGCCAGGCAGGCGGCGACGATCTCAATCGGCAGGCGCAGTAGAGCGATCCAACTGTGCAGGTCCATGCGTCGATTCTACGCCT